>CAKUZD010000015.1 GCA_934718275.1 uncultured Candidatus Melainabacteria bacterium | reverse complement strand
TCATAACATACAACTTGAGCTTTGTATCCGTTTGGTTCAATCTTGGTTTTAAAATGGTTCACAATATGTTCACAAACTTTTTTAATACGTTTTTTGTCATACATAATTGCTTTCATATTAACCTTACGAGAAAGTTCATTTTTATCTTCTTCTGTCAAATCCTTTGTCATAAGGTCAAATTCTCTATCAAGATTTTCTTTGTTTACGTGTAAATCAACCGGTACCGGTTCAAAGTTTAGGGGTAAAGTTGCTTTATCTCTAATTGAATCGGCGAATGAATACTTGCTCATATAACCGCTTTTATCTTCAATGGCGCCAAATGTATGGAAAGTGTTTTTATCAATTCTGTTTATAGGAGTACCGGTTAAACCAAAGAAAAATGCGTTAGGAAGTGCCAATCTCATTTTTTCTCCGAGGTTACCTTCTTGAGTTCTATGAGCTTCATCAACCATAACGATAATATTGTCTCGTTCGTTTAATACTGTTTCGACATCACCAAATCTGAATATTGTAGTTATTAAGATCTTACGAGTATCATTTTTGAAGAACGTCATCAGTTCTTCTTTTGTAGAGGCGCTTTCAAGGTTTGGAATATCAGAAGCGTTAAATGTTGCAGTTATTTGTGTTTCTAAATCTATACGGTCATCAACGATAACAACTGTCGGATTTTTCAATTCCGGTATCATACGCAATTTTTGTGCAGCAAATACCATAAGCAAGGATTTACCTGAACCTTGGAAATGCCATATCAAACCTTTCTTTGGATAGCCGTTTATAACTCTGTTTACAATTAAATTTGCACCTTCATATTGTTGATAGCGGCATATTATTTTATATTTTCTGTATTTTTTATCTGTTGCAAATATCGTGAAGAATTGGAATATATCCATAACTCTTGCAGGTGTAATCATATCTGCTACGCTAATTTTTACATCTGCTAAAGTGCCTTCGGTTTTACAACTTGGAGTGTGCCAAGGCCCCCATAAGCCAATCGGCATACAAACAGATCCATATCTAAAACATTTTCCTTCAGATGCAAAATTGAATACATTTGGCACAAACATTTGCGGAATGCTTTTTTCGTAAGCAGAAATATCTCCGGCACCGTCTAACCAGGTTATTGCATCACGTACAGGCGATTTTAATTCTCCAATTGCAACAGCGAATCCGTTAATAAGTAACACTAAATCAAGTCGTTTTCCACCTTCTTCTTTTGGAAATACCCATTGATTTGTAACAACATACTCATTCTTATCAAGTTCTTCTTTCGTCATTGTTCCAAAGAACTTTATAGGCACCATTCTTCCGTCTTTACCAAACGGGAACGAATTTTCTTCAAATATAAGTTTTTTAAATTGTTCATTTCTTGTAACCAAGTCGTGTGCTTGAGTTGAAAGGATAAGTGAACGTAATTTATAAATTACTTCATCTGCTCTTGATGGTTCTTCTGCGATTTCAGGATTCAACCTAATTAGAGCTTCTTTAACCATAGGTTCAACAAGTACATCACTATATTCACGTGGAAGTTCATCCGCTTTAATATACTTCCAACCGTTGTTATTTAATATTGTTATAAGCATTTGTTCTAAGGTATCTTCATTAAACATGTGAGACCTCCTTGGTTATGTTCTGGTTTATGATTGACTTTATTACAGATTGTACATTTGTAAGAGCAGGTGCTATTGATTTTTTTGAAATTCTTAATTTCTCTGCAAAATCAACAAATTTGTCTTGTATATTTTTAGCAGGTATTGGAACAATAACACTTTTTAATGATTTTGCTGAAATATGCCTTACTAATGAACCAGTAACACGACTTAGCAATTGTTCTTTCTGGGTATTTATTGCATAACTTAAATATTTAGTGTTAATATCTGAGCTTTTAGGGCGCATAATTATTATATCTCCACCCAACAATACATTTTTTAATTCAATTGTGGAACAGCGTGCTAAGCCGTTTGGCGTAACATCTGATGCAGGGAATAGAATATCTCCTATATTTGAGGCGCACTTAACTTCTGAATTAGTTTTAGATATTGTAGTATCAATTATTGGACCATAGGTTGTAAATAATTCCCCATAATGAATGCAGTCATTTTCACCTTCATTAACTATTTCAGTTTTCTTGAAAGGTTGTCCTTTTAACCAACTTGAAGATAAATCTTCAAGACTATATTCTTTATACGGGACCTCCAATAGCATTTTTTGAAATTTTGC
Source organism: uncultured Candidatus Melainabacteria bacterium (assembly GCA_934718275.1). Classification (GTDB taxonomy): domain Bacteria; phylum Cyanobacteriota; class Vampirovibrionia; order Gastranaerophilales; family Gastranaerophilaceae; genus Stercorousia. The sequence continues at coordinate 587 of CAKUZD010000015.1, read as the reverse complement.
TTGTAAAAGTGTCTCAGATTTTTCTATCAAATTTTGGTATGCTTCTTTTGTTTCTTCTGCTGCCCAAAGAAGTTCTGCCAATTCACGCTGCTTATTCAAATCCGGCAACTCAAATTCGTAATTTTGAAGATGTGACCATTTTACACGAGGCGATAATGATCCTGCAGATTTTTCTACTGCAAAATCAAACAAATTATCATTTTGAATTATAAAAGGTAATAATTCGGGTATAATTTTATTCGGTTTTGCCTCAATTACTGTAATATCACCAGAACATATTCCATCAAATGGTGCAACAGCAGCTTTTTTTAAATATGCTCTACGACGGCCAAATAACACATCTCCTTTATGAAAAACTTTTGTAAAAGTATTTTCAATATTTTCAGCCCATTGGGTTAAAGTAACTTCTTGAGGGATCAAGTGCTCTAAACCAACAATATGGTCATTATATTCATTTGTCTTGCAATTTTCTTTGCGTTCATTTGCAACATCACCTAAACAAACTTTTGCCATTTATCCCTCCTTTCCTATTTTTGCTACTAATTCTTTATAGTTTTTTCTCATTTCATTTGAACTTTTAAGCCAAT
>CAKUZD010000014.1 GCA_934718275.1 uncultured Candidatus Melainabacteria bacterium | reverse complement strand
ATTGGCTTAAAAGTTCAAATGAAATGAGAAAAAACTATAAAGAATTAGTAGCAAAAATAGGAAAGGAGGGATAAATGACAAAGTATAGATTTGAAGATATTGCATATAATAGTACAGAAAAAAAGAAACCTGTTGAAGAAGATAAATATACTTATATCGGATTAGAACATTTAGACCCTCAATGCCTTGAAGTAACAAGATATGGCTCGGAAGTTGCTCCGATTGGAGAAAAATTAGTAATGAAAAAAGGTGATGTGCTTTTTGGTAAAAGGAGAGCATACCAAAAAAAAGTAGCCATAGCACCTTTTGATGGTATTTTTTCTGCTCACGGTATGGTTTTAAGACCAAAAGAAAAAGTTATTGATCCTAAATTTTTCCCAATGTTTATTGCGTCAGATTATTTTTTGGATTCTGCAATTAAAATATCAGTAGGTTCTCTCTCTCCGACAATAAATTGGAGCGCACTTAAAGAACTTGAATTTGAATTGCCGGATTTGAATAAGCAGCGTGAATTGGCAGAACTTTTATGGGCAGCAGAAGAAACAAGAAGATCTTATAAAAAAACTATTGTTGTAACTAAGAGATATTTACATACAAAGTTTAATGAAATTTACGAGTCTAGTTTATTTAATAAAAACAGTTGGGATGAATATTCAATATCAGACATTATTAATACACCTATTAGTGGTAATTGGGGTAAAGAAAATAAAATGAATAATTCTGGTGTAAATGTTCTACGAACTACAAATTTTACTGATGACGGCATTATTGATTATTCAGACGTTGTTACTAGAGATATAGATAAAAACAAAATAGGAGAAAAAGAATTAAGATTTGGAGATATAATAATTGAAAAATCTGGTGGGTCTGATAGTAAACCGGTTGGAAGAGTAGTAATGTATGATAAATGTGATAAAAATTATATCTGTAATAATTTTACGTCTGTACTTAGAAGAAAAAGTAATTTTATTGATAACGATTTTCTATTTTTGTTCTTATTTTATTGTTACCATAATGGGAAAACAAAATTATATGATCATAAAACAACCGGAATACATAATTTGAAATTACAAGAATATCTTGATAATACAACTATAAAAATTCCACCAATGGAAATTCAAAAACAATTTGTGGACTTAAAGAAAACTTCTGATAATTTTTTGAAAAGCATTGAAACATCTAAAAAGGCCATCGAATGTTTTACAAATAGTGCAATTAACCAAAACTTAACCAAGGAGGTCTCACATGTTTAATGAAGATACCTTAGAACAAATGCTTATAACAATATTAAATAACAATGGTTGGAAGTATATTAAAGCGGAAGAACTTCCTCGTGAATATAACGATGTGCTTGTAGAACCTATGGTTAAAGAAGCTCTAATTAGGTTGAATCCTGAAATCGCAGAAGAACCATCAAGAGCAGATGAAGTAATTTATAAATTACGTTCACTTATCCTTTCAACTCAAGCACACGACTTGGTTACAAGAAATGAACAATTTAAAAAACTTATATTTGAAGAAAATTCGTTCCCGTTTGGTAAAGACGGAAGAATGGTGCCTATAAAGTTCTTTGGAACAATGACGAAAGAAGAACTTGATAAGAATGAGTATGTTGTTACAAATCAATGGGTATTTCCAAAAGAAGAAGGTGGAAAACGACTTGATTTAGTGTTACTTATTAACGGATTCGCTGTTGCAATTGGAGAATTAAAATCGCCTGTACGTGATGCAATAACCTGGTTAGACGGTGCCGGAGATATTTCTGCTTACGAAAAAAGCATTCCGCAAATGTTTGTGCCAAATGTATTCAATTTTGCATCTGAAGGAAAATGTTTTAGATATGGATCTGTTTGTATGCCGATTGGCTTATGGGGGCCTTGGCACACTCCAAGTTGTAAAACCGAAGGCACTTTAGCAGATGTAAAAATTAGCGTAGCAGATATGATTACACCTGCAAGAGTTATGGATATATTCCAATTCTTCACGATATTTGCAACAGATAAAAAATACAGAAAATATAAAATAATATGCCGCTATCAACAATATGAAGGTGCAAATTTAATTGTAAACAGAGTTATAAACGGCTATCCAAAGAAAGGTTTGATATGGCATTTCCAAGGTTCAGGTAAATCCTTGCTTATGGTATTTGCTGCACAAAAATTGCGTATGATACCGGAATTGAAAAATCCGACAGTTGTTATCGTTGATGACCGTATAGATTTAGAAACACAAATAACTGCAACATTTAACGCTTCTGATATTCCAAACCTTGAAAGCGCCTCTACAAAAGAAGAACTGATGACGTTCTTCAAAAATGATACTCGTAAAATTCTGATAACTACTATATTCAGATTTGGTGACGTTGAAACAGTTTTAAACAAACGAGATAACATTATCGTTATGGTTGATGAAGCTCACAGAACTCAAGAAGGTAACCTCGGAGAAAAAATGAGATTGGCACTTCCTAACGCATTCTTCTTTGGTTTAACCGGAACTCCTATAAACAGAATTGATAAAAATACTTTCCATACATTCGGCGCCATTGAAGATAAAAGCGGTTATATGAGCAAATATTCATTCTCTGATTCAATCAGAGATAAGGCAACACTACCGCTCAATTTTGAACCGGTTCCTGTCGATTTACACGTTAATAAGGAAAATCTTGATAGAGAATTTGATTGCTTAACAAAAGATTTATCAGAAGAAGATAAATGCGAGCTTTCTCGTAGAGTAAATATGAAAGCAATTATGTATGACAAAAAACGTATTAAAAAGGTTTGTGAACATATTGTGAACCATTTTAAAACCAAGATTGAACCAAACGGATACAAAGCTCAAGTTGTATGTTATGA
>CAKUZD010000013.1 GCA_934718275.1 uncultured Candidatus Melainabacteria bacterium | reverse complement strand
AAAAGTCCGAAATGTCCGGATATTAGGATGAAAATGTTCAGTATCTTTCCATAAAATTTTATAAAATCGCCAAGTTTCCCTAATATGTTTGAGTTTTGGCGATTGCCCAAAATCGGACATTTGAGGAAATTTGACTCCTTAAATTTATACTAAACTCGGAAGAACCCCGCAAATTGTGCCTTTTAGAATTTTAATTATTTTGCATAATTCTATTATATTTACCCATAAGTCGGAAATAAAATTTTTAAGGGGAAATTGCTTCCCTGACTCTATTTTATAAAGATTTTATTCAAATAAATTTCAAAACTTGTACATGACTTTTCTAAAAGTATGTGTAAAAAATAACGGATTAATTTTGCCCCTCAAAGACGGAAGCAGAATTGAGAGAAAACAGCAGATTTTTTTAGAATAATAAATTCAAACCCCGTTTAAATTGCGTTTAAAAGGTGTTCAAAAGCAGTTTTATAAAATTTTCTGCTTAAAATTCAGATATAGTCAGACACAAAACAATACATTTCCCCCTCAAACACTTCCATTTTGAGAGAAAGCAGTCTAACATACAGTAGCTGTAATAATAAACAAGGATACGGTATGGCAGACATTAATAATAACGATATTTGGATTGATGTTGAGACACTTGCGAAGCTCAAAAACATTACTCGTCGAGCTGTTCGGCTTGCACTAAATCAGAATAAATATGAGTATAAAGTTGAAAATATTCGTGGCGGAAAAACATACAAAATTAAATTATCAACGCTTGAAGAAGAACTTCAGCTCAAATATTTTCAGGAATATTATGACGATTATAAAACTTGTGAGAACGAGGTTATTGAACTATCAAACCTCAATATCAAACAAGAAAAACTGATATCCGAAAATCAAAGGAAAATTGCACTCGCAAAGTACGACCTGATTTATGTGTGGCTTAATTTTAGAAAAGAATATAAAAGGGACAAGTTGAAAACAGGTGGCAACATACCCGATAAGGAATTCTTGCAATTATATAATACAGGGATGTTCCAAGAAGAGATTTTCAAAATCTTGGGTAAAGTCTCCATAGGTTCTCTTTATCGCTGGCGAGCGTTATTAGATTATAACAAAGATTGGACGGCATTAGTCGGACAATATAAATATTCAACAAGAAAAGAATATAGAACAACTTTAAACGAGGAACAGATTAAAATATTTATACAAATTTTGTTATCACCAAGTTCCTTTTCAATAGGTAAAGCTATTTCACTAACTAAACATATATTAAAAGAACGCGGGCAAGAGATTTTGCCAAAAGATATAACTTTCCGAAGGTACGCAGAGTGGTTCAGGGATAACAATTATGACAAATGGACACTTGCCAGAGATGGTGAAAAAGCATTAAAGGATAAAGTAAGTCCGTTTATTGTAAGAAACGCATCGCTTTTAAAAGCAGGGCAAGTGCTTGTCGCAGACGGGCATACGCTCAACTTCCAAGTGATAAACCCATTTACAGGAAAACCCTGCCGAGCAACTCTGCTTGGGTTCTTGGATTGGAAATCGGGCGGACTTGTCGGGTACGACATTATGCTTGAAGAATGTACACAAAATATTGCGTCTGCCCTACGCAATGCAATCTTAAAAATGAATCATATTCCTGAATACGTTTATCAAGATAACGGCAGAGCATTCAAAAGCAAATTCTTCAATGGGGATAAAAAGTTTGAGGAATTAGGGTTTACAGGAGTTTACAACAAACTCGGAATAAAGCCTGTCTATGCTACTCCATACAACGCTCGAGCAAAAGTCATCGAGCGTTTCTTTTTGGATTTTCAGGAAAGTTTTGAAAAGCTAATTCCAAGTTACATTGGGACAAGCATTGAAAATAAGCCGGCATATTTGATGCGAAACGAAAAGTTGCACAAAAATATCCACGAAAAATATAGTTTTACCCCGACAATAGAACAAGCACTCAAAATGATAGAAAAATGGCTTGAATTTAAACACTCCCAACCTTGTCCAAACAATAAAGATAAAACAATTCAAGAGGTTTTAAACGGAATTGAAAAACAAAATATTGATGAAAACTCGCTTGATGATTTGATGATGGCACAAGAGATTAAATCAATCGGCAGAAACGGAATAAGATTTTTGAAGGCTGATTATTTTGACGAGGCACTTTACGGTATCAAAGAAAAAACAGTTATAAAGTACAGCCTGTTTGATTTGTCTTACATCAAAGTTTATTCAATGAAGGGCGAATTTATATGCAAGGCAAACCGCATAACGGAGACTCATCCGCTTGCTTATCAAATGGGCGATATTAAAGATATTGAGGACTATAAACAAAAGATTGAAAAACAACAAAAGCTTCGCAGAAAAACGATTAAAGCAGTTCGGGAACATTTTAATTTAGAAGATATGGATTATCTTGAAAAAGAATTAATGTAAAATATCCGCTTGCCTGAACCCGAGCCGATTAAAGAAATAACAGTTCAACCTGAGCCAAAGCCGAAACATGATTTTGAACCGAAAGTTAAAACCTCAATTGTAGCAAGGCCGATATTTAAATCTTCCTATGAACGCTACGAATGGCATATGCAAAATGGGTGCATTTGCCCTGAAGATAGAACGTGGCTTGCAAATTACATAAAATCAGACGAATACAAAGAAATATACGGAAAGGAGCAGTAATGAAAAAGGTTTTCGTAAAAACAAAGAATGTAAAACAACTAATCTCAATGATGAACCGCCTGCGTGAAAGAGAAGACGGAGTCCCAGGAATGGGACTTGTTTATGGCGAACCGGGGCTCGGCAAAACTTACGCAATCACTTGGTGGGCGGCACAAAATGATGCAATATTAATCAGGAGTGCCAATCTTATGTCTGCCCGTTGGTTATTAGAAGAGATGGTTGAAGAATTAGGAGAGATTCCTTATAACAAGTTCTCAGATATCTTCAATCAAGTGGTGACACAATTAATCAAAACCCCAAGAACCATTATTGTAGATGAAACGGACTATTTGACTATTGATTCTCGGGCGGTTGAAACTTTAAGGGACATTCACGACAAAACAAATGTTCCTATTGTTTTAGTCGGGATGGGTACGGCAAATAAAAGGCTCCAAAGGCACAAGCATTTATATGACAGATTATTAGAAATTATAAAATTTGAGCCGTTCTCTAAACAAGATATAACTTCAATAATTGACCAATTATCAGAAGTCCCGTTTACGGATTGCGCCAAAAAGCTTTTATACACTCGCATAAATCGATTCAGGCAATTGGTAAAAACTATCAGTAAAGCGGAACAGGTCGCAAAATCAAACGGAATAAAAGAAATTGACGATATAACTTTGAAGGAGGTGTTAAAAAATGACGATGCTGACGCAGAAAAAATTGAACTTACAAATGAAAATTCTTAAAATAGCGAAAGGGCTCAATAAATTTACCCTGCCTGACATTCTGCCAATGCTTGAAGAAAATGAAAAGACAATTCAAAAAGCACTCAACGATTTGGAAAATTTGAATCAAATTAAAAAGATATCAAATACAGAATATCTATATATAAATTTTAAAAAACGTGTGAATAAACCAGTCCCCACAAGTCAAAGCAGTGACTCAGATATTTGGCTCACGATACCCGAGGTTGCTCGGCTACTGAATATTCAAGAAGAAACGGTAAAAAGGAATTGTCTTAAAGGTAATTATGTCGTAAAACCAAATAAAACCGCTGATTTAGAGGGAAAGTATTTGATTAAACGCTCGTCGCTTAAACTATATGATTTTTTAGAAGACTCCGAACGGCGTGCGATGGATAAAGAGGTCAAAAAACTTTTCCATAATAAAGAGGAAGAACGCTTGTATGTTGTGGCTTCGGATAGAGGCAAAGAATTTATATACAGATATCTGAAACTTTTTAAACTCACAGAAGGTATGAATTGCAGAGAACTGCGGAGCTTTTTGGAAATAATTCCGTTAAAGAATCCAAAGCTAAAGGTTTCATATTCTGCGTTTCATTCTAAACGCAAAAAATACCAAACTGAGGGTATGATGGGAATATTTCCTAAATATTTCATGCCGGATAATAAAAACGAAGACCCCAAAGTTCGCAGGAATCTTAATCGTCTGCCGAAAGTCTATAACGTAGCTACAACAGAGCAAATCGAAATTATTTATAAATGCTTTTGTTTTGGAATTCCTGCTTCTCAAACAGCAAAAATCGCGAATATGGGAAACACAAAAACGGAAACTTTTTATCAATACATTCGAGCAAAAATTTATGACAAACAATATCAGGAACTAGTTGAACGTTTTGACACAGACCCACAAATTCCACAAGTCAGAATTTTTATGAATGATGTTTCGATATGCTTGTATTGCTATAATGACAATGTTTTTATCACTCAAAAACCTCTAAAATCTAAGTTACCGCAACGACGTCAGCAACCTGATGAAGTCAAAGAAGCTCGTCGATTATACAACATTCTTTATCGCAAAAAATTTATGGCAAGTATGCGAAAATACCTCGACCACCACCTTTCTGTATTTTTATGGAAAGAACTCAACCCCAATTTTGAAGATCAGCTGAATTTGATTTATGAGATGATACATATATAAAATTATTGGTTTAAAATACATGAGTTTTTTGTATCGTCATCATATAAAAATATTTTTTCAAATTTTGAATCAAATTTGTGTTTAAATAGTAAGTTGTCAAATGCGCAATAATTAGCATCATAAGCGTTTGGAACATATATTAATAAATAGCATTTGTCACAACTTTCGCTATACAATTTGGTTTTATTATTCTTTTTATCAATGCAAGTTTGCAATTCATCGATGGGGTTTGGTTTAACCATACCAGCATTATTAACGTGGCAGTCGTATTTACCTGACCACGGACAAGCAATAGGGTCCATTGATATTTGAAAATACTCATTGTCGACTTGTATCCATTCTTGAATAGGCCAACCTTTTTTCAATTTTTCTATATTATTTTTTAGAACATCATGCATTTTTTGTTTAAGTATTTTTGTATCTGGAAGTTCTGAAAAGCCTAGATTATAAGCATAATCTAAATGATCTTTCCAATGAATGCTAAATTCTCTATCATCATATTTATTAATAAGTATATGCATATGAAGGTTATATTCTTTTTCCGCTTCTCTACAAATTTTATTACCAATAGTGGTTAAAGCTTGAGAAAATTTAAGATTTTTATTTTCTGCTATAAAATTTGTTAATTCTAATGCAATTGATTCCCCATTTTTTGTTTTTAATACAAAATCAGGAGACTCTGATTTTAAACAGTCAACAATATCGAGTTCTTCAAGCCAATTCTGTCCAACTTCGGTTTTGAAAAACTTTTCAACTTGTTCTTTTTCTACAGCTTCTTTTATATCATTTTTACTCATTATCATTATGCTATCATAAATTTATGGATATTTTAGACAAACTCGCAAAATCAAAATTCAGAAGCAGATTTAAACTCCGAGCAAAAGAGCTTGAATATATCAAGGATAAAGGACTTGATAAGATTCGTTCTCATGCCTGCGATTTTATTAGGGATAGGGTTGCACCGGCTGAACCTGTGAATGACGGCAAACAAACTCCAATGCGAGGTCATCCTGTTTTTATTGCTCAACATGCAACCGCCACCTGTTGTCGCGGCTGTATCGAGAAATGACACAAATTCCCTCAACACAGAGAACTAACCCAAACCGAACAAGAATATCTCATCTCTGTGATTATGGAATGGATAATTCGCCAAATTAATTCAAACCCCGTTTTATAAACGTTCAAAATACGTTCAAATCATGTTTGTGATACCCTAAAGAAAAAAGGAATGGTCTATGGAAGATATTAAAGCAATTCGTGATGAATTTAGAAAATATTTGTATAAACTAGTAGCAAATAATAAATTAAGCAAAGTAGATGCAAATACTCAATATTCCGATGCTGATTATCCACGAAAACATGCTGATGAATTAGGAATTAATTATTGGGAATCTTTTAAAGATAATACTAGCTTTGAAAATCTATTATCTATTTTAAAAGAACAATTTGAAAGAGAAGGGAAAAATCCTTCCACAATTGTATCTTATAAAAGAGCCTTAATAAGTTTTAAAAATTTTATAAATGATAATAGTGCTAAAAATATGATTAATAATAATTCAGAAATAAATTATTATTGGGTATGTCAAAGCCAAAATTACTTAAATGAAAAAAAAGAAAATTCTTTAATTGCACCAAATACAAGTTCTCCACATAGACAAATTTTGAAAGAGCTAAAAGTTGGAGATAAAATAGTTAGTTACAATAAAAATAAAGGTATTCAGGCAACTCTTGAAGTTACTAAAGCTTATTATATAGATGATAAAAATAACATAATTGTAAAGGTTAATTATAATGAGTTATCATCGCCGATAATGAAAGTTGATTTTGTTAATAGTATCAAAAAACATAATATCAATGTTTTTTATAAAAATAGTCCGATAGATAAAAACTATAATATTAACACTGGTTACTGCTTTAAAATTAACAAAGAATTATATAATGTTTTTTTTAATATAAAAACAGATTTAAGTAATTGTACAAAAAATGAGGCAAATATGACTAATATTCCATTAAATCAAATTTTATATGGTCCACCTGGAACAGGTAAAACGTACAAATTAGAAAACATAATAAAAGATTATATCTATCCACAAATTGCAGATGACCATGAAAGCACAAATATATATGATGATATATTGCTAAATTGCGATTTAAATTGGGTTGAAAAAATAATATTTGCATTCAAAATCAACAATTCACAAAATAAACCATTAACTGATGTTCAAATATCTAAATTACCGCTTATTCAAAGATGGTTTTCGATTAGTAGTAACTACAAAGATGAAAAATCTTTAATATGTTCTATCAGAGGTGAAATGCAAAAAAATGCAATCAGAAAAGAAGGGGTATATGCGAGACATGAAAATAATTATTTTGAAAGACAAGAAAATGGATTTATATTAATTGATGATGGTGAAAAATTATATAATGAATTATGCGAGCATTATGATATTAATATAAATTCTTTTGATAATAATATTCAGACAGATAAAAGTATTCTAGCAAAGGATTATTACGTTTTTTGTACTTTTCATCAATCATACTCATATGAAGAATTTGTTGAAGGGATAAGACCTATAATAAACAAAAGCAAGCAGGATGAAACATCTAAAGATAAAAACTTAAGTACAATGCAATTTGATTTTCATTGCGGGATATTCAAAGATATGTGTATAAAAGCAAAAAAGGAGCCAAATAAAAAATTCTTCATATTTATTGATGAGATTAATAGAGGGAATATTTCTAAGATTTTTGGAGAACTAATAACTCTTATAGAAAAAGATAAACGTGAAAAAGTTGTTGAGGATGGCAGGGAGTACCATACTATTGAAGTTACACTCCCCTACACAAATGACCGCTTTACTGTTCCTAACAATCTATATATTGTTGGAACAATGAATACAGCTGACAAATCCTTAGCACTTCTTGATGTAGCGCTAAGACGAAGATTTGAATTTGTTCCAATGTATCCAAAGTATGATCTAAAAGATCTAAAACATAAAGAATTTTTAGAAGCATTAAATGACAGAATTTATTTTGAAAAGAAAAGCGCAGATTTTCTTATAGGTCATACCTATTTTTTAGGCAGTGAAGCAGAAGACTTATCTGAAGTTATGAATAAAAAAGTAACTCCTCTTTTAATGGAATATTTTAATGCAAAAAAAGAAATGGTTGAGGATATAGTTGGTCCATTACTTGAAAAAGAAGGTTATTGCATAGATAAAAATGAAAAATATTTATTAAAAGTGGTGAGAAAATAGATGAATGACAACAAATGCTTAACATATACTTTATATGAGTATGGTAAGCTTCAATCTCTACCAAAAGAGAACTCTTATATACGTGAATTTAAAAATTTTCTTGATGAAGTATGGATTAATTATAAAGATACTGTCAAGCTTTGGCGTGAGGATCTGTCAGAAGACAATTTTGATACAGATATAAGAAAACATCAACAATTTTTGTTTTTTGATGATAGAGATAATTTTAAGTCAAAAAATTATGTTGGATACATAAAATTTAAAGATTCTGAATTTAATTTATATCCAAAAATTTGCAAAGATAAAAATGGCAAGCAAGCTGCAGATATACTTTTAAAATGGTTAAAGTATAGTGATATGTATAATTTTCCCCACTATAAAACAGGACTTGCTTCTTTTGATTGCGATGATTTATTTGAGTGCTTAATATACTTATATGCGAAATATACATATGAACTTTTTTCTACAACGTTATTTCAGCATTATGAAGAAATTCAAGAAGAAACAAACTTTTTGAAAGGAAAATTAAATTTTACTGAATATGCAAAAAATATTGCGACAAGTAAAAGTCATAAATTTTATTGTACCTATGATTCTTTTGAATTTAATAATAAGTTTAATCAAATCGTAAAATATGTTACTAAACGGCTGTTAAGCATAAGTAAAAAAAATCAAGAATTATTAAATAAAATCTTATTTCTGCTTGATGAAGTAGATGATGTTTTATGTATTTATGAAGACTGTAAAAAAGTATACATAAATCGTTTTATGGAAGATTTTGTAACAGTTCTGGACTATTGCAAATTGTTTTTACAAAATTGTATAACATTTAATCAAAGTGGTAATTTTGAAACTTTTGCCTTTTTATTAAGGACCGAGATTTTATTTGAAGATTATATTAGCAACTTAGCAAAAGAAGTTCTTACAGAATATCAAGTTAAGATTCAAAGGACATGCTCTTTGGATAATGAAAAGCAATACCATATCCGTCCAGATATATTAATATATGAAAACTCAAAAAAAGAAAACTTGATAAAAATTGTAGATGTAAAATATAAGGACGTTAAATCAAGAGATATATCTTACTCAGACATCTATCAATGTATGGCATATGCAAAAAAACTTAAGTGTAATGATGTAACACTGATATACCCAAAAACATCGAATGAGGAGTTTCAAAATAATAATAAGTCAATAAAAATTGATGATATTGAAATTAAACTTAGATTTATAGATTGCTGCTCTAATGAAGACTCTATTGGAATACGAGAATTGCTAGGTTTAGATTAAAAAAAGATTAATCTACAGTTTTTCAATATACCAATTAGAGTTTCCAAAATGATTAAAGTTCCAATGGAGTTCAAAATAAAAATTAAACTCCAAAGAATTATCATCTTTGAAGATCCAAGAGTATTTATTTAATTGTGTTTTACGGTAACTCTCAAACGCGTCCTGAATTTCTTTTGCAAACTTTTTTCTGAAATCAGAATACGGAATGTCCAACGTCTCTTTAGTTAATTTATTTTTCAAAATCATCTTCAAAACCTCTTATATTATCAAATTCAATATTGTATCGTTTGCCAGTTTTATCTACACAAGTCGCAAAATCTACTGTTTTATCAGCATATTTGTTTTCCCATAAGCAAATCAGTAATCCGATTTCTTGTGTTTTTAAGTTTAAAATTTTTGTGCCGTATAGCATATAATCTTTTTCAACCATAGTTTAACCTTTCGTTATTTTAATATCTGCGTATATCTCGTCCGGCTTATCAGGATCAATCAAAAAATCTTTATCAAATACATATCTTTCGCCATCTGGTGCAACGCAGCCGACAACATTGTGTTCGCCAAAGCAAACAACAGTAAATTCTTCGCTATCTTTTTCAAACCAACCTTTGAGTTTTTTTAATCTGTACTTTTTGCCAATTTCAATCATAGTATGCTCCTTTCAAACTACACCATTCATCACTCATATCTGTAGAAACATCAACTCAAAATCTAAAAATCGTATCATATAGACACATTCCGGACTTGATGTTTCTGCGAACCAGAGTTATGCTGTGTATGCACCCAATTTTATTATTTTTAAAAGGAGATTAACGATGAAAAAACTAGCACTGGCACAAAATGCCTTAGAGCTTTATGCTGAAAAATTTATGCCGTTAGAAGATATCGCAAGGCAGCTTCATTTGAACGAAAGAACGCTACGCCGATGGAAAAAGTCTGATGCTTGGGAAACTAAAAGAGCTGAATATCTTCGGACTAAAACAACGTTACATTCTGATTTATATGATTTTACCCGAAGTTTGATTAATTCTATCGAGAAGGATATGGAGAGTAACGGTAAAGTCGAACCTGCAAGATATTATGCCGTTACC
>CAKUZD010000012.1 GCA_934718275.1 uncultured Candidatus Melainabacteria bacterium | reverse complement strand
TTGATGAAAAAATAAAAATACTCAAAAAAATCGGATTTGAAATTATAGACAAAGAACGCAAAGAACATGCCAAAAAGCTAAAAACAAGACGTAAAAAATAGTAGAACTTTTTTGCGCTAAAAACTCAAAAAAATTGATAAAATTCGTCAAAAATCTAAGTAATTTTTTCTTTTTGATTACTTTTTCTTCCCCTAGACCAATATCTGAGTGATGCTTTTTCTTTGTGGAACTTTCTTTTTGCGCTAAAAAAATCAAAACCCTGATAAAATCTGTCAAAAACTCGAGTGGTCTTTTCTTTTTGATTACTTTTTCTTACCCAAGACCAATATCTGAGTGGTGCTTTTTCTTTGTGGAACTTTCTTTTTGCGCTAAAAAGAAAGTTTCCGGCGGTAAGGGGAATTTACTTAATCGTAGGTGAGTGTAATTTAACATACAGAACAAAATTTAATTAACAATGAGATGAAGATGATTATTTATATGACCGGAAAAAGTAAATTACTATATAATGATAAAAATTTATTTTTAGTAACCTAAAATCATCAAATGAGATATATGTCTTAATACTTTTGGTGGCATGATTTCTTTTAAAAATTCTTCTTTTAACACCATATTATTATTTTTATATAATGTAAATAACTTTTTGATATTTTCACCTTCAAATGCATTATACATACTACTGAATTGTGGGGATATAACTAATAGATCTTTTTTTACATATCTTTCTCTAAATTCAGCATCATTTGATAATTTACCTAATTTTGTGGAATAACCGTCTTCATATTCATTACTTGAAATGTACTCTCCTTGATCATAACCTGCACCAACCCATACACTTGACTCGCAAGGTTCTCCAAAAACATCATTAGTTTTCATTGCTTTTATATCAATTACAATAAAATCATATCCGACATCATCTTTGTATATCCATAGATTATTAATATAAAATTCATAATTATTTAAAAGCCAAAATTCACCGTCAATATGATTTTGCATTTTTTCAATCCTACGAATATAAAAATCACCACCAGTTAGATGGTAAAATCGATAATACAGACGTGTAACTTCTACATTATTGTTTAAGTCATAGAATAAGTTTTGAATTTCAGATTTGTCATTGATTTTAAATAAATTACGTTTCCCTGGAAAATTTTTACGAAGAATTTCATTAAATATTTCATTACTTCTAATAATATTATTTTCTTGTTCAAATTGCTTTATTGATTCATCATTCTTTTTTAAAAAAATTTCAATATCACCTTTGCTACTTAATCGTTCTTGAGGATTTTGGGAAGTTAATTTATTTATTAGATCATTATATTTAAACCAACTTTTATCAATTTCTTTCACTTGAACTGGATTTTGTCCTTTGATTGTACTTTGTGTTATTAACCAGTATAAAACTTGTCCAAATGCAAACCAATCCGAAGCATTGCTCACTTTTCCTAGGGTTGAATCAGATTGTTCCGGTGCAGAAAAAGCATAATTTGCAAGTCTTTCTCCAGAACGCGTATCTATCAATTTTATATGATTCGTATCGTTAAATTTTGAAATATCAAAGTCCCCTATTAAGAGATTATTACCTGCTATAAAAATATTTTCCGGTTTTATATCCCTATGTATAATATTGTATTGATGAATTTTTTCAATGTTATTAAGCAAACAATTAAAAATATTTTCAAAATTCTGAAAATTAAAATTACTTCCCAACCCTTTTCTGTAGTTTTTCAAAGTTTTAGGCAGATATGGCATAATCGTAAATGGTATTATGAAATCTTTTTCTTGTAATTCTCCAAAATATAATTGTGGAACAATCGGAAGAAAATGTTGGTCATAAAATAAATTTATATAGGCCTGCTTAAATCTTTTATACTGTTTTGAAGGTTTTGCTTTCAAATTTTCAGCCAAGAATTTAATAGCAAATTCCTTATTTAAATTATCAATATGAGCTTTTCTTACAATAGATGTTCCACCCTCTCCTATTGTTTTACCAATATTAAATGTTCCTAAAGTTGTTTCTATACATTGGATGTTTTTTATCAATTCAGACAATTTCTTTTTATCAATAATACTCAATATTACATTCCTCTTTGTTTTTAATGTTAACATAAATATACTAAGTATTAAGTATTATAGTAAATCATTCAACAGATTCATGCATTTGATTTTTTGTTGAAGATTTGCTCTGCCGTAGACATTTAGAGTAAATGATACATTTTTATGTCCTAAGATTTCAGATAGCGACTTTATGTCAAAATCAGATATTTCAATTGCTCTAATTGCAAAGGTATGCCGTAGCTCGTGAAATTTTATCGGGGTTAGTTTATGTTTTTTTACGAATCTTGTAAAAAATTGTCTGTAAACTCTTGGTTCTGTTGGTGTTGTTTTTCCTGTCAAAAAGTAATGATTAGGGTTATTAGTATAAAACTTTTTTATAATATTCATCAATAATGATGGTACAGGTATAGTTCTTTGAGAACTCTTTGTTTTTGGTGCTCCGATATGAATATAAGATGTTTTATTTAATTTATCATAAATTCTTTGAACGGTTTTGTTTACAGTAATAGTATTATTGCATAATGATATGTCTGACATTTGCAATCCACATAGCTCTCCTATCCTTAATCCAGTAAATAATGTCAACAGTATCCCAACGGATTTTCTTGTTAAATTTAAATAAATTGTTTGTATTAACATTTGTTCTTCATCTTTGGATAATGCTATAACTTTTTTAACGGACAAATCTTTAGGATATTCTATTAAGTTCCAGTTTAAAGCCTCTATTACTCTTGATTTGTATGCGAAATTTAATGTAAGTCTTAATACAAGAATAATATCTCGAATAGTTTTAACGGTTAAACCACCTTTATTATTAAGTCTTCCATTATTGAATAGATAAAAAATAAATTCTTGAATTTTAGGTTCATTGATATAATATATTTTTTGAGTTCCAAAATACGGAATCAGGTGATTTTCAACAATAAGTAAAAATCCAGCATAGGTTGATGGTGTTACTAAAGATTGTTTTTCTTTTAACCATAAGTGTGTCAAAGTTTTAAAAGTAGTGTTTTTTGTCATTTTTTTCATAATAAATTCCTCCATATATCTATTTATTAAGGTATTTAGAAGAATTTTTGACCTCAAGTTATCATCTTGAAGACAGGGGTAAGAATGTTCCCAAACTCCGCTTTAAAGGGTATAATGATGAGTGGAAAAGGGTAAAAACAGAAGAAATATTTGAAAATATTTCTATAAAAAATAACCCTTTATTGCCTGTACTTGCAGTGACACAAGATAAAGGCGTTATCCTAAGAGAAAGTTGTGGAATTAATATAAAATACGAAAATAAATCCTTAAAATCTTATAAAATAGTTAAACCTGGTAATTTTATTATAAGCCTTCGTTCTTTCCAAGGTGGACTCGAATATTCGGAATTAGAAGGAATTGTTAGTCCGGCATATACTATACTAAATAATAAACAAAATATTTCTTACGATTTTTTTAAGTATTATTTCAAAACTTATAATTTTATAAAATCTCTTAACATTGCAGTAGAAGGTATTAGGGATGGGAAACAAATTAGTTATAACAGCTTTAAAGATATTAAAATCGCATTTCCAAGTTTACCGGAGCAAGAAAAAATAGCATCCTTTTTGACCTTAATCGACAAGAAAATCGAAAAACAAAAAGAACTTGTAGAACTCCTCAAGAAGTATAAAAGAGGATTGCTTTCTGCAATATTCAGTCAAAAATTGAGATTTAAAGACGATAACGGCAACGATTATCCAACATGGGAAGAAAAAGCTCTCGGAGAAGTAACAGGCAATATATCTTATGGCTTAAATGCTGCATCAAAAGATTATGACGGAGAAAATAAATATATCAGAATTACTGATATTGATGAAACTACAGGTAAATTTAATAATTTGGATATCGTTTCCCCAGATTGTGTTTTATCAGATGATTACAAGTTAAAAATTAATGACTTATTATTTGCCAGAACAGGGGCAAGTACAGGAAAGACATATTTATATAATGAAAATGACGGAAAGATGTATTTTGCAGGATTCTTAATAAAATTTTCTATAAAAGAAGAATATTACAGTAATTTTATTTTTTATATCACTCAAACTTCTAAATACAAAAAATGGGTATCAATAATGTCGACTCGTTCTGGACAACCCGGAATAAATGCAAAAGAATATTCAAAATATAAATTTTCTTGTCCTGTATATAATGAGCAAGTAAAAATTTCAAATATAATATCAAAAATTGATAATATTATAGAAAAAGCAAATATTTTACTTGATTTTTATAATGATTATAAAAAAGGTCTTTTACAAAAAATGTTTATATAAACATCTGCTGCAATAACCCTTTTTTGTACGTTTGTAAATTACTTAATATACATTCTTCTTGCTGAATTTTATTATCAAATTTTGATAAAATTTTTGAGATTATTGTTTGTTCAGTATTACTGATGCTTAAAGTAACTTTAATTCTTTCTATTGTTTTAGCACTTAAACTTGGTACTCCTGTTGATTCGTCATACTTTTTCCAATTTATTGTATTGAATAAATAATATAAGTATTTAGCATTATTATCTTTAAAAACTTCAGAGTAAAATAGTGTATCAACTGTCCAAAATGGAGTTTCCATATATTGAGGTTTATCTATCGTTCCTTTTCTTCCTATTAATACACAGGGTTTATTCCATAAACAAGAATTGGTTCTCCCGATTTCGCCACCTGTAGCTAAAATAGGATATTTCCCATTTGTGCATTCAATCTCTTTTTGAGATTTTCCATGTTTTATTTTAAGAATTTCTTCTAATCTTTTTTCTTCCCATGTTGGATAATCGTTGCCGTTATCGTCTTTAAATCTCAATTTTTGACTGAATATTGCAGAAAGCAATCCTCTTTTATACTTCTTGAGGAGTTCTACAAGTTCTTTTTGTTTTTCGATTTTCTTGTCGATTAAGGTCAAAAAGGATGCTATTTTTTCTTGTTCATGAAAATTTGGCATATAAACCTTAACCGACCGAACCAATTCACTATTTAAGTTAATTACAACTCCACCAGCAGCATATTTCCTATATTGTTGTTTAACAGTATCTGAATCAAGTAAATAACAAAGATATTTTTTGTCAAATAATTTTTCTAAATCTTGTATTAATAACCAACCATCATGGATGCATCCATCTATTTCTAAAATATATGGACGACCAAAGCTCATAGAATTAGATAAGATTAAATCACCTTTTCGTACATATCTTGAATGCTTTGCACCTTCTATTGTAATTTTCTCTTTGGTACATTTGATAACATTTTCGTTTGGTGATATATCGCCAATTTTTATCCAATTTACACCATTATTTTCCACAGTTATATATTTTTCTATTGGTCTAGGAGATGCACCCCGACAGATATTCAAATGCTCTCCAAGTTTAATCTTTTTCCACTCATCATTATACTCTTTAAAGCGGAGTTTGGGAACATTCTTACCCCTGTCTTCAAGATGATAACTTGAAGATACATTTTGTGAAAATTTTTTTGTTTCAGAATTAGTCACAAACTCCTCCTCTGTTTAGAACACTAACAACAATTTGCTTCATTGTTTCCATTTCTATTGGATTACTTTCGGCAATTAAAACAGTTAATACAAATAATGTGCCGTTATCAATTATTGGTAAATTATTTTTATATAAAATCCCATTTTTTTCTAAAAAGTACAAGAAACAACTTGCTGCAATACGTTTATTTCCGTCAGAAAATGAATGGTTTTTAGTTATTAAATATAATAACATTGCAGCTTTTTCTTCTAATGTCAGATAGCAATCATTTCCGCCAAAAGTTTGATAAATCTGATTTACAGAACTTTCAAAACTATCATCTTTGGGATTTGCAAAAACATCAGATGCAAATTCCGATTTCATTTCATTTATTACTGATAAAAATTCTTTAACAGGAATTATAACTGCTTCTTTTTGTGTAGATCCTTTTACATCTAATGTCTTATGGTCAAAATTGTCAAGCAAATCAAGCCCTTTTGCAAAATTATCCAAGATTTTTGCGACTTGCTGTGCATCATCAAGTGATTCTATTTGATTTGTTAAACTTCTTGTTAATAAACTTACCGTTGTTGGTAAGGTTTTTATTTTTTCTTGTTTATCATTTAATAATTTTTCATTAATAGCATAGCCTTTTATTAAATATTCTTTTAATACATTTGTTGCCCAAATTCTAAATTGAGTTGCGCGAGATGAATTTACTCTATAACCTACAGAAATTATTGCATCTAAATTATAAAAAGTTTTCTGACGTTTTACGTTTCTTTTACCTTCTTTTTGAACTATTTCCAAAATGGAAATAGTTGCATCTTGACTTAACTCACCTTCTTGATAAATATTGTTTAAGTGCTTATTTATAGCAGGCGTTTTTACACCAAACAATTCAGCCATATCTTTTTGTGTAAGCCAAATAGTGTTATTTTCAAGTTTAGTATCAAGTGAAATTTTACCATCTTCACTTGTATATATTATAATTTCGCCTTTTGATTTATTTTTATCCATAATTTTATCGTATTAAGTTGTTGCTCAATTTGCAACAACTTAAAAATATTTTCCTCTCTATGTTTCTCCAAACGGGAAATCTAATCCCAATTCATCAAAAAATGGTTTTAATTCTTTATCTATATCTTTTATTTCAGCTTGAACTTTACGGATATCATTTGCAACTTCCTGTAAATCTACTTCCGGTTCAGGCTCAAAAGTATCAACATATCTTGGAATATTTAAGTTATAATCATTTTCTTCAATTTCTTCCAGTGTTGCTATGTGGCAGAATTTATCAATATCTTTTCTTTCTGTATAGGCATTAACAATTCTATCAATATCGTCTTGCAAAATGGAATTTTGAGCTTTCCCTTGAGTATAATATTTTGAAGCATCAATAAAACAAATATTATTACTGTTTCCGTTGCGTTCTCTTTTTAATATTAAACAACATACTGGGATTGATGTTCCCTGAAAACAATTAGCCGGTAAACCAATAACGGCATCTAAATAGTTTAAATCCTTAACAATATATTTTCTTATCGTTTCTTCCGCATTGCCTCTGAATAAGACTCCGTGAGGTAATAATACTGCTATTCTGCCATCTGAATCCATATGATAAATCATGTGCTGAACAAAGGCAAAGTCTGCAGTAGATTTCGGTGCAAGTTTCCCATAAGCAGAAAATCTTTCATCATCTAAAAATTTTGAATTGGCACTCCAGTTTGTAGAATATGGCGGATTTGCAACTTGAACAGTATATTTTCTATCTTCATATCTTTCATCTTCAAGAGTATCACAATTTGTTATTTCAAAATTATTATAAGGAATTCCATGAAGCAGCATGTTCATTCTTGCAAGATTGTATGTCGTACTTGTTAATTCCTGACCATAATATTGACCCACTTTTATGTATTTACCGACTTGTAACAATAAACCGCCAGAACCGCAGGCACAGTCGGAAACTGTTCTTGCTTCACTCAAACCGATAGTTGCAAGTTTGGCAACAAGTTTTGACATATTAACAGGAGTATAAAATTCTCCACCTTTCTTGCCGGCAGTTTGTGCAAACATACCGATTAAATATTCATATGCATCACCCAATACATCAAGTTCCATATTTTCTAAATGGAAATCTATTGTGTTAATTGTATTTAGGATTTTTGCAATTAATTTTGAACGATGAGAAACTTCTTTTCCCAGTTTGGAAGATCTTAAATCCATATCTTCCCATAATCCTTCAAAATCTTCTTGGGAATCGTGTCCTTGTGTACTTTCAGATATTGAGTTTATTATCTTTTCCATATATTCAACATCAAATTCTCCTGTTTCAATTAATTTTATTACATGAGAAAAAAGGTATTTTGGTTCTATAACATAACCCAAATAATCGATAGATTCTTCTTTTAATCCTTCTCTATATTCTTCATCTTCCCAGGCTTCTGCATAAGATATGCCATCATCCTTTAAAAGTTCTTTCATATAATTTTCGGTACGTTCAGACAAATAGCGATAAAATATCAAACCCAAGATATAATTTTTAAATTCATAGGCTTCCATATTTCCACGCAAATTATTTGCCATTTCCCATAATTTGCTATGTAGTTCAGCTTTTTGTTCTTTTTGTACCGCAATATCTACCATTCTCTACTCCTATTGATATTTAAATACATTTTCCTTAATAAATTGAATTATTTTTGCAACAAGTTCATGCTTTTCTTTGAATTTTATAGGTCTATCAATACCTGTTATTATATCTTTTTTATTGATTGTATTTGAAAATTCATAATCTGAAATTGTTTGTTTCAAAAACTCTGCATTAATTTCTTGTTTATTTGCAAATTCTTCAATTTCTTTATTTCTTTGTTCGGATTCAAAATTAGCATATGCTTCATCGATTGAATCATTTTGTTTTATTGTAGGCATTACTCTATCAATAAATGCTCTAATTAAATCAACTTTTCTTCTCAGCTCAGGGTTATCAGTTCTATCCAATTCTTGTTTAATATGTTCCAAATCCTTTGCTTGTTGTTTTTTGTTAGCAGTATCAACATTTCTTAATAAATTCATGATATATGTAACATTTATTTTATCTGTTTGAATAACTTCAATAGCAAAATCAATATCATCAAGAATCGAAACTTTTTCTGCATTGCGTTCTTTTTTAACAAAATCGTATAAGGTTAAATATCTGCTCTTGTAATCTTCATAACCCTGACAAGTCAAAGCATCTTCAACATCTGCCCATGAAAATTCTGAAAAAGTTGTGAGAATTGATTTTATTTTTGATAATTCTCTAAAAGCAATAACAAACTCTCTTTGAACATTTTCACTCATTAAATCATCAACACTTTGAACGGTTGGAGCAATAGACAGTAGCTTAAACGCCAACTCTTTAAATTTATCTCTAAAATATCCATAACCCGGAATTATCCATATTGGCGGATTGTTTTCTGTATCTGCTTCCAATTCATTACTGAATAATCTTAATGCTTTATCTGTATTAGATTTAAGATTTCTGTAACAAATAATGTTCCCGAATGGTTTTGAAGCCATTTCAACCCTATTAGTTCTTGAAAATGCCTGTACTAAATTATGCCATTCAAGATTTTTATCAACATACAAAGTATTAAGCGGTCTTGAGTCAAATCCGGTTAGGTACATGTTAACAACTAAAAGTAAGTCAATCTTAGGTGATTTTTTAATTTTCAATCTATTAGCAATATCTTTGTTATAAGCAGCAAAAGTATCTAATGAAAAATTAGTATCAAATTCTTTATTATAATCATCAATTATTCTTGCCAAAATATCTTTACTATGTTCGTCTTTGCCCTCTAAATCTTCATTTTCTCCGTATGAAAAAACTGCAGCAATTTTTAAATCAGAATTTAAACTTTTGATTTTATCGTAATATTTAGCAAGTGCGGGTATTGAAGATGTGGCGAAAATAGCTGTATATTTACCATTTACAGTTTTGCACTTATGGTTATTAATTATATGATTAGCAACCAAGTCAATTCTTTCATCTGACATATAAACTTCGTCAGTATCAATACCTTCAACCATAGTTTTATCGTTTTCATCATATTGACCTTTAAATGTTTGTATATATTCAATTGAAAATCCTAAAACATTATGATCATATATTGCATTCTTAATTAAATATGTATGTAAACATTTTTCAAATAAATCAGATGTTCTGAGTCCATTTTGCGATTTATTCTCATCAAAACGTGGTGTACCTGTGAAACCGAAATATTGTGCATGTTTAAAATGATGTTTTATAGTAGTATGCATTTCTCCAAATTGAGATCTATGGCATTCATCTATAATAAATATAATTTTTTCATCTTTATAATTATCCAATATTTTTGAATATCTTGGGTTTTTTATAGCATTTGCCATTTTTTGAATGGTTGTAACTATTAATTTTCTATCAATATCTTTTATCTGTTTTACTAATGTTTCAGTTTTATCAGTTTCATCAACACAATCTTTTTCAAATTTATTAAATTCTTCTTTTGTCTGCGTATCAAGGTCTTTCCTGTCAATTAAGAAAAATACTTTTTTAATACTTTGTTCTTTTGATAGTAAATTTGCACATTTCCAACTTGTTAAGGTTTTACCTGATCCTGTTGTATGCCAAATATATCCGTTTTTACCGGTATCTAATGCATGTCTGATTAACGCTTCTGTAGCATATATTTGATACGGACGCATAACAATAAGGTTTTTATCTGTTTCATTAATTACCATATAACGAGTAAGATTCCTCAATAAACGATTTTTATTAAAGAAAGAAGATGAAAAATCTTCCAGTTTATTTATCCTCTCGTTTGTTTCAGTTGCCCAATAAAATGTTAGAGATTTTAATAATCTTTGAGCATCGGTATTTGCAAAATATCTTGTTTCTACACTATTTGAAACAACATAAATTTGTATGTAATGAAATAATCCACGATAAGAATGAATACGGTATCTATCAATTTGATTTATAGCTTCATTTATATCAATACCGCTACGTTTTAGTTCTATTTGAACTAATGGTAAACCATTAATTAAAATAGTAACATCATATCTGTTTTTATACTTACCTTGAACAGTAATTTGATTTGAAACTTGATAAATATTGTCTTCTGCATTTTCTGATAGTAATTTTAAATATATTTTTGTACCATCTTCTCTGTCAAAATCTATTTTTTCTCTTAATTTTATTGCAGATTGTAGAACACTTTTGCCATTAAGAATATTTAATATTCTCTCAAATTCTTTATCAGTTAATGGGTTTTCGTTTAATACTTTCTTATTAAATTTATTAAGTTGTTCTCGAAAATTATTTTCAAGTTCAGCATAATCATTAATTAAAACTCTTTCATAACCTTGTGTTTTAAGTTTTTCTATCAATTTATTTTCTAATTCTGCTTCACTTTGATATCCCATCAAAACCCTCAACTACATAAAGTTTTTCATGCTAATACTACCATAAACATGGCAATATGTCCTTTATGTTTATATTACTTTATTACTATGCCAAATATGGACATATAAATTCAGTATGCACTGAGTACCGAATTTGCAAAACCTAATTTCTTGATATTAATTCATATGCTAAACTAGCCAAAGAAATATAATGTATAGCAAGATTTTTTTCTAGAGGTTTTGCCGGAGTATGTGCTTTTTCATTACGAAATCTTTGAATGGCCATATTAATAAATTTAACACCTTCAAAGAAGTCTTTCTCTACATCATCAGATGGGTTATGCCCAAATATTTTCTCAATGTTTGTTTCACAAAATGCCTGATTAGCTTTTTCCTCACCCGTTAACGCCCTTAATTTTTGTCTAACGATTTTATATGATTCTTCTACTGCATGATAATAGTCTTGAGTTGCTAAATATCTTTTTATATGTTCATATATTTCAGGTCTTAGATTTATTATAATTTCATCCATTTCAACAGCATTTGCAATATCGTTATTTACCTTTATTTTTTGAGAAGGGTACGATTGTAATTTATTAGCTATTTTTTCAATTTCAACAGAAAATTTTATATTCATTGGAATTACTAATTCTCTATTGCGAAATAATGATGCAAGTTCTAATAATGTCATTGCAACAAGTTTATTGTTTTCCAATTCCCAAAATGTATGCAGTATATCAGTCATTGAAGATCCATTAACAGAATATCTTTCATCATAAATGTTGATATTAAAATGTTGAAAAAAATCAGCAAAGGATTCTTTTGTAAATCTGACAATAAATCCCGTTTCAAGTCTTAATGCGTTATCTAAATATTTAATATCTGCAGGCGACAAATTGCTCATACTTATTAATATAATCTAAAAATATGCTTTGCACAATGAGTATATAAAAATTTTTAATCTCTTTCCAATAATTATTTTTATTTTGTTTAAAAGTCTACAAGGTTATAATCATAAGTTTATTAATGATTAAACAATTTATTGCTTAGGCTGCAACAGTTTATCAAAAGATCCATAAACGAATATATTTCTATATGTTTTTATAGATGTAATTTTAGTACAATTCTTTTTCAATAATAATCCTGTTCAGGTAAAATTTATTTTTATTGTTTAATCTTCTTACTTGAAAAACACATTTTCTATCAATTATTCCGAGATTTTGGTAATATTTTATAATTTGATTTAACAAAGACAAATTATTTCTTATTGTTTTTGGTGGTAATTTCTTCAATTTATATTCATTAAAAAGCTCTTTTATATCATTGTTGCAAATTTCTGCAAGATATTTATTTTTTAAATAAGGCAATAAATGATATTTTATAACTGAAGAATACCGCTTATAGGTTTCAGGTTTGCAATTATTTTTTACATAATCATTTAAAAATCTTTCAAATGCTGCTTGAGTTGAAATATTTTTATTTACTTTATTGGCAATAGTAAAAATTTCATAATTTTCAGAATTGATGTTTTCTTTATATTTATACATTCCATGTTCAAACACTATTTTATTACTGTTCAAAAGGCGTTCAAACTTTGTTTTGCAATCACATTCGGCAACCATATTAATTTCATCAAGTGTAAATTCTTTTAAATGTTTTGCAAGTTTTTCTATGTTCATTTATAAATCCTTTCTGTCTTGGATTATTCGGGTTGTCGCGGGAGTAACGTCCCGCTCCACCTTACGGGCTGGGTTCGCTATGCTCACACTGCGCCCTACCGAAAATCCACTTTTTCTATGTTCATAAAATCTCCTTAATTACATCAAGAGTTATTTCTTCTAAATTATTATCTTTAGCAACAATTTCAAGTCGGTTTATCAACTGAACAATTTGTCGAAATCTATTGTATTTTTTATGTATAAATTCTATCGCATCGGGTGTAAATGGTATTTCAGATAATTGTTCAAAAATTTGTTTTAAATCATTAATACTAAATGTTTCAAACTTTACTATTTCTGAAAATCTATCAAAAAGGTGTTTGTACCGTTCCAACTTTTTATGAGATAACCCCATACCAACAAAGATTATTGGACAATTAGTTTCATCATGAATATCTCTCAAAATTTCTATCGTTTTTAAGTTATTCATCAAATAATCTATTTCATCAACAATAATCAGTTGAGGTTTTTGTTTTAATTTTTGTACTATCAAATTAAAATTACCTGAGGTTAAATATTTTGGAATTTCATCCATTTCTTTTGCAATTTCTTCTAATAACCAACGACCAGTCATAAGATTTGTCGCTCTCAAATATATCGCATCATATTTGCAAGCCAACCATAATGCTGTTTGAGATTTTCCAAGTCCCGGCTCTCCATATACAAGTCCCATTTTCGGAATATTCTTTGGTTTGTTTAAAAGGTTTTCAACAAGACCTATAAAGCTTTTGACATTAGTTGTTTTAACAAAAATTTTCCTCATAAAGTAATTTGTACTCCTTGCTATTTTTAAACTCTGTTATCCAAGAATTATTTGGGTCATTTTTTACTAAATACTCATATTTTTCTGAATTATTCTTGAATATTTTTTGAACACATTTTGAACGCGGTTTGAATTCAACATCTTTTGGTTCATCCATTTTCTGTTCAATGAATTTAACTTCTTCATTACTTAAATATTGTTTTACAGAGTTAATAGTTTTCTTTCTCAATTGTCGCTGTTTAACAATTTTCTGTTTATAGTCCTCAAAATCTTTCACATCGCCTAATAATTTTGCCATTGGATGAGTTTTAGTTACACGTTCTGCAGTACATAAATATTCACCTTTTGTGGTAAAAACTTTTATACTAGTCAAATCAAAGAGGTTATATTTAATTAGAACCTTACTTTTAAACCCATAAAGGCGTTCATCAAAATAATCACAGTTTAAAAATCTTATACCATTTCTTTGAATTGTTTTGACTTCTGTTACAAGCATTAAATCATCAAGTAAATTTACATCAATATTTTGTCGTTTTCTTTCCTCTAAAACTTTTGCTATTGTTTTATCTGGTGCGTTCGGACAAAGTTGAGAATTTTTGAAATTCAACCACATATCAATCATTTTTATTATTTCATCTAAAGTTGGCACAAAATCATTATGTAATTGTTTGTGGAGTTTTTCATTTCTCATCATATAGGCGGGTTTATTTTGAATATTACTTCCTACATAACTTGGTAAAAGTTTTTCAAAACTTTCTTGGAACTCTTTGAAAAATCTTTCAATAACTTTTGTTCTGGCATTATATGGCCTAGCAAATACTGTTTCTATACCTAATTTTGAATAAAGACCATTAAAACCAAGTTCAGTAAAACCTTTGTCGTCAGTAAAATATTTTGCTCTAAAAGCTCTACCATTATCTTGGTAAACTATTTTAGGTATCATATCAAGGTTTATTATCGAATTTCTTAAAGCACTTGCAATACATTGGGTATTTTCATCTAACATAATTTCGTAACCAACTAACGCAGTCGACTTCCAATCTAAAAATCCTACTAAAGTTGCTCTTATGGGTTTACCCGTGAATGGATTAATTACATTAAAATTTAAAACGTGTCCATCAGCTACAAGAATATCTCCAACTTCTAATAAACTTGCATCACGTTTTATATATGGCTCTACTTTATCGGATAGTGCTTTTTCCCCATCTCGTGCTAAAACCCATTTATCATAATTATTTTTCTTGAACCAATGTGCATATTTTCTAAAAGTAATATCTGCTGGAATATATGATTGTCCTTGTTGTTGAAGTTTGTATTTTGTAAGTGCAATCGCTTTACCTATACAAAGTCTATTGGGGTGCAAAAGCAATCCCATAAATATTTTAATTTCTTCATCTGTTAAACAAGTTCTGTATTCATCTACCTTTGCATATCTATATTGAGGGACAAGTTTTGTATAATCTTCTGTTCCGTTAAGTGTATTCTTCCAACGATGGAGAGTTCCTCTACTGATTTTACCTAATATTTCAAATAAATGTGAAATAGATGTATTATGCAAGTTTACAAAATCATAATCTGCTTGGAGTTTGTTATCAGATTTTCTACGAAATTCTTCCCATTGATTGAGTAAATCTAATCTCGCAAGTGCTATTTTCTTTGATTTTTCTGGAGTGAATTCTACCATGTTTTATTCCTTTTTACACAGTCATTAATCACTCTTTGCCTCAAATAAATCAACTCTTCGTCTCAATCTCAGAGACAATTCGACACAGTTTAATATGCACCATTCCAACCTAATATTTTTCTATTAATTTCTTCAATAACATCTGGTGATAGAAATTTTGCAGGTTTCTTTTTATGTGAAAAATTATCAAAATTTTTTGCTTGTTCTTTTTCTTCTTTATTTATAATTTTGATAATATTTTCTAATGCACAAATTTCATGTTTATTTAAAATCCTATTGTTATCTATATCATCATTTAATTTTGTAAGAAGTTTCACGCCAACGTTATAAATATCATCAGCAAATTGTTTTGAGAAATCTTTTATTCTAACGATAGGTTTATCCCATTTGTATTTCTTTTTCCAATTAAAAACAGTTCTGCGTGAAACATTTAATTTTTCAGCAATAATATCTGGCGTTAAATTTTCAATGCTGTATAATTTTTCTGCTTCGTGAAGTAAATGTAATTTGTTCATTTAAAACCCTTTTAAATCTTGTTTAAAGACCTTTTACAACGACATTAATTACTCTTGTTTCAACAGAAGTCAAGTGTCATCTCAATCTCAAAGGTAATTTTGCAAATCTCAAATTAGGAAATACTTTTTTACTTGCACAAAATATACTTTGCTAAAGCGTAAATATATTGCTAACTTTCAGAGTTTGATTTTAAAATTGATGTAATTTTAGTGCAAGTAATATACAAATAAGTGCAGATAAAGTCCAACTAGTGCAAGTAAATCTTATTCTATTAAAATCGGCATAAAAGGCTTTATATCGAAGTCATAGCGATTATGTACCCATCTCGCACTTGCACTTTATTTACAGTGAGAATAGGAAATTCGAACCGTACGAATATGTATGCAGAGCTAACCCAATAATTTTTTCGTCAAAAAATTATTGGTTCAATTTCACTGCCGCCAACATACCAAAAATATTAAAAATCAAACAATTATATTAGATTGTATGGTGGCGGTAAGGGGAATTGAACCCCTGTTTAGAGAATGAGAATCTCTCGTCCTAACCACTAGACGATACCGCTATTTATTTTTCCGAAATCATTATAGTACAAATATAGACATTGAGGCAATGAATTTTTTTGTTTTCTGAAAAAAATATAAAAGGTATAAACTATTTTTTTTAGAAAGGATTTCGTAATATGAAAAATATTCATCTTGACAATATTGGAAAAAATTTCATTGATAATTTAGAAGTCGAAACACCTATTTATGAGATGGAGGCTGATGATGCAAGAAGATTTCTTGCAGAAGTGCAAGAAAAAGATTATGAAAATTTAGAAGGTTTTGTAGAAGACATTTCAATTTTCAGTCCTACTGTTGGCGATATTAGTGTAAGACTTGTTAAACCGGAAGAATATAAAACAGAAATTTTGCCACTTGTTATTTACTGTCACGGTGGCGGTTGGGTTATGGGCGATGCAGACATTTATGACATGACGATTAAAACAATTGCAAAGCATGCCAAATGCGCCGTTGCATTTATCAATTACCCGAGATCACCTGAGTTTAAATATCCTATAGCTCTAAACCAGATTTATGAAACGATTAAATATTTTGGAGAAAATGGAAATGATTATGGGATTAATCCTAAAAAAATAGCCATTATTGGAGATAGCGCAGGAGGAAATTTAGCAACTGCTACAGCGATTAAGTTGAATTATGAAAGTGATATGAAACTATGTTTTCAGGGGTTAATTTATCCTGTATGTGATATCGGCATGAACACAAAATCTTACGGAGAATATAAAGATGGACCGTGGTTAAGCAAAAAAGCTATGGAATATTTTTTTGATGCTTATATTTCCAATAAGGATGAGAAAAAAGATATTTTTGTATCACCATTGAGAGCTGAAATTGATGATTTGAAAGGCTTGCCACCTACATTGATTATTACGGCAGAAAACGATGTTTTGCGAGATGAGGGCGAAGAATATGCGCAAAAACTTGTTGAGGCAGATGTTGATGTTGCTTGTGTAAGAATTAACAACACAATCCATGATTTTATGATGTTAAACTCTTTGAGAAAAAGTAAAGCAACACATGCCGGTTATAAATTAATTTGTCAGTTTTTGAAGCATGCGTTATATAAATAATAAAAAAATTCTTTTTTGAACTCTTGCCTATAGTTGAATTTGCGTGTATAATAAACACAGTTTAG
Organism: uncultured Candidatus Melainabacteria bacterium; assembly: GCA_934718275.1. Classification (GTDB taxonomy): domain Bacteria; phylum Cyanobacteriota; class Vampirovibrionia; order Gastranaerophilales; family Gastranaerophilaceae; genus Stercorousia. Next base: position 872 of record CAKUZD010000012.1, on the reverse strand, counting down.
AATTATAGGAGAGAAATTATGAAAGATAAAATCTTAAATGCACTATTAATTATTGTTTTAATCTTGTTGGTTGTAGAAGTTGCAACACAAGAACCAGAAAACAGATATGAAGTAATTTCAGGTAATAACAACGTAACAATTTTACTTGACAAACAATCAGGTCAAACATGGAGAAACTGCATTTGCGGAGAAAAATCAAATGTTCCTGGATGTTGGGAAAAAATGATTACAATTAACCCTGAAAACTTCAACAAACCGACAGGCGAAGCAAGAGCAATGAAAAAAATGATGGCATTGCAAAAGAAACAAGCAAAACTTCAAGAAAAAATGAATAACAACCAACCGCCACAACAAGCTCCACAAGGGCAAAACGAACCTTTGAGAATTGGTGGTTAGGATAAAGATAATTTAAAACATAAAAAAGACCGAATTTGATTTTTCGGTCTTTTTTTATTAATACTTTCGTCGTCGGGGTAGGTACCCCGACCTACTTTCTAACCAACCCTATACTTTATGAAAATTAGCCCCCACCTTACATCACCTCTCACAAAACGTGACATTTAGTCACCTTTTGTTCGGCACAGTCTCACAAGGGAGGAAAATTTTTATTTCATGTCACTGCGAGTGGAGTATAACGGAACGTCGCAATCCCATTATATTTTTCTGCATGAATGAGATTACTACGTCGCTTCGCTCCTCGTAATGACAGGTACATTGTCGGATTAGTAAATCCGACCTACATAACTGGCTTCTATGATACAGACTTTGCATCTAGGCTTCTAAAGAAAATAAACACCTATTCTTTATCTAGGACTTTTATTAAATGCCAGCCAAATTGAGTATAAACCGGTTTTGATACTTCACCAACCGGA
>CAKUZD010000011.1 GCA_934718275.1 uncultured Candidatus Melainabacteria bacterium | reverse complement strand
AACGTATTTCAATTTTCCGTAGAGCTTGCTCTGCCAACAGTTGAAAATTAAATAGATTAAGCCGATATAGCTCCCCAAGTGGAGTTGTAAACGCAACGTACTTCAATTTTCCGTAGAGCTTGCTCTACCAACAGTTGAAAATTAAATAGATTAAGCCGATATAGCTCAGTTGGTAGAGCAACTCATTCGTAATGAGTAGGTCGGGAGTTCGAGCCTCCCTATCGGCTTTTTGTAATTTAAGAGGACTATGCTCACAATCTTTTTCTGAAATATTTTGTAAGTTGGTATAATTGTTTAAAAAACCTTGCAAATATTTGTTTATAATGCAATTGTAAAAGAACACATGCTTTGATTATTTAGAACGAATGGTTTGATTATTATGGGTAAACGCATTTTTTCTAAATATATTAGCATTGTTTTCTTTATCTTTAGTCATGGTATCAAGAAGAATAACTATTTCAATATTTAAACTGCCAATAATATTAAAGTTTATCAAGGTCTAAATAAACATTATTTCAAAATACTTTTTATTTCTTCTAAAAACGCATTTGCAGGTTTTGTAAATATTGGATAGCGTTTCCAAACCAAAGCATATTTTGTGGTAAGTTTGGGTTTTAGTGGAATAAAACATACATTTTCATTCAGGCTTTTTTCAATCAAATCCTTCGTTGTCAAAAAATACCCCAAACCGCTTTCTACAAACGAAATTGGACTACCTTGTACAACATTATAAGATGCTACAATATTCAGATCTTCCAAATTTATATCAGCCCACTTTGCAATAACACGTTGTAATCCAATTCTTCTATGCAAAATTAGCGGTAAAGATTTCAAGTTTTCTTTTGTTATAAACTGTTGTTTTGCCAATTTGCAATCAGAAGAGGACATTAATATCCCCCATTCTGAACCGTCCGGTAAAGATATATAGTCATATTTCACACTATCAACAGGTTCCAGCAAGATCGCAAAATCTAAACTTCCATGTTCAAGTCTTTCACATACATCTTCGGCATCACCACTATAAAAATTAAACTTAACACCATTATATTTTTTTACTAAATTAGATGCAGTCTTTAATATTGTTTTTGCAGGATTTCCGCCAATAGAAATTTCTCCTTCAATATTGCTTAAATCTGAACCGATTTCTCTTTCTGTTTTTTCAAGCAAAGAAACAATTTCTTCGGCTCTTTTTCGCAAAATAACACCTTCTTCTGTTAGAGTTATTTTTCTTTTTCCTCTAACCAAAAGTTTTTTACCCAATTCCTTTTCAAGCTCTATCAATTGTTTTGATAGTGATGGTTGAGAAATATATAATTTTTCAGCTGCTCGTGTGATATTTTCTTCTCTTGCTACTGCTAAAAAATATTTTAATAAGCGAATATCCATAATACACCTAACTTCTTTCACCATAATTATAACAAAACAAACTATTCGTTCAAGCTATAATAAACGATAGATTATTTATATTGGTTATTATTGTAAAAATATTTTATAATAAGAATAAGATGATAAAAAATATATAATGAAGCATAAATGGTTAAAAACCAAGGAGGCGCAAACATGATTAAAAACTTAAATTCTACAATCAGATTAAATAACAGAGTAGAAATTCCCCCAATAGGATTTGGGGTATTTCGTATGGAAAATTTAGAAGAATGCGAAAAAGCAACGATAGAAGCAATTAAAGCTGGGTATAGGTTAATTGATACAGCAGCAGCTTATAAGAACGAAGAAGCAGTTGGGCATGCTATTAAAAATTGCGGAATTCCTCGTGATGAATTATTTATTACAACTAAATTATGGATAACTGATACGAGTTACGAAAGAGCAAAAAGAGGTTTTGAAAAATCCTTGTCTAAATTAGGGTTAGATTATTTGGATTTATATTTAATTCATCAACCATATAACGATTATTATGGAGCTTGGAGAGCATTAGAAGAACTTTACGAAGAAGGAAAAGTCAGAGCAATAGGGATTGATAATTTTACGCAAGATAGAACGGCTGATTTTATCTTCTTTAATAAAATAAAACCAATGGTAAATTTGGTTGAGTGCAACGCATTTTATCAAAGAGAAGATGAAAAGAAATATTTGGATAGCGAAAATATTTTAATGCAAGCTTGGTCACCACTCGCAGCAGGACAATCAAGACTTTTTGAGAATGAAACATTGTTGCAAATTGCACATAATCATAACAAAACAGTTGCACAAATAGTTCTTCGATGGTTGGTGCAAAGAGGAATTGTACCTATTGTAAAATCCTCAAATCCGATAAGAATGAAAGAAAATTTGGACATTTTTGACTTTGAAATTTCTCAATATGAAATGGATGAAATCAAAAAATTGGACACCGGTAGAACTTGTTTTATTCCAAGAAATACAGGAGAAATTGTAAAAGATTTTCTTGAACGTGCGATGGAATACAATGTTTAATTAAGGAGAAAAATTTATGAAATACAGAAAACTAAGAAATATAGAAGTATCTGAAATCGGTATGGGTTGTATGGGATTTAGTCATGGATATGGCGAAATTCCATCAGAAGAAAACTCTATACAACTAATAAGAAAAGCCTATGATTTAGGCTGTACCTTGTTTGATACGGCAGAAGCCTATGGACCTTTTGTTAATGAAGAACTTGTTGGAAAAGCTGTTAAACCTTTCAGAGATAAAATTATTTTAACAACAAAATTTGTTCCAGTATTCCAGAAAGGTCAAGAAATTCCTGAAGGAAAACTTTCTAAAAAAGGAGTTACTAATGCATTAAACGATTCTTTAAAAAGACTTCAAACAGATTATATTGATATATACTACGAACATAGGGTTCCCCTAGATAGCGATGTAGAAGAAGTCGCAAGTTGGATGGGAGAATTTATAAAAGAAGGTAAAATAAGAGCTTGGGGACAATCACAATCGACAGTTGAACAGATAAAAAAAGCTCACGCAGTTACACCATTATCAGCAATACAATCAGAATATTCTATGATGGAAAGAATGTTTGAAAAAGACGTCATTCCTTTATGCAAAGAATTAAATATAGGATTTGTAGCTTTTTCTCCAATGGCAAGCGGATTCTTAAGCGGAAAGTACAATAAAAATACCCAATACAAAGGAGATGATGTAAGACGAGTTATTACAAGATTTGCTCCGGAAAATATTGAGAAAAATCAACCGCTATTGGACTTATTGAAAGAAGTTTCAACTCAAAAAAATGCAACACCTGCTCAAATTTCTCTTGCATGGATGTTACACAAATACCCACATGTTGTACCTATTCCGGGAATGAGAAAAAATGAAAGAGTTATTGAAAATCTAGGTGCTTCAAATATTCAATTAACAGAAGAAGAGTTTATAAAAATTGAAAAAGAATTAGAAAAAATAAAAATTTGGGGCAATAGAACAGACAAAGATATTGCTAAGTTAGGAACTGTTAAATCTCAAGAAACCAAAGACTTGAAATAGAAAAACTTATAATAAAATATTATAAAACTTGACAATCAAAAGTTTCAAGTGAAGTTAATCTTGCACTTTCTGATGCAAATGGGTGCACCAATTCCGACCTTTGTGTCTGTTTTGAATCAATTAAAAATTTTCATGCCACAGGAATTTTGAAAAAATTTTTTTCCTAATTTTTCGGCACTATTTCGGAGCAAAATTTCAAAATGGACCGCCCGAAATAATCAAACCATTCGTAATATAAATTAACATGAGATAACAGAAAAATTAACACAAATTTTCAGAAAATATAATTCAGACAATTTTAATTAACTTAAATATATTATTTCAATATTTTTTTAGTGATATATACAATTTAAATAAGTGTTTTCTCTAGAAATGAATATTGGTCTGGGTCAACCATGTTTACAAATTCTAATACTGCTTCTGCTGTATTTTTAATACTACCATTATTTATTACTTCATTTGTAATATATGTATGACTTTCCTCATTAACTGTTTTATAAACAGCTTGTAATAATGTTTCATTAGTTTTATATTCTGGCTTTAAATCAACAATCTGCTGTATTCTAGTTCTTAATTCACATTTTGTTGGATTTTTATAAGTTGCAAAAATTTCAAGAAAACGTCTTAAGAAATGTCCTATTATATAGTCATCCTCATTGGAATTATCTATATATTTTTTTATCTGATTGAATAAAAATGTGTATTCTGACTTTTGTTGTAATATGCTTTTAGAAAAATTCTCAATTACAGAATCATCTTTATTTCTTTTAATATAATAAACACCAATGTATTTTTCATCTCTTTCTGTAAGTAATCTAAAAAGATGATAATTATGTGTAGAAATAAATAATTGCTTGTATTTTCTTTTGTTGTCTTCATTTCGCAGTCTATCTATTTCAGCAAATACAGCGTAAATATGGTTGTTATCTAAACTTGATATAGGGTCATCTATGTACAAGATTATTTCACCATATTTATCTACTAAGTCTTTAGATTCAAGACTTGCTAAAAAGTGAGCAAATGATATTGCTGTTTTTTCACCTTCACTTAAATGGTGAGCAGGTTTTCCATTTCTCTTGAGTACATATTTTTCAGTTTCGATAGGTGATTTTTGTGCTAGTTCAATTTCTGTTTTTCCCATGAATAGTCTTTTTAAGATTGTATTTACCTTTTCAGCCCCTGCAACACTTTCCGAAATTTGAGCTTCTAATACTTTCTTCTCTTTTTCTTTTTCTTCAATTTCTTTTGTTGTTTTTTCAATTCCTATTCCTGCATCATTCATAGCTTTTTCTGCACTGGTATAATCTTTTCCTACGATTATTTCAGCTACATAATGCCCACTTAATTCTTCTAATGCTATTTCTTTCTGTTTATCAAAATTTTCATTAAATGTATTATGTTCTTTAATAACACCATCGTTAATTTTTTGAATTTGAGTATTAAGAGTTGTAAAATCATAATCTATATCAAAGTTGATTGGTTGCGTTACGGATTTCAATTTATTACTTAAAAGTTGTTGTATTTGTTTAACCACTTTATTATATTGCTTACGCAACTCTTCAAGATTTTCCTTATCTTTAAGATATTTATTTTCGAATTGGTCATAAAATTTAGCAGTATCAGGTAAAATATCATTAAAGGATGATATTGGTTTTATGCTACTTTGTTGTGTTTCAATTTTAGTTATAAAGTCATTATATCTTTTATCAAAATGTGCATTGAGTTCATTTATAATAGTTTCATTTAATGGTTGTCCACAATAAAAACAAACATCAGCATCATTATGTAAAACTAGTCCTTCTCGTACCCATTTTTCAGCTTCTTTATTATTAGATAACCGAGTTAAAGGAGCTGTAATACTAACGGTCTCATTCAGCAACTCTTTTAGTTTTTCAATATCAATTACTGGTAAAAGTGGTATTTTTTCAATATTTTCTTTGTTTTTTTCTGCAATAGCAACACTTCTTTTTTTACATAATTCATCATCATTTTCTATTATATGAGTTTCGATAGAATTTTCTTCTTTGAGTTTTCTTTCATATTTTAAGAAAGTACTTGCTGTAAAAGTACAATGTAGATATTCTTTAATTTTACGAGCTTCTTCGGTACGTCTATCTTCTAAGTAAGTTTTATTTTCTGCCTGTTGGGTTTTAAATTTAGCTATATTGGCAATACTAGATTTAATTTCAGTCGTTAATTGCTCAATCTTACTCATTGTTTCTTGTGCATTCTCAGCTAAAACCAGAATATTACTTGCTCCAGTATCTTTAAAAAAAAGATTATCTTCAACATAATCAGAATTAAAGACTTTTGTTTGTAAACTATTTCTATCAACTTCAGTATTTGGATTTAAGATATTTCCATCAATTTTTTCAAGAGTAAAATCAAATCCATCATCATAATGTTCAGGAATTTTTTTAGTATCAAAAACCATGAAAGCTCTTGACAGAGTCGTTTTTCCTGAGTAGTTCCAACCATAAAACACATTAAACCGTTTAAAATCGTCAACCCCATTAAAGTTAAAGTTATTAAAACGTCCTAATTTATTAATCAAAATCCTTTTAATCATAGCTACTCCTATTATTTTTATTCTATAACAAACATTTTATATGAATATTAATCTATCTTCACGTTATTGCCATCGGATTATGTTTGAATTACAATCTGTTTATGGAGAAGGGAAACAATTTGTCGCCCGTGGTTAAGTGGGCTGGAGGTAAGGAACAGGAACTAAAGTATATTCTTCCGAATATACCAAATGGATTTGTTCGTTTTATTGAGCCTTTTGTTGGTGGTGGAGCTGTTTATTTTTCTATAAAAAATAAAGACATGCTCATTAATGACAAATCTGTTGAATTGATCTCTTTATACAACAATATTAAGTATAAAAATAAAAGTTTTGCAAGCAACCTGCAATCTCTACAGGATGCTTGGATTAGATTAGAAAATGTATTAGATAACAATATTGAATTTTTTAATACAGTCTACTCGAAATACAAATCAAACAAGATTGATAAAGATAAACTTCGTGTTAATATTGAACACTTTATAAAAGACAATAAAACAATGTTCAAACAACTTTTAAATCCAGAGTTATCAAAACACTATTATATTTTTGAAAAAGAATTATTGCGTAATATTAGTTCCAAATTAGTTCGTATGAAAGATTTGGAAGAAAAGAAAGGTAATCTTCCAGCAAAAGATATCTATGACAATTTTGAATGCGGATTAAAAGGATCTTTTTACATGTTTATAAGGGCTTTGTATAACAAATATGACAATAGCGAATATTTTTACTTTATTCGTGAATATTGTTATTCTTCAATGTTCAGATACAATTCTAACGGAGAATTCAATGTTCCTTATGGTGGAATTTCGTACAATAGAAAGAATTTTCAACGAAAAATTGATTATATAAAATCCAATGAGCTTCAAACTCACTTTGTTAACACTGATATTTACAACTTAGATTTTGAAGAATTTTTGGATAAAATTAAACTTACTAAAAATGATTTTATATTTTTAGATCCGCCTTATGATACAGATTTCAGTAGTTATGTAAACAATACTTTTGATAAACAAGATCAAGAACGTTTAGCAGATTATCTAATCAACAAATGCCCTGCGAAATTTATGCTTGTTATTAAAAACACAGACTTTATCTCAAATTTATATGATAAAAAAGGGTTATACATAACAAGTTTTGATAAAACGTATATGGTTAGTTTTAAAGGTCGTAACAATAGAGATTGTGAACATTTATTAATTACAAATTATCTTATTAACAATGAAATCAAAAAAAGTGATACAGTTACTGCTCTTGAACTTAATAAGAAAAAACAACTACAATATGCATAGGAAATTGGTTATGAAAGACAAAATTGCTGAAATTATAGAAAAAGAGTACCTAATAATGTTAAATTCTATAAAATCAGATTTTAAAAAGAATTTTTGTAAAAAAGACTATAATTTTTTGTTGCATGGTTTAAAGTTGGATACCAAAATTGCTTTAACATTTGCAAGTAGTTTTGAATCCAAACTTGGTAATGCTATGCAAAAAATATCTTTAGAAATTGCTCGCTTAAAATATGGAGAAGAAAATGTACCATCCATAATTAATATTCATAAAATAAAGCATAATATAGAAGAGCAAAAAGGCAAACAAATTATAGTAACTGATGTTGATACAAACAATAAAATTCTAAATAGAAAGATTGACAACATCATAACAAAAAATGAAGGGAATTTAAGATGCAAACCTCCTAAAAATTGTAGTTTAAATTCTGCAGAATTAAAAACCTTATTAGTAAAGTTACCCAAAACTAAAAATATTATGAAAAATGATGTTGATTTAGCATTTTATGATGGGAAAATTTGGAATTTGTTAGAAATAAAAGCTGGTGGAGATTTAGATAGTTCTAATGCAAGAGGGAATATAAGAAAATTATTGAAATCATATGTAGCTTTAAATTCAAATAATACAAAAATTTATTTTGCAACATACTATCATAAAACAGGTAGTGGAAAATGGAAGGGATCAATGAAGAAATTTCTACAATATCCTGACATGTTTTTAATAGGGCAAGACTTTTGGGAAAAGATTTTACCTGAGAATATTTCATTTGATGAATTTAAAAAGATCTATCTAAAAGTAATGAAAAAAATCAAGATTGAAAATATTATAGAAGATTTAAAAAATATTTGTGAGGAATAAATGAGAGATAGAATATTTGAAATTGTAGAAGAAGAGTTTTCATCTTTAGTAACGAGAATACAAAGCGATTTTGTAACTAATTTTAAGGCAAAACAGAATAATTTTTTATTGAAAGAATTAGATACAATGATGTCTGCTCATATGGTTTTTGTGAGTAGTTTTGAGTCAAAAAGTGGTAATTCTATTCAAAAGGTTGCAAAAGAAATTGCAAAATTAAAATATGGAGCAGCAAATGTTCCACAAATCGTTAACCCTCATAATTTGAAGCATAATATCCAAAATCCAAATGAACATGAACAAATTATAGTTTCAAATATAGATATGAATAATCCTGAATTGCAGGGCAGAATTGCAGAATTTATGACAAGATGTGAGGGTGATAAAAAGAAAAAGGTTTGTTGTTCAGTTAATCATGAAACGATTTTAGAATTGTTGGACGGAGATTTACCAATAGACACAGAAATACATACAAAACCTGTTGATTTGGCATTTTGGGATGGTGATGAATTAAACATCATGGAAATAAAAGCTGGTGGAAATTTAGATAGTAGCAATGCACCATCAAATGCTAAAAAGCTTTTAACAATTTATACAGGATTAAATTACAGAAAAACAAAACCATACTTTGCTACCATATACCATAAAGATGGCGAGGGTAAGACTTGGTCAGGTTCTATCAAAAAATATTTACAATATCCACACATGTTTTTAGTGGGTTCTGCCTTTTGGAATAAGATTTTACCTGAAGGAATCGATTTTAACGAGTTTACAAGAATTTATAATGAAGCAATAAATCAAATTAATTTAAATGAAAAACTAAACGAAATGATTAGAGGTTGCTCATAGCATATTCTTTCATTTTCTGTTCGTGGTTTTGAAATCTTTTACAAGTAGCATCAAAATATTCTTTTTCTAATTCAATTCCAATAAATTTCCGATTTAGGTTGTAAGCGGCGATCCCTGTTGAACCAACTCCCATAAAAGGGTCGAGTATAGTATCGCCTTCATTAGACGCAATTTTAATAATATGTTCTAACAATTTTACAGGTTTTTGTGCCGGATGTTTAGGATTTGAAAGTCTTTCTGGTTGCATACAAATAGGAGTTTGAATAAAATTATGCATTTCTTTTTGATTGCTAAAATTCCATTGATGACCTTTATTCCACATACAAACAATTAATTCACAACTATTCAAAAAACCATTTTTGTAAATTTTAGGAGCAGGGTTAGTTTTATGCCAAACCATAAATTGAAAAGTATCAAACTCAGGATCAAAAACCTCATGCCATTTCCCAATTTGATTATAGGTTGTAAAAATAAATATATTTCCTTTAGGTTTAATTATCCTTTTGAAATTGGCTAATAATTCTTGTGGTTCAATTTCTTTTTTATCCCAATCTGCCAAGTCATTATTAAGGGCAGAACGACCAGGTAAATCAATATTTCCTGTAGAATATTTTGCAATATTGTATGGTGGATCTGTTAAAATTAAATCAATTGATTTATCAGGAATATCATCTAATAATTTAAAGCAATCGCCAAATCTTAAGTCGTAAGCCATTCTTATCTCCTTTTTTTTATCATACCTTAAAATTTTTATTTTGTCCTTTTATTTAACGTTCTATAACATACATCACTCTTTAAAGATAATTTTCAATAGAATGTGTTTGTATGTAAAATCTTAAAAAACACAAATTTTCATCCGACTAATTCCTTCAAACCCCTGTTCAAAAAGTGTTCAATTCACTCGTTAAGGCTGGGTAAATCTGATTTATATATAAATACATATAGAAAGATGTTTTAACTCTTAAAACTCATCTGTAGACAACAATCATTCATCATAAGTTATGCCTAAAATCTTTTCTTCAATTTCTCTCACAATATCTGCTGATAATTCGCCAGATTTTGGTTTTTCCGTTTTTGAGCATATTCATAATTTTAGTTAAGGTGTACATTCTTGATGGTTCTACTTTTTCACCGTTTTCCATATCTGCCTTTATTGATTCTAAAAGAGTTTTGCCAAAATCGTACAAATCCTCATGGAATGTTGTTTTTGCTTGTATATATTTAAATCTTTTTTCATCCCAATTACCTTCTGTTTTCCAACGGCTAAGTGTTCTTTCGCTTACGTCTAATTGTTTTGCAATATTTTCTAATGTCATAAATTTTTCAATATAAAGATTTGCAGCAGTTTCTGACAGCATTTGTTTTTTCATCGTTACTCCTTATTTCTTTAAAATTTTATCTAGCGGATTATAGTAATCTTTTTCTAAATTTTCTATCAAATTACGATATATCTTAACAAAATTGGTTATTCCATAGTATCCAAGCGATTTTTGAATAAAGGTTAGTGGAATATTTTGTTGGATGCACATATTAACAAAATTATGCTGCATATCACTTGGATTTAGTTTTGAAACTCCGATTTTTTTTGCCAATGGAGCCAAAACATCTTCTTCTACATATTGTTGAGCTGGTTTATTACTCTCAAATTTAAAAACAAAATCATTAGGTTCAGGATCCGATATATGATATTTGTACTCAAGGTCCTCGCAAATATTCCAATCAATCGTCAATCGTCGCATTGTAGAATTACATTTAGTCATAACAAGTTTATCGCCATAAAGAAAATATTTTAGAAAAATTATTTGATTTCTAAAATCAATCCTATCCCAAGTTAATCCTAGCAGTTCAGAGATACTCGCACCAGAAGATAGTGAAATATACAAAATTGGATAAACATCAGGGTATTCTTTATAACAACTGTTCAATAATCTTGAAATTTGTTCTTCGGTTAATAAATTCATATCCATTGCATAAGCATTTTCTTTAGGACTTTTACTTCTTGATGTAAGATAATTTGTTGTAGGACAAACTGCATTAATAATGCTTTTTAATGTTTTGATATAAATATTTACCGAAACAAGTTGATATCCACTATCAAACTGTTTTTGCTTAAACTTTGCCACAACTTTATTTGTGATTTCTCTTATTTGTAAATCCCCGAAATATTCTATTAAATGGTTTTTATAATCTGTTTTTTGATGCATTAATATTTCAAGTTTGTTATTGGTTTTTAACCTATTAAAATAAATATTCGCAGCATCTTTAAATAACATATCCAAAGGCTCTTGAATTTCATTTTCAAACTTAATTTTTATTTTTTGCGATTTTATATTATTTCTGAAATATTCAATTTGTTGCTTACTAAATTCTAATTTTAAATTTCTCAAGAACGCAGCAGAAGCATAGGCATAAGGTTGTTCCATTTTTTGTTCCGCTTGCAATTGTTTTTGAGCTCTATAAATAGCCTCGTTTGCCGATAATTTTTCATTCGTTAAATAATATTTTTTAAAATAATTAAACAATTCGTCAGGTATTGAACTTTCAACATTACTGGCACTATATGACGGCAAAATACCTTTAAAACCATATCTTTTATAATTTGTTCGTATCCTACTTAATGTACAAAGTGAAATACTTTTATATCCTGATGTTTGGTTAAATAATTCAACCAGTTGCTTTGAATTCTTACCACCTGCCTGATTTACAAAATTGAGTAAATCAATATAACTCCTTATCCGTTCTTGTGTTTTTTTGCTTAGTGTAAGAAAATAATCATAACCTTTTTCTTTCTCAATTATGATTAACTTGACTTCAGCACTCCCATTATTATTCACCCATTTGGTATTAAAATAATAGGTATTACCATTCTTTACAATAATTTTTTCTTTTAATAATTCTGACAAAATAACTATTACATCTTGTTCATCAATATCAGTAACTTGAATTACATCATCAAGAGTGAATTTGTCTAATCGTCTTGCTGTTTTTATTATTAAATCTTTATTCTTCAATATTCAAACCTTTCACATGTTTTGCATCAATTTTATTTAATCCGTTTGTCTTTGCTAATTTTTCCAACATAGAAAGACCTTTTATAACTTGACGAAAACGATTTGTCTTTTCAAAAAATATTTCTTTTGCTTCGTCTGTTATTTTTATTTCGCATAGTTCTTCAACAATAATGTCCATATCTTCTTTTGAAAACGGTTTAAACTCTACTATTTCAGAAATTCTATCAAACAAATGGCGAAATTTTCCAAGTTTTGCTTTGGATTCTTGCATTCCGATTAAGACAACAGGAATTCCTGTTAAATCATGTAAATCTCTTAATGTTTCTATTTCTTTGGAATGACTTACAAGATAATCCACTTCATCAACTATAACAACTTGAGGATTTAGTCTTAAATGTGCAATACACTGTTTCATCAAATCTGTAGACTTTTTAGATGGTGCTTCACCAAGTTCCTCTACAATTTTTTCTAATATTCCATGACTTGTCATATTATTTTGAGCTCTAACATAAATAGCATCATTTCTATTTGCCCAACGAATCGCAACTCTACTTTTTCCCAAACCAGGATCACCATATACTAATCCCATTTTTGGAACTTCACTGGATTTATCTATCAAATTATTCATTAAATCAATAAATTTTTTGACGTTATGGGTTTTTACAAATAATTTACGCATTGAATATCTCCTTTTCTTCGCCATATATTTGTTCGTATTCGTCTGTTAATTTATATTCAGTAATCCAGTCTTGCTCGCTTTTAGTAAGATTATCTTTCTTAATCAGGTGCTCATACTTTTCAAATCTTGTTCTAAAACAACCGTTGAAATTTTCTGCTTGAAAACCTGTTTTTACTTCAAGACTGAATTGTTTAATCTCATCCTCTTTTTGTTTCTCAGGTAAATCCATTGTTAATAGCGGAGTATAAACCTGATTTCGTTTTAGATGATTTATATATTCTTGTTCCGTTCTTTTTTCTAATTGTTTCTTTAATTTTGTCTTTTGTTTTAAATCTTCTATATCTTTTACCTCACCTAGATAATTTGCTAATGGATGAATAGGCTCAACCCTTTTTGCCGTACATATAAATTCGCCATTTAATTTGTAGACTTTTATTGAACTTAAATCAAAAAGGCTGTATTTAATTATTACTTTCTTTTTATAACCAAATAATGCTTCGTCATAATAATTATTTTTGAGGAATAAGATGCCGTTTCTATAAATATTCTTAATTTCACGAGCCATCATAAGGTCATCTAATGTATCAATATTGACACCTTCTCCTTTGCCACTTGCAAGAACTTCACCAATTGTTTTATCCTCAACATGTGGACAAGGTTGTTCATAATGATATTTTTGCAACCAAATCTCAAGAACTCTTGTAACCTGTTCTATTGTTGGCACATTAAATTTGAATATAGATTTATGAAGTTTTTCATTTCTTTTTAATTGAGCAGGCTTTTTAACAATACTTGTACCGGTATAAGATGGAAGCATTACCTCAAAACTGTCTTGTAATTCTATAAATAACCTTTCAATAGGTTTTGCCTTCGCATTGTAAGGCTTTGCATAAATTGGCTTAATACCTAGATTAGTAAATAAACCGAAAATTCCATTTTCAATAAAATATTTTGATTTAAAAGCCTTACCGTTATCTTGATATACAAATTTTGGGACTTTACCTAAATTTATTATTGAATTTCTCAAAGCACTTGCAATACATTGTGTATTTTCTTCAAGCATAATTTCAAATCCGACAAAACCACCTGATTTCCAATCTTGATAAGCAACCAATGTTGGTCTTACAGGATTTCCAGTGTATGGATTTTTAACAAAAAATGATAATCTGTGCCCATCGCCTACAATTACATCTCCTACTTCAAGTTTAGAAACGTCTCTTGTAATGTATGGTAAAACTTTATCATGTAGAGCTTTGTTTCCTTCTCTTGCTTCAATCCAAATGTTATAATGTTCGTTTTTGTAATTGTTAGCAAATCTTCTATATGTTAAATCACAGCACAAACTTTTAAACCCACGTTGTGTTAATGCCATTTTCGTATATTTAATTGCTTTTCCTATGTTTAACTGATTTGGATGTAGCAAATTTTTCAACAGTTCAGATTTTTCTTCTTCTGATAGAATAGATTTTTTAGTTTTTTCACCGAATGTATAGTTGTTGATCAAACAATGCCAATCATCATTATAGGTACGAAGCTTTTTATGCCATTCATAAATTGTTCCGATAGCAACCTTGCCGACAGTATCAAATAAATCGTTACAAATACAGCTATTATTATATGCCTCAAGAAAATCTTTTCCTGCTACTGTTTTATTTTTCTTGTTCAATCTAAATTCATCCCATTTTTTGATTAAATCATATTTTGCAAGAGCCAATTTCTTTTGACCTTCCGGGACAACATAATTTATTGGTTGTAGTTGGACAGATTTTTCTTTGATTGAGGTTACTTTTTTTCTAACATTTTCTTCTAGAGATGTTACTAAAATCTCATAAGATTTTGAACATTTTCTGATAACATATTTATTTTTGCTTATTGCCTTCCGGACTGCTCTTTCGGATATACCTTTAATTTGAGCAAGTTCTTTAGTTGTAATCCAGTAATCATTTGAGTTTTGCATAAATATCTCCTCTCACACATTAACTCTGCTTGCGAGATTTGTGTAGTCAATGTATCCATATCGAAACATATCAACAACTGCCACTTCAAGCCTATAAAATCATTGTTTTTCTGATATTGAAAAAGCAAAATGTTTATTGTATTTTAAGCAACTTTTACAAACGGAACTAAACGGAACCTGATTTGGTTCCGTTTGTACTATAATGAGAAAAAGGGGTAAATGTAACTCTGTCGGATGCAAAGCTACATACCGAAAATAAAGGGGTAATATGATTAGACGCCAAAAACCTGAAGAACCAGCATGGGCAAAATATATAACAGAAGATAATTTGCCAACCGAAGATTTGCAATATCTATGCTCAATTATTGGCATAGAAGCAACAAAGAAATTAATGTTTAAAGCTGCCGGAGAAAAGTTCTCAATCCATGCTCATTGCAATCAACCATACAAAAGACAATATATTATAGACAACTTTGATGGCACAAAACAAAGCATAAATAATCTGACACTTGAATGTAAAACGACTACAAGATTTGTGTATAAAGTGCTTGAAGAACGAACTGAAGGCAAGAGGGATAAATAAATGTATGCAAATTATTTGGCAGAGTTGAGAATTGATTTAGAATTAACTGACGAGTATGAAGAGTTATATAAACCTTTTGGAAGAAATGACATTATATTAATTTTGTCTACTCTTCACTCTTCTCTTTTAAAATTATTTAAGTCTATGAACGGAAGATTACCAACAAAAGATTATTGTGCACATTTCTGGGCTGATCCAAGCAGAGAATTAATAGATACAATTGATAAGATAGAAACACTCCAACGAAGATTAAGCAAGTCTGAATATGCTTTTAAAATTGAGGAATACAATCAAGATATTATTAATAAGTGCAATGAATTTTTAAGTTCAAGTGGTGGTAGCACAATCCCTGAAAATATGGATAAAATAGAGTTATTTTATGTAAATCCAATTTTTATAAAATGCAATACAATAAATGTAAAACATTCAAGTGAAAATATTATACACGATTTAATACCACTTGGTGAAGGTTCATATGCACTTACTTATAAATATCACGATGATTTTTATAATAAGGATTTTGTTGTAAAAAAAGCAAGAAAAGGATTATCCGAAAAAGAATTAAAACGATTTAGGCAAGAATTTGAAATAATGAAAAGTTTAAATTCTCCTTATATTGTGGAAGTTTATTCTTACAATAGTGAAGAAAACTCATATGTTATGGAGCATATGGATTATACTTTGGATAAATTCTTAAAACTAAACAATGATAAAATATCTTCAGGAACCAGAAAATCATTGATATTGCAATTACTAAAAGCTTGTAAATATCTACATGAAAAGGGATATTTACACAGAGATTTATCTCCAAGCAATGTCTTAATTAAAGCTTATGATGATGTATTAGTTATTAAAATTTCTGATTTCGGTTTAGCCAAAGATCCTAATAATGAACTAACTACAGTGAATACTGAATTTAAAGGCTATTTTAATGATCCAAATTTAAAACTTGAAGGTTTTAATAATTATGATATGTCACATGAAATATATGCACTTACAATGTTGATATATTTCATAACCACAGGAAAAACTAATACAACAAAAATTCCTGGCAAGAATTTGAATAATTTTGTAAGAAAAGGTCTTGGTGAGCGAGCAAACAGGTATAAATCAATAGATGAGCTATGCGAAGCATATAGAAATTTATAGGTTCCGTTTGGTTCCTTAAATAGTTCCGTTGAGGTTCCTTATTGTAACAGAAAAATATTTTTTCTGGAACCAATGTTACTTTTTGAATACCAAAAGTCCTATAATAGTCCATCGACATTCCCCTACCGCAATAAGGCTTTTGGGGATATTGTTTTATAAATTTAGACTTATACCAGACACAATAGTGACACAAATCTGACATACTGGACTTTTCTGCAACCCTAAAATACTCTTGAATTCTTTTATGTTCTGGGGCTTTGAGGCAAGTTCCCCTTTTCTGTATTGTCCTGTTTCTTTATACGTAACGAGTCTTAAATATGCCCTTAAATTAGTAATCACACGCATTTGAAACATTTTGCCCAAAATAATCACACCATCCGTTAGTCCGCAAAATGAGTATTTTGGAGTAGTTTGAATTACGAATGGTAGTATTATTTCCTACCCCTCAAACGCCCTATTTAAGCCAAAAGCCCTAAAAAATCGCACCATCTGTAATAATCAAAGCACTCAATAAATTACACATATATTTAGTTTTTTTAAAAAAATTAAAAAGCGATATTCTAATGAATATCGCTTTTTAATTCGGAGCAGCAGGGATTTGAACCCTGGATGCAGGTTATACCCACATAACACCTTAGCAGGGTGCCGCCTTCAGCCACTCGGCCACTACTCCACTTTTATCTATTTAGTTATACGCAATCCTAAAATTGCGACATGTGCATAGTACTATTCTATCATAAATATTTTATTTCGCAAATATATATTTTATTTTTGGGTTTTATAATTCTTGACGGTTTTAGTGAATTAGAGTACAATAACAATACGGAAAGGTATAGTTAATATGATTGAAATGAAAGTTATGGGGATTGCTCTTGATACAAGAACCGGTTCTCCGATTGTAGTTTTACACGATAAAGAAAATAGAAAAGCCCTTCCTATTTGGATAGGTTCTGCTGAGGCTAGTGCTATTATAAGAAAAATCGAAAATCTAACAGTGGCACGCCCAATGACTCATGATTTAATTATTAATATTATTGAAAAAACAGGTTATCATTTGGATAAAGTTGAAATTAATGATGTAGAAAAAGATACATATTATGCAACACTGTTTTTAGTAAATGATGAGGGAAATACTTTGGAAATAGATTCTCGTCCATCTGATGCGATTGCTGTTGCAATAAGAGTTGATGCTCCTATTTTTGTTACGGCGAATGTTATTTCAAATGGCTCTGTTTCTACAGATTCTGCTAAAGACGAGGAAGAAGCTCAAGAGTTTAAGAAATTTGTTCAGAGTATAAAACCTTCAGATTTTGCAAGATTAATGAAGGATAAAGACCACCACGAAAGCGATCAGTAAACTTTTGGATAATTTTTATTATTGTTAAAATTGTAAAGATTTTTATGAAACTTGAAAATTTTTAGTTTTTCAAGTTTTATAATTAGTAAGGATGAAATTATGATAGACGGAATTAAAGCAGTACAAGCTAATAATATTTTTAGGGTTAATCCTGTTCAAATGTTTGAAAATAATCGCCAAAACAGGACAGAAAGTAATCCTTTTAGTTCCGGACTTTTTGCACAGCAAACTAATGAAAATTATAACTTAAGTCATCCAAGAGTTGCCGGAGGAGTTGCTGCAAATAGTTTAGATTTGTTGGCTTAATATTTTGTAATATTTGGCAGATTTTTAGCAATTCTTTGACAAAAAATTACTTTATATAATTACAGGGAAATTATGGGGTAATTTATTATGGCTGGTATACAAAGAATTTTTGGCTTAGGTGCTGTCAATGCGGCGCAAGGAGTTACAAATCCTTATCAAATAAATAGAACAACAAATAATTTTGTAAAAGAAAGTTTTAATTTTGGTGTGGCAAATCCAAATCAACCTTATGGGGTTGTTGAAAGAAATGCTTTGGGAGACCCGACAAAAGGTACAAAGTTATATTGTTTAGGATAATAAGAAATTTATTTTTGTATTAGTGCCATAAACTAATTTTGTTGCATTAAATGTTGGCGTATAGCTGTATGTTTTTTGTTTTTTTTTCTTAAAACTGCATAAGCCTATAATTTTTTCTTCATCATTAAATAATTTTTTTAAAAATTCCATAATATTACACATCCTTCTTTTTTATTGTATAATGTTTTTAATTAAAAGATTGGTAAAGTCAATATAAGGAGAAATATTATGGCACAAAAAATTTCAAAAGACATGAATATTATGGAAATTGTTCAACTTTGTCCGGAAAGCGTTGCAGTTTTCCAAAAATATGGTTTAGGTTGCATTGGTTGTGCAGCAGCTCATTTTGAAAATCTTGAAGCAGGAGCGAAAGTTCATGGATTTGATCCTGATGCTATGGTTGCAGATATTAATGCGTTGATTGAAGATTAGTTTCTTAATTAGTAATAAAAAAGTAGTTTCTTGTATTTCAAGAAACTACTTTTTGCATTTATTTATTTATTTATTTATTTAAAAAGCCTGCCATTGTCGGTTTGTTTATAACAGATGAAGGGATTGGTTGTTGAGCTTGTTGTACAGGCTGAGGAGTATTTGTTTCTGTTAAAGCTTTTTGTTCTTTTTCTTTCGCAATTGCTTTTTTAGTCATATTTTCACAATATCTTGCAAGCCACATCATAAATACCGGAACAAGAACTAATGTTGATGCAAAGCCAAACGCACTGTTGAATGTTTTTGCCCTGTTAATAAACTTGTTGTCTTTTGATTTGAATATTGTATAAATGTTTTCAAGAGCATCAGAGCCTTTAGCTTTTTCGAAAGCTTTATGAATATCTTCTAAAGTTGCTTCTTTAAGATTTTTGCCTCCGCCAAAATCATGCATAATTTTTTCAGACAATTCTTTTACTTTATTGTCGATATTAAGGAATTTTTTTACGTTTCCGTCATTTTCTTCCAAGAATTTAAAGAATCCGTTGATACCACCTTTGTAATCTTCGATATTACTGTATTTAGAAACAATTTGGTCGCTTGTTAATACATCAATACCGGCTCCGGCAGTAAAGTAATTTTTTGCTTTGTGTAAAATACTTTTGTTGTGGTCTTCAGGTTTAACGTTAAGAGCAAGTCCTGAAATTTTTGCAAATGCGGCAGAGAAGCCTCTAGCAATAGCTTTAGCTGCAAACAAAATTGTCGTAAAACTCAATATATCTCTAACTGCAATTTCTTTTTTCTCTTTGTCACTCTTTGCATTCGCATATCTTGGAGGGAAGCAGAAGCCAAACAGCAAAGTAAGCATAGCAGTTACAGACATTGAGGCGCCATCAAATTCAAATTTGTTGAATATTTTGTTTAAAAAGCCTCCGTCAGTCGCTTTTTTACCAACTGCTGCAGCAAAATTACCGGTAAATGCAACATTTTTATCATTGTTTGTTTTGCCTTTTGTCTCTTTATCTGTCTTTTTGGTTTCTTCGTCTTCAAGTCCTTTTAGTCCGGGGTCATGCTTAAGTCCCATGTTGTATAATTTAGGAATAATAGTATAGAATGCAACTACAGCACCCCACATGCCAAAATTAGAAAGAACCCTTGTTCCCATTCTATGAAGGTTAAAGTTTTTAACAAATTTCCCTAAAGAGCCGTCTTTAGCTAATTCTTCAACTGTATGACCGGATTGTTTGTTTACAAACTTATTTGTTTTATCAAGTACATCGTTAGAATAATCCGTTAAACTTTGGATTAGGCGCTTAATATTAGAGTTAACATTTTTGTTTTTACCTTTTATTACAACACCCATTTCATCGCTTGATGGTTCTGAATATTGTTTGCGGATTTTCATATATTCTTCAATTAAATTTGATTGAAGATTTTTAGCTTCTTTTTTACTTTTACTTGCTCGTTTGTCTTCAATCTCAACAAGTTTTTCTGCAAAATATTTAGCTTTAGTTTTTACATCAAAGTTTTTATCTGTAGAATTGTTTAAAACATTTTCAAATACTTGAGTATAATACCCTTTTTTAATAGCTGTTTTGTCTTTTAATTGAGCCGGATTTTTTTCTACATAAGATGCAAAATTTTGTCCAAGAACATTTATATGGTTAACATGAACATCATTTGCAGGGCCTGAAGTCTTTTTCAATATTGTAAGCAGCCCTAACGGGATTAAGAATGCACTGGGACCGCTAAGTATTTCTCGAATACCTTCACGTCTTGCAAATTCCCAATTTAAAGGGCCAGTTTTCTTTCCATTTTCATCAGTAGGACGGTTACGATTTAATCCTTCATAAATTCTGGGAGCAACCATGCCAATTCCGTCTTGGGCAATAAAAGATGCTGCAAAGCCTCCCTTGTCGATAGCATCCATTACTGTCACAACCGGATTAAAACTTCCTGTGAATGTCTGATGATTTGTGTTTTGCTCATTAAGTTTTTGGCGTTGTTGCGCGCTAACCGTTGTATTTATTGCTTTTACTGACATGTCCCTACTTTAAAAATTCATAACTACACATATATTTATAAAACTTATAAATTACACTTATTGCTTTTTTTCGTTGAAATTTTAAGAAAAATTAAGGTTATAAATGTATTAAGTGTAATTATTATACTTAATGTTATGACTTTTTGCAACTTATTTACTACAAATATAACAATAAATTTACAAAGTCGTAATAGTCTCTATTTGTAAATAAAAAACAGTATTGGCTATTATTAAATTGACAATATTTTTTATCCGAGTTAAGCTTGTCCTATGGCGGTAAATGTTATTGGTGCCGGTTTAGCCGGTTCTGAGGCTGCTTTGCAGCTTTCAAAAAGAGGAATAAAAGTTAATTTGTACGAAATGCGACCTGAAAAAACAACGGGTGCGCATAAAACCGAGAAGTTTGCAGAGTTTGTTTGTTCAAATAGTCTTGGGGCTGCAGATTGTTCTAATGCGTCAGGCTTGTTGAAAAAAGAAATGGAACTTCTTGGCGGAGAGTTAATAAAGATAGCCCGAGAATGTGCTGTTCCTGCGGGAAATGCTCTTGCTATAGACAGAGAGTTGTTTTCGCAAACCGTTACAGACAAAATTAATAATGATGAAAATATTACTGTAATAAAGGAAGAAGTTACAGAAGTGCCGGATGGTTATACAATTATGGCATCAGGACCTTTAACTTCTGAGAGTTTGGCTAATTCAATAAAGAGTTTTACACAAAGTGAACATTTACATTTTTTTGATGCTATAGCACCAATTGTAGAAAAAGATAGTATAGATTTTGACAAAGCTTTTTATGCAAGCCGTTATGATAAAGGAGAAGCTTCTTATATTAATTGCCCTATGAATAAGGAGGAGTATGAGAGATTTTATGATATTTTGATTAATGCTCCGAAGATAGAATTAAAAGAGTTTGAAAAAAATGCAAAGTTTTTTGAAAGTTGTTTGCCTATTGAGGTGTTGGCTTCTCGCGGTGTTGATACTTTAAGGTTTGGACCAATGAAGCCTGTGGGCTTGGTTGATAAGCGGACAGGTGAAAAGAATTATGCGGTAGTTCAATTAAGACAAGATAATTCTGCAAAAACTTTGTATAATCTTGTTGGTTTTCAAACAAATTTAAAATGGGGAGCGCAAAAAGAATTGTTGCAATCAATTCCAGGGTTGGAAAATGTTAATATTATAAGATATGGCGTAATGCATAGAAATACATTTATTAATTCTCCAAAAGTTTTAAATTCTTCTTTGCAAACAAAGGCAAGAAAAGATTTGTTTTTTGCAGGACAATTAACCGGTACGGAGGGGTATACCGAGTCTATTGCAACAGGAATGCTTGCAGGGATTAATATGGCAAAATTTATCAATGGAGAAGAACTGTTATATTTGCCAAAAGAAACTATGTTAGGTGCTTTAACTCAATATATAAGTGATGAAAAACATGACAAGTTTCAGCCGATAAACTCAAATTGGGGTATAGTACCACCTGTAGAATTGCCTAAAAAAGAGCGTAAAAATAAAAAATTGAAGGCAGAATTGATATCTAACAGGTCAGTTGAGTATTTGACAGGAATTTATATTTAAAAAGTGTGATAAATTCGTGAACAATTTACCACGGATAATGTTTTTTTATTTGCCAACCATCAATCATAATCAATGATGCACAAGCTTGCCCATTTTGATTTTTGTTACATCTGTTTGGTAAATCTGCTATGTGGGCTTCTACCGTGTCATAATTGAATCTTGGTAATAATTTGCCATATATTCGATTGTCGGAATTTTTTCCATATTCAAATTCAAATATATCTTTCCCGACTATATTCGGTTTTTTAGTTCCATTTATGTCAACAATAAATTGCATGTAATTCGTTGTTGGGCATGGCATTATTTCAATGTCATCATTAAGAAATATTTTTGTACATTGGTTGTTATATCTGTTAAATTCGCTAATATTTTTTCCATTTAATCCTTTTGCATTAAATTGGCAATCTTCGGTTGTTTTGGTTCCACAATTTTTTATTATTTGCATATATGGGGCAAGATATGTGTCAACATAATCTATTGAATCTTGAATTGAGAATGAAGTTTTGTCAGAGACAACAATGTCATCAAAAGCATTTCTATTAAGTGCTTGATATAAGATACTATATGCTTTTTTTAATTTTGTAACGGTTTGCTGCTTTTGATAGCCGGTAATTAAACTTGGCATTGTTATAGCGACAATTACACCAATAATACCGAGGGTTATCAAGATTTCTGCTAGCGTGAAGGCAGTTCGGTGCTTAGTAACCAAATCAGCTAAGTTTCCTCCTTTCTCTAACATTTTCTTATATATGCGAGAAAATAATTTTCCCATTGTTGATGTAAATATCAGTTTATTTTCAACAATTACCTGTTCATTACAATTAAAGTTTTTCATTAATTCTCCTATTAAACGACTATTTTTAATCAAAATAGTATTATATTTGTCTATTAATGTCAATACATAGTTCTAGTTTTAATGGAAAAATAATTGTTTACTTCCTTATAAAACAATCTTAATTTGTTTAGCATAGAAAAAGGAGCTGGAAAATGAATCAAAAAGAACTTCTTGGAAAACGAATTAAAGAATTGCGAAAACGAAGGGGATTTACTCAGGATTATTTGGCTGAAAAATTAAAGATTGAACCTCGTCAATTAAGTAAATTAGAAACCGGAAAACACTACCCTTCATTTGAAACAATAGTTGCACTACTTGAAACTTTTGATATTTCTTTTGAAGAATTGGTTTCTTTTGAACATTTAAATTCTACGCAAGATGTACGTAAATTATTGTTAAAAGATATTGAAAATATTGAAGATAGTAAACTTCAGAGTGTATACAAATTGTTAAGGGTATTAATTAATTAAATAATATATTATGCATCATTTCTATTAAATAATTCATCTTTGTATTTACAATCTTTTTCAAAATAGTCCTTTATTGTATCAAATGAGTTAAAATGTGGTCTTATCCCGCCAAGCCCGTCAATCTCATTATTTGCAAATTTGATGTGGTTTTATTAACTTGCATGGTAAACCTTTCTTAAGCTTTTGTATCAACGTGCTTTTGTTCTTGTTGTTTTAGTGGAGTAGATTGTTTTTGCTCCATTCCCAAAAATCTCAGTGCTGGATGGATAAAAGCGTGGCTTACTTGTGGAGCTAAGATTGCCAATCCTAAAACAGAGCCGATTGTACTTCCGAGTTCTATTGCTCCTTTTATGTGCGGATATTTTTCAGGTGCTCTATTGTTTAATAAATCTTTTCTGAGATTGTCGTGTTCAAATTTGAATTGGGAGTGATCTTTAGATAAAGACGCGGTTCTATTAGTTAAAGATTTGTCTGCAAGTTTATGATATGCAAGATATTCTTTCATGCTTTGGAATTTATTAAAACCTTCTGAGCCTTTATAAATATATTTTTTAGCAATTTTGAAAGCACCGGCTTTAAAAACAGGCCCAACGAGTGTCATGTAAATTGCTAAACAGGTTGCTTGGTATAAAAATTCTTTTGCTGCTGCATATTTTTTTGTTGCAGGGTCGATATCATTATCAATAAGGATAAAACCGGGTCTCCCGACCGATTTTAGAACTGTTTCACTTGCGACTGAAGCGTTTGTGTTTTGTGCAACGCTTACCAATGTCGGATTTGTAATAATTCTTGAAATAGCTGAAATCATACGCCACCTACTTTCATTCCGCCAATTTTAGCAGGTGTGTAAAAATTTGGTGTTTGAAATTTTTTAGGTTGTTTGATTTGATAAAGTGTGGTAGAAATTTGTGGAGGCAGTTGGACATTTTTTTGTCCACCTTCCTTAATATCAAGTTTTTTGTCTTTTTGGTTGTCATGTGGGGCTTTTAAACCAATAGCATCCATGACAGGTTTTATCACGGCAGAACAAACTGCAGGTATTATGAATAGGGCAGCAGTACAAACTCCTATAAACATCAAGCCGGTATTTCCCTTCTTTATGGCTGCAGTTTTCATTTCGTCTTTTGCTTCTTGAGTGTATTTTTTTCCCTCTTTTTCAAGAGCTGCAATTTTTTTGTCCATATTTTTTGAGACGACATATTTACCTAATTTTCCTGCAATTTCTCCGCATGCCCAATATACAGGAATTGCAATTACTTCGGTTAAGCCTTCTCGTAAAGCTGTGTACTTTTTAGTTTCAGGTTTTTCTGTTTTGTCCATCATGGTAAATGTTGGACGACAAATACCTTTTACTGCAGCAATAGACATAACTACGTATGTAGGTTTATTGTTCTCTCCAAGTTTTTTACATAAATTTTTAATACTTTGAAAATTTGTCATTTTTTTGTCTCAAGCATACAAAAACTGTAAAAAAATTTTTTTGCTAGTTTTGTGAACATTTGTTATAATAGTACGAAAATTTTTTATAATAAATGAACTTTTTAATTTTGTTATCGTTATATAGATACAGAGGTTAAAGAAATGACAGAAAAATGTAATAAATACGAAGCTATATTTACTTTCGGTAATGAAGAAATGATGAAGTCCCATTTAAAAAACTGTCCGGATTGTCAAAAAGAGCAGGAAGAAATGGATAAGGTTTCAAGTTTGTTGACGGAAGTAAAACCGTATTATGTTCAAAAAAGGAAGAAGTTTGCAAGGCTAAAAATGGCGTGTGCAATATTTGCGATTCTTTTCAGCGGAACAGTCCTAGGTGTTGTAAACTTAAATTCTGATGTTTCGGATATTTTAAGATACGGGACAACATTAAGTGCGGAAGATTTAGGTTTCCCTGTGGATTCATACGGGTTGTTAATGGTGGAATAGTTAATGGATTTTAAAGAAATTATTAAAGTCAACCGGAATAATGTAAAAAGTATTATAAAACTTATTACAAAAGAAAATAATGAAGATTTAGAGCAAGAAGTATATATAAAAGTTTGGAAAAACTCTGAAAAGTATAAAGAACAAGGGAATTTTAAGAGCTGGATAAATGCTATTGCGAAAAATGTTTCGAGGGATTATCTGAAGTCAGTGCAGAAACGTAATCAAGATGCATTAACTTCTGATGACAATATTTTAAATACTATAAAAGACAAAAAATCAACTCCTGAGCTCAGAGTTATTACAAATGACAGGCAAAAAACTATTATAGCAGCTATTGAAGATTTAAAACCAAAATTTAAAGAAGTTGTAATGCTGTGTGAAATATACGGATACACTTATGAAGAAGCAGCATTTAAAATAAAATGTCCGGTTGGGACAATAAAGTCGAGACTTTATAACGCGAAAAAAGAATTGGCAGTTAAGTTACAAGATTTGTTATGAAATAAGAAAGGATACTACATGTTGAAAAAGACACTAATTATGGCAAGCGTATTAATGTTTGCATCTGCATCGGTTTGTTTCGCTGATACAAAACCACCTTGCAATTGTGGAAAACCTCAATGCAATTGTGCCAAAAAAGCACCTTGCAATTGTCAAAAGCCGCCGAAAGGCCCTGAGTTCGCAAAAAGAAATGCCGAATTTGAAAAACGTTTGAAATTGACAGAAGAACAAAAAGTTAAGGCAGAAGCTATTCGTAAAAAAGGAGCAGAACAAATTAAACCTTTAATGACAAAGTTGCATGAGAAAAAAGGTGAAATTGAAGGAATTAAAAAATCGAAATTGCTGGAACGTGATAAGCAGGCACAGATTGAACAGTTACAAAAAGAAATTGTAGCTCTTAAACGAGGTATACACGAATTGCGCATGCAAAATATGAAAGAATTTGAATCAATTTTAACTTCAAAGCAATTAAAGGAATTGAAAAAAATGAAAGATGAAGGGCGTAAAAGATTTGAAAAAGAACATAAAAAAAATCCATGTCCTCCGTTTGGTCCAAATGCACCAAGGCATGATGGTTCTTTCCCACCACCTCCACCTCCGGAAGCTGAATAGAGATATAGTTAAATATATGTTTAAACGGGTTGATAATTTTTGTCAGCCCGTTTTTGGTAAATAATATTCTTTTCCTTTAAAATTTCAGTCATGTTGAGGCTTTGCCGAAACATCGCATGGTTGGTAAAATGTTTAAAAGATTCTTCACTCCGCTCAGAATGACCATGATTATTGTGCTCTCGCCCTTTAGGGGAGAGAGAGTAGGCGTTTGAGCAACGCGAATTACGCATACGAGAGAGGGGCTTGACTTGATTCAGAGTCTATTAACTATATTCTCTCCCTCAATTAGGGAGAGTTAGAGATGGTGAACTAACAATACTCATATATAATTATTCAGCTGGATTGTTTCGCATTCGCTCACAATGACAGTAAAACCTTATTGCCTTATCGCCCTATTGCCTTAATTGGTTGCCCTTCGCGGACAGCGGGAACTTTTTATGTAAAAAGTGTTGTAGGGCGGTGGTACCTACCCCGCCAATATTGTAAATCATCAGCTGGATTCTTTCGGGCAAAGCCCTCAGAATGACATCATTATTGTTTCGCATTCGCTCACAATGACTGTAACT
>CAKUZD010000010.1 GCA_934718275.1 uncultured Candidatus Melainabacteria bacterium | reverse complement strand
TACGTTGCGTTTACAACTCCACTTGGGGAGCTATATCGGCTTAATCTATTTAATTTTCAACTGTTGGCAGAGCAAGCTCTACGGAAAATTGAAATACGTTACGTTTACAACTCCACTTGGGAAGCTATATCAGCTTAATCTATTTAATTTCCAAATGAATTATCTAACTAACAAGCCGTGCTGTCAATAACTCCACCGCCCAGCACTATATCACCATCGTATAAAACTACTGATTGACCTATAGCAATTGATTTTTGC
Organism: uncultured Candidatus Melainabacteria bacterium; assembly: GCA_934718275.1. Classification (GTDB taxonomy): domain Bacteria; phylum Cyanobacteriota; class Vampirovibrionia; order Gastranaerophilales; family Gastranaerophilaceae; genus Stercorousia. The sequence goes on along the minus strand of CAKUZD010000010.1, from coordinate 42,522 downwards.
AACTCATCAAATACCACTTCAACCTTACCATTATCTAAAGGCTTTGCTGTAACAGCAACCGGTTCTTGAGTTGAACGAATTTTAGCCTGCACTTTCATTTCTTCTTTCAAATTATCGAAAGCAATCCAATTAAAATTAACTGCAACCAATGATTGTTTAAATGTTTTATCAGCAGGCCCAACAACAACCTCATTAGTATCTTTCTTTAATGAAAGAACGTACAAAGGCTCACTAGCGGAAACTCCAATTCCTTTTCTTTGCCCTATCGTAAAATTCCAAATCCCTTTATGTTTGCCCAAAATTTTTCCATTTATATCTACTATATTACCTTCTTTCTCATTAATTCCAAGAAGTTCATTATAATCACCATCATAAAAATCTTGACTATCAGGTTTTTCTGCAACATCTAAACCATTTTCTTTTGCAATTTTACGAATTTCCTCTTTTGTATAAGTTCCAAGAGGTAATAAAATATTTTTCAATTGTTCTTGTTTTAATCTATATAAAAAGTAAGACTGATCTTTACGTGGTGCAATACCACGTTTCAATAAAAATCTTCCGTTTGCACCTTCTTCAACTCTAGCATAATGCCCTGTTGCAAATTTATCAAATTCTAAACCGTTTTCCTTTGCCATTAATGGTAACGCACCAAACTTAACCAACGCATTACACCATACGCAAGGATTTGGAGTTCTTCCTTGAATATATTCTGACTTAAAATTTTCAAGAACAATTTTTTCGTACTGCTCAACACAATTGAAAACATAATAAGGAATACCCAATTGCTTTGCAATTCTACGAGCTTCTTCTATATCTTCAACTTCATCGGGGCCATAACAGGCATTTTTGTGTCCTGTTTTCAAAGCCATTCCATCTTTACCCCATATTGACATTGTTGCACCAATAACATCATGACCCTGTTGTTTTAAAATCAATGCTGCTGTTGAAGAATCCACTCCACCCGATAAGCCTACTAATACTTTCATTTTCTATTTTTATCCTTTGCTATTATTTTTCGCTATACCTAAACATCTATATATTATTCAATTATAACCATAAGAATAAGTCAACAAACTATTGACAAATATTTTTATTTTTGTTTCAATCTACATATAAAGGAAAACAAAATGTATTTACAAACTACAAAAAATTCAACTTGCTGTTGCTGTAAGAACCGATGTTAGGGACTTACGTCAATTGTGATGTTTTATTTTTATAACTAGCACATATAAGTTCCCTAAAATAAATTAGGGAACTTATTTTTTTGTAAATAACATGGAGAAAGAAAAATGATAAATAATATAAACACTACCCCGAAAAATCAAATTCCATTTAACGGAGTTCTGGATGGAGCTGTAACAAATACTTTAAGAACACTTGATACAAACCCTATGGCAAATGCAGTCGGAATTGACCTGTTTGCTATGGTTGCTCCAAGAACATACGTTGATACTAAAGAACGAAATAAATATGCAGGAGCAGAAACTTTTTTTAGAGAATTCACCGGAACTTTAATTGTCTGCCTTTCTGCAAGTTGGTTTGCGAAACTTATTTCTCATGCCGCAAATAAATTAATAAACCCAAATGTAAATATTAATCCAAATTCTTGGTTTTCTAATGACAGCCTTAATTATTTGAAATCGACTTGGAAAAAAACTAAAAATACAAAATCTTATGCAACTGGCATACTAAACGATATTTCAGGTCGTGATGGCAAAGAAATTAAACAATTCAAAGATATTGATTGGACAAAAATTGATTGGATTGACGAAGATAAATGGTCAAAATTTAACTGGGATGATAAGAAATATCAAAACATCCATACAAAATTAAAAGACAAGAATTCGTTAATTTCAGCAATTAGTGAACTTATTGAGAATAAAAATATTTCGGCAAATGACAATAAAAAACTTCAAAACATTTTAGAATTAAGACTCACAAATGCTCTAAAAGCAGATAAAATAACAGCAAAAAACTCTACAAACTCTGTTTCTTCTTCTATTCATAATCTACTCAGAGATGCAATTGATTTAGGACGAGATGTATTCACAAATCCAAAAATAAAAACTAATGAAGCAATTGCCAAAATTATAAAAATCAACAAAATAAAAAGCATAGGAGCACTAGCACTAGCATCTTCTTTAGGTTTAACAAATCAATATATTAACAGAAAAATCACAGAAAAACGAACAGGTAAAAAAGGTTTTGTAGGTGATTTAGATTATAAAAACCAATCTCAAAATAAAAAGAATGATACTTCCAAAGGTTTTTGGGCTCAAAAAATTCTGGCAAGCGTTGGCATGGCAGCTATGGCAATTGCAGTAATGAAAGTTAAATCCCCTGCAGATTTCTTGAAAAAACTTGAATTTACAGGCCCTGTAACAAGTGGCAACGTCATCAAAACAGTTTACGCCTCAACCCTTATCGGAAGATTTTTAGCTTCAGACAGCAAAGACGAATTAAGAGAAACTGCAACAAGAGATTTCCTTGGATTTCTAAACTGGTTAGTCTTTGGAGGTTTTGCAGCTAAAGGAATGGCAAATATTTTGGATAAAAATAGAAAAAATCTATTTAATATATCAAAAGAGGGAAAAGGCATAAAACACTGGTTAAACGATTTATCACTAAAATCTCACAATGAAATTGCCGCACAAGGGAAAGATTTCGCAAAGAGAAATATGTGGAAACTAAACCTTGCACATATCACCGGTTTGGCATATTCTACATTGGCTCTAGGCATTTTACTTCCAAAACTTAATATTTTAATAACCAAGCATAAACACAAAAAAGATAATTCAATATTAAAAACAGGGAAATTAAATCCAAATATTTCTTTCGAAAAATTTGCTAAAAACGCATAAATTACAACAAAATAATTCATTCTTAATTATTCACGGCAACCGCCACAACAAGATGAATTATCAAATTTTTCTTTATTTGCAATACAATGTTCGCATTTATCGCGCATTTTACCACTTTGAGAAAAATATTTATAACTTTGAACCCATTTAGGTTCTTTACATGAGCATTTTTCCATAAATGTTAAAAAATTTACAAATTTTTCTAATACATCAGAAGGCATTGAATATTCTATACTTTTAGCACTCTCATGAATTTTTTCCGGTTCAACCAACAAAACCTTTTCTAAGAAATTCGAAATTGTTTGATGTCTTGCAATTTTTTCTTCTGCTTTGGTTTTACCTTTTTTCGTTATTGTAATAATTCCATAGGGTACATAGTTTATAAAACCTCGTTCTGCAAGATTTTTCACCGCATCAGACGTTGCAGGCCCACCTATTTTTAAATAATTAGAAACATCTTTTACTCTTGCAGCCTGATTAAGTTTTACAATCTCGTAAATAGCTAATAAATATTTTTCTAAACTCTCTGTTAATTCGCTTTTCATGACTATAAAATAACATAAAAAAACGGCGGGGTGAAACTCCGCCGACAAAAAGATTCGATTTTTGTTTAGTTACCTCATTTGCTAAAATGTGCCAAATGAAGAACTTATGTGAGATTATTACCCCACTTCGAAATTAAAGATTTCGATTAAATTATCCAACGCTACTATTTGCTATACAATACAGCTCTAGCCGGAGTAGAGTTTGGAACAATTGTTGCATCATAGAATCTAACCGGATATACGTCAGTTGGGTTCTTGATTTGACATTTTGTTTCTGAGGCATCTGAGTTGTCACATTGAACAACTCTGTTAGGAGCTTTGATACCATTAACATCGATGAAACCATAACAATCTTTAGCTGTAGCACCATCAGCGTGTGTACAACCAGAAGAATTTGTTTTGTATGTAAACATAATACCATCGTTAAAGAACAATGTTGTGTTACCTTCTGCAACTGTTCCACCATCAAAACCTTGTAATTTACCTGTACCTTTAGCAACTTTATATGTATTTCCTTTAGCGTCTTTAATATTTGAAGCAGTAGTTTCTGTTCTAACAACGTTCATTCTGCTAGAAAGCATTTCTGTAACTGTATATGGAGAAGAACCTGTAGCATCTGCAAAGTTCCATTCATCTAGGGCAACGTTCAAAGTTACAGCTTGAGAAATAGCTGATAAAGCCTTTTTGTAAGCTGTTTTGTATTGTGCGCCTTGAGTTGAGTTCATCAATGTAGGCATTGTCATTGCTGCAACAACACCAATGATACCTAAAGTAATCAAAACTTCCGCCAAAGTAAAACCAAAACGTTTTGTCATAATCTTTTCACCTTTCTTTTTTTTGTAATCTACTCTCTTATTACTCTATGTCATTGTTCTTTTGTGCATGTACAAATCATAGTTTTCAGTTAAACCATTAATTATACACTTATTTTAAATTATTTTTCAGTGATTGTCAAGTACTATTAAGTGTTTATTACGCTATTTGAACTAAAACAAAGTGACAGTATTGCTTTTTCTTATCTTTAAAAACAGGTAATATTAGATTATGAATAATAAAAAACTTCTAGGGAAAAAAATTAAAGCTATCAGGAAATCAAGGGGATTAACACAAGAAAAACTCTCTGAAATGATTGATATAGAGACATCTTCACTTTCCGGAATTGAATCAGGGAGATTTTATCCATCATTACACGTGTTAGAAAAAATAGCTAATGTACTAGAAGTTGAACTTATTGAATTTTTTAGATTTTCTACAATAAACATTCCTGAAAATATTGATGAGGAAATTCATAAAATTATTGAAAAACAGGGTAAAAAAAATAAAGAACTTATATACAAATTACTTACAGCAGCATTTGTTAGTGCTTAGATAGTTTATGTTTGTTTTTTAGCTTTTATAAATTCATTTACAATTATATTTCGTGCCTCTAAAGCTTCTTCTTTTGTCGTTGGGAGAACATCCTTTAACGGGTAATTAATATTTAGAGCTTCATATTTTGGAATTGCCATATTATGATAAGGCAAGACATCCAAGGCTTTTACATTATTCAAAGCAGCTAAAAACCTTCCCAATTCTCTTAAATACTTTTCATTAAGAGTAATTCCTTTTACAACAACATGTCTTATCCAAACAGGAATTTGTTTTTGTGACAAATATTCGGCAAATGCGAGTATATTCTTATTAGACAATCCTGTTAATTTTATATGTTCTGAATTATCAATATGTTTTATATCTAATAAAACTAAATCTGTGTATTTCAAAAGGTTATCAATTTTTACAGTATCTTGAGGATTGAATAAAACTCCGGAAGTATCAAGGGCTGTATGAATTTTTCTTGATTTTGCTTCCTTAAAAAGCTCTGTTACAAAATCAATTTGAACTAATGGTTCGCCGCCTGTAACAGTAATACCGCCTGATTGAACAAACTCCTTTACACCATCATATTTTTGCATAATTTCTTCAACTGACATAATTTGGTTTTTATCAGTTGTCCAACTATCAGGATTATGACAGTATTTACACCGCATAGGACATCCTTGCATAAACACAACAAATCTTATTCCGGGGCCGTCAACCGTTCCACAACTCTCTATTGAATGTATATTTCCTTTTATTGTCATAATTTTTTATTGTGGCGGGATATAAATATCCCGCCTTACTATTTAAATATTCTTATAATTATAATCCGCTATGAAATGTTCTAGAGATAACATCATCTTGTTGCTCTTTAGTTAATTTTATAAAGTTAACTGCATAGCCTGAAACTCTCACTGTTAGTTGCGGATATTTTTCAGGATGTGCCTGAGCATCAAGTAACGTTTCTCTATTAAACACGTTTACATTCAAATGATGCCCGCCTTTTTCAACATATCCGTCAATCAAGTTTATTAAATTTTCTTCTTGCATTATAGTCATAATTCATATTTCCTTTCAAATTATTAAATTACTAGTTTAAGTTTGAATCGCAACATCCGCCATCAAAACAAATGTTTAAATCCCCCATAAACACTTCATCTTTTCCTAACGCATTTGGAATAATTGAAAAAGTGTTAGAAATTCCATCTTGCGCATCATTAAATGGAAGTTTTGCAACAGAAGCAAGTGATGCAGCTGCACCATTTGAATCTCTGCCATGCATAGGATTTGCTCCGGGTGCTAAAGGAATACCGGCTTTTCTTCCATCAGGAGTGTTGCCTGTTTTTTTGCCATAAACAACATTAGATGTGATTGTTAAGATTGACATTGTCGGAATTGAATTCCTATATGTATAATGTTTTCTGATTTTTGACATAAAGTTTTTAACCAAATCAACAGCAATTTGATCAACTCTATCGTCATTATTTCCATATTTAGGATAATCTCCTTCAACTTCGTAATCAACAACAACTCCATTTTCATCACGAACTGTTTTTACTTTAGCATATTTTATTGCAGAAAGAGAATCTGCAACAACTGAAAGTCCTGCAATTCCTGTTGCAAAATAACGTTTTACATCTCTATCATGCAAAGCCATTTGAGCTTTTTCATAACAATATTTGTCATGCATATAGTGAATAATATTCAATGTATTAACGTATAATCCGGCAAGCCATTCCATCATGTCGTTATATTTATCCATTACTTCATCATAATCAAGATATTCTGATGTAATTGGGCGATATTTCGGACCAACTTGAATTTTTAATCTTTCATCAATTCCACCGTTAATCGCATATAACAAACATTTTGCTAAATTTGCTCTCGCACCGAAAAATTGCATTTCTTTTCCAACAACCATTGATGATACACAACATGCAATTGCATAGTCATCACCATGAGTTACTCGCATTAAATCATCATTTTCATATTGAATTGATGAAGTTGTTATTGAAATATGAGCACAATACTTTTTAAAGTTATGTGGCAATCTCTTTGACCATAAAACAGTCAAGTTTGGTTCCGGAGCTGTTCCCAAATTTTCAAGAGTATGCAAATATCTGAAAGAGTTCTTTGTAACAAGAGTTCTACCATCAACCCCCATACCACCTATAGATTCTGTAACCCAAGTCGGGTCTCCCGAAAACAATTCATTATATTCAGGAGTTCGCGCAAATTTTACAAGACGTAATTTCATAATAAAGTGGTCTATCAACTCTTGAGCTTCTGCTTCTGTGATAATCCCTTCTCTTAAATCTCTTTCAATATAAATATCCAAGAAAGTAGAAGTTCTACCAATACTCATCGCAGCTCCGTTTTGTTCTTTTACTGCCGATAAGTAACCAAAATACAACCATTGAACAGCCTCTTTTGCATTACGAGCCGGTTGAGAAATATCAAATCCATAGATTTTTCCTAACTCTATCATATCTTTCAACGCATTGATTTGATCAGTAATTTCTTCTCTCAATTGAATTCTGTCCGGAGTCATTTCTCCTTCCAAAGACTTGAATTGCTCTTGTTTATCCTCTATTAATCTATTAATACCATACAATGCAACTCGTCTGTAATCTCCGATAATTCTGCCTCTACCATAAGCATCAGGTAAACCTGTTATGATAGCAGAATGTCTTGCAGCCTTCATTTCAGGAGTATAAACATCAAACACTCCTTGGTTATGAGTTTTTCTGTATTTTGTAAAAACCTCTGAAATTTCTGAATCAACTTGATATCCGTATGATTTACAAGAAGTTTCAGCCATTCTTATCCCTCCAAAAGGTTGAAGTGAACGTTTTAGAGGTGCATCTGTCTGCAAGCCTACAATTGTCTCTAAATCTTTATCAATGTAGCCGGCACCATGTGATTTTATTGTAGACACAATTTTTGTATCCATATCAAGAACTCCACCATTATCTCGTTCTTTTTTTAATAAATCACAACATTCTTGCCACAACTTCTTTGTTGCTTCCGTTGCACCCGCTAAAAAGTCCGCATTTCCTTCATAAGGTGTATAATTGCGTTGTATAAAATCCCTTACATTTATTTCCTGTTGCCACTTTCCACTAACAAATTCGTTAGATGAATACACCTTCTTTTCTATCGTTAACTCCATTATATTTCCCTCCTATAATATTACTTTCTGTCTGATAAAAAATCTAATTTGGATAGTTTATCAACAATATACTACATGTTTAACAAAAAATCCAGCCATGTAACAAAATCTTTTCTTAAACCGATTAAAAATTTGACATATAAAAGAAATTTTCCTAACATATAGAAGAAAGAAAGAGTGGTTTTACATGGAAAAGAAAAATATTGATTGGGCAAACTTAGGGTTTGGTTACTACCAAACAGAAAAAAGATATGTTTCAAATTACAAAAATGGTAAGTGGGATGAAGGCTGCATCACTGATGATGCGACTGTTGCAATCAGTGAATGTGCGGGTGTAATTCATTACTGCCAAACTTGCTTTGAAGGCATGAAAGCCTACACAACCGAAGATGGGCATGTAGTTGTATTCAGACCTGATATGAATGCAAAAAGAATGGTAGATACCGCAACTCGTTTAGAAATTCCTCCCTTCCCGATTGAAAGATTTATTGACGCCGTAGAAAAAGTAGTGAAGGCTAATCTTGAATACGTTCCACCGTTCGGAACAGGTGCTGCTTTATATATTCGCCCTGTTTTATTTGCAACCGGGGCTGTAATGGGTGTTAAACCTGCGAATGAATACCAATTCAGAATTTTTGTTTCTCCGGTAGGTCCTTACTTTAAAAGTGGAAATTCCGGTTCAATCGTGCTAAAAGTAAGTGATTTTGACCGTTCTGCTCCACACGGTACAGGACATATAAAAGCAGGCTTGAATTATGCAATGAGTTTATATCCTATCGTAAAAGCACATGAAGAAGGATTTAATGAAAATATGTATTTGGATTCTCAAACTCGTACAAAAGTTGAAGAAACAGGTGGTGCTAACTTCTTCTTTGTAACAAAAGATAACAAAGTAGTTACTCCAAAATCTCCAAGTATTTTACCTTCTATCACAAGACGTTCTTTAATGGCATTAGCAAAAGACTTGGGATATGAGACCGAAGAAAGAGAAGTTTACTTATCAGAAATCGGAGATTTTGTTGAATGCGGTCTTTGCGGAACTGCTGCAGTTATCTCTCCTGTTGGAAAGGTTAACGACCACGGAAAAGAAATCGTATTTGAAAACTCTCAACATGGAATGGGACCTGTTTCTAAAAAATTATATGACACATTAACAGGCATCCAATTTGGGAAAATTAAAGGCCCTGAAGGATGGGTTAAAGTTATTGTTTAATAAAAACAAGATTTAATATAAAAAAAGAACGCTTTTAAAACAGCGTTCTTTTTTGCTTATTAATTTAAATAAATTATTTTATAAAATCGTGAACATCTAATTCCAAAATATTTGTAATTTCATCTTTGTTTTTGGCCTCTCCAAAAATAACTGCAAACAATGGTTTTTCTCTATAATCTATCTTCCTAAAATCTAAAACCTTATAAAAACTCCTTTCCAATGATTCATAATCAAAACTAATTTTATTTTTATCTACATCATTTGGAGTTTCTGCCATCGCAAAATAATAAATTTTATCTTTTTTATCTGCCAAAATTTTATCCCAATCCGGTTTCAAATCATTATTAAAATACTCGTAAATATTAATACCATAAGCATAATATGCCAAATCAGTAGTACACCACCCTGCAAAACGCATTGGATTAATTTCCACCGGAACAATTGTCCCATCAGTATTTTTTATCACTTCAATATGCATCGGAAAATTTTTAATACATAATACTTCTCCAATTTTAGTCAACATTTTTTCAAAAATTTTAAGATTTTCTTTAATAACATTTCCTGAAGAAATATAAGCCCTATCACTTACATCATCCTCATTTACAAATGGATGTTGAAAAATATTTAATACAACCGGACTTCCTTCTTTATCAAAATATGCATCTATAGCAAATTCTTCACCACGAATAATTTCTTCAACAATAAAACTTGATGAACTTAAAACTTCTTTTGGAAAATTCTTCGCAAACAAGTCAACTTCTGACAAGATTTCTTTTACAACTTTACTCCATTCATCATGTGATGCAACTTTGTGTACTCCCATGCTTAAAAAACCAATTGAAGGTTTTATTATAAATTGACTGGGAAAATCAGATATATCAATATTTTCCATATCACTCAATTGAATTTCTTTAAAGAAAAATTTCGGGTAAATATTTTTTAACTGTTTTCTAAATTCAAATTTATTTTTACAAACATTTATTAATCCGGCTAAATCTGACTTTGGAAAATTTTTTAAAACCCAATTAATAGAATTTTCTGAATTTGAATAAACCTTCAAATCCCTTTCTTTTACTAAATTATTTACAACATCACCTTCTTGTACCAAGTTTAAATTATAGTTTGATACATATTGTTTAACCAATTCATTTTCCAAAACTTCAAATTGATTTTTTTCAAGAGTTTTTAACATTAATTCTGAAACATAAGGAGCTTCGAGTATAAACATATTAATATAATTCCTTTCTTTTTATGTACAAATTGTACTACAAAATGAAGTTAAATATAAAAAACAACTAATAGTAATTACCAATTGTTTTTATGTTAATATTCTCCAAGGAGGTTGAATATGTACACAATTAAAGAAGTTGCAGAAAAAACTAATATTTCAGAACATACACTCAGATTTTGGGCTAAAAGCGGATTTTTTCCCTTTGTTAAAAGAGATAAAAACAACATAAGAATATTTTCAGATAACGACTTAGATTGGGTAAAAATCGTTAAATGCTTACGAGCTGTCGGAACTGAAAACAAAGCAATTAAACGTTACATTGACCTCTGTGTTGTTGGGGATTCTACAATTTCAGAACGCTATGGAATTATTCAAGCAACAAAGCAGAAAGCTCAAAAACAAATGGAAGAACTACAAAAGCAAATGGAACTTTTGAATTTTAAAGAAACTTTTTATCAAAATCTGATAGAAAATAATCTTAAAGACACATGGAACCCAATGAATAATACCCTAGAAGATGCTGTAGTATAATTTATTCTATACTAAAGTAATTGAAAAAATTTAATACAGTCATGGTATAATTTCTATTATGGAAAACTTTTCAAAAAACGAAATTATAGATATTTTGCAAGACAACAGCCAAAATAAATGGTTATTTTCTCTAGCAGATAAAGTCCGCAAAGAAAATGTAGGGGACGAAGTTCATTTACGAGGGCTTATTGAATTTTCAAACATCTGCAAAAGAACCTGCAAATACTGTGGATTACGATGTGAAAATAAAAATCTCACCAGATATAGAATTACACCTGATGACATAATTTTTTATGCTAAAAAAGCAGTTGATATGGGATACAAAACAATTGTTTTACAATCAGGAGAAGATGAATATTATTCCCGAGATATACTTTGCAAAATCATTAAAGGCATAAAAGAATTCGATGTAGCGTTAACCTTAAGTGTAGGTGAAAGAAGTTTTGAGGATTACAAAGCTTTCAAAGAATGCGGAGCCGACAGATACCTTATTAGAATAGAAACAACTGACAAAGAATTATACAAAAAAATGCACCCTAACATGAGTTTTGAAAATCGTGTAAGATGTTTAAAAGATTTAGGAAAACTTGGATACGAAGTAGGTACAGGATGTCTTGTAGGGCTACCGGAACAAACAATAGACTCTCTTGCCAACGACATCTTATTTTTTAAAGAAATCAACGCTGACATGGTTGGCATAGGACCGTTTATCGCCCATCAACATACTCCTTTAAAAAATTGTGCTAATGGTGATTTTACTCTTGCATTAAAAGTTATGGCATTAACAAGAATTCTTCTCAAAAACATAAATATTCCTGCAACAACCGCTATGGAAACATTAAATCCAAATGGAAGAATTATTGCTTTACAAAGTGGTGCAAATGTTGTAATGCCAAATGTAACAACAACAGAATATCGAGCAAAATATGAAATTTATCCAAACAAAATATGTATCAATGAAAATCCATCACAATGTTTTAATTGTATAAGCGGAAAAATAAAATCCATAGGCAGAACAATTTCGACAAACAAAGGATTTAGAAAAAAATAATATTTTACTATTTTAAAGTATTAAAAAAGGCGAAGCTTAAGCTTCGCCTTAAGGTTACAATAATTTTTCAATATCTTTCAGAATTAAATCCGGAGTTAAATGATAACGTTCATATAATTCTTCTACAGGAGTTCTGTCAGTAAATTCTTTTTTCCCACCAAAATTTAATACTTTCATATCGGAATTTCCATAATATCTGGCAATTTTTTCACCAAAACCACCATCTAAAATACCATCCTCTAGAGTTATAACAACTTTATGATTACTTTTCAATTCATTCAGGAGCTCTTTATCTACCCCTGTAGCAAATACAGGATTTACTAATGTTGCATCAATATTCAATTTTTCTTTTAATGCTTTTTTTACTTCTTGTCCTAAACCAAAGAAATTTCCTAAGCCCAAAATTGCAACTTTTTCTCCTTTTTTAACAAGCTTAAACTTATTTAATTTTGAATAATCAGTATCATCTTTTTTCCCAACTGATACGAGCGGAGTCATAGGAACTCTGATTGCAACAGGATGTTCTGTCTGATTTAGAGAATATTCAAGCATCGCAAGATATTCTTCTTTATTTGTTGGAGAAAGATATACCAAATTTGGAATATTCGACATCATTGAAATATCAAATGAACCTAAATGAGTCGCATCCGCATTTGAAATTCCACCCCAATAAACAAGAATTGTTAATGGAGAATTATTCAAACATAAATCTTGTGATAATTGGTCATAAGTTCTTTGAACAAATGAAGTCATTATTGTCAAAATTGGTTTTGCACCCATTTTAGCAAGAGCTGATGAATACGCAACGGCATGTTCTTCTGCTATACCAACATCTGTGTATTGTTTTCCTAATTCTTTACGAAATTCTGAATTAAAACCAAATACTCCGGGAGTTGCTGCATTAATAGCAATCACTGTTTTATCTTCTTTTGCTTTTCTCAAAATAAAATCTTTTGTAATTGAATTATAATCTTCTATTGCTGCCGCATCTCCTGTTTGTTCTGTCTTTTCATCTAAAATCCCCGGAATAACCCAATGGAAAACTTCTTTATTTTCTTCTGCAACAGCCAGACCGTGTCCCTTAACAGTTTTAATATGCATTACTACCGGATGATTTATATTTTTTACTTTTTCGAAAGCTTCAATAAGTTTTTCAATATTATTACCTTCATCAACATAAATATAATCAAGTCCCATAGCTTTAAATAAGTTACACCCTGCTTCTCCTTTAGTTTCTCGAAGAAGTTTTAAGTTGGAATAAATTCCGCCATGATTTTCGGCAATAGACATATCATTATCATTCAATACAAGAATAATATTACTACCAAGAACCGCAGCATTATCAAACCCTTCAAGAGCTTCACCGCCGCTCAAAGAACCATCCCCAACAATTGCCACAACATTTCCGCCTTCACCTTTCAAATCTCTGGCTTTTGCCACACCGACAGCTAAACTTGCTGCAGTTGATGTGTGACCGACTTTGAACAAATCATGTTCACTTTCTTCCGGTGCAGTATAACCTGTATATTTGTAATATAAGTCAGGATTTGTAAAACCTTCTTTTCTTCCTGTTAAAATTTTATGCGGATAGCATTGGTGAGAAACATCAAACACAAATTTATCTACAGGAGAATTGAAAACATAATGCATAGCTATTGTTGTTTCGATAATACCTAAATTAGGGCCCATGTGACCACCTGTAGTATTTACTTTTTTTATAATTAAATCTCTCATTTCATCAGCAAGAAAATTCATTTCCTGAACAGACAATTTTTTCAAATCATCAGGGGTATTAATTTTGTCTAAAATCATTCTATAATCTCCTTATTATACATTTTTGCCCATTACATAGGCTTCATTCATATATCTTGTACGCTTAACTTCATCTCTTTGCCATACTCCGGCTGCATAAATTAAGCCTTTTTCTCTGGCATCTTCTAAACAAGCCGTAAATCCTCTTAAACCATCAAAAGTTCTTTCCAAAGCTTGTTCTCTCATATCTGCAGCAGTTGCTATAAAATAAAAATCTTTTCCAATCATGCTTGTATATCTTGAACAACATCTATCAATAAGAGTTTTAATTTGAGCATTCATTGTATAAAAATAAACAGGTGTTGCCATTACTATAACATCTGCTTGAACCATTTTTTCTATAACTTCAGAAGCATCATCATCTTGAGAACAGGCTGTATATCCGTTATCGTTGCATAATCCACAACCTGTACAATAATTAATACTTTTATCTCTCAAAAAAATTTTTTCAACATCATGACCTGCTTCTTTAGCACCCTTCATAAATTCATCACATAAAGTATCGGAATTACCGCCTTTTCTCGGACTAGCTGATAAAATTAAAACTTTTTTACTCATAACAACCTCCTTATATAAATATTATTTTACAGTTGAGAGTATACTCTCAGTCAAGCCCCTTATTTATTAAATGTTAATAATTTTTAATAAAACCAACATCCAAAATATAATTTTCTGATTTTATCCTAATATCTTTTAATTATTCCATAAACATGATATTATATTGCCTATGAAAAAGATTTTGTGTTTCGGAGATAGCAATACATTCGGATTTAACCCTCAAAGCGGGAAACGATATGATAAAAACACTCGTTGGACAGGAACTTTACAAACTTTATGCAAAGATAAATTTAAAATAACAGAAGCCGGCTGCAACAACAGAACTGCATTTATGGATAATCCTGCCGGCGTAGAGCAAACGGGATATAAAATTTTACCTGAATACTTAAAACATGAAAAATTTGATATAATTATTCTCGCAATTGGCATAAATGATTTACAAATATTTTTTGCTCCAACATCAGAAGAATTTAAAAAAGGACTGGAAAAACTAATTAAAATAACCAAAGAATTTTCCCCTAATTCTGAAATAATATTGGTTTGTCCTTCTAAATTGAATTCAGAAGGAATTAAGAATGGTATATTTTGTTACCAATTCGATAGTATTTCAGTTGAAAAGTCATTTAAATTACCTCAAATATACAAATCTCTTGCAGATAAATACAAATGTAATTTTATAGATTTAAATGATATTACAGAAGTTTCTGCATTAGATGGCTTACATTACTTACCTCAAAGTCACAAAAAAATTGCTGAAAGTTTATACTATAAGTTAAATGAACTTAATCTATAGTCCAATGAAAGCTATATAAATCCTTTTTATAATTGGAATACTATGAATTTAATTTGGTATAACAGTTTAAACAAACCTTTTTTTACCCCTCCAAATTGGATTTTTGCTCCAATGTGGGGAGTTCTGTATTTTCTTATGTTTATGGCTTTTTGGATAATGATATATTCAAATAACAATATTAGCAAAAGACCTGCCATCATATTTTTTATAATTCAACTAATACTTAATTTTTTATGGAGTCCGGTATTCTTTTATTTTCACAACATTCAACTTGCACTGATTATAATTTTATTGTTAATAATTTTCTTATTACTAACAATTAAATCATTTTTTAAAATTTCAAAATTTTCCGGATATTTATTAGTCCCATACTTAATATGGATAATTTTTGCACTTTATTTAAATTTCGAATTTATGATATTAAATTAATTACTTAATTTTCTTCAGTGACGAAATAAAATTATTATGTTCTACATCACCATCTACTTTTGTCAAAAAGATTTGGCAATCTTTTTCATCAGCATCAATAGGAGGTAATTGTGAAATTTCAGCAGAATAATAATTACTGTCGTTTCTACTGCTTAATGGAATTCGATTGGCTAAACTATTTAGGGAAATATTTCTCATAAATCCTGCAAATCCTTTATTTCGGTTACTAAATTTTGTATAAATTCTTAATGCCGCATCACTTGTTTCTATATCATATCTTCCAACAATAAACGAACTTAATTGAGGTGCTGAAGATTTTATCATCATACGTTCTACAACATTATCTTTGATTGACAAAGTTCCGGTTATTTTATCAAAGTTTCCTTCCGGAATATTAACTAAATCAGAAAATGTAGATGGGCTAATCATTACAATAGGATTTCTGAATAATGCGGCAAATTTTAAAATATATTCGACCAAACCTACTTTTTGAATTGTTCCGTTTTTAATCATGAATTTAACAGAGCCGTTAAGTTTCATGCTATCATCAGTATTTAACTCAATCAATCCGCTTGCCTTTCCTGAAATTTCTCTTGGAAGCGTTAATAAAGTTGTTGCAATAATATCTGAATTTACATCTAAAATACCAAGTCGTAAATTATACTTATGTTTTTTCAAATCACAATTAACTTTAGCTGACGAATGACCTTCTGCAATAGCAAACCTATTTGAATACATATTCAAAATACTATTTTTATCAAGCGATAATGTTGCTTTTACATCATCAAACTTTATATCCTTGTATTTTCCCTCTTTAATATGCAAAACACAATCTTCTACAATAAAATTACCAATATCAAATGTAGGGGTATTATCATCATTGTCTTTTGCTTCTCCTGAAGGCTTTACATCAAATTTTTCACTCGTTATGGCTTCCGAATTTTGTTTATTTGCCGATTCAATAAACCTTTCAACATCTACATTATCAATTGTTAAATTAGTATGTTTTACTACTATAGGAAATTTTATTTGATTTAAAAGACTACCGGAAAAATCAAATTTTGAACGTCTATACCCTCCATTAGCCATTAAATTTAGCATTCCATCAGACGTTGTCATCTCACCATGTTTTACAAATACGCGTTGAGAAGGAATAAAAACTTCATCCATAGATAAATCGCCATTCAAATATGGATAGTTAATACCATTTATCATTTCCATTTTACCGGCAATCTTACCTTTTTTAAACATTTTATCGCCTATCAAAACATTCAAAAATTCACTTGGTAAAGGTCTTGGAATTTCAAAACCTAAATTTTTCACAAAAGGTTCCGGCTTCGAAAAATCTACATTTCCTGCAATTTTTACAACAGGCTTCACTTTTTGCGCTTGATCTTTTGTAAAATTATCAGGAACAATATAATAGTCTATTGATTTTATATTCAACAAATTATTTTCAAAATGCAAATCCCCTTTAACGCCCCTGATATAATTTACAGGTGTTAGAGAAGCTCCATCAACAAGAATATCTTGGCCTTTTTTAACCCCAAACAACCATAATAAGTCTATTTTATTATTTTTAGATTTTAAATCAATTCTTGTTTTAGTAGACCCACCAACAAGTTCAACCTTAGTACCTATCATTTTAGATAGATAATTAAGCATAAAATCATTTGTAACAACCGCACGAGTAACTATATTTGTATCTATTGATTTTAGATAATCCTTTACTCCACCATGCATTTCTATTTTATTTACCTGCTTATTGTTATAATATCCATAAAAATCAGATAAAACAATTTCATCCTTTTTTACTAAAATTTTACCTTTTTGTAGAAGCAACGGAATATTATTCAAGGGAACAATTTTACAAGAAATTTTATTTAAATTTACAACACCATTCAATTCTTTATTTGTAAATTTTACATTAAAATTAAAACTTCCTTTTAAATCTTTAAAGTAGCTCAAAGGCTCGTCTAAATTGTTTTCAACAATACCGGAAGCAATTAATGTTAGGACATCTGACACATCAATTTTTTTAGAAAAAACTTCAATATTATAATTTTGCTTTTTATCAGCAAATGCATTAAAGAAAATTTTAGACTCATTGAATATTAAATAACAATTTTGCACCCAAATAGCTTTGTCTTTAATAAATACAGAATTTCTGTCCGCCAAATTAAAATGTAATTCTTTACTATCTTTCTTTATGTCAGATGTTAAATTAAAATGCACATAGCGAATTTTCTTTTGAGTATTATCAATTCTTAAATCATCTGCTTTCAACGCTATGTAAGTAGCCGGTTCAACCTTATACAAAAACATTGATTTTTTTACGTATAACAAAGAATCAAAGAAATCAAAATTCCAGTCACTTTTGCGAGTTTCTTCTCTTTTTTTTGGTTGAGATAGCTCCATTAGCTTATTGACATCTACAAATATATAATCTGCACCAAGTTTTTGAATAATAATATTTTTATCAAAAATCTCCTTAAATGATAAAACAGTATCAAATTTATTTACACTCAACAAACTTGTACCCTTTTTATTCATTGAAAATTCGTCAACCTTAAATTCAATAACAGGTGAAAGAGATGTTTTTAACTCGGGATGAATTATACAAATATCCAAATCCAAATATTTATTAACAGTTTTTTCAACATAACTAATAAATTTTGGGCAGGAAACAGCATAAGGTAAAACTTTTAAATATATAACAAAAGGAGCTGCAGTAAGCACTCCAACCGACACAATCAAGCTTATTAAAACCTTCGCTTTTTTACTCATCACCATAACAAAATTATATCATGAAAGATTTTATGCTATTATCTAGTTATGAGAAAATTACTTATTTTACTATTTTTATTGTCAACATTTACAACACCTTGTGTATTTGCAAACGAACAACAACCTTTAAAACCTCAAATTTCAACAAAAGATATTGTTGTTTTCAGTAATAAAAAGAAAAATTTATTCGGACTAAAAGACAAATCCGGAAACGTTATTGTAGAACCTCAATATAAAAAACTTATTCGACTTGGGAATTCATCTTGGATTATAAATAAAAAAAATAAATACGGATTAATTGACTGTTCCGGAAATATTATTGTTGAACCCAAATACAGACACGTTGACAGAATGCTTGGCAAATATGTAAAACTCGGAAATGAAAATCATTACGGAGTTTATAATGAAAAGGGAGAAGTTTTAATACCAAACGAATATATGTCAATTAATATGTTGTTTGGTGAAATGTTTTTAATTAAAAAAAATTACAAATACGGAATTGCAGACAAAAACGGCCATATCATTTTAAATACAATATTTGATGATATTTATATGCCAAAACCGAATATTATGCGAATTGAATATAACGGTCAATGGTATGAAATAGAACAAATCGCGGGCGGGGAAATTGAATTACCTGAAGATATTAAAAACATCAAAGAAAACAAAAATTTCAAAGTAACAGAATTTGTAAAAGACCCGCTTACAGCCTCCGGTTATTCTGCCGTAACATTTACGGACTATTTTTTAAAAATCTTTTCATCTATTTCTCCGTCACATGAAGAAACAATTGATGAACTTATGTTTTCTCAAGGAGCTGATACCGTAAATATTTTTATTAAATGCACTTGGCTACCAAAATATCCATTCACATTTGCTAAAAAGTATTATCACAATATAAGAACACCAAACAACGGTCCGCTAAGCAACGTAAAAAGCGACCTGAAAAAGAAGATGGAATAATAATTACCAACTCAAACAGAAGAATATTTTAGGTAATATTCCTTTAAATTTATATTGATGTTTATAAATTAAATTTTTATTTCTATCAAATTTTTCAATTTCTGAGTAATAACCATTTTGTTTTTTTGCATAAATTCTTAAAAACATTTTACCATCTTTAGGATATTTTACCCAAGTCTTTCTATAAATATTTTTAAAATCATTATCAGTATATGCAACTGCATAATATCTTTTATTATTTTTGTCACTATATTCTATTGCACTTAAAATATTTTGTTTATACGGCTTCTCATATATCACTTTCGAATACATCGAATTTTTTTCGTATTCATATATTTCAGATGCAAACAATTCTTTATAATCTTTATCTGTGTAATATTCTCTTTTTAATTTTTGACCGGTTTCACTGTAGTACACTATTTCATTATAGCAATCTTTTTTGAGAATATCTCCATAAAACACTTTTTCAATATAACTACCGTTTTGATTATATTCCAAAGTAGAAGAACAACCAAAGTCTTTAAAATCTTTTTCGTTAAACCATTCTTGATAAATAACATTATTAGTATTTTTATCTTTTATAAATCTTGTAGAATTCCATTTACGATGTTCGACTTCAAAATTAATTTGTTTTTCTATATTTCCATCTTCATTGTTAAATTCTTTCGAAACACATAACAAATATTTAAAATCTTTATTATTATAAAATTTTACGACTTTTTCATTACTATTTGTTTCTTGAATATATGATTTATATTTTAACCCCTCAAAAACTCCATCATACACAACTTTTTTAATTTCGGTTCCATCAGAAATTTCAACCAATTCTTCCGCACATTCATGCTTAAATTTACTATCTTTAAACCATTTTGTACAATACTTTTCACCTTTTTCATTATAATATTGCGCTATAAACGGAAAATCATCTTTAGGATATTTATAATAATCTATATAAGAATTATCTTTACTTTCTACTCTTTTTATTTCGTAATCAAGCTGTTTAAAATTATCTTTTTTATAATATATTCCATAAATAAAATCACTATTTTGATTATATTTTTCACATGCAGATAACCAACCTTTATATTTAACGTCTTTATAATTTAATAAATCAACCCTAGCCCCATCTTTTTTATATTTTCTTTTTTGAATTAATCCCAAATCTGAAAACTTATCATCAGAATAATATTCTCCATAATAAAAAACTGAATTAGAATTAAACTTTTCAATTGTAGAAAGCCAACCATTTTCATCCGGTTTATTATATTTATACTTTTCAATATACGAACCATCATTATTATTTATTTTTTCTAATTCCGAATGAAAATATTTACAATTTTCATCATAAAATATTTCGGCTTTAGTTAATTGTCCCAAAGCATTGTAATAAGAATTAGCAAACCGAGGCAAGTCATTTAACTCATTTGAAAAAGCCGCTGATTTAATCATATAACTACCATCTTCATTATAAAAATACTTATAGTTTGCATATTCAACGGTATATTTAGCATCCCCATCAACTTCTTCAATAGGGCGATTTTTATTGTCTTTTTTTACTATACAAGAATAATTCCTAGAATAATCAACTTGTTTTTCAAGACTTGTACCATCCTCAAAATACTCTATAGTTGCTTGTATAACTATATCTTTCAAAGTATCATCTTTATAAAACAACTTTGACAAAACTTTATTGTCAGAATTAACCTTTACAACTACAACCTTCCAGCCATCTTGCTCTTGTTCATAAGTTTGAATTCTTGTATATTCACCACTTTCAGAATATTCTCTTTTTTCGGAGAAAATCAATATTCTAAAGTTTTTATCACTAAAATATTGCCCACTCACAAATTGACTTTTATTATCATATATTTCAATATCAGATAAATAATAACCAAAATTAGGAGTATTATAAACCTCTTTTATAATATAACCGCCATCTTTATTATTTATTTTCTTTAATTTTACCGGTTTTACTTCCAACGTTATCCCTACCTTATAAAATTCGTTAAAATTTTATTTTCTGTTTGCGGGTGTTCAACTCCTGATTGCTTACCCAATTCTATACATTTCAAAATCCAAGCCATATTATTTCCTAAAACTCGCATAATTTGTAAACCTTCTTCATCTTTGCGCACGTCATCAGGAGAATTTTGAGCGCCATGCACCATACACCAATAATTTGAAGAAATTACAGGCATTTGATTTATCGTAAAATGTTTTGTTATTGCATCTAATGAAGCCGTTGTCCCAGCACGTCTGGCAGAAACAATCGCAGCTGCCGGTTTAAAAACAAAATATTTTCCGCCTGCATAAAAAGCTCTATCCATCGCAGACAAAAGTCGCCCTGACGGATGAGCATAATAAACAGGAGACCCAAATACAAAACCGTCAGACTCTTTAGCTTTTTCAATAAGTTCATTCACAATATCATCTTTAAAGACACAGCCTTCCGCTTTTCTACAATATCCGCAACCGGAGCAATCTCTAATAGCATTTTTCCCTATTTGAAAAATCTCAGCCTCAATTCCATTTTTCTCTAAACTTGCAGCAACCTCTGACAATGCCGTATATGTGCAACCATGCTCGTTTGAACTTCCATTAACCAATAATACTTTCATAAATAATGCAACCCTCCAAGATTATTATACTTAAAAAAAACGAATTTGTAATAGAACAAACTCGTTTTAAATGTTAAGAAAAAGCCGGCAAAGATTTATTTATGTTTATTTGTCAAGAAGCAATTTATGTGCCGGCATAGAAATTTTTATACTTTATACCATTTTCAGAACAATATTTATCTATTTCACTTGATAATTCATTAAAATATTTTGAATTTTTTTTATTATAAATATCGTCATATATTGGTTTAAAAAGCGGATATTCCTCATTTATAAAATTAAAGATCTTTGTTTTGAAACTCGTTCTCAAATTAAGCATATCAAACCAATATTCATCAGCATAATCTTTCGTTAGCTCTACTATTCTTCTAAAATCCGTGACTTCAGGAATAATAGGAGCAACAAAAACAACTGTCTTTATTCCATTTTCCTTTAAAATTTTCAATGTTTCAAGTCTTTCTTCTACACTATCCGCAAAAGGTTCTAATTTTTTCCTTATTTTTTCATCAACAGTACTGAAAGATATTGCTATTTCTACTTTTTTCATTTGTTTAAATAAATCAACATCTCTTAACACAAGTTTAAATTTCGTTACAACACTAATTATAGCTTCTGATGGTACCAATTGTTCCATAATCTTTCGAGTAATCAAATATTTTTGTTCATACGGATTATACGGATCTGTAACTGTGCTAATCATTACTTTTTTGTTACGAATTTTAAATATATTGATACGTTTTCGGGTTTGTTTTACATCTATAAACTCACCCCAAGCTTCTGAATGTTTACTAAAACCAACCATATAAGCGGCATAACAGTACAAACAATTGGCAGAACATCCAACATAAGGATTAATTACATAATCAAGAGTCGAAAGTTTTGTCTTATTTAAATAATCTTTTACGCGTGTAACATCTTCCACTACCATAAAGAAATAATACGGGGATTAAAGGGGATTGTCAATAAATAATTATTACTATTCAGAAATACAGATATCTCTTTCTATAATTGCCGGAACCGCAGACGTGATAATAGTTTCCAAATATTTATCATTATTTTTTTTAATATCTTCTGCAATCATTTTAATTTGTTTATCATTAGTGAAGTAGTGCTTCACAGCATACTTTACAACCATGACACCCTTATTAGGATTTTTTTCAAATTTATATATATCATATTCGAAATATTTCTTAGCATTTTCACAACCATTGACAATAAAACTTATTGCAGCTTTATTTGATTTTTTATTTTCAATTAATTTTAACAGAACACTATTTTCCGTTTCTTCTACAATTTTGTCAAAATTTTCAACATATTTTATCGGGTTATTTTCATTCGGATAATAATAAACTCCAATCATTTTTGACCAATTCCCAACATTTTCGGAATTTCTGAAATATTCATTTCCATATCCGTTTGTTTGAGGAGCTAATGCACTATATTTTAATTTATAGACTTCATTATCAAAATGTATTTCTTCTGCACAACAAACTAAATTTGGGAAAATCATAGCGATAATTATTAACAAAAAATTTCTCATAAACTGATTTAAACATATTTACAAGAAATTTTAATTGTACAATACGGCAATATTTTACTACTTAAATTTACAACCCTTCATTAACAGTAGTAAAATCTTTACCTCCAACTGCTTTATAAATATTAACGGTAGAAATCAGATAATTAATCTTTCCGTTAACTTCATCTTTTTCTGCAACCAACAACCGTTCTCTATCTTTCATTAAATCAAGATTTGACTTTGCCCCAATATTAAATTTTTCATCAGCTAATTTGTATTTTGCATTTTCTAAATCATAACGTTTAATACTTTCTTTATAGTTTAAATCTCTTGTAATTGCACCTCCAAGAGAATTATTTACTTCTTGAATTGATGTTAATACTGTTTTTTCATACATTTGTTGGGCTTTTTCAAGTTCCAACTTTTTATACCTTAAAGTTGCCATTTTTAATCCCCCTGTAAATAAATCAATAGACGGAGCAACTCCAACAAGAGATTTGAAAGTATGATTTCCAAAAATATTACTTAAACTATATGCACTAAATCCGGCTTGACCATACAAAGTAAATTTTGGCAAAAAGTCACGGCGAGCAACCTTTACATCAATACCGATTTTTTGCACATAATCTTCCGCCTTCAAATAATCCGGTCTAAATTGAATTACTTCAGCACTAATCCCTTTCGGCAAAGGAATTACAGCTAACTTTGAATAGTCTCCTCTTTTTACACAACTTAAGTCCTTTTCTCGCAGACCGGTTAAAACACCAAGCTCTCTACCAACTATTATTCTTGTATCAATATATGTATTTAATTCTTCTTGCAACTGAGTTAAAAGTTGTTTTTCGTTCATCAAATCAACAACAGTACATAAACCGTTTTTATATTTTTTGTCTTGAAGTACAACTACTTTTTTTTGAATTCTAACCAATTCCTCTTGATTTTCAATTAATTTATCAAGTTTTACCAAATTAAAATAATTTGCAGCCAATGAAGATGTTAAATATATATAAGAAGCTCGCTCATTTTGCCTTACCATTTCCAACTGTTTTTTTATTGATTTTGTTTTTAAGTAATTTTCACCCCAAATGTCAGCTTCATAACTTAAGGTAATCGGTAAAAAGAAATTACTTTGTGAATAATTAGGGATTGTAACATCTCCAAATTTTATAATTGATGAAGAAAAATCTCTAAAAACATCACCTTGAAAACCGGCATGCGGCAATTGATTTGCAAATGACATTTTTACGACTTGTTCTGCTTGTTTTACATTCAAAGTTGCAATCTTCAAATCTTGGTTATTTTCAAATGCTGTTGTCATGTAATCAGTCAAAACAGGATCGTTATATTTTTGCCACCAATCCAAATTTAAATATTCTATTCTGTTATCAATATTTTTTTTGTTTGTTTTTGCCTGCGCTACAGAAACTGTACACAACAACAAAATTAGGGTTAAAAGTATTTTAAAATTTTTCATGCTTGCTATTTCCTTTTATTGTGTTATCATAATAACACAAAGAAAAAATATGGACAACATTGATTTACTAAAAAGCAGAATTGGAATGAAACTTGTACGTGTTGGGAAAATGGTACGTGCAATAGCAATCCAAAAATTTATCAAAGCTAATTATGAAATTAC
This sequence comes from uncultured Candidatus Melainabacteria bacterium, assembly GCA_934718275.1. GTDB lineage: Bacteria > Cyanobacteriota > Vampirovibrionia > Gastranaerophilales > Gastranaerophilaceae > Stercorousia. Next base: position 17,447 of record CAKUZD010000010.1, on the reverse strand, counting down.
CCCAGAGCAATTTACCGTTTTAGCCGCAATATTAGACCACGATGGGCTTTACCAAAGACAAATCGGGGCACTTACGCTAAAAGACAGGCCAAATATTACTCGAATTATAAATATATTGGAAGATAAAGGATTGGTAACTCGAACCCCGGATGTTAATAAAAGAAAGATATTCAAAATTAACATAACAGATAAGGGAAAAATAGAGTATGAAAATGCTTTACCGACTGTTCTTGAACATTGGCAAAACTCTGTTAATGGAGTAAGCGATGAAGAAATTAAAAGTTGTTTAAAAGTTTTAAACAAAATTAAAGAAAATTTAGAAGAAAAATTACACACACAAATATAAGAGGTGACTATTATGACTGAAAATAATAACAATGAACCTAAAAATTTACCTCCGGTAAATTCAGAAGAATTTGTAGAAGAAGCTAAGGAAAGACTTAAAACAAGAAAAGAACGCAAAAAGAAAAAACGCCCCGAATATAAAAAGAAAAGAGTTGTTGTTCCAATTATAACTGCGAGTATTCTTATTATTGCTGGCATAGCATTGGCTATCCATTCAACTTTTTTCCAATCAACAGATGATGCATTTGTTGAAGGAAGGCTTGTTTCTATAGCCCCTCGTGTTCAAGGACCGGTGGTAAAACTTCTTGTTGATGATAATGATGTCGTAAAGGCCGGACAACTTCTTGTCGAAATTGACTCTGCGGATTATGAAGTAAAACTCCATCAAGCAGAAGCAAAACTTGCTGAAGCTAAAGCACAATTGAATGTTACAAAAAAACAAATAGACGAAGGCGGGTCTAATGTGCAACAATCTTTTGAGGACGAGAATTCAACAAAATCAAAATTAGATTTTGCAACCAAAGACCACAAGCGCTACACAGACATGTACAAATCAGGAATTGTTTCGAAACAAGATTACGATAACAGTTCGACCCATTATACTGTTGCACAGGCAAACCACAAAGCTGCAACAGAAAAAACCAAAGCATTGAAATCTGCCCTTGAAGGACATCAGGCTAAAGCTGAAGCCGTAGAAGCTGAAATCAAACGACTTGAAGCCGAAGTAGAACAAGCAAAACTTAACCTTTCATATACAAAAATTTATGCCCCTCAAGGCGGGATGGTTTCTGCAAGAAGTGTAGAAATGGGGAATTATGTTCAAATCGGTCAACCATTGATGGAAATTGTTCCCGAGCAAATTTGGATAGTTGCAAACTTTAAAGAAATTCAACTTACACACATGAAAAAAGGGCAACCGGTTTCTATTAAAATAGACACATATCCGGGGAAAAGATTTAAAGGACATATTGACAGTATTCAACGTTCTACAGGAGCAAAATCAAGCCTTTTCCCTCCTGAAAATGCCGTTGGAAGTTATGTAAAAATTGTACAACGAGTTCCGGTAAAAATTGTTTTTGATGAAGATATTAAAGACTACAACATTGTACCGGGAATGTCTGTTGTTCCGAAAGTTAAAGTTAAATAATGAGTGATGAATTGTGAATAGGGAATTAACCAATACTGAAAATATAGAAGAAACAGTTGTTGCAAAAAAACAAGTAAATCCTTACATTCAAGCTATGGCAATCTTGTTACCGTCAATTTTAGCACTTGTCGCATCTTCTGCTACAAATGTTTGCCAACCTAATATTGCAGGCTATTTTGGTGCGACACAATATGAAGCTAATTCTGTTATTACCAGTTATATTATTGCAAATGGAATTATGTTACCAACAACAGGATATCTTGCAAAACTTTTTGGTAAAAAACAATTTTTCTTATATTGCATAATAGTTTTTTGTATCGGAGCCGGATTGTGCTTACTTGCAAAAGACTTACACATGTTAATTATGGCTAGAATTTTTCAAGGTATTGGAGGTGGATGCATACTTCCTCTTTGTCAAGCTATGCTTTTAGATATTTTCCCTGACAAAAAAGGGTTTGCGATGGCTTTATACGGTGTTGCAGCCATGTTTGCCCCCCTTGCAGGACCGTTTTTCGGAGGCTATTTGACGGACAATTGGTCTTGGCAGTGGGTTTTCATTATTAATATTCCGTTATGCCTTATCTCTATTGCTTTAATAAAATTTTTAATACCTAAAGATGAACCCGTTAAGGAAAAATATAATAAGAAATTTGATATAATCGGATTTGCAGGTATTGCAATTGCAATGGGATGCATGCAAATCGTTCTTGATAAAGGAGAACAATTTAATTGGTTTGACACTCCTTGGATTTGTTGGTTAACAGGAATTTCAATATTCTCATTTATTTTCTTTTACGTTTGGGAATTGGAATACAAATATCCGATAATTGATATTAGAGTATTCAAAGACAAGAACTTTTTATACGGAACTTCCATCAGTTCAATAATTAATATCCTATTGTACAGTACATTACTTTTAGTTCCGTTATTTTCTCAAAGTTTAATCGGTTACAGTCCATCCGCATCAGGCTTATTAATGCTACCAAGAGCTATGGTCTGCCTGTTTGGATTATTAATCATGGGAGAAATTGCAAAACATATTGAGAATAGACTGCTTACCGCAATAGGTTTTATAATTATGGCAATTGCCTGCTTTATGTTGTCTTGTTTGAATACAACAGCATCAATGCATAGCATAATTATACCAAACTTAATACTTTGTTTTGGTGTTTCTGTCGCATTTGTACCTATTTCTGCATTATCGTTTTTAACTTTACCTTCTAACAAAACAGCTGATGCAGCAGGTCTACATGCTTTATTTAAAAATATTGTAACTGCTATATCAACCTCTGCAGCTTCAACATTTATAGCTAGAGGAGGTCAAGTTTATCAAAGCAACTTAGTAGAACATCTTGCATGGCATAACCCAATGTATAGAGTTCATTTAAATGCACTACAACACAAATTTATGATGATGTACCCATCTGTTATTGCCCAAAGAAAAGCAAGCGGAATTCTTTATAAACAATTAATTCTTCAATCTAAACTCGGAGCTTTTTATGATGCATTTTTATGGTTAGCATTATTGGCAATAATTGCAATACCATTTTTATTATTACTAAAAACAAAAGCCAAACGAATTAAAGCCTAATAAAAAAGCCCTCTTAAGAGGGCTTTTTTTAATGTAAAAATCTTATATAAACATAAGCTGAACTTATCGCCAATGAAATAATCATTGTAATTACACCATATTTTAAAAATTTCATAAATGGTATCGGATATCCGTTATGAGCCGAAGTTTCCGATACTATGACATTTGCTGCAGCTCCTATAATAGTCATGTTTCCACCCAAGCAAGCACCCAATGACAAGCACCACCACAATGGATAAGTATATTCTCCCCCCATTGTTTTTTGAATTTCTAACAACATAGGAGTCATTGTTGCTGTATACGGAATATTATCAATTACACCGGAAATAAACCCTGATGCCCATAAAATTATCATAGCTGTAGCCTGTTGAGAACCTTTTGTTACTGCTAAAATCCATTTTGCCATTAAAGCAATTCCACCTGTTGCTTCCAGCCCTCCAATAATGATAAATAAACCAATAAAGAAGAAAATAGTATTCCACTCAACATCACACAAAATATCTTTTGGTTTTTCAAATAATAATAAGAAACTCGCTCCTAACATGGCTGTAACACAAGTTTCGATATGGGTAACATCATGCAATACAAACCCCAAAATAACTAATACCAAAACAATTCCACTCCTTATCATTAATGGAAAATCAGTAATTGTATTAGAATTATCCAAATTTGCAACTGCTTCCATTTTTTCCGGTGCCGCTTTTAAAGATTTTCTAAAAACAAAAACCATTAATGCAACAACAACTGCTAAAATCATAACAACAACTATAGTCAATTCATTTAAGAAATCCATAAAAGAAAGTCCTGCCGCACTTCCAATGATAATATTCGGAGGATCACCAATCAATGTCGCAGTTCCTCCTATATTTGATGCAAATATTTCAGTAATCAAAAAAGGTAAAGGATTTATATCCAATTGCTTTGCAATAAAGAAAGTAACAGGCATAATTAAAATTACCGTAGTTACATTATCCAAAAAAGCGGATGTAACAGCTGTAAATATACCTAAAGTAAGCAAAACAAGTTTTGGATGTCCCTTTGTAAATCTCAAAAGTTCATTTGCTATCCAATTGAACATTCCACTACGAGTTGCAATACTGACAATAATCATCATAGAAACAAGTAAGAAAATGACATTAAAATCAACATAATTGATAAAATAATTTGAATTTACCACTCCATCAACCATTTTTGTCTGACTAACCAATCCTAAAATGATAGTTATTGCAGCTCCTAATAAGGCAATTGTAACTTTAGGAATTTTTTCAAGTGCAATAAATACATAGGCTATAAGTAATATTGTTGCAGAAACAACAATACCATGAGCCTGAACCAAACATTGTAAATGCTCTAACATACAAATCTCCTTTTATTTTCCATGCGCAAATTATAACACACCATAAAAAAAGTGCAAAATATTAAATTCTATTCAGGTAAAATATAATCGCAATCTAATATTCTTCTTGGGAAATCCCAACCGGTAATTTTAAATTCAGAATCAGCAGGCAGTATAAATGTTGAATTTTGTCCTTTATCAGATTCAACCTGAGCCAATCTTCTACAATCCAAACCTTTTGTACCTTTAGGAACTCGAATACGCATTATATAACCACTGTTTCTTAACGGTTCTGCTAAAAGTAACGGATCCACAGATGCCAATTCTGTATCATAAACCCTTGACGTTGACACAAACCCTTTATCAATTATTGTATCGCCAACATCCAAATCATCTTCAACAAAACTCAAGGCTTTATGATTACCAAACAAATCTTTTGTTCTAACACCTCTTAATACATACACATCTTCTTCCAATGGTATTGCTTCATCTATTAAACCATTTAAACGTTTTACCACTTCTACATTTGATAAGTTTTCACCATTTCTGAGCGGAATATTATATTTATCATAATTTTTCATAAATTCAATTACGGCATCAACATCTTCAGGAGACATTTCTCTTAAATCCGCAGGGATTTTTTTATCCGACAAAAGCATAACATTTTTTATTCTAAAACCCAAATACGTATTAAAATCACATCTTGAAGTATTATATAAACCTATTTGACTTTTAAAACTTTCTTGAGGGGTTTCTTTTCCATCTCTAAATGCTTTAAAAAATGTGGATATCTTTTTTCTCAAATCATCTTCTGCTTCACGAACAACAGGATCAAATTCCAACTTCATGCCACTAACATAAACTTCTTCGTTTTTAGGTTTAGCAGTTTGAACAGGAGGTTTATTATTTACATTTTCTACAATACCGGCACCACTTTTTCTTCCACGTGCAATTAGTATTCCGGCAATTGCAATACTTGCAATTGCGGCAGCACCTAACAAAAACTTTTGCTCATGGAATAGTGAATTCTTTTCTTTTGGTGCAACTGCCTGTTCCTTGGTCTCTTGTTTTTTGTGAGAAGAAACCACTGATTGTGCAATTATTCTGTTATTATACATCCCCACACTTTGCATGCTCATACTGATACAAAAACCCTAAAAAAATTTTTTTGCGCTTTTACTAAACAAATTCTATATTATTTAAAGAAAAATCAGAAATTAAAGAATTTAAATCCGCAACTCCATTTTTAAAACTGAGTTTTCCGGAAGGATATTTTTGAAAATGATAAACAGAGGCTAAAGTTGCAAACTTCAATGCTTCAAAAGTTTCTAAGCAAGATAAATCTATAGTCATAAACTTACAGTTATTCTTATTTATAAACTGCTTGAAATCTTTTAACCCGTTATCCTTGTCAAATTTATAATAAAATTCTTTCTTCATACTCAAAAAGTCGACTTTTTTTTTACAAAAATTAAATATTTATGCACAATTTAATACATTTATATGATATTTATTATATAATTTTATCGGGGAGAATGAAAATGGAAACAACAATAATGGATACAAGTTCTATAAACAGTTTAGCGAAAAATGTTCTTGATATAGAAGCTCAGTCAATTCTTAGATTGAAAGATAACATTGGAGAAGAATTTGATAAGGCTATTGACATTTTATACAATTGCAAAGGCCGTGTAATCATTACCGGAATGGGCAAATCAGGGCTTATCGGAAGAAAAATTGCGGCAACATTAACATCTACCGGAACCCCATCATACTTTTTGCATCCGGCAGAAAGTACACACGGGGATTCAGGCATAATTACTCGAAATGATGTTGTAATCGCAATCTCAAATAGCGGAGAAACGCAAGAACTGTTAAACCTCCTTCCTTTAATTAAAAGATTTGGTGTAACAATGATTGGGATGACTGGAAATCAAAATTCAACCTTAGCACATTCATCAGACGTTACCCTTGATATCTCTGTAGAAAAAGAAGCTTGTCCTCTAAATAAAGCCCCAACGGCAAGTACAACCGCAACTCTTGCGATGGGAGATGCTTTAGCTGTATGTTTACTTGAAAAAAGAGGTTTCACGAAAGAAGATTTCTTGATTTTCCACCCATCCGGAGCTTTAGGAAAAGGCTTTACGTACAAAGTTGCAGATTTAATGCTTACTGAAACAGAAAAACTTCCGATTGCAAAAGAAAGCGATAGTTTTACAGACGTAATAGAATTAATTTCAGATAAAAAACTCGGAATGGCTATGATTGTTAACGAACAGGGAATTTTGACTGGGGTATTAACCGATGGAGACATAAGAAGAACATTGATTAAATACCAAAATATTCGCCCACTTCTCGCAAAAGATGTTATGTCCGGCAACCCAAAACACATATCTAAAAAAGATTATGGAGCCAGTGCATTAAATCTAATGGAAAAATTCTCTATTACAGCTCTTGCAGTTGTTGATGAAGCCAACAAACCTATTGGGGTAATCCACATTCATGACTTATTAAGAGCAGGAGTTGCATAAAATGAAAATTAAATTGGCTGCTTTTGATGTTGATGGTGTTATGACAGATGGAAGTATAACTTATGACGAAAACGGCATTGAATATAAAACATTCAATGCAAAAGACGGACATGGCATTGTTAGTCTAAATAATGCAGGAATTATAACCGCAATAATTACAGGCAGAAAAAACGGTACTGTTGAACACCGTGCGAAAAATTTAAAAATCAAAGAACTTTTCCAAGGTTCAAAAAATAAAATTACCGACTTAGAAACTATAATGCAAAAATATGGAATTTCGTTCAATGAAGTTGCATATATGGGTGATGACATTCCTGATATTTGTATTTTAGAACAAGTAGGGTTAAAAGGCTGTCCCGCAGATGCTGTTGATGAAGTTAAAGAAGTTGCAAACTTTGTATCAACCAAATGCGGAGGGAGAGGGGCAGTCAGAGAATTTTGTGATTACATATTAAAAAAGGGGATATAAAATGTTTGAAATTAAGACACAAGCGTTTTTTGCAGCAGCGCACCATTTACTAAACTATGACGGAGAATGCGAAAACCAACATGGACACAATTGGATGGTTGAAGTTTTTGTAAAAGGCGACACCTTAGACAAGAGTAATATATTAATGGATTACAAAACACTAAAAAAAGAATTAAAATTAGTTCTTGATATGTTAGACCATAAAGACTTAAATGCTTTACCCGAGTTTAAAGGAGAAAGTCCTTCAAGTGAAATGATTTCAATGTTTATTTATAACAAATTAAAAGAAAGAGTTGTACAATTAAGTAAAGTTACTGTTTGGGAAACTCAAACTTCATGTTGCAGTTATTTTGAAGAAGATTAAGAAAATAATTTTTATAAAAGAGGAGAAAAATGAATTTAATACAAGCGATATTAATGGGAATAGTACAAGGTTTGAGTGAATTTTTACCAATATCAAGTTCGGCACATCTTGTTTTTACTTCAAATTTTTATAAGGTAATAAAAAATATCCCTATTATTCAAAGTTCAAATGAAGAAGTATTTTTCGATATCATGGTTCACCTTGGAACCCTTATTGCCGTATTAATATTTTTCCGAAAAGATATTATCAGAATATTAAATGCCATGTGGCATGCCATAAAAAATAAAGATTGGTCAGACAAAGAAGCAAAATTAGGATTATACATAATCGCAGGTACAATTATTACAATAGCGTTAGCGCTTCCGATTAATGAAATTGCGGAAAAATTGATTTATAAACCTGCAATTGTTGGAGGATTACTGTTTATCACTGGTTTTGCTCTTTTATATAGTGAATACAAGTCTAAAAAAATAGAAGAAAAAACGGATAACGTTAATTTAAAAACGTCAATTTTAATTGGTTTTGCACAAGGCTTAGCCGCACTTCCCGGTTTTTCTCGTTCCGGTTGGACAATTGCAACAGGATTGTTTTGCGGTTTAGATAGAGTTACTGCAGCAAGATATTCTTTCTTGCTAAGTATCCCAATAATACTTGGAGCATCAATGGTTTATCCGCTTGTAAAAATAGATATACATGAAGCAATTGGTTACAATTGGACAGCAATTATTGTTGGCACAATAGTATCCGGAATAACAGGCTATTTGTGTATTAAATATTTTATGAAATTTATTTCAAAATTTTCACTTGCAATATTTGGCTACTACTGTATTATCGCAGGAATTGCCACTGCTGTATTCTTTAGCTTTTTCAGCTAGTCAGAATATTTTGAAACATTGTTAAAATTTGTAAAATTGGGGTTAATAAAGTAACAAAAAATATAATTTACAACCGTTTAAATAACGGCATTAATGTGTGTGGAGTAAAAATGATTTTACCGGTTAATAACGTAGAAAACAAAATAAACTTTTCTGCAAATGGAGATGAAAAGAAGCCAAAAGCTCTCCAATACAATCATGATACTCTTTTAAAGAATAATTTTGCAACCAGGACATATATTGGAATTGACAAATTAACAAACGCTTTTACCGTTTATCCGGCAAAAGGATTGAAAGGCAGTAAGAACGCCAACTTTTATGAATTTTTAACAATGGGAACAGTTCCATACCTTGTTGGCAGTGCCATGCTTATGGGAGTTTTTAATTTTGCTAATAAACATTTTTCAAATTTTGCAACAACCAAGGCTTCCGCTCTCGGAAAAAAAATGGCACTTGGAGTATTATTTTACGGTTTGGCAAAAAACATATCAAAATCATTTATAAGTAAACCGGTAAAGGCATTTACGGGAATTGATACAGAAAAACCTTATGCTAAAGTTATTTACGAATTACCGGAAGATATAAACGATACAGACATAATCAGTATTGAACACCATAAAGTATTTGAAAGCGTTGAATTTCCTCGTTGGGATTTATTATATGGAGATGAATCTAAGGGAGAAAAAAGAAATTTCAGATATGACAAAATTGCAAAAAAATTGGGAATGGGTGACAATTTGAACGACTCTGACCAAGAATTAAAACCAAGAATTAAAGAAATTATAATACGAGAAAACTTGGCAAAAACAATGTCATCATATCTTTGGGCTGCAACCGGTGTTGCTTTTGCGTTCCAAAAGCCATGGGAGGATTTCTTTAATGTTATGACTTTCAAGTTTTGGAAGGGTAAAGAATTTTTAGAAAGTACAAAATCATTTGGTCGAAATTTTGTAAAAAGTGCAAAAGAATTATATAAAGGTGAAGGACAAGGCATCAATAAGCATGCCGGCAAAATTTTAATTGGGGCATCAGTTCTATCATCGGTTCTTGGGGTTATAAATACATTGTCCAGCGCACACAAACCATCTAAAGTCACTGCTGGTAATGTAATTAATAAATCAGAAAAATATACGGTAAACTAAAATGACAACAAATTTAATAAAAAACTACATAACAACAAGTACTGTCAGACCGCAAGCACAGCAGCTTACCGTTCAGCAGCAACCTCAAAAACCAAAACCTGATTTTGACATTGAACAAGAACTTAACAACAGAACGTTCATAAAACCACTTCCGGGTAAGGGTAGACTTTTAAATGACAATATTTTTAATGCACCTGCGATTATGGTCAAAGACGCTATTTATGATGCCAAAGCTTTTAAACATGCTATGAAAGGCGAAGCAAACGACCATGAACTCGGAAAACTTAACGATGTTGGTTTAAAACTTGGAGGGCTTGCAATTGCCGGATATTTGTTTACGAGAAAACAAACTCCTGTTACAAAAGGAATGGAATTTGTCGGGCTTGCTTCTTTCCTAGCTTCAATGGCTATTTGGCCCAAGATTGCAATCCAATTACCTGCATATTTAATCCATGGCGTTAATGTCCAAAAACAATATGAAGATAGCTTTGGCAGAAAAAAATCTTTCTATCAAGATCCTCAATTTATCCCTTGGGATTTGTATTCTGACAAAGAAATAGACAAAATGGGTGATAGATTAGGCGTTGATAAAAACATGCCGAACAGACGAGATGCAATTCAAGAAAAAATGAAAAAAATTGCAATACAAAATAATACATTATGGATGCTTACCGCAGGATTTGCAACACCTGTAATGAGTGCTCTTATTTGTAACCAAACAGAGCCTTACCTTGCAAAATGGTTAAATAACAGAAAAAATAAACAAGCAGATAATATATTATCAGATTTAGACAATTACTCTAAAAAATATGAAACAGGAACAACTAAACAAAATATTGAAAATGTTATAAGACAATACAATGGAAAACCTGTAAATGACGAACTTATAGATAAAATTGCGGAATCTTTTGAAGGCATGGATGCAGTAACGGCTGAAAGTTTTAAAACAGATTTGAAAGAAATGATGACGTCAAAAACATCTTCTATTAATGAAACTACAGCCAAGTCTATTTCCCACAACTTAAAAGAATTGTTCAAGGATAAGCCTATTGATAAAAAGGCTATAGATGCCATTATTCCAAACGAAGCAGAAATGCGTAAATTATTTACAGATAACAATTTTGTAACTAAAGAAGCAAACGATAAAAGTCTTAAAGAAATAAGCGATAAAATCTTACAAACAATAAAACAAAATGTAGAAAAATACAATCAAGGAAAACCAACCTCTGAACAGGTAGATTTTCAATATGTTAAAAACCTAATCAGAAGCAAAAAAACAAAAAACCATCCGATAAAGAGTGTATTCAGCCAATCTACTTCTGCAACATTTAATTCTGAATTGCAATCTCGTATATCAAGTATTGCAAGTGCATTTGATAGCTTTAATGCGAGAACAAATGCTCTTAACGAATATGCAGTAACCAAAGTAGGTTCTGCACCTGAAACAGTTATTGCAAATTATTGGAATGATGTATCAAAAGACTTATTGAAAACTCTCGGCATATCATCTAAAGACATAGAAAGAGTTCGCTTTGACAGAAACCTTACCGGAGAATTGCTTCGAGATAAAATTGAACACATAGTCTCTGATGACAATCTGTATAGAAAAGTAATGAAAGATTTGGTTGCCAAAGTTGCAAAACTTGATACAGAAGTAAAACCAAGTGATATTACAATTTATGATGAGAAAGTTGACACTTTATTTGATGAATTTGGAAAACTTTTACAAGATAAACAATTCTCAAGGACTGCGAGAGCTGTTTCCGGTATCGGAAATAATGATCAAGTCGGAACTTTAAAAAATATCCAAAAATCATTTGTATCAGAAAGATTACTTGGCGTAAAAAGTTCTTTCTACAGACTTATAAACACTCTTGATTTTTACAGACGAATTGCCAAAAATGTTAATAATATAGATATTTTAAAACAATACCCAAGAGAAGTTCGCGAAGAAATAATTGAAATGTGTAAAATTATCACATTACAGGGACATTCTTCTGATAACGCAACAAAATTCTATATGCAGCGAAATCCTCATCCATCAGACGATATGAGCGATATCGTAATTAAGAATGGTAAAGTTGATAACAAATATCTTGGAAAACGAGCATTAAATACAACAACGGATATTCCAAACGACAAATTTTTCTATCAACGTGCTATGCAACTTATGTTTGAAGATAAAATGGACAAAGAAACCAGAGAAATTCTCGATGGTAGCATTATAAAAAATAGTGTATTAGATTATAGAGACAAGGTTTTAAACATTATTGGCGGAGAACATTATTTCGCAAAACCAAGACACAAAATCAGACCTGATAGCAACGCAGGCTCAGAATTAAAATTCTTGTTAACAGGAATTGCTCCGGATGAGTTGTTCTTCAAAGCCGGTCAACAAGCATTTAATACTAAAAAATGGCTTAAAATATTCGGAACATTCGGTGCAGGATTACTTGGAGTAACTGTTCTTGCTCAATTCTTTTTTGGGAAGATGCCGAACAAAAAGGTGGATAAAAAATGATTAATTCAACAAATTTATTAACAATGAAAACAAAATCAATTAATTATACTGCCGCACAAAACTCGACAGCACCTGTTTCTGCTCAAAATCAAAATTCAAATAATAATCCCGGCTTAATCAGTGCTTACCTAAATAATATGGCATTAATAAATGTTCCAATTGTAAAAAAAGCAGAAAACACTGCCCCTGTTAATTATCATAATAATTTAAGAACGTTATTCAAAAACAACGAAGCAAAAATCTTAATGATAATCCCAAGAACATTTAACGCGAAAGACAAAAACGGTAATGAATATATTGACGGAAACGAAATCCACGGGACATTCTTAAACGCTATAGACAGACTTGACGAAGTAAAAGCAGATGGATTTAATACATTACATGTACTTCCAATAAATCCTACAGGTAAAATGAAAGCTATGGGAACAGCAGGTTCTTTATATTCTCCAAAAGATCTTTTAGCTATTGATCCAAATCTTATTGACAAAAAAGACCCAAGGAGTGATAAAGAGCAATTTAAGGCTTTTGTTGATGAATGTCACAAACGAAACATTAAAGTTATGATAGATCTTCCAAGTTGTGCTTCTTATGATATGTTCCAAGAGCATCCGGAATGGATGGCTATGGAGAGTGACGGCTTAGCCAAAACTCCTCAAGGATGGAACGATATTAGAATGTTTCAGCCATGGAAAGACGAAGGGAAAAGAACCCTTAACCCTAAATTATTAGAATTACACAAACAATTTGTTGACATGTGCATAGACTTAGGTGTTGACGGAATTAGAGCAGATGTTGCAAGAGCTAAACCTGTAGAATTTTGGGATGTATTAATTCCATATTCACACATGAGAGACCCTGAGTTTGGTTGGCTTGGAGAAACTTATACTTACGAAGATGCCTCACCTCAAGCCAATATGCCTTATGACAGACCGCAAGACTCTTTAAGGGCAGGATTTGACTTAATCTACGGACAATATCACATTTTCCATGAATGGCCTGATGCTACAACATTTATGGACTACATTAAAGAACAACTGGATATGTCATACAGTTTACCTAAAGGAAAATCTTTGATTGGTTCATTTGCAACTCACGATGATATCTCACCAATGTTCCACGGAGGTGCCGATTATTGTAATTTAACAATGGGTTTACAGGCAACACTTCCTATGCTTAACCCGTATATTGTTGACGGCTATCAGTCAGGCGATAATTATTCATACAAGTATGAAAACCAATACAACCCGATAACTCAAACTGATAATAATGAAATGACTGTTCACAGAGGAAGATTAGACATATTCAATATGTCTAGAAAACCGGGAGGAAATCAACCTGAAATTGGCGACTTTATGAGAAGTGCATTCAAAATGCGTGACAAATATAAAGACGTAATAACTAAAGGTACATTTATCCAACTTGACAAAGAAAAAGATAAAAATGACCAAGTTATCGCATACGCAAGACATTTAAACGGAAAAACACTTCTTGTTGTTGCAAACAAAAATGTAAACAGACCTGTTGCATGTAATATTAAAGTACCAACATTAAAAGCAAATCAAGAGTTAAAGAACCTACTTCCTTCATACGGACAAGAAAGTATATTGCAGGCACACGACAACAAGTTAAGTGTAGAACTCGGACCTGCAAGAGTTCACGTTTTTGAAATTGATACCCCATATATAGAAAACTATACAAATAAAATATATAAACAAAACCTATAGCCCCGTAGATAAAAGGCACATTAAATAAACATCTGGTACAGTCGTTACAAAAACGGCTGTATTTTTTGATTTTTTTTATTTTTTGAGTTAAAATATTCGGGCGAGGTATAAATATGCTACAAGAATTTATTAGTTCAAAAATACATAGAGCCACAGTAACAGATGCAAATTTAAACTATGTTGGCTCAATTACGATTGATGAAACTTTGTTAAAAGCTTCAAATATTAAAGAATGGCAGAAAGTTGATATTTTAAACATTAATAACGGAGAAAGATTTCATACTTACGTAATTAAGGGTAAGGCTGATTCCGGAATGATTTGTTTAAATGGAGCAGCTGCCAGAAAAGCTCAAGCAGGAGATAAAGTTATTATAATAGCTTACGGCTTGTACAATCCCGAGGAGTTGGAAAATTATAAGCCAACAATTGTTATTGTTGATGATAAAAATAAGGTTACAGATCTCCATAATTAACGGATTTGTAGAATTTATAAATAATTTTCAAAAGCTTTGGATTATTATCTAAAGCTTTTTTTAATTCATCTTTCTTTTCTTCATCAGAGACATCTGCAACATAATAAAATTCCCAAGGTTGCACTTTTAAAACTTCCGATAATTTTTGTAGAGTTTCCACAGAAGGCGAATATTTTCCCGTTTCAAGGTAACTCAAACTTGTCGGCTCAATATTTACCATTTCTGCGAGTTTTTCTTGCGTAAGCTTCTTTGATTTTCTAATAATTTGAATTCTTTTACCTATAGCCTTTTTTAAATCTGACATTTTCTACTCCACTTAAATTGTTTTATAAATACCGACCCCAAAACATAATGTTAAACACGAAATTTAATATTGACTATTATTGCTATATACGATATAATGAGAGTATAAATTTTTTTTTAAAATGGGAGTATAATTTATGTTTAAATTAAAACAAAGATTTATAACAATCAGAGAAGAAGCAATAAAGAAAGCTGATAAGAATAATAATGAATTTTCAGCCTTCACATTGGCTGAAATGATGATTGTAATGCTTATTATCAGTATAGTTTTGGCAGCTATGGCTCCGGTAATGACTACAAGAAACAAGGTAGATAATTCTTCTCCTTGGCATTGGGTTACTTCAAACCCTTCGGATGCTTACTTTGGTCCGGGACAAGCCATGAGAGCATTCATTGGCCAATCGGAAGCAACGCAAACTGCGGCAGGAGCAGATATTGATTTTGCTAAATTGATTATTAACACTGCAGGTTCTTCTCTTAGCCATATATTATTTAAATCAAATGCCAACATTTTAGGCGAATTGTATATGAGTAAAGATGGCACCCACGGTTCAAGTATAGTACTTGGCAACCGCCGTAGTCCTGCTGCAGCAATCGGGAATGAGAACATTAATATCGGTTGGAATAACTGGCCGAATGGTGATTTAACAGGTGCAAGTAATATTACAATCGGCGATGAATCTATGCAATCATTAACATCCGGCGGTCACAATATCGGCTTGGGAACAACATTGAGCGCCGTATCAACAGGTGAACACAATATCGGTATTGGTGACGATTCAATGGTTGCAATTACCGGAAGTGGCAACATTGGAATTGGTGGTAGCGCAAACGCTGCAGCTACAAGTGTCTCCAAAACAATTGCTATTGGTTCAAATGCTGTAGCGAATGGGAATGGAGCAATTGCAATAGGTGGAGCTTTAACCAATGCAGAAAACCATGGCGAAACGGCGAATGCAGCACAAGCTAGAGTATTTAAATCTATTGCAATAGGCAGTGGTGCAACAAGCGGCTCTGAAAGTGGTGCTGGAAATGACTCAATTGCTATTGGTTCAAATGCTAATGCTAATACTACTGATGGTAGTGGCACTAGAGGACTTGCAATTGGTGTCAGCTCAACTGCAAACGCTGACAATGCAGTGTCTATAGGTTCTAGCGCAAGTTCTAGTGCTGACAGTGCAGTGGCTATAGGAAAGCAAGCCTCTGCGGGCACTGACAACAATATAGCAATAGGTACTCAGTCAAGTGCTACATCAGGTCAATTAAGTATTGCTCTCGGAGCATGGGCAGCTACAAGTGAGACAAGAGCAACTGCAATTGGTACTAGAGCAAGCGCACAACAGCAATTCTCTCTAGCTGTAGGAGATGTTGCAAGGGCTGTAGCTCTCAATAGTATTGCAATTGGGCACTCAGCATATAACGAGGGGCGTGGTGCAATTTCTATAGGCAATTCGGCATGGGGATATGCTGATGATTCTATCACTATTGGCGATACTGCAAGAGTTGAAGGAGAAAACTCTATAGCAATAGGCTCTCGGGCAAAAGCTACCGGAAACAATAGTATTGCAATCGGAGAATCCGCATTAAGCAGTAATGAAAAAGGACATGACAATATCGCAATTGGCAGTTTTGCTTGTGCACATGTAAAGGGGTCAAATAAAACCTGTATTGGAATAAATTCAGGTCCTGGCTCTACTAGCGATTGGGCTAGCGAAAGTGATAATACTGAACGCGTATTTATTGGAGGAGAATCTAATTTTAACGGAGGTGCTGCTGTTTTAGAAGTACATAATACTACATCTGATTTTTATCGTAATAAAGATTCTTCTGTGGTAATCAATGGAAACTTAATTGTAAAAGGCGGTATAATTTCGACCTTATGGAAAAAAGGTGAAAGAGAAGATAATATTAACTTGTATGGTCGTTCCGGAGGCCAGTTAGAACCAGTTTGGAATGATGATATATCAAGTTTTGTCAATATATATTCAGAGAATGGACATGGCCGTTTCAAGTCTTTTGAGAGCGGTCATGACATAAGTGACCGCCGCTTAAAATATGTCGGAAAAGAAAATACTTCAGGACTAGAAAAAATCCGTCAATTGAAAGTATTTAATTATACATTCAAGAAAGACACAACAAAAGAACCGCACGTTGGCGTAATTGCACAGGATTTGCAAAAAGTATTTCCTGATGCAGTAAAAAAAGGTACAGACGGATTCTTGAGAATTCGTATGGAAGATATGTTCTATGCAGTAATCAATGCTATTAAGGAACTTGATGCAAAATATCAAGCTCAAGAAAAACGTATCAATGACTTAGAAAAACGAATAGAAAAATTAGAAGCAAAATCTAAGTAAAAAAAGTAGAAAAACTGTCTTTTGTCAAAAAAGACAGTCTTTCATTCCTCTCCCGCTTATTAAAGCGGGAGTTTTCCTTTATTTGCATTACTCTTGATGGTATATTCGTAATTTATAAGTATGTATTATAAGTTTCACCTCAACATGGCGAAATCCTGAATATAATAGCCTCGGTCATTCTGAGTGAATGCAAAACAATAATGTTGTTGTCATTCTGAGGGCTTTGCCCGAAAGAATCCAGCTGATTAAATGCCAAATATTGGCGGGGT
>CAKUZD010000009.1 GCA_934718275.1 uncultured Candidatus Melainabacteria bacterium | reverse complement strand
GATAAAAACCTTGAGTTACGTTTGAAACAATTAGACACTGAACAAGATGCAATACAAACTGAAATGGATGCTGTAACGAAGGTTATTGAAAAGAACACAGAATCTACTTTCAAAACTTTCGGCTAGGAGCTAGCCAAGTGAGAAGTGAAACGTGAAAAGTTCGTTTCAGTGCTTCGCACAAAGTTAAAATTTTATATCTGAGCGAAAGCGAGCGTAAAGGTCTTTTCACTTCTCACTTTTCACTTTTCAAATAAAATATATTTTGTTTCCTTAATTAACTTACGACTTTTTTTCAAAAGTCGTTTTTTATTATGTTTACTCTGATTTTATATACAAATTCATAAATTCAATATCATCATAATCAATATATGCAGTTTGCCTCAAATTTCTACCTGTATGAACTGTTATTTCATTCATTTGCCCAATTTTAAGCAAATGATTAGGGATTTTTATTCGTTGCCCATCTCCATTAAGCTGAATTTCCGCAATTTTGGTTCCATTAAAAAATATTTCCGGAGGACTGGAAAATGCCTGAATTACAGAATTTTGTTTCATTGTTTTTGCCATGAAAGTATCTATCCCAATAATAGAACCAATTACCAGATAGTTTTGTTTTGTTAATGCGTTAGCCGCAATCATAAATGTCTTTGTAAAAAATGGGCCAATTGATTTTCCTTTAAATTCACCTGAATTTGCAGAATTTTCAGAATAGTTGTCATCTCCTAAATGAAACATTTCAGAAGAAATTACAACATCTTGTACGTTACTCTTTTCAATTCCAACCACTATCGGTTTTGCAGCTATTTTTTCATCAATAGTCAATGAAAACGGTCTATAACCATCCTTTTGTACCGACATTATTGTTGGAGACTTTACATTTGCATTTAATTTAAAAGCTCCGTTATTATCAGTAACAGTAATGTAATCCAATTTTGGTAAAATAACCTTTGCCCCGGCAACCGGCATGTTAGTGTCACTATCAACAATTCTTTTTGAGTTTCCCATGCCTGTTTTCATAACTCCACCTTCCATAACAGCAGAATTTACAGCAGAAGAAATTAATAATAAAATTGTAAAAAGTATAAATATTTTTCTCATAAAACCTCACCCTTACTAAGATTTTACAAAGGTTTTGAAAGAAATCAATCATACAATATTTTAGAAAATTTACTAATTAAAAAAAATTTTAAAATTTTATTTGAAATTTAAAATGTTTTTGGTATCATATAGATATGACAATTTAATATAAGCCGAAGTGATGAAATTGGTAGACGTGCTAGACTCAAAATCTTGTGTGGGCAACCACGTGCCGGTTCGAGTCCGGCCTTCGGCATATAGAGAACTCCGAAAGGGGTTCTTTTTATTTAGGACGGACGAGAACCACAAAGCAAAGCTTTGTTTTAGGTTCGAGCGTGAGGTGGCTGAGGGCGAAGTGTTTGGCTATTATTCAAGATTAGAATATTTGCTAAACACGTAGACCCGTTAAACGCCACCGAACAAGACAGTCCGGCCTTCGGCAAATAAAAAAGACCCTTAATGGGTCTTTTTTATTTTGTTTTTTATATTAATTATTATTGGACTCTTTCCGGCATAAATGCTAGCGCATTCGCACGGTTCTTTCCTCTCTACGAAACTGACATTTAGTCAGTTCCGTTTCGGCAGAGTGGCCTTCGGCAAATAAAAAAGACCCGTAATGGGTCTTTTTTATTTTGTATCACAGTATAATTTCGTGCACACCTAAAATTTAAAAAAGAATAAAATTAATATCACAAGGATAATTATTTTTACAGCAAAAAGAGATATCGGTGAAAGCTTCCCTAATAACTTATAAAACGAGTTAGAGTATTCACAATCACTACAATTTTGAGAGTTATCATCTTCCTCCTCTTGCAATTTCATTAATTCTTTGCAATCTTCTATGCTTTCTTTAGCAGCTTCAATCTTATCTTTGTCAGTTTCATATTGAATAATTTTTTCATAACAATCCAATGCTTTCTGATATTCTTTAATTTTTTCATAATAACAACCATATATATACAAAGCAACAGAATCATTTGGCTTTATTTTCAAAATCTCATTTAATTCATTTTCAATTTTTGCTCTACCATAACTCTCAATGTTATTGTCTATAATAAC
The DNA here is from genome assembly GCA_934718275.1 of uncultured Candidatus Melainabacteria bacterium. Lineage (GTDB taxonomy): Bacteria > Cyanobacteriota > Vampirovibrionia > Gastranaerophilales > Gastranaerophilaceae > Stercorousia. The sequence goes on along the minus strand of CAKUZD010000009.1, from coordinate 52,139 downwards.
AGCCATTAAATCATCAAGTTTTTTATTAATATCGTTATCATTCATAATTAAATTCCTTTATATTTCTCGTCATTTTCTTTGTTTAAAATAAGAAAAACATCTGCTACAAAAAACATTACTAAGGCAATTATTGGCAAAATGAATATTGGGACAAAATCATAACTTATTCCAAACCCTGATAATTCAAATGACACATACAACACCCCCAAACACCCAAGTAAAGTAATTATCAATGGAGTTACCATAATCAGCCAATTTTTAATCGAACAAACAGCAACATTATTATTTATTCGCATAAAACCACCTTTTTGTTCATTGTACCAAATTTTTGAAGATTTGTAAATATTATTAGCCCAAATTATGGTTTTGCTGTTTACTTATTTTTTATTTAGTTTGTAAAATGTAGGGTGGGAAAAGCGTAAGCGATTCCCATCCTTTTTTATTACCATACATATTCAACATTTTTGAAATTCGTTAAAAAAGGCTATTATGATATTAATTGGTGCAATTTTGATGATGTTAATAATATTAATGATTTGAATTTGGAATAGACGATTTAAATATGTAATATTTATAACGTGAAAACTTGTGAAGGTGGGAACCGCTCACGCTTTCCCCACCCTACTGGCTGCAACAGTTTGAGTTGGAGAAAATTCAGAATGAAATATGCTTTTTGGGAAATCGAACTTGTTAGAATTTATGATTTGGGCAATATATATTCTAATTCAATTCTCCATTGTCCGTCTGGATAAATATCATTTGCGGGTGTTTTTGTTTTTGATATTATTCGATATTCAGCATTACGAGGGAATACTGCTTCACCACCATGTTCCATATTTCGGGATACTTTAGCTCCTTTGGGAGTTCTAATAATATACTGATGACCACCAAATCTATCAGCTAATTCTCTGTTAAAAGCAGTATAAGCATATCCATTATCAGGTACTACAATATCTCCAACCTTACCATTTATTATGCTGTCAGGAATAAATCTTTCACCAATACCCCTGTAGAATACACAATCTTTTTCTAAAGGTGGTAAAGCCTGTAATGCTTTATCTATTCGTTTCATTTCAGCATTATATCTAAGATAGTTTTCATTTCTATCGCATAATCTTTTTTCTTCTCTTGACAATGCATCCCATTCGTCATCCGTAAAATCATCAAATGTCTTACCATTACCTTCTAATTTTTCTGGAGTATCTCTATATATATGGTTTTTACTATTTAAATAGTGATGTTCTTTTATTTGCGTAGCTTCAGATGTTTTAGGAATTGTTAATCTATAAACATCTCTATGTGCTTCTAATACGTTAAATTCCATAAATGACATATTGTTAGGATTTCCTGAAAGGACTTCTCTATACAAACTCTCTAATTCTACTTCCGGTATTTCTGCATACTTTTGAGAAAGTTTAACTGCTTCTTCAAATTGTTCTTCTTTAACATGTGGAACTACTATATTTTTGTTACCTCTTTCAATATACAATGTTCCCATATTTCTAAAATATGTTTCTTTTACTGTTTTACTATCCAAGTAATATACTTTAAGTTCCTGAAACATGTCGCCATTGGTAAAAACACTTTCAACTTTACCATTTCTATATGATGTTGTAACTAAACCGTCATCAGTTTTAATTGTTCTTTCTAATAAGGTTTTACCTTGCCATTTTTCTTTAACAGGAGAAAGTGTTTCTCGGTCAATATATTCTTTTTCTGTTATAGGTTCTTTAATTGGCTTAGGTTTAGAGTTTGGTTTTTCACTTTGTGTTGTTTGGGATTTTCTTTTTGGCTCTGTTGCTTTTGGCTGAACAACATCAGGTTTATCAGGAATATTTGGAGTATTAACACCTGCTTTCCCCCCAACATTTGGTGTTTCGGTAGATTTAGGTTTTATATCTTGTGCATTTCCTGTTAATTTTCTCCAAAGATTTTTAACATGTTTACCCTCTGCAAATTTAAAGTCTAATGCTATACCGACCAATGTTGCCAATACCGTACCAAAAGAGGCATAAGTAATAATTTTCTTTTTATCTAACCCTTTACCATTAAAATTATCATCCTGTGGTTGCCTTTGTAAATCATTTGCCGTTGCATTATTAACTACAATAGTATCTTGTTTAACTGACATCGGTGTGCTCTGAACTTTTACACTATCATTCAATGAAATGTTTTGTACAGTCATAATTTTCCCTTACAATTACATATATAAAGTCTTAAACATGAGAAAAATTGTCCAAATCCCATGTAAATGTTTACAAATATGTTACAATATTGGGAAGTATCATATGATACTTTCGGGCTGATATAATTCAAGAATGTAGGGTGGGAATTAAAATTTGCCTATATTTTAAGTAATTTTAACGAAATTTAAGCCCTTATAAACTACTACACATAAAAGAATATGTATCATAAAAACTTAATACAAAGTCATAATTCCGTTAGCATAACCTCCAATAATTTCATTTCTTCCACTTTGAACTATTTTTAGCGGGTAATAATAAGTACTTGAAGCATCTGTATTTGTCGGATATCCTATAGCGGGTTTTTCTTTTGGAAGTAGGTGTTTATATTGTTTCGGAGTTGTCTCACAACAATTAACCAATACTTTTTCGCCTTTAGGAATATTTTTATTTATAAAATCAAATATTCCAATGTTTGAGTCTGCAAGAACATGCCATTTATCTTTGCCTGAATTAATCAATGAAGAACCTTCACCATGTCCAAATACAACATATTTTAAATCTTTAGGATACCTGCCTTCTTTAATATCCCTTAAAAGAACATTTCCAAATTCATTAAAACAATAAGCATCTTTTGGACTAGTCATTAGCAATTTCAAACCGGTTTCTTTTTCAAAAACATCACAAATTGCTTGTACTGACTTTTCATTAGGATTTGACCACATTACTTTACTAAATTGTTGACCAAGCTTGTTTGGTTTAAATAACTCTTTAACAGAATTACATAGAGAGTTTATTTTTGAGCCGACATAACTTGTTCGCCACGAAAGAGGCGGGGCTTTTATACCTTTATTAAGCAATATGTTTAAGAATTTTGACATAAATAACCATCCTAAAATTTTCCCTATATACATATAAAAAAACAATAGAAGAAAAATTGCTTATTATAAGCAAAATACTAACAACAAAAATTATATAGTTTACAATTTTTTTTACATTTATACATACTTAGTATTTTTTTTATGTATTTTTGGTAACATATAAAAAAGCAGTTGGCAAATTTTTTTTTGTTCAATTTTTATTGTATGAGAAATAAGGATTTATAAATTGCAAAATACTTTAATTAAAAACGAAACAGTTACTAAAACCCAATCTAGTTTTCTACATTCTAACAACAATCTTTTTCTTTATGTTGAAAAAAGATTAAATCAGATTTTTTTAGATGAAATGAATCATCCTAATTCTATATTCCGAAAGGTTAAAAGTTCTGCCATTCAAAAAATGGCATTATTTTTATCAAATAACATAACAAGATCTTGTTCTATCGGAATTGCCGGAGAAACAGCAAGCGGGAAATCGACTATAGCATACGATATTATAAGTACAATACAATGTTTCGCAGAAGAACATCGTATCGAAAACGCAATCACTAGAATTAATACCGATGATTATTATTACGATCGTTCAGATATGGTAAAAAAAGCCGGAAGTTTTGCTGAGTTCGCAAAACATTATGATTTAGATGTTCCGGAAGCTCTTGAATTGGAGTTGATGAAAGAGCATATTAAGTCATTACTTTTTGGAAATAAAGTTTATCTTCCCGAATACGATATGTCAGGAACTGCAATCAGACGTGATAACGTTAAACTGGCTCTCCCTTCAAAAATTATTATTTCGGAAGGTTTGTTTACACTCACTGACAAAGTTGTTGATGCCTTTGATTTTAAAATTTTTGTTGCCGTTTCACATAACATACAAAAAGCAAGATTTTACCAAAGAGCAGCTGAAAGAGACTTAGGTGACTCCGCAGATGAAGTTTATGAAAACGCTTCTACAAAAGCTAAAACCCACATTCATCCAACCGCTGCAAAAGCTGATATTATACTATCGGGTGAAGCAGATAGAGCCGCTTACAGAAACTTTATCAGCAAAATTTTAGTATTAGTAAATGAGATTTACTATAAAGCCTAACCCCCCAAAACATTACAATATATTTACAATATCAAAAAAAATAGCAAGAAATATTTTTTTCAAGTATTATAAATACTGAAGAATAGTTGTGGAGACTGCAGACTTGATTAGATTAAACAATTACAAATTTACCTCAAATGTCAGTTTTTCGTCAAATAAAACAGACAAAAAACCTGACAATCAAAAAAACGGAGATAATAAGTATTCTGATCCGTTAATGAAATGGCCTGCAAGGGGACTTGCTTATACAAACGAACTTGGTGCCGCACTAAGCGAAGTTGCACCTAAACTTGGTACATTATTATGGTTCCCTGCCATGTTGTATTTTGGCGCAGATATCTATGACAAATATAAAAATGAAAAAACATCTTATGATCCAAACGCTAAGAGAGGAACAGAACAAGCTATATTCCAACTGCTTGCAAGTGTTTTATTACCAACAGGAGCTGTTATTGCCGGTCAAAAAATGACTTCCGTTGCAGGTGTTGCCGGTAAAAACGGACTTTCATTACAATCTCAAGAAGAAATAATTAATTTCTTGCAAAACTTTACAAGCAGACGACATCTTGACAAATACCAAGGCAATATTGAAGGATTTAAAGAACAATTCAAAGAATCAATTTCGACAAAACAAGAAAAATTGATTAGAGAAACAAGTCTTAAAAACCCTATAAAACTTATAGCAGATGCTATTTTTAACAAACGACATCCGGAATCTCTTGCAATGTCTCAAAAAGACAGAGTTTTAACATTTGCAAACAAACATATTGATGAAATGTTTAAAATATATAATAGCTTAGCAAGCAACACTCAACCGGCAGAATTTTCTGACAAACTATTTAATAAATTTGGAAAACTAAAACACAAATACAGCAAAGACCCTGATTATAAAAATACAGCACTTAGGGATGCTGCAGAAGATATTATCAAAAAATACCAAAAAAGCAAAATAATGAACACTAAAATTCTAAAAACAGTTGGAGGTTTTGTTGCTTTAGGTTTAGCAATCAACCCTATTGATAAATTTGTAGAAAACGTTATCATAAAAAAAGTTGTAGAACCTAATTTAGGCTCAGTGTTCCCAAATAAAAATATTCAAGATTATAAAGAAAAAGTCCTTAAATAAGGACTTTTTTTATACCATAATTTTTACAACCACTTTTTTTACTTTTTCCGGAATATTATTTATCGCAACTTGCGGTTTATGCGCTTCATGTGTTCCGATAAAGGCAAACTTACCGGCTTCTAAAATTATGCTATCTGAATATTTAAGCGGATTTTCAAAAAACATCACATCTCTACCTACATCATAAGCTTCCGAGACTTTTAACCCTTCAACAGAAATAAAATCCAGTTTCTCAGTCCCTTCTAATAAAATTTGAATATCGTAATATTTCTTATGCGCTTCAAATTTACAGTTTTCAAGAGCTTTGGTTTCATAAATATCAACATTTGCATAAATATTTTCTGTAATTTCATAATGCCCGACAGGAGTCTGAGCTGATAAATTTTTTATAAATTCTACTACTTTTTGTGGAATTTCCGGATATTTTTCAATATTTTTAATACTATCTACAATCATTATTTATCCAATTCTGCTATTGCGATTTCATACTGTTCTTTATTTGGTGCTTTACCATGCCATCCGGCATTATTTTCCATAAAAGAAACACCCTTTCCTTTTGTAGTATTAGCAATAATGGCAAATGGTCTATCAGCATTTTGAGCTTTTTGCAAAGCTTTATACACGGCACTTACATCATTACCATCAATTTCAACAACTTCCCAATTAAAAGCTTTAATCTTATCCGGAAGCGGATCTAAGCCTTTTACAGACTCAGTACAACCATCTATTTGTAACCTGTTTCTATCAACAATTGCAACAATATTATCTAATTTTTGATGAGCACAATGCATAAATGCTTCCCAAACACTGCCTTCCTGCAATTCACCATCTCCCATTAGACAATAAACCTTTGAATTCTTTTTGTCTAACTTTAAGCCCATAGCCATTCCACAAGCTATAGATAAACCTTGTCCTAAGGAACCGCTTGCAACTTCTACTCCGGGGCAAATCGGACAAGGATGTCCTTGAAGTTTAGACCCAAAAATTCTAAACCCCATAAGTTCTTCTTTAGGAATATATCCTTTTTGAGATAAAACCGAATACAAAATCGCAGAAGCATGTCCTTTTGACAAAACAAATCTGTCACGATTTTCAAAATCAGTACCCTCTCCCCATTTATCAGGCAAATTCATAACTTTGTTATACAATACGGTCATAATTTCAACCGCAGACAAAGCACCTCCCAAATGTCCGGATTGAGAATTATATACCATTTTCAAAACATTTTTTCTATTATTTTTGGCTAAATCTTTTAATTCCTTAATTTCTACATCAGTCAACATATTAAACTCCTTTTGGAACAAACTTTTCTCGCAATACTTTCAATACAAATAACGGCAAAGTCGGGAAAATACGTTTAAACCTTTTTGGTTCTTTAACCGTTCTGTATAACCATTCTAAACCTAATTTTTGATAAATTTCAGGTGCTCTTTCTACAACTCCGGACCAAACATCAAAACTACCACCAACCCCAATGAACAAAGTTTCAGGCATAAGTTTCTTGGCTTTATATATAAATTCTTCTTGCTTAGGAGAACCTAAAGCGCACAAAACAAGTCTCGGTTGACGAATTTTTAATTCATCAATAATTATATTTTCATCATTAAAATACCCGTCATGAGCGTATGTAACATAAAGTCCCGAAATTTCTTTTTCAAGATTTTCTTTTGCTTTCTTAACTATTTCCGGTTTTGCTCCGACTAAAGCTACAGATTGTTCTCTTTTGGCGCATTCTTCAATCATTTTATGAGAGAATTCAATTCCTGCAATTCTTCGAACTTTGTATCCCAAAATTTTGAGTCCTATTTCAACCCCAATTCCATCCGGAATAACTAGCTCTGCGCTATTAATTATATCGGCAAACTCACTATTATTTACAGCATTCCCAATCATTTCAGGATTTATAGTGACAACTTGCCCCGATATATCTTTAGCATAATCAACCGCTTCTTCAAAAGAAAAAGAATCTACATTTAACCCCTGAATTTTTACAATATTTCTTTCCATAAAATAATTATAAACTAATAAAAAAAATTGGTAAAGTAGAAATAATAGAAAAATTTTCACTTTAAAATAAAAAAGCATAAGATTAAATCTTAAGCTTTTTTATTTTTTATTATTATAATATTTTAGAAGAATTTTACAGGACTAATGTGTTTTAAAGAACAAACATTTCCAATTCCTTCAGGACACTCGGCTGATACAGTTTCCCCTAAACAATATGGCGTATTTATTCCGACATAATTAGAAGCACAAGCTCCTTCCTTAAATGGAACACTTTTCTTTATCCATTTTATTTGACGATGACCATCAGCTGTTATTTCTTCTTTCATAACACTTGTCATCAAATAACGACTATTTGAGCCACCTATATCTCCTGCATAAGCAGGAATAACTTTACCTGACATTGTTATGTAGAATTTAAAAACATCTTCCCATAATGTCGAAGAACCTTTATCACCATCAATATCCAAGTATACTGTATAACCATAAGTATTCACATTTTCAACTCCGTCATAAGAACCTCCGGCCGTGTTATTTTGCAAATCAGAAATGTCACCGGGAGTATTATGAATATTATACAATTTCATTCCATTACGGAAAACAATATCAGGAGTTGCACCAGAAAAATCTGTTAAAGCCGCTGTTATATTACTTCCGCTACACTCTGAAGTTCCTGTTTTTGTGTTTGAATATTCCACAAATTTTTTACAAAAGTTTGCTCCGGAACGAGGTACTGTTTTAGTTTCCGGAACACATCGGCATGCTTCTTCGTTCCAACTAAATTCTCCGGTTTCACCACATGGCGGCCATGGAGTTTCGTCAACCCATGAACTTGATTCATTATCCCATTTTTCCCCTTGGCAATAATGTTCTTGTTTTTCTTCTTCGGTAGGCTCTGCCGCGTATGCCGGCTGCTGCCCAACATGCTGTAAATAAAAAACAGCCTTAGCTATAAAATTTTCCTTTTTATTTGCCAATAAGTTATTATTCATTGGTACTACGTAATAAGCTGTATCAGTATAAATACTTTGAGTTGCCCTAAAATCTGCAACTATCTGACCGGTAACACCACGCAAAATTGAATATCCGGAATAGTATGTGTAAGACAATATATTATCCATCTTAGCTTTAATAATTTTTATACTTACGCCAACAACAACCGCAATTACAAGCATTACAATTATAACTTCTGCCAATGTATAACCAAGCCTTCCGTTTTTAGGAGTTCGTTTTATAATATAACCAAAATCAATCATTTATCAAATACCTCTCTTATCCTTAATCACAGATACCTGTATTTTAACACATATATATATCTATTTCAATAATACAAATTAATATATACCTGCAAGTTTAAATAAATAATCCTCTTTGGCTCCTGATTTAAAACCTGTAGGTATAAAGTTTTCTTTATATTTTTCAACTGCATACCTATCTGTCATTCCTGAAATATAATCTGTTACGATACGTTCAATTTTTTCTTCTTCGCATACCGGTTTTAGCATATCAGAATACAAAAAAAACAATTCTCTGATAACATTTCTAGCCTTCTTTTCCTCTAATTTTGCAGGTGATGCGTCCTCATAAACGTTTTCAAACATCCATTGTCGCAACTTTGTAGTATAATGCCAACCTTCTTCGCTCATAGAAACTTCCGGTTTTCCAATAGAATTTACAACAATTTCATTTATCATTTTACTCAAACGTTTACTCTGAACGGATGTAAAATATTCAATACAATCGCTCGGCAAGTCACTCTCCGCAATAATTCCTGCCCTTATAGAATCTTCTATATCATGATTTATATATGCAATCTTATCTGCTAGTTGAACGATTTGTGCTTCAGGTGTTTTCGGAGTATACCCCCAAGTATGAGTCAAAATACCATCAATTGTTTCCTGACAAAGATTTAAATCTTCTAAAACTTCTACAACCCTTACACTTTGAACATTATGATGAAATCCGCCTTTTACCAGCTCATTCAAAACACCCTCTCCACAATGCCCAAAAGGTGTGTGACCTAAATCATGCCCCAAAGCAATAGCTTCTACCAAATCTTCATTAAAATCCAACGCCCTCGCAATTGTTCTGCCTATCTGAGAAACTTCTAAGGTATGCGTCAAACGGGTTCTAAAATGATCATCAAATGGAGATAAAAACACTTGTGTTTTGTGTTTTAAACGCCGAAAAGCTTTTGAGTGCAAAATTCTGTCTCTATCACGCTGAAATTCTGTTCGCAAAGGACATGGTTCTGTTTTTCTTTTACGCCCTTTCGTAAAACGACTTTTTGTAGCAAATTCATTCAAATTATCAATTTCTCGTTGTTCTAATTTTTGTTTAATTGTATATTCAGTCTTTGTCATAGTGGTTCCTTCTACCTGCATTCTAACAAAAATTCGGCATATTACTATACTGTATTTGATTGAGGTTTAAACATATCTTTAACTTCCTTAGTATGAACCGAAACATTCAATGCATATTTTTTTCGAACATTATCAATAGCTTCCCCAACTTTATTAATTATTGCACCTGAAATTAAACCTAAAGCCAAAGACTTACCTCCGGAAACTAATCTTGCAGTACTATATAGAGATGTCGCAATTGCGCCGATTGCCGGAATTCCGTATTTTAGAGAAGCAGAAACCTTTTCATCCCTGCCATCTGCTTTATTTAGATAGTAACCAACCGCACCTACAGTACCAACAATTGATAAAACATCAGTAGGAGCAGAACCAAGTCTTAAATCTCTTGCTTTATCTACATATTGAACTGTCTCAATATCAATTGATTTATCTAGAGACTTAACTGCTGCTTCAACATCAGCCTTTAGTTTTAAATATTCTTTTCGCGGCAATAATTTCTTATATGCTGTCAATATTTCTTGCAATTCACCTTTTGAACTTTTTGAAATTATTTCTTCTACTTCTGTTACGTAGGTAGAAATCGAACTAACTGCTTCTGAATTGTAAGAATAAGTTTTTGAATTTTTATTAAAACTTCTGCTTAATTTTTGTAAATTATCTATAATTTCTTTGTTTAATTCTGCTCTTTGAACAATTTCGTTATCACCGGACAATTTTTTATATTTCTTCAAGTTGTTTCTTAATTGAGTCAAAACCTCATTTGTAGAAGTATCCGAAGGATTTATAAATTTTTGAATGTTGTCAAGCGCTTTTGTTGTTGCTTTATAACTGTCATTTATGTCATGAGTAATAGCCTGTCTTAATACTCCTGTTTTATTAGCCAGTTTCATTTTTGCAGGCAACATATAATCTTCTGCAATAAATGTCTGCCACATATTTTTAGACTTAAAGTTTTTTACATCTTTAAAACTGGCATCCCAAAAGAAATCAAACAAGCCGTCAGTTGCAGTTTGAACTTCTTTTAATCTTTCCGTACGGGCATTTATTCCAAATCCTGTTTCCAAATTTGAATTAACTTTCCTTATTCGACTGTTTATAGAATTTATTGCATCCAAAACGTTTCTGTCATTCGGATGTTCTCGTAATATTCTATCGTTTAAACAGTTAAACCGCTCCGTTAATGTTGCAAACTTTTTATGAGTTGAAGAATAAGAAGAATTTACAGTTTTTCTACTTATCTTATCAAAAAAGTGAGTAATACCTTCATGTATTCTGCGAGTAAATGTCCTGTCTCCATTTTTTCCCCACATAACCCTCTGACATGCAACATCTTTTAGGGTTGTAAAATTATTTATACTACCGGATTTTTCAATAAATGAGTTTACTCTCGTCAAAGCAAAACGATAAAAGTTTTCAAATGTACCACCTTTTGCCGATTCTTGCTCCAACTTAATTTTCCATTTATTAAGTAATTTGGAAGCACCTTTGTTTAATCCTCCACTAAATAATGCAAGAGTTCCAAAACCAACAACAAGTGCAGATATAGCTAATGTTTTTCCAAATTTATGATTTTTTTCTTGTTTATTGTCTTTATCTTGAATAATTTGGGGCGTATTGATATAATAGCCGTTTTGCGGCTGCGAAAAATTCATAAATGCATTTCTTTTTGCACTATTTATAGACAAACTTGAATTTATCATACGTTTCCCCTTAATATATAAAGTCATAAATTTCGTTTAATTTGCTCTTATATTAAGATTTATTAATTTCCAAGTGCTTGAACTATAACATTTGCAGCTTCTTGTGAAGAAACTTTATTAGACAATAAATTTTTAACTTCTCCCAGTTCCTTAATATTTTTTGTTCGATATTCAGAGTCATAAAGCAATCTTTCTATCTCATAAGAAATCTTAGAAACATTTACATCTCCCTGAATAATCTCGGGAACAATCAATTTATCCGCAATAATATTCGGCAAAGAAACTCGTTTTATACACCTTACAAGTAAATATATTAAGTAAAACAGCCATGGACCGCGATAAGCAATAATCATAGGAGTTTGATACAAACAAGCCTCTAATGCAACCGTTCCGGAAGCCAAAATCAAAGCATCCGAAACACTTAACAAAGCCTGATTATCTCCTTTTATCACAGGAAAAGGAGATTTTTCCAAAAATTTGTTATATACATCATCAGATAAATTTGGAGCTTGAGAAATACAAAATTGCAAATTCGGATGTTTTTTTTGTAAATTTTCTGCAGTTTTAACAAAAACTTTCATTAAATATTTTAATTCGAAAACTCTTGACCCTGGAAAAATTGAAACAAGTTTTTTATCCTTGTCAAAACCGTGCTTCTCAAAAAAGGTATCTTTATCTGCTTTTTGAGGCAATTGAGAAACTAGCGGATGTCCACAATAGTGAGTTTTTATACCATAACTTTCATACATTTCTTTTTCAAATGGAAAAATACACAACACTTCATCAATGTTCTTTTTTATCGTATTTATTCTCCATTTACGACTTGCCCATACTTGCGGCGGAATATAATAAAAAACTTTAATTCCTGCTCGATGTAAAAATTTTGAAATACTTAAATTAAAAGCTCCATAATCAATCAGTAATACTAAATCCGGTTTAAATTCCTTTGTCAAATAATCAACTACACGTTTTCCTAAAAACAAGTGATCAAAGATAATCTTAGGAGATAAACCAACTGCCCCCATATTTTTTTGGTCAGAAAATAACTTAACACCTGCTTGGCGCAAATTTTCTCCACCAATTCCCTCTATTTCAATATCAGGACTAGCAGCCCTTATAGCTTCAACAACATGAGAAGCATGTATATCTCCTGAATATTCGCCGGTTATAATAAAAAGCTTTTTCATAATTTATACAGCCATCACTACAATACCGTTTTTATCAGCATATTCCACAACTTTTTCCTGATTAACGATAATTGTCTCATTTGCTTCCACCGCAATTAAATTTGCTTTATACTTTTTCATTGTTTTTAAAGTTCTCAGGCCAATTGCCGGAATATCAAATCTTTTATCCTGAAATGGTTTAGAAACTTTTACAACAACAGCATCTTTTTTGGCAAGTTTTGAACCTCGCTTAATACACATATCTGTGCCTTCAATAGCTTCAACCGCCATAATCATTTTATCTTTTATTACAACAGATTGTCCGACATCAACCTTACCCATTTCTTTAGCAAGCCAAAAACCGTAATTTACATCTTCCATTTGTTTTTCTGTTGGTTTTAATTTTCCTAAAACTCCGGATGGAATCATCAAATTCTTAATAAAAATTGTCTGATCCAAAACAGAAACATTTCGTTTTTCAAACTCTTTTACAATCAAAAGCATAACTTCATCATCATTCAATCTTTTTACAGATTTCAAAATTTCAATTGCTCTGGAATCAAACTTATGCAATTGCAAAAGCACACGTTTATGTACTTTTCCCAAAAAAGTTACTTGTTTAATTTCTTCATCCTCAAAAATCTTTTCAATTTTTGTCATTTCTCCCGGATGGCAAGAATAAACTTTTGAACAATATTTCTTTAATTCATTTACATTATCATTTGCAAGGGAAATACAGATAACTTCAAAACCATTTTCTTGTGCATGGCGAGCCATCTCTACAGGAAGAATTCCGTCTCCTGCTATTAATCCTTGTTTATTTTCTAACATTATTGACACTTTTAATTTCCTCTTTTACTAAATTAATTATATCACAACTATTTTTTTAGAGAGTTAATCTCATTAACTTGCTCGTTATTGAACAAAACAGCACCACCTAGCAATTTTGTATTTAATACAACCTGAGCATAGCTTTCAGCAAGTTCCAATTTTAAAAATGCATCTTTAATAGTCTTATCACCTACTATAAAACCATGATTTGCCATCAACACAGCATCATAATCATTGAAGTACAAAGCTGTTTTTTCAACTAAATCCATAGAACCCGGTAACCCGTATTCTGCTAATGGAATTTGACCAAAATAAAAAACATTTTCAGCCATAATCGGTTCATCTAAGGCAACATGACAACACGCAAAAGAACTTAAAAAAGGAGGATGTACATGAATTATATAATTAACATCAGACCTCCGTCTATAAAATTCTGCATGTAACATCTTTTCAGAAGAAGGTTTTTTAGCTCCTTCTATCAAATTCCCGTCATAGTCCATTAAAACTAATTCTTCTTCAGACAAATAGCCATTTGATGAACCTGATGATGTTATTAATATTTTATCTCCACAACGAGCTGAAAAATTCCCGGAATATCCCGGTGTAAAATTTTTAACTCCCGCTAATTTTCCATATTCGATTATTTCCTTTTTTAATATTTCTAAATCTTTCATTACAATTGCTCTCTATCAGGATCTTCTATATCAATAACCTCTGCATACATCATTTTTTTAGATATAGCCTTGCTATCAGAAGAATTATTTTCTTTATCATAAACCCTTAATTCAACTTTTTCATCATCGCTTTTCGCAAGTCTGTCCGGATGTTTAATTTCCATTTTTTCAAATTCTACATAAGAACCCTTCGTATCCATTGAAACGATAAATGCAAAATATGTTTGCTGCCTTACCCAATCATAACCAAAATTTAATTTAAAATCATCGGGACCAAGAGCAATAATAAATGAATTTTCTTGGAACATTTTGTCATTTGGAGCATCTCCGGTCAAAGTCAAAGAACCTGACCAAGCAACTGTTACATACTTGTTCAAACGCAAAGATTCCTTCAAATAAATATTAGCATGCCCGTATCTATACATATCATACATTTGCATAGGAGTTCCATCTTGGAAGGCAGACACAAATCCTCCAATATCCTGCATCCAATGTTTATATTGAGTGTGAATTAAAGGCCCCATTCTACCTACAAACTGAGTATCACCGGTTCCATATAAAGCAGCACTACCTTGCAATACCCAAGACAAATTCATATCAAGAAGCCTGTCTTCATCCCTGTAATTATACAATCTTTGAGCTATTTCAGCCATATATCTGGTTCTCATAGTTCCAATATTGTTAGTCGGAATTTTATCTCCACCTCTATTGTAATCGCTATTTTGCATATAACCAACACCAAAGCGTTGCTTAAAACTTAAATCCAAGTCTTTTCCAATTGTAGATGGAACAATTCCACTATCTCTATAAACTAACTCTGCATCATATTTAGCAATTCTTGAACCAAACCACCATTCATCCATATATGAATTTGCACCATATTGCAAGAAAAGTTTATCATCTAAAAACTGACGCCCTTTTAAAATAAATTTATCAGCAGATGAACCGTAACCAAAATCCGTATAATTTGTAGCACTACGATACTTTGCCATAGCACCAATACCTATACCACTTTTATTATTGATAATAGGCATAAGCTTCAAAGTAGAACCACCCTGTAATGGAGTATCTACAACAAACCCGGGGCCGGCATATAAACCAAAACCGCCACGAGATGCTATTTCAGGATAACTACCGTCAAAAAATTCATGTTTTTTGTTTGTGTGAACAGATAAAGAAGGATATCTGAATAATCTTGCATCTCCATAACGAATTTCCGGTTTTTTCAAAGTGATAACATCGTGATCTCTTTTTGCATTTATTATAATATCTTTTGTCTTAACTGTTATTGCGGTATCTCCGGTAAATTCCGTTATCGAAGATCTTTCTTCATCATCCAATAGCATTCTGTTAAAGTGGTTTCCGCCAATCATTCTTGATTCAAGACTCAAAACATAATGATCCTCTGATGATAATTTACCATTATAAAGTATAATTTTATCATCTTGCATTTCGGCAGATCTGGCGTGAACTGTCATCATAGCAGCCTTGGTATTAATATTATCCATGAATGCATTTTCTTCATTCATATTTATTTGAAGATAGTCTCCAAAAACAGATTTCCCATCTCTGATAACTTCAACCTTACCATAAGCCTTTAGAATATTAGAAACCTGATTATAAACCATTTTATCTGCTTTTATGGTGACATTCTGAGGAGGAAATTTTAAAACAGGAGAACCGGTTGCCACAATATCCATTTTTTTATCATCATAGTCAACATTATCGGCGTCCAAAACAACATCATTAGAAGTAACGCGCTCCTTAACTCCTCCTTCCAGTTCTAAGGTTTCATTTATATTATTTTCTTCAATATTTTCACTATTCTTATTAATTTTATCAGTAGTTGATTCTTCATTTCCTTTTGTAGGATCAACAAAATTAATATTTAATTCTTTATTTAATTTCGCATTTTCTTCGGCTTCTAATTTTGCTTGCTCTTGTTTTTCCTTTTCTATAAGTTCTAAGGTTTTCTTATATTCTCTCTCTCGCAAACGATTTGTAAGCTTAATACGAGTTTTTTTAAACAAAGGCATACCTTTTATCGGAGCAACATTACTCCCTTCAACGACCTCGACCTTAGGCATAACAATAGAAGATGGAGATTCATAAAAACTTTCATTAAAAAGAGTTTCCAAATCTGTAGACAATCCATTGTTCTTAATTTCAGCAGCATCTGTACTTCCTGAAATCATTGATAATATTAAAGCTGTAACTAATAAATACTTTTTCAAAATTCCGCCTTTATACTACTTAAATATAATTTAACGGATTATTTGGTTTTCCGTTTATTCTAACTTCAAAATGCACATGCGGCCCCGTACTATATCCGGTAGTTCCCTCGTACCCGACAACATCACCTTTATGAACAAACTGTCCTTGTCCAACTTTTATTGATGACATGTGCGCATACAGAGTTGTTGTAGGCTTTCCGTTAACAACACCGTGATCAAGGATTACGACTTTTCCATAACCACCGTACCAACCGGAGTAAATAACTCTACCTGAATTTGAAGCTCTTATACTTCCATGATTTGGGCCTGCAATATCAACTCCTGAATGAAAAGTTCTACTATTAAATATAGGGTGAGTTCTCCAACCAAACGGAGAAGTAATTCTACCTCCAATAGGGCGCATAAAACCTGTGGATGTAATTCTTACGGTTGAAGTTCCTTTGTTTCTTCTTGCAATCATGCTTTGAATACTCGCAGACTGCCTTGCTAAATCTCTTTCAGCTTTTTCATAAGTTTTTCTATCAGTTTTATACTTACTAATCATGCTCTGATTAACAGCTATAGCTGATTTAATATTTTTTTGTTGATAGTTGATTTCTTGAATAGATTGAGCTAAAGCAATCTTTTTAGCTTCTATGTTTCGTTTCATAGCAGCTATGTGTTGAGATTTTGCTCGAACTGCGAGAATTTGAGCATAATTTTTTTTCAAAACAATTTTTTCAAAATAGACAACATCTAACAAAGAATTTAAATCCTTTGCAGCTAAAATCAATTGAAACATGCCTGTTCTTTGATTTTTATAAACTTGTCGAATTCTTTTTCTCATACCAACATTAGCCGCATTATACTCAGCAACAGACGCATTCAAATCCTTTTCCATCTGTGCTAATTGACCTTCGAGATTAGAATATTGATTTTTAGATTGTTGTAAAGAATTAGAAGCTTGTTCTAATTTTTGTTGGTTTTTATATAATTTATTTTTTTCAAGATGTTCCAGAACCTTTAATCTCTTGATTTTTTCATGAGTAATCCTTTGTTTATGTTGTATATTCTTTAATTGAGTCGTACTGGCAAAAGCACCTATATTACATATAAGCAACAAAACAAAAACCATAAATATTTTTTTTAGAAATCTATTTATATTCACAATATCCCTATTATTTTACCATTAGAGGTAATAGCATTAAACCTACAGTCCAAGTAATAAAAGTAACAGCAATTATTGCAACAATAGCCCTTTGATGTTTTCTGAAAAATTCCATTTTGTATCCCTTATCTATTATACTAGAATTGTACTATAAAAATTTTTGATTTGCAAAATTTTAAGAAATCTATTAATATAGCTTTATGGAATTTATAAAAGAGGCTGTTGATAAAAAAAGCATACTAAAACAAGACATCGGGATTAACCCATTTTTGATTGAAAACAATTTTAATCAAATAGAAAAGATTTCAAACTTTCTAACAAATCCAACCTCTATTCTTCTCGTAAACGGTTTTATGGGGACCGGAAAAATTCTTGTAGTTAATCAAGCTCTATCTTTTTTAGAACCTGATGTTATAACCTTAAAATACAATTGTTTTGAGACAACTATTCTTGATGACATATTATTAGAATTTTTTGATAATTTTAAAAAACTTACAACTCAAGGAATTATACAAATCCCCAAAGCAGGAACTGAAAATTTTACACAAAAAATCAACGCTTACTTTGATTCAATTGAAAAACCAATAGTTATTGTATTAAATTCTTTTGAGCAAATTCTTAAAGATAATAAACAAGAAATCTTAGATTTCATAAAACATCTTAGCAAATACCCAAAAATTAAATTTATATTGATTGCCCGAAAATTTGACTACAATGATTTTCCGGAAAATGCAGAAAGAGTTGCAATTTCTGCACTTGATAAAAATATTTTTGAAAAATTTCTCAAATCTGAAGATTTTAAACAAATAGGTCCTCTTTCGGATGAGCTTTACAAATACTCAAGAGGATACTATTTCTATACAACTTTGTCTATTAAAATCATGCAAATTAGAAAACTTAATTTAATGGAATTTTTATCCGGATATACAAAAAGCTTCTTATCATTCAACGACTTTATTCTTAGAGAAGCTTTATCATTAGTAGATCCTATCAGTGGACATTTGGTAAGATTTCTAACAATTATGCGACATCCGGTCAAAATAAAACTTCTAAAAACTCTACACCTATATGATGCCGACAGATTAGCTTTTCTTATTGATAACATGGTTTTAACAAGAGAAGGTGCCTTAATATATTTACAAGACTATTATAAAGATATTTCCGAAAACTCTATTGCTGACAATATAGCCTTAAAAATTCACAAAAACTGTGTAGAATTATACAAAACACAACTGCCTCTAAAACCTCTTGAAAGGGATTTATTAATATCAAGGCAAACTATGCGTGCTGAAATAGAATATCATAGCCTGTTTATTCCTAAAAAGCCGATATTACCGCAAAAACCAATGCCGGAAGTCCAATTTATAGAACACAAAATAGTTCCGACAATTCCGCATACTCCTAAAGAAAAAGAAGAACAAATCCAAAAGATATCATTTGTATTCGACTCAGAAGAAAACGAAATGGCAATCATGAACAAAATTGCAGACTCTATTAACAATTTTGTTGATATTTCTGATAAAAACACTAAAACTCTTGAAGAAATCAAAAATCTATCACTTGTAAACCTACTAAATCTAGCCAAACAAGAAGAACAAAAATTTGACTATAAAAAAGTAATTATGATTTTACAAAGAGCTTTAACATTAAATACTGACGATGATTTTTATACATTTTTGCCAACTCTTTATACTAAGCTTGGAGAAAATTTTAACAAACTTTCTGATTGGTTTAATTCTTTAAAATATTATGAATTAGCAGAAGAATTTTTTGTTTCGACAGGAGATACACAAAAAATTAATGAGTGTAAGTTCGAAATAGCAAACATTTATTATATTACATATAAACGAGATAAAGCACAAAAAATATTAGAAGAAATTATTCAAGAAGAAATTAGTCCAAACCTAAAAATCAAGTCTGAACTTTTATTAGCAAGCATAACCGGACAAAACATAAAAAATATACTACCGGCAGCAACAACCGGAATTGAAAAAAATGTTTTGGCTGAAATGTATTTTAAATACGCGCTAAATTGTGATGAAGAAGGAGATTTAGAAAACGCGGTAAAATATTACAAAAAATGTGTAGAAACATCTCAAGACCCTAAAATCAACCAATATTTATCATCAACTTTAACTAATTTAGCAACAATTTTTGATGAAAACGGTAAAACTGATACCGCAATTAAATACCTGCAAGAAAGTCTCAGACTGGATGAAATAACCCAAAACTATAACGGAATATACATTTCTACTATGAAACTTGCCGAAATCAATCTTAACAAAGCTCCGCAAAAAGCTCTTGAGTTTCTAAAACAAGCTAAAATTTGTGCAGAAGAACTAAAAGAGCCATTCTATATTGCATCCTCAGATGTATCTATTGGAGATTTTTATTACAACAGAAAAGATTATCCAAATGCTCTAAAACATTATAAGTTGGCATATACTTTAGCATTTGATAATTTCACAAAAGACAATATTGAAAAAATTAAAATGCGTATTAATGACATAAAAAAGGTTTATGATGAAAAATAAAGAAGATTTTAATAATTACATAAATATATTTTTAGAACAAAATTCTAAATTAAATTTGATATCAAAAAATGATGAAAAATTTCTTTGGGAAAAACATATTGTTGATAGCCTTTCTATAGAAAAATTTTTTGAGAAATATATACCACCTCAAAAAATAAATACTTTACTTGACTTTGGAACAGGAGGTGGTTTCCCTTCAGTACCAATAGCAATTAACTATCCAAATATAAAAGTAACCGCAATAGACAGTATAAGAAAAAAAATTAATGCTATTACAAACATCAAAGAAAAATTAAATTTAACAAACCTTACACCAATATGCGGCAGAGTTGAAACTCTTGATAAAAAGTTCGATGTAATCACATCAAGAGCCGTTGCTAACTTAGGCAAAATTGTGGAATACGCAATTCCAAGATTGAAAGATAACGGTTATTTTGTTGCATACAAATCCGTTAAAGCCCACGAAGAAATCAATGATGCAAAACTCACTCTAAAAAAGTATAAAGCCAAAATTATTGATATAATTCAATATGATTTACCTCTTGAAGAAAACCATACACGAAATTTGGTTATAATATCTAAACAAAAATAAATACGCAAACAAATTGCACCTTATAAATTTTCTGAAAAGAATTTACCCCGATAGGTAAAATAATTCTAATTGCAGAATACTGAGTTTTTATTGGTTACACTTTAGAAAAACAAGTTCAAAACCATTTTCAGCATAAAAAAAACCACTCATTACTGAGTGGGTCGTTTTCTGCATCCTAATGGTCTCTTTTAGTGTTTATTATTTAGGAGTTTATATGTTTTTGGGGTTAATGAATCTATTTATATTTAGTGTTTCGACTACACTTAAATCTTATGTAATTATTATGCCATATAAGATTTTAAATGTCAATATAAGGAAATAATATTTTTTTATCAATTTTGAAAACCCTTATATAGTGTACGATTTACACTTTACAATTCTTAATACTTTGTTTGAATATGGTTATTTTTGGGTATAAGTACATGCAATATTCAAATATTAACAATTATTAATTAAAATTATCAACATAAGGCAATTATCTAATCATTATATACTTTATATATATAAGAGTATAAAATAGGAAATTCCGATGGGCGCACTAGATAAAATATCAGGCTTTAAACTTTTTAATACAGAATATGCTAAAACTGCGTATGCTAAAGTTGCAAGCTCTACATCAAACATAAAAGGGCAAGACGAACAATTTGCACTTCAAGGATGGAAATTTACACAACCGGATATACTACCGAGCGGTTATAACACTATTACTGCAGGCTTTGATCCTTTGCAAGATAATGGATTACTAAATTTACAAGGTAAATATGATGAATTTGGACAAGCACCAAAAAGAACAATGTGTTTTGTCGGATAATAAAAGGATAAAACAATGTCAAACAATCAAGGCGGAATAACACCAACAGAATCTATAGGATCACGACCAACATCAGCTTCAGCCATTGAAAAAATTCCAATGCAGAATTATGATTCTAATCCTGTATTAATCAACAGAATGCAAAATCAAACCCAATTCTTAGGTATAACATCACAACACACAACTGCAAAATTTGATTCAAGAAATTTTGATATTGCATTCAATGACGGAGCAGGTTCAGTTGGAATGAATCCGTTCTTTATCGCACCAAGAACTGCTACCAAAATATTTACAGCTTAATAATATTATTCACATTCTTTTTTATAAAATTATACATATTTTTATTTTAATCATAAAAAAGTCCGACACAAATAAATGCATCGGACTTTTTGTTTTTTTATTTAAAAACTATACAGCGGCTTTAGATTTTGATTTTTCAATACAATCAATCAATGTAGAAGCAACTGTTCTTTGTTCTTCTTCGGTAATTTCCGGGAACATTGGTAAAGATATAACCATTTCTGTATTTTTTTCAGAAACAGGTAATGAACCTTTTCCTACACCCAAATATTCATGAACTTTTTGTAAGTGTAAAGGAATCGGATAATAAAGCATTGCACCAATACCTCGTTCTTGAAGCATTTTATGAACTTCATCTCTGTTAGGAATTTTTACGGTATATTGGTGATAAACACAATATGTATCATCTAATTCTACCGGAGTTTGAATATCTTCACAATCTTTAAACAATTCATTATAATAATAAGCATGTTTACGTCTTGCTTCATTCCAATCTTTTACATGAGGAAGTTTAACTCTCAAAATAGCTGCTTGAATTTCATCAAGACGGCTATTTACACCTATCTCATCATGATGATAACGAACAGCACCACCGTGGTTTCTTAAAGCAACAACTCTATCACGAAGTTTTTCGTCATTAGTCATGATTAAACCACCATCACCCATGCCACCTAAGTTTTTAGTAGGATAAAAACTTAAACAACCAAAATCTCCAAATGTACCAACCATTTTACCCTTATATAGAGCTCCAATAGCTTGACAACAATCTTCAATAACGTGCAAATTATGTTTTTTAGCAACAGCCATAATAGCATCCATATCACAAGGTTGACCATATAGGTGAACAGGAATAATAGCTTTTGTTTTTGGAGTAATAGCAGCTTCCAATTTAGACGCATCTAAATCAAAAGTATCTTTATCAATATCAACAAAAACAGGTTTTGCACCAACAATACCTATAGCTTCTGTAGTTGCAACAAATGTAAATGCAACAGTAATAACTTCATCACCGGCTCCAATATTTAATGCTCTTAATGCCAAGTGTAGAGCATCTGTTCCTGAATTAAGCCCAACTGTATATTTACAACCGATAAAATCAGCCATTTCTTGTTCAAAAGCTTTTGTATTCGGTCCAAGAATATAAGAACCTGAACGCAAAACTTCGCATACTGCTTTTTCAACTTCTGAGCCAATAGTAGCATATTGACGTTTTGAATCTAAAATAGGTATCATCATTATATCTCCTTCTTAATCTACCATCCTTATTATAAGTTTAGCACAACAATACCATGCCTTTACATAAGCTTAATAAGTTTTTGAGAAAATATTGATGTTTGGAAAGATACGTTAAAATCAGTTCTACTAAGTAAAACTCATTATTCAATAATTATAATTCTTGCAATTGCAACCATTGTCCAAAATACAAATTGAATTTGAGGTCTGAAAAATACTGTATCTACCAAACCATGAATACACACCGCACATACCGAGATTAATGCGGTTGCAACAAATATAACAGATTTTGTATCAACTGATTTTAAGATAAATTTTATAGAATTTTTAATTAATGTTACCAAAAATCCAACAAACGCCACTAGAGCAAACACACCACTTTCAACCGCAATTTCTAAGAAAATATTATATGCGCTCAAAGCATCAAAACCCGTTTTCATGTACAATCCATAAATTTCTCTGAAATTTTGGTTTCCAACCCCAATTCCTAAAAGCCAATTATCCTTGAACATTTCAACAGATGAATGATAAACATTAAATCTAAAAGAATTTGACGAATCCTGTCTCATCGCAAAAATTGACAAAACTCTTGCTCTCAAAGAGGACACCAACAAAATAGCCGTTGTCGCAAAAGCAACAACACTTCCTACAATTGATAAATAAATAGTTTTATAATTCTGCCATAAATACTTTGCGCTAACAGCAAACATTCCGCAAAGAATAACCATCATACCAATATAAGAACCTCTACAACCGGTTAAAAACAGAGTTAATGTTGATAGCAACGCCAACAAAACTCCACCAATTGCAAGTTTATATTTTTTATTCGTCAAAAAATATGCTGACAAACCATACAAAGACGGAATTCCCGCTACAAAATACCCTCCCAAGAGATTTGGATTATAGGGCTTCAATGTTCCGTAAACCCTCGTCATAACTTCTTCAGGATTTAAACCGGATACATCTTGCCAACCTGAAATTTCCTCCACATGAGAAAAATTTTGTAAAAAACCGGTTACAGCTTCAAAACTAATACACAAACCAATAGCCCCTAACAAATAAGGAATTTTATCTTTATTACTTCTCAAATACTGAACAAGTGAAAAATAAAAGGCCATGTAAGTAAAAGTTTTAAAAAAACCTTTCAAACTCAAATGAAATAAGGTAGAACCTGCAAGACTAATTATTACTATCATAAAATATGCAAGCAACCATAATTCAAACGATTTGCAATCTAATTTTTCATCCGGTTTAGTCAATATTTTAACAAATGTCAAAAAAACAGTTATTAAGGCAATAAACCCTATCACATCAGATGACATTATTGTCGATGACAAAAAAAC
Source organism: uncultured Candidatus Melainabacteria bacterium (assembly GCA_934718275.1). Classification (GTDB taxonomy): domain Bacteria; phylum Cyanobacteriota; class Vampirovibrionia; order Gastranaerophilales; family Gastranaerophilaceae; genus Stercorousia. The sequence goes on along the minus strand of CAKUZD010000009.1, from coordinate 27,927 downwards.
AAGCAAAATCGACACAAATATCAGCTTATCTATATTCTGTAAAAATATACTATTGTTATATAAGTATTTTGTTTTTTCTTGAGTAAATTCTAATATATTATTGAACATCATTATCCGTATTTATTGAATTATGAAACTTGTCATCATCAGTTTCCGGCATAACCTTCAAATCTGAAACAGTTCCATTAAATTTGTAATCCTTACCTTCTAAAGTAATAGGCAAGCCCATTTTAATTTTGTTACCACCAACAACTGCTCCATCTTTTGTAATTTTTGCAGTATCTTTCAATGTAACAGTAATATCATACATATTAGCTTGAGAAACATCTTCTACAATCATTACTTTTTTACTATTCAAAATTGGAAGAACTATTTTTTTTCTATCAGCTTTAACATCAACAATATCAAGATCCGTATAAGGAACATTTCTGATACTTATAAACGTTTTATCATTAGCTTTCATCGGTATTTCGTCACCTGTTAAAGTAACTCCTCTGATAAAAACCTGAAAAGAAATTTTTGAAGTTGCTTCGATTTGCTTCGCAGCAGTCTGTCTAAAATTCTTATAAGTAAAGAAACCTACTAATAAAGCAATAACCACACCCGCCATTATAATTAAATCTACAGGTTTAAATTTTTTTAATATTTCTGTTAATTTTTCCATAAAAAGTTCTCTCCATATAATCTGCTATCTGTTATAATTTATCGACAGCACTTAAAATTTCATCAATAGTAGTTGTTGCACACCCAAATTGTCTTACAACAATACTTGCTGCAATATTACCAATAATAGCAGCGTAAGAAGGCTCTGCTCCTGCTGCTAACGCTAATGTATAAACAGCAGTAACAGTATCACCTGCACCGGTCACATCAAAAACTTCAGACTTATTAAATACAGGAATTTTCGTATAATTACCATGAGCACGAGTTACAAACATACCGTCAGCTCCACAAGTAATCAAAATTGACTTTGCATTTGTTGCATCTAATAATTTATCTCCTGCACGTTTTAAATCTTCTTCATTTTCAATATCAAAGCCTACAGATTTTTGTGTATCAGGCAAATTTGGTGTCATAGATGTAACATTTTTATATACTTCCAAATCCTTCTGAGCATCAACAACAACAACTTTATTATACTGATTTGCAAGCCTTATAGTTTCTTGGATAACCTTTGGAGTCAATGTTCCGATATGATAATTAGAAAGAATAATTGCATCATGTTCAGGAACAGCTCTTTCTATTTGTTTTAAAACTTCTTCCTCTATTTCCGGACTCAACATAGCATTTGTTTGCCTGTCAATCCTAACAATTTGTTGAGTTATCGAAGTTGTTATAGAACCGGAAATTCTCGTTTTAGTAGTTGTTTTTCTTGACGGATCAACCACTAAAAGTCCACAATTTACATTTGCATCTTCAAAAGTTTCTCTTAACTGTGTTGCCTGAAAATCATCTCCACAAACTCCGATCACACTAACCTTTCCACCATTTAAGGTTGAAACGTTATGTGCCGCGTTTGAAGCAGCTCCCAATATCAATTTAGTACTTGAATGACGTAAAATCAAAACAGGAGCTTCTCTAGAAATTCTTTCAGCATCTCCATAAATCATTTCATCAATCGCTAAATCACCAATAACTAAAACCTTTGGTTCATTCAATTTCTTTATATAAGAAACAAGTTGTTCTTTATTTATATACATAAAATAATCCTCAGCACGTATTTTAGCACAAATAAATTATTTATCAAAATTAAAATTTTTTACTTGTACTGTAAAGTTTTTTGAACTACAATAGCAAAAAATATTTTTAGAAGTTTTATAAATAACATTGAAAGGTACAGAAATATGATTACAGCAATAAGAAGCAACAATTTTAGGAATTCACAATATTATAGTATTAAACAACAAAATCAAACAAATTATTCACCAAAAGCAAATCAAGGTGATAGTGTTTCTTTTTCCGGAAGTGAAAAGGAATTGGTTAAACTATCAGAAGCCAGTAATGAATTAGTTCAAAAATTTGCTCAAAAACTCAAAGTAAACAAGATGTATAAATTTGATACACCTAATGTAGAACACTTCCAATTAGCATCCGTTGCAAGCAGAAAAAATCCTGAGACTCGTCATCTTTATGTGCAATATTCTGCTTATTCAGACGACAATTCAGCTAAATATATAATGTTTTCAGTTAATAACAGTGGAGAAGTTTATGAAAGTGGCAATAAAGTAAAGAACAAAAAAGAAATTGCAATTTACGAAACAATTCTCCCTCAAATTATTAACAAAGCTTCAAAAGAACTAAAAATAAACCTAAAAAGTTAAATATGTCTTGAAGTTGGATGTAAAATCATGTCTGCAAGTTTTTGAGCTCCATCAAAATTTCTTGCAGACATAATTTTTGCAGCTTTTTCTCTATCATAATCCACAAATCTATGTTCTAAAGAAAAACAGCCATCTTTAAAATCTGCAATACAATAACAAGATTTTGGCTCTTTTGTCATAGGTCTCCCAACACTACCTACATTCACAACTGTTTGTTTAGTATTTGTTTGATAACCTGCGGGAACATGCGTATGCCCACAAAATATAATATCAGCATTAACTCCTTTTATAATTTCCTCAATCTCAGAAATTGGCATATCCGGCAATATATCTTCATTATTATAACGAGGAGACCCATGAACCAAAAGCACCTTTACACCATCAACCTCAAGCTCTTTTTGAACAGGTAAATTTTTCAAAAATTCCTTTCTGTCATCAGACAAAAACAATACATCATCCGCCAAAGCATGCCCCATAACAGGAAATGCTTTTTCCGTATTTAATAAAATTTCTGGAGTAAAATCTGCAATCATTTTATCTGTATTACCTTGAATTACAGTCCAATTTTTTTGAGAGCGAACATAATCTATAACTTTTGCCGGTTCCGGTCCTGCCATGGCTAAATCACCAAGACAAAAAACTTTTTCACAATTATTCGCCCTTATATCACACATAACACTTTCCAATGCCTGCATGTTCCCGTGAATATCCGATAAAATTGCAACTTTCATGATAACTTCTCCTTTTTATGATACAATAATAATATGATAAAAAGAAGAAAAACAAAACAAATTTCAATCGGAAACGTAAAAATAGGAGGAGACGCTCCTATCAGTGTACAATCAATGTGTAACACAGATACTCGTGATGTAAATACTACGCTTAATCAAATTAATGAACTTGCTTCAAAAGGGTGTGAATTGGTTAGACTTGCAGTTTTAAACACAGAAGCTGCAGATGCTATAAAAGATATAGTAAAAAAATCTCCAGTTCCTTTAATTGCAGACATTCATTTTGACTACAAACTGGCAATAAAATGTATTAATAACGGCATAAATGCTCTTAGACTAAATCCTGGTAATATTGGAAAAAGAGAAAATGTTGAAAAAGTTGTTACACTTGCTAAACAGCAACAAATACCTATCAGAATAGGAGTTAACGCAGGCTCTTTAGAAAAAGACTTATTAGACAAAGATATTCCTTTATCTGAAAAAATGGTACTAAGTGCACTTGGGCATATAAAAATACTGGAAGACTTAGATTTTGATTTAATCAAAGTTTCTCTAAAATCTTCTGATGTATTAACAACAATTGAAGCTTATCGTTCAATTGCAAATAAAATTCCATATCCTTTGCATTTGGGGGTTACAGAGGCAGGAACTCTACGTGGTGGTTTAATAAAATCTTCAGTAGGACTTGGAACATTGTTAGCAGAAGGTATTGGTGATACTATTAGAGTTTCTTTAACTGAAAACCCAACAGAAGAAGTCAGTGCAGGTTTTGATATTCTGAAAAGTTTAGGGCTACGCAAGGGAGGAGTAAACTTTATTTCTTGTCCAACTTGCGGAAGAACCCAAATTGACTTAATCGGACTTGCAAAAAAAGTGGAAGAAAAGTTTAAAAACTTTGACAAACCAATCACTATTGCGACAATGGGTTGTGCCGTTAATGGCCCGGGCGAAGCAAGACATGCCGACTTCGGAATTGCCGGTGGAGTAAATGAAGGTATAATCTTTAAAAAAGGAGAAATCATAGCCAAAGTTCCGGAAGAAAAACTTCTTGAAAAGTTGGAAGAAATTATAATAAAATCATACAAATAGTATATGGTACTTTTTTTGTAAAGGAATTATAATAATTTTGTAATAATAAAAAAAAGAAGTATTATAATATAATACATAACATATTGAGGTGTAAATGAAAAAATATTTTTTACTTTTGGGTTTAGTAGCATTAACAGCAGCAGTATTACCTGCTAAAGCGGAGTTGACAAATACCGATGCAGTAAGTGGCGAATATTTGCAAAATCATGGATATTCTCCGGCTTTTATAAATGCTACTCACAAATCAATTTCACAAGCAAATGGAGAAGCAACTCCAACTTATTATGAACGTCAAATATACAAAAAAGGTATTGTAAGAGGAGTTAGAAGGTTTTTCATGTACTTAGACCCTTCCTATGATGATCAGTCATTTATGAACAACCATAAAATCCATACAGCTCCAAATATCGGAGATTTATAGGAATTAAGAATATTTAAAACAAAAAAATCGACAAATCTAAAAAATGAGTTGTCGATTTTTTATTTAATTATTATAAAAAATTTGGCTCAAATAAATTTATGAGCTATTATATAAACAAAGCAATATATTTCAGACTTGAGAGAGTAAAAGAGAGAACAATGAACATAAAAAAAACATTATTAATGCTTGCGACAACCGTATTTATAGCTTCAGCCTGCCAAGCAGAGGATATTACCCCGACTTTAACAGCCAGAAAGCGCCCCGAACCGATACAAAATAGCAAATTGTTGGTTGATGAAGAACAACAAATAAATTTAGATAATTCAGAAATAACAATTCCGGAAGAAGAATTAGCCCCGGTTTTCAAGCCGTACCAACCAGCAAAAGGAGAAGTTGTTTTTAGTTATACCAAAAATTGGATTAATGCAATTGACCCAACGGCAGCAACAAACAAAACAGGCAGTTATCTTCCCGGAGCCAGAGGAATTAATCAACTTATAATATACACTCCAAATTACGGAATTAGAACAAATACAAATGAATTCGGAGCAGAAGCTGTAGTTGAAGATAATACGGTAACAGAACTATCAGGAGCTGATTCCTACATACCAATTAACGGAATTGTGATTAGCGGTCATGGAAAAGCTAAGAATTGGATTAATTCTAGCATTAAAGTAGGAACAAAAATATATATTGATAAAGATGCAAATTTAGTTTACACATACACAACATCAGAAAGCTATATTTTTGAATCAGAAAAAAAGATTGCAGAAGCAGAACAAATGTTACAATACTATAGAACGATAAGCCCTGATTATAATTGGAAACTTCCTTACAGTTACATAAATGATGCAAAAGATTATGTTCGCAGAGCCAGAAAAAATCCTGATGAAGTGCAAAAATACTCCCAACTTGCAATAGAAGCAGCAAATGATGCATTAAAGAGTGTTTTGCCATATAAAGCAGGAGAACTAAAGGGAATTTGGCTAAGACCAACTGAAAAATCTGAGCAGGAAATTATCTCAACTTTAGACAGACTAAAACAAACAGGAATTGATAATATTTTCTTGGAAACCTACTATCACGGCAAAACAATTTTTCCAAGTCAAACAATGTCTGCCTACGGTTTTACTCCTCAGTATGAACAATTTCAAGGTTTTGATCCATTAGCTGTTTGGATTAAAGAAGCTCATAAAAGAAATATGAAAGTCCATACTTGGTTTGAGACATTTTACGCAGGAATACAACCCCCTAAAGACAACCCTCAAAGTATATTAGCAATGAATCCGTCTTGGGGAAACAAATTAAAAAAAGATATAAATTCACCGGAACCATCAAAATCAACATCTGAACATAACGGTTATTTCTTAGATCCGGCTAATCCTTATGTTCAAGACTTTTTAGTAAAGCTTGTTTCTGAGATTATTACAACATACAAACCTGACGGAGTAAATATTGATTACATAAGATATCCAAATAGCGTATCATCAAGCGATACCAACAGTTGGGGGTACACGGATTATGCCAGAAATGATTTTAAATCAATATATGGTGTTGACCCGGCTACAATCACTAAAAATGACCCATTATGGCAGGATTGGTGTAATTACAGACGAGAAAAAATATCTGATATGGTAAAAAAAATAGGTTGTCTTGGCAGACAAAGTAATACATATATAAGTGCTGTTATATTTCCGGACAGACAAGCAGCACTTGATAACAAACAACAAGATTGGAGAACTTGGTCTACGAGAGATTACTTAGATGGTTTCACGCCTTTATTCTTGACTTGTGATTCCAAGACAGCAAACAAAATGATGTTGGATGTAATCAATACAAAATCAGCAAAAACAGATTTTTATGCCGGTCTATTTGTTACATTTATGGGTGGCTCGGATGAAGATTTAATTCGCCAAATTCATGAAGCAAGAAAATTAAATGCAAAAGGTGTAATTTTATTTGATTATGCTCACTTAAATAATAAATATATAAATACTTTATCAACAAGTGTCTTTGCTCAGCACTCGCCGATAAAACAACCTCAAAATATTGCACAACCCAAAATACAACCATCTGCTAAACGCAAAGGATGGTGGGTATTTACCAAAGAATAAAAAATCTTTTGACTAATAAACTTCTAAATCTCGCGTTGCGAGATTTTTTTGTCTTAAAATAATCATTTTATTACTTATTAATTAGTTAATTAATAAATAGGAATAACACGCCCGTTCTTCAAGTCATTTATTAAGCCTAACATAACATTTGTTTGTGGATCAACAAATTTTAAATCAGAAGCATTTTCTAAATTAAAAATATGACTTCCGACATTTGCAGGCGCCATAGCAAAACTATTTTCTGATAAATTCAATTTTGAATAAATTTCTTTAACCTCCGAGGAAGCACTTGACATAGCCTCATCAAACAGTTGTTTTGGAATACACAATATTGCATCTTCATCACCAAGTTTGCCTTCTTTGCGTAATTTATCCGCATAATTTTGTATATATTCTTCATTAAATTCTTTAGGTCTATCTACAACCACATTTAAAGCTTCTTGAACTTTCTTGAACTCTTTATTTGAATAATGATGTTTTACGAGCAAACCTGCTGCAATTAACGTTGCAGCAGCACCTAGAGCAATCCAAGTTTTTTGTTCGGGAGTTAACTCTTTTTTCTTATTCGAAATAGTTTTTGTATCAGTATTTTGAATAAATTTGTTTTTCGTTTTTTCGCCACTATTTGTTCCATTAAAAATAGGTCTATAAGCAGAAACCTGTATTGAAGAATTTAAAGAACTAATCATATCCTAACCTTTCAATTAAACACACTTTTATTAAATACTAAAAACAAAATTAATTGCTGATTTCAAATCATAGATTTACATATCTTTATACTAACAACATTAAAATATGGATTTATAATAAAATTAAATTCATGATTAAAGAAGTGATAAGCAGTATTTTACAAAATAAAAATGCAATAATGTTTATTACTGCAATCGTATTTATGTGCGGAATTTTGGCTTATTTCAATGATAATGGAATTCTATGCAGTGCAATAATAACGATTTTGGCAATTTGCGCAATCCTCAAAAACCATATACCAATTAAATATATTTTATTTTGGTCCTTCATTTTTTATTTTGGATTTTTTAATACATATTTTAAAATAAAAACAACTGATGAACTTGTAACCTATGCTCCTCAAAAAGTAACAATTCAGGGGCAAATTGTAAGTATCCCCAATAGCACAACACCTGAGAAAACAAAGTTTTTCTTAAAAGTTTATAAAATAAATAATAAAAATATTAAAGGAAAAACTTTTGTAACATACACCGGCAAAAACATCAATCAACTCAAAATTGGAAATAAATACGAATTCAAAGGAAAAATCCAAACACCTTTTAAAGCCGGAAATCCTTCTCAATTTGATTATGGCAAATATCTAAGAAATTTCGATACTTTTACTGTTTTTTATAGCGAAAACGGGAAAATAATACCACAAACTTTGTCCTTTAAATGGTTGTTTTTACAAAAACTAAATAATACTCGAGATAATATAATAAATGTCCATTCTAAATATCTAAAATCACCAAACTTAGAAATCCTTGGAGGTATTGTTTTTGGAGATGATGCAGTTGCTCCTCCGGATTATATAAAAACTTCTTTTGTAAATTCCGGATTGTTACACATACTCGCGGCTTCCGGCATGAATGTTGCTTTTATATATGGATTTTGGGTGTTTTTTACACGAAGACTAAAAGTTCCATTTAAATTTATGGTAACATCCGGTATTGGGGTTATTATAATTTACACCCTTATGACCGGACTTGGAGCATCCGTTATTAGAGCCGCATTAATGCTAATACTCATTTTACTTGGGAAATTAATAGACAGAGACGCTCATACTGTAGCACTGTTAGCATTCGTTGCAACTGTTATGCTCATATACAATCCCGCATTTATTAACGATGTTGGTTTTCAGTTATCTTTCATAGTAACTTTCGGTCTTTTAACAACTGCAAATGTTATTTTTGAAAGGTTTAAAGACGCAAAAATTCCACAATGGTTAATAGGAGCTTTTTTAATTCCAATTATTGCTCAAGTATGGGTAGCCCCAATTCAAATGTTTTATTTTAACACTTTTAGCACATATTCAATTTTTGCAAATGTTTGCAGTATGCCATTTTTAAGCGTTGTTAGTTTTGGTGGTTTTATTAGTTCTATTCTTGCCGGTTTTTCACCGTATACAGACAAAATTTGCTTGTGTTTTGACTTTATACTTAATTACTTTTTGCACATAATCGTATTTATTTCAAACTTCTTTGCAAGTCTAAATGGTTCGCTTTTATCAACAACACACCCCAATATTCTTCAAGTTACTATTTATTATGCAATAATTTTACTTCTCACTCTTTCTATTAAAACCGGTTTTGATAAAAAATTAATAGCCATTTGTGCTTCTTTATTTTTAATACTTTGTTTAAGTTTCATAAATATTCCAACAAAAGATTTACAAATAATTACTTTTGACGTACAAAATGCTGATTGCTTTCTTATCAAAACACCTGAAAATAAATATTTTATAATAGACACCGGTAGAGCAGGTTATAACGGAAGTAAGGCGCAAGCAAATTCTATAATAATTAAATACCTCAAAGATAGAGGGATTAAAAACATTGAAGGCTTAATAATAACTCACTTTGACAACGACCATTCCGGTGGCGCTGTAGATATTATGAAAAACCTTAATATAAAACAAATCTATATAAATTCTTTTTCTGATAAAACAAAGACATCAGTAAATATATACAAAACCATAAAAGAATTAAATATCCCTACATCAATCCCTATAAATAACAATTCAATCTACAAAGAAAATACCCTAAATATAAACAAATTCAGAAAAAGATAATGAAAAATCAATAATAACTCTTTTAAGCTACAAAAACTTTGATATGTTATTTACAGGAGACGCCGGTACAAAAGCTTTTAAACAATTAAAGCAAAATATTCCACACAATGTTGAAATATTAAAAGTTGGTCATCACGGTGGCCCAAATGTTGTAGACAATGAAATGCTTACTCATTTAAGCACAAAAGTTTCAATAATTTCAACCGGTCCAAATAATTTTGGGCATCCAAACAGAGGTACACTTGATATTTTACGGAACACAATAATTTACAGAACTGACTTAAATAATTCTATAAAAATAACCTCTAACGGAGAAAAATTCCAAATCTACACTTTCGACAGATATAAAAAGAAATACTTAAAATCAAAAGAATTGGAAAGTGACAAATAGTTTAGTTCGGATTATTTGAAACAATTAATTTCTCGTTTACACAAGAGCAGACTTTTCTTCCAAAGCTGTTTCTATTTCATCAATAATCAATTTGGCAGCTCCTACTCTATCATCCGCTGACGTAATTGGTCTCCCAACTACCATAAAATCAACACCTGATAAAATTGCATCTCTAGGCGTATCAACTCTAACTTGATCATTTACAGAGGACCAAGTTGGGCGTGTTGCAGGACATAAAATTATAAAATCATCACCTATCTCTTTACGAATCCTTCGAGCTTCTTCAGCACTCGCAACAACGCCATCCAAACCGGTCTCTTTCGCAACTTTAGCGAGTTGCAAAACAAAATCTTCAATATTTTTATCTACACAAAGTTCTGTAGTCAAAGTTTTTTGACCAAAACTTGATAGCAAAGTTACACCTAAAATTGTTGGGGGTTCAATTCCAATTGATTTTGCTGCCGCACGAGAAGCCTTGACTACAGCAGATGTCATCTTAGAACCACCTTGAATATGTACATTAAAAAAATTGATATTATTCTTAACCAAACTTATGCAAGCTTTTTGAACAGTATGTGGAATATCATGAAACTTACAATCATAGTAACATCTTGCTCCGTGTTCTTCCAATAAGCGAAAAGCTTCAAAGCCATAGTTAACAATCAAAGGCAATCCAACTTTAAAATATCCTACATAATCTTTAAGCTCACGAACCAAATCTCGTGCATCTTTCAGATTATCAACATCCAATGCTAAAATTATTCTATCTTTAGCGGTTTTAGGTCTCTCTATCATATTACCAAATATACTATCACTTCATTAAAATAAAATCAAGCAAAAATTTTCTTTAAGCCGGCTCTACTTGCAAGTAGTCTTTGTTGACCAATTCAAATCAGAACAATGCAAATAATCCATATTTTCATTAGTCAATATCCAAGCCGCACAACCATACCCATTTCCTGATTTTACGGAACAACCGGATTCTGAAAGAGGTTTATCTTTCTTATTATAACCATAAGGAAAAACATTATCTTTCGTATAAAGAAAAATAAACAAATCTTTTCCTACAACATTTGGATGTTTATTTCCATTTATATCAACCCATATTTCACCACAACTACCTGAGGCAGCACAACCATCAGCACGAGTTGCACTATATCCTTGAATTGCAACTAAAGTTCCATCAGCTAAAACTAACTTATAATACAAATTATTCATGTTTTCAAAATCGCGTTCTTCTCTCCCTGACAACATTTTGTAGCCATGCGGCAGAAAACATCCTTCGGATTTAAACCCACAATCTTTTGCCACGGCAAGTTGTTTTATAATATTATCAGAGTAATACAATTTTAATATATCATCATCATTTTCGGCTTCATAATAATCCCACAAATCAGCTGTCCCATTTTCAATTACAGCTTTTTGCATAGCTTGCGACAAAATACTATATACTTTTTTCAATCTTGTAACAGTTGCTTTTTCTTTATAATTATTAATCAATACAGGTAATGTTATTGCTGTAACAACACCTATTATTCCAAGTGTAATTAAAACCTCTGCTAAAGTAAAACCAAATCTTTTCATAATACCTCTTTTAACTATCTTTTTTATCATATATAGACAATTATACCATGCGTTAATATCTTTTTCAAGGCTTTTAGATAGTTTTAAGGGGTGCTTTATAGTTTTAGTAATTATTAAAATTATTAAAAGGAAAAGTTATGGACACACAAAAATTATTTGGGAAAAGAATAAAAGAACTTAGAAAACAATCAAATTACACTCAAGAACAATTGTCAGAAATCCTCGGAGTATTTCAAAAACAAATTGGCAATATAGAAACAGGAACAACTTTCACAACAATGAACAATCTTGAAAAAATGGCTGATGTTTTTGGTGTCGAAATCCAAGACTTGTTTAATTTTTCTCACCTAAAAAGTAACGAAGAAATAATTGAAGAAATCAATCTGCTCATAAATCAAGCGTCTGATGACAAACTTAGAATTATATATAAAATTGTAAAAGACATTGTTAAATAAACATTATTCGCTTAAATCTTCCGGCAATTCCGGAATATTTTTAGCATAAGAACACCCGAGTTTTTCTAATTTAGAAATTTGATTAATTATATTACCTGTTCCATTTAATTTTTTCAAAGAAGTATCTAAATTGTCTTTAATTTTTAATAATTCTGTCAATAAAGAAGCGAATTTATCGTGAACACTTCCGCAAAGTCTTGCCATTTCCAAGACATTCTTATTTTGCCTATCAACAACGTGGAATGAATTTATAATTTTCAAAGCGGCTAGTAAAGTTGACGGAGAAACAGGCATAACCCTATTTTTCCATGCATAATCCCACAAAGAACAATCATCACAGAACATAATTGAATAACAACTTTCTATCGGAATAAACATCAAAACATAGTCAGGAGAAGATTTTTTAACAGAATAATCTCTTTTAGCAAGACCGTTGATATGCGCTTTAGTTGAATCTATAAACTGTTTTAAATGAATTTGTTTTTCTTCTTCAGACTGAGAATTCACATAACCATCCCAAGCCGCAAATGAAGTCTTACTATCAATATAAACACATTTCCCTTCAGGCAAAAATATTGTTGCATCAGGTCTGCCTTCTGCTGTTCCCATTTGAATTTTATATTCTTCATTTTTCCTTAACCCGGAAGCCTCTAAAACTCTTTCCAGAACAATCTCGCCCCATCTGCCGGAAGCCCTATTATCAGACTTCATAACGTTAACCAAAGAATTTGCATCATGTGAAATTTTATTTCCTGTTTCAAGAAAATTCCTTATATTCATATCAAATTTTGTAAAATTCTCTGTTTCTGTTTTAAAATTTTCTTCTGCACGTTTTTCAAAAACTTCTATTCTTTCTTTAAAACGTCTGTAAAATTCTTCAAGTTTTTCTTTATTAGTTTCAGAAAGTTCAGACGTACTTTCCTTAAAAATCTTATTTGCAGTATTTTCAAAATACAACTTCATTTGTTCATTCATTTGTTTAAGTAAATCATCCTGAATTACCAACGAATTCTTGTTATTTCGACTAATTATATAAACCGGAACACATACGCACAAAGCTCCAATAAAAAAACCACCTAAAAATATTAAAATTTCCATACACATTCTCCCTTAATACAAAAATTATACCACAAGCAGATTAGTTCAAAAAGATTAGTCTAAAAATTTATCAACCATGCGGCCAAAACTTCAAAAGCATGGTCTAGAGCATGGTTGAGGCAATCCCTCAATCTAAAGATGTAGAACGATTTCTCGGTCGGCAATCACGTCAATATCAATCGGTACATGGATGAAAAACACCCTCTAAAAGTTGTAGTATCAATAGAGTAGAGAGGGAACAAAAATAGGGAGATAAAAATGAGAGAGTTCAAAAGACAGTCAAGAATATTATTAATTGATGACAACGCTGACCATTTAAGAGGAGTAAAAGAATTAATTACACTTGAAAGCAGCTACGAAGTTGTTGCAACTACAACAAGCGCTAACATCGGCATCAATTTAGCTAAAAAATATCACCCTGATATCATCCTAATGGATGTTAATATGCCGGAAAAAGACGGGCTTCAAGCTCTACAAGCAATTGAAAAACTTGATTTAGGAATTAAAGTTATTTGTTTAAGCGGATACGATGATGCTGATTTGATTTTCAGAGCTATGAAATTGGGTGCAAAGGGCTATGTTCTAAAAACTATGGCATCAGCTCAACTGATTTATGCTATGGACGAGGTTGCTGCCGGAAAAATCTATCTTCCTACAGCTCTTACATCAAGATTTTTCGAATATTTCCAACGCTCTTTCAAAGAAGAAGTCGCTACAGCAGAAGAAAATTTGCTCACATATTTAACTGCCAGAGAAGAAGAAGTATTGGAATTATTAACCCAAGGAAATAACTACAAGGGTATTGCAGCAAAACTATTTATCTCCGAAACTACAGTAAAGACTCACGTAAATAATATTTTCCAAAAACTTCAAGTAAATGACAGAACTCAAGCTGTTTTATATGCACTTAACAATGGATTTGCAAACAAAAAACATGCAAAAATGGCTGTTTAATAATAAATGATACTAATAAGGTATGTAAAGGTTCAGCCCACACGTGAGCTGAGCCTTTAATGTAAGGAGATTATGAACAATTTAATTCAACAACAATCTAGGTGCATAGCCCATGAAATGCGAAATCATATTTCTATTTGCGAACTTTACACTCAAATTATAAAAAAAAATCTGGCAAAAGAAGGAATAGAAAATAATTCTATTAACAATGCCCTAAATTGTATAGACAAATCTCTAAAAATAATGAGTAATAATCTTATTGACTTAAAATCTTTAGATAATTTCAGCCCACAAAGAGTTAATATAAAAAATGTCCTTGAAGAAGGGACACGATTGGCAAGTGTTTATATAACAGACAAACAAATTACTGTCTCCACAAATATAAACAAAGATGCAATTGTTTTTATTGACGAAAATAAATTTCTAGCCTGCATCGTAAACATAATAAAAAATGCTATAGAAGCAATAAAAGAAAACGGCAAAATAGATATTAACCTTGAAATACAAAACAACGAAGCACATATAAAAATATCAAACAATGGAGAACCAATCTCTAAAGAAAAGCAAAATGCGATATTTGAAGAAGGGTTTACAACAAAACAAACAGGTTCCGGACTGGGATTACATATTTGTTCAAATAACTTAAAAGCCCAAAATGCAATATTAAAATTGAATTATTCAACCCCTCAAAAAACAGAATTTGAAATAATTTTACCTATTTACAATTAGTAATATTGTAACAATTTTTAATTTTCTCATGTTTTTATAAATATATATAGGGAAAAATCATAGGGGAAATTATGGACTTTTTCAACTCACTTTCTCAAGTTGCAAAAAACAGAAACAATTTCAAACAATGGGAAAACAAGCAACATAACGAAGAAACTCAACGAGAAGAACTCGCTAAGAGACGTCAGTATAGCCCTGACGAATTGCAAAAAGCAAAAGAATTCGGCGAAACGATTATTGATGTTATTGACGTTATGGACAACCATTCCGAAAATGTTGCCGAAAACGTTGAAACAGCCGTAGATCCGCTATCCAGTATCGCAACTATGACAACCTTTTTCGGTGGCAATTGGCTTGTCGGAACGAAAAGCACCGAAAAATTACAAAACCAAATATCTAAAATAAAAAATGAAACTCAAGAAAGTGAACAATTCAAACAATTAAAAAAACGTGTTGGAGAATACTACAAGAAAAACAACAAAGAATATTTTCCTTCGGACATTTTAAACAAGAGAAATATTAAAAAAATTAAAGATCAAAATTTACGCAAAGATCTTTCTCTAATGCAAAAGGAGCTTAATAAAAAGACAAGCAAATACACTAAGCAAATAATAAGAAATCATGGTTTGGTGGGTCTTGCAACTGTTGGAGTATTTATTCTTTCTACAATTTTTGAAGCTAAATTGCAAACTGATAGCTCCAAAATTGCACGTTATCAAGCAAGAAAAGCACTTGAGAACCCAAGAGAATTTGTAACATATACTCCGGAACAAATTGCTGCTGCAAAACAAGAACTTGCTGAACATCCTGAATTATTAAAGGAAAAGAAAAAATCAACTTTAAAATCAGGAATGTTTAAATCCATCTATGGAATAATCAAAGATAAACGAGCTTATAACAAAGATAAAGCCGCAAGAGAAGATAATTCTAAAAAGATAACTCGTCCTCTTACTAAAGAAGAACTTATCCAAGCTCAAAAAGACAAAGAAGTAATTCAAAGAACTGTTCGTATAATCAACAACGAAGCTGAAAAAAATTCTGAAAACATGGAAACTGCAGCAAACGTTATTATGAATACAACACCAATCTTAGGTGCTACTGTTGGTGCTGCTACAGGTTGGATTTTAGATAAACTAAAAGTTCTTGATAAATTTGTTAATAATACTATTGAAAAAGAAGGAAATGCTGACTCTAAAAAGTTATATGATGAACTAAAAAACAGTAAAAAAACAGGTTTTGCATATTTTAGACAATGGTCAAAATTCACAGAATCTATGCATGACAACAGCATCAAAAATGAAGTAAATTCTGAAGTTGGCAACATTAAAGCAAAACCTAAAAAAGCTAACTTTGGGAAAACGATTAAGAAAATGCTTGCAACCGGTTTTGCACACAAAACAGGTAAACAATGGATTTTGGGGGCTATTGGCAGCGTTGTAACCGGTTTTGCCGGTATGATGATAGCTTTAAAACTTCAAAAATCTGCAGCAAGAGCCGGTCGTTTTGCTGCTAAACGTGAACTTGAAAAACATCCTGAAAACTTTATCGGTTACACTCAAGAAGAATATGATGAAGTAAAAGACGTAAAAAACAACAACAAAAAGCCAAACAAATTAAAAGAATATGCTTTATTCATCCCGAATGTGATGAAACAATATTGGGATTACGACAAGTATAAAAGACATGAATACAAAGAAAAACAAGCTTTAAAAGATATTTTGAAAAAACAAGATATTAGTGAAGCACAACTTCGTGATGCCAAAAACTTGCAACGAAAATTATTCAACACATTCGAAAAAGTTGATGACAATTCTCAAGTATACTCAGAATCAATGGAAGCTGCAACAGAAATTGCACAACCATTTGTTCAATACGGAGGAATACTTTTGGCTTTGTCTCCATTAATTTATACAGGAGTTCAAACAGCTCGTGGCAAAATTACACCTGCAAAACTTCTTGATAAAATCACATCTAAATTAAGCAGCAGTTCAAATATTATGAAGAAAAAATGGTTCAAAAAATATCTTGGCAACGTAGAAAAAAATATAACAAATGTTGTAAATAACGTAGAAACCAAACAAACTATTTGGACTCCTTCCGGCTTTAAAGAAGTTGACGTAAGACCTTTAGGCCAAATCCTAAAAGGTGTAGATTTGCAAAAAGACCCTATTACAAAAATATTCTCTAAAGTACTGGATAATACTAATATGAGTGTCGAAAAATTCAAAAAACTGTCTAATGATGAGCAGGTTAGTTACCTATTCTTATTAAGAGATACTGCAAAAAATACCGTTGAAAAATTACCAGACTTCGAAATGAAGAACATAGACAATTTCTTTGATGTCATGATTCACGGTATCAGCAAGAAAACCGGCAAAACTGAATTCATTGATATGACACCACAATTAAGAGCTGATATAATGGATTTAATTCTAAACCCTAAAAATATTCCAACACAAGAACGTGCAGAACAAGCTTTTAAAGCTCTTAATATGGCAACCAACGAAGAATTTGCAAACACAGTATCAGTATTTAGCCCTATGCTTGGCAAGGCTAAAGAATTTGTTAACAGCAAAGATGTAAAAGCTACATTAGCAAATTTTGAAGCAACAATCAGAGAATTGGCCGAAAAATCAAGAGGTAATGTACCATTAGATACACAAACAATTGTAATTTTGAAAAAATTCTTAGGAGAAAACAAATTCAATGAATGTTTGAGCAAAGATAGTCAAGAAAATATTAGAAAATTCCTAAATCCAACTACGGAAGCACTTGTAAAACCTGAAGAAATCACAACTCTTGCAGGCATTTCTCCAAATGAAGCAATTAAACTTTTAGATGAAGCTACCAATAAAGTTAAAAGTGCGACATTTAAAGATGCATTTGACCTATTACCGCAAAAATACACAAACCCTAAGAAAGTTCTCGCAGACTTCAAATCTTCTATTGAAAAAATGTCTAAAGAGGAGTTTGAAGAATTTGCAGAATTTAAACTTAAAATGTCTAGTATGGACAAAGAAACTCTATTAAAAATTATTCCTAAAGTAGAAAAAATACTAGACAACTTACCAAAAGAAGAACTTGATAAAATCACATCTAAATTGGTTCAAGAATTCAATGACCATCCTGATGAAGTAATTAAACTACTAAGTAGTGGAAAAATTGCAAATATTTTTATAACTCCGGGACTTAAACAAGCATTAAAAACAGCCGGAATAAGTTGGACTGTATTCTCGGTAGCTATAACTTATGCAGTAGAAGCTTGGCTTGCCAATATGCAGTTAAAAGCAGGAAGATTAGGGGTTATGAAGGCTATGGAATCACTTGATGATCCTGCATATTACGCAAATATTGAACCTACAACAACTAATACTCAAACAAACCCAATTAACAATCTTCCAAAAGGTAAAACAGACAGTTCTATCCAAAAAGAAAATTCAAACTTACTAGAAAAGTTCAAAAAGAATTAATCCACAACTTCTTGAATAGAAATTGATTCGATACCTTCCAGCTTTTGGTAGTCTTTATAAAGACTTTGAATTGGATTGCGACCAACAAAATCAAGTATTACATTAATTTTCGTTAGGTTTTCATCAGATTTATTTAATTTCTTTGAAATTTCTCGCAAATATTTACTGTTCTCAATTATATAATCATAAATTGTATTTGAATATTCATTAGCACAAGAAATACTCATTTTTAATCGTTTTGTATTTTTTGTACTTGAAACCAATACATTTTTTTCAAAAAGTCTTACTGAAACCAATACAAGAATAGATAAAATTGTTGCAACAAGCGCCAAACCGTACATTCCTGCGCCACAGGCCATCCCAACAGCCGCAGACACCCATAATGTAGCTGCAGTTGTCAATCCAAAAACCGTAGCTCCATGCCTTAAAACAGTACCACCACCAATAAAACCAATACCTGTAACAACTTGAGCCGCTATACGAGCTGTATCTCTAACCCCCGTAGCTTGTGCCACAATCACATTGTCTCCATCCGCAAATGTCGGAAAACCGTAAATAGATATAATCGTAAATATACAAGCTCCCAAACAAACCAAAATATTTGTCCTCAAACCGGCATACTTATTAGTCATTTCTCGTTCCAAACCGATTGCAAACCCTAAAAGCAAAGCTGATAAAACCCTTATAACCAAATTTATATCAAATATGTAGCCAATACTATTCATATAATTCCTTCCGTCTAAAGTTTCATCTATCACCAAAGACGAGTTACCTGGTCTTACTTTTTGGATCAAGAATATCTCTTATTGTATCACCAATTAAATTAAAAGCCAATACGGCAATAAAAATTAAAAAACCGGGAGTTAATAACCAAGGGCGATAAATTATATTAGTATATTCTTGTGCTTCTTTAAGCATATTTCCCCAACTTGCATCCGGTTGTTGAATTCCCAGCCCCAAAAAGCTTAAACCTGATTCTGACAAAATATAAGAAGGAACAGAAAGAGTCATAGCAACAATTACAAAACTTGTAGTTTGTGGCAAAATATGTTTTATTATTATTCTTAAATTAGAAGCTCCTATAGACTTTGCAGCCTGAACATACTCTTGATTTTTTATTGATAAAACCATCCCTCTAACAACTCTTGCAAAACCTGCCCACCCAATCAAGGCTAAAATAACAACAATTAGCATAAACCGTTGTACACTCGTCATTCCCGATGGCAAAATTGATGCCAAAATAATAAGCAAATAAAAACTCGGAATAGACATTACAGCTTCTGCAAATCTCATCATAAGCATATCTGTTTTACCACCGAAATAACCTGCAATTCCACCATATAAAAGTCCTATTGGAAACAACACAAATAACGCAAGAAAACCTATAGTCATTGAAATTCTTCCACCAAAAAGAATTCTTGAAAAAACATCTCGCCCATTTATGTCAGTTCCAAGTAAATACAAACGTCCATTCTCATCTGTCGTTACAAAATGTCGCTTCATAGGGACAAGACCTAAAAACTTATATTCTTGCCCTTGAGCAAAGAACTTAATATAATGCTTTTGACTCCTGTCTAAAGAATATACAATCTTTAAATCTTCAGAATCGAATTCTCTTTTATAATTATAAGTATATGGTTTTGAAAACTTGCCATTTTCATCAATCGTAAATATTTTTGAAGGAGGAACATAGGCCATTGTTCTATCCGAAAAATCTTTTGTATAAGGCGCAATAAAATCTGCAAAAAATAACGCAAAATAAATAACTCCAAGCACTAAAAGCGCAACTCGAGCAAATTTATCATTCCACAGTTGCTTAACCAAATCTCTTATCATGCCTGCCCTCCTTCTCTTATTCGAGGATCAGTAATAATTAATAAAATGTCTGCAATCAAGTTACCCGCAACCAACATTACAGCTCCCATCATTAAAGAAGCCATTACCAAATTAATATCAGATTTTAAAACTGCTTCTAAAATTAATCTGCCAAGCCCCGGATATTGAAACACATATTCAGTTAACGCAGCTCCGCTTAGCAAACCTGCGAATTCAAAACCTAAAAGAGTTATAAGCGGATTTATAGCATTTCTGATTGCATGTTTGAAAATAACCTTAAATTCACTCAATCCTTTAGCTCTAGCAAATTTTACGTAATCACTATCCATAACATCAAGCAAATTAGCTCTCATTTGTCTTTGCAAACCGGCTAAAGATAATGTAAATAAAACAGTTACAGGTAAAACTAGATGATGAGTTATATCTAAAACTTTTTGACTAAAAGACATTTCTAAAAAATTTGAACCTGTTAATCCACCAATCGGAAACCAACCTGTTTTAACTGCAAAAATCAACAACAAAACAGCAAAGAAAAATGACGGAATTGCCATTCCAATACTTGTTAATATAGTCAAAAACCTATCAAGTGGAGACTTCCAAAAAACTGCAGCCAAAATACCCAAAGGAATTCCGACAATCCAAGATAAAAATATAACAATTCCCGTCAAAAGCAAAGTATTTGGAATTCGTTCCTTCAATTTACTGCTAACCTTTTCTCCGGTAGAAGTTACACCTAAATCGCCTTTAATAAATGATTTTGCCCACTTGGCATATTGAACAATAATCGGTTTATCAAGCCCTAATCTTTCTGTCTCTTTTTGCAAAGTTTCTTTGGAAACAGAAGGATTTAACCTCAATTCTGCTAAAGGGTCAACCGGAGATAATCGTATTATAAAAAAACTTATTAATGATACAATTATAAGTAAAGGTATAGTTTGTAGTATTCGTTTTAGTATATATTTTAGTAATTGCATAATTAATTCCTCGTAAACGGTGTGTAGTATTTTCAACACTTATGCCAAAACATCATTTCTTTTTGGTTTTCGGTCTAATCATTATTCTTTACACCAAATCTCCTCAATGTTGTGCGTAACTCCGCCAAGACTTGTCGGATAAATATTTTTATACTTATTCCTTAAAGCCACAATTCTTATAGGTGAATATATGTATATCAAAGGTTTTTCATCATAAACTATTGCTTGATATTCATCGTAATATTTTTTTCTATCTTCAAACTTTGTAGCCAAAGCACCTTGTGTATACAAATAGTCTATTCTTTTTTCAAAAGCATATCTGCTACTGTTAGCATCTTTTTCTAACCTTTGGTTAAAAATATGCAAAGTACCATCCGACAACCAAACATTTTTCCCTCCGTTTGGTTCAAGTGGAGACCCTGTAAATCCCATTATAACCATATCCCAATCAAGCGATGACATTAATTTATTAACCAACGAATTAAATTCGATAGGTTTAAAATTAATTTTCATCCCCAAATCTTCAAGATCCTGCTTTACCATTACGCCAATTGCTTCACGTTCTGTATTTCCTGCATTTGTATACAAATCAAATTCAACATGATTTCCGAATTTATCAATCAAATGACCTGCTTTATCCCAATAATAGCCTGATTTTTTTAATAACTCTTTTGACTTATCCAAATCCTTGTCGTAAGGTTTCAAATTTTTGTTTAAATATATAGAATTCAAAGTCTCAGGTGTAAACAAAGGATATCCTAAACCATTTGCAATATTAAAAACCATATTTTTTCTATCAATTGCATAATCTACAGCTTGCCTGAAATTTTTATCTTGAAACCAAACTTGTTTTTTAGGAGCAACATAATATTTTCCATTTTCGTCTTTTCTATTATTCATATTCATAGACAAATACATCGTACCCGTATCAGGGCCAATATTATATACCGTAAAATCAGAGTGTTTCTCCATTTCTTTAAAACGAGCCACATTAGCACCTTGCAAGCTTATTTCATCAAGCTCTCCACCTTCAAACTTCAAAACCTGATTATTTATATCTCCAACTATTAAATAAACCAATTTATCCAAATATGGAAGTTTTTTACCTTCTTTATTGATTACGTAATAATTCGGATTTTTTTCAAACACAACTCTTTGTGCCGGAACATATTCTTTTAACCTAAATGCTCCGGAGGTTACAAATTCTTTAGGATTTGTATTTGTTGACAAAAAGCCCTCAAAATATTCCTTACCTCTATTAACTGCCGGTTGAAAAATATGTTTTGGTGCTATTGGCGAAGAAAGTAACCTTAAAAAAGGAGCAAACGGTTCAGGAGTAACAAATTTAACAGTATAATCATCAATCTTTTCAACCGTTGGAAGTTTGCCGTTAATTACAACAGAATCTCTTATAGACGTATTTCCAAAACCATCAAAAATTATATCTTGCCAAGTAAAAACAACATCATCTGCCGTAATCGGTTTTCCATCAGACCATTTTAAACCATGACGAAGTTTTACAATATATTCTTTACCATTTACACTGAAAGACTTTGCCAATTTCGGAATAGTTTCACCTGTCACAGGATTAGTAGTAACCAAACCATCATACATAATTTCTGACATTTGGGAAGAAATGTTATCTTTTGTATTGAACGGATTAAATGTCTTAGGCCCTTCTCCAATAGTTGAATCAACAAAACTCCCTCCAAAATTACCAATAGGAGCTTGAGATTGTAAATAATCTATGCCATCAATTGTAATATTTTGAGGAATTGGGTAATTTGCATTTACAACTTGTGCTTTTGAACGCAAAACGGGTTTATCAGATATTGGCACATCTCGTTTTATACAGGCTTTACCAACACCCAAAACAACAAGTAAAACTAAGACAATTAATATAACCCGTTTCATAATTTCAGAATAACATAAAAACAGATTTTGTTTATAGCCCAAGTATTGAATTTGTTCTTCAACCAGATAATTAATTTTTCCTTAAGAAAATTAATTTTTTCAAAAATTCGTTATATAAATAATATGTAGATTTGAATTAGGAGAAAAGGAGAGAAAATCATGTTAAAACCATTAGGTGACAGAATCGTTATTAAAGTTATTGAAGATACTGAACAAACTTCAGGCGGAATTTTTATTCCTGATAGCGCAAAAGAAAAACCTCAAAAGGGTGAAATTGTAGCAATCGGACAGGGAAAAATGAACGAAAAAGGCGAAAGAGAACCTATGGACGTTAAAGTAGGTGATACTGTTCTTTACGCTAAATATGCAGGAACTGACATCAAAATGGACGGCGTTGAATATAAAATCTTGTCTGTAAAAGACGCATTGGCAGTAATTGAGTAGATGTAAAAAGTGAAAAGTAAGAAGTGAAAGCCCATATAGTTCGCTTCACTCATTAATTGCTTTGGTGTATAGACTTATAAAGAACTTTTCACTACAATAAGGAGAAATAAAAATGGCAAAACGTATAGTATTTAATGAAGAAGCTAGAAAATCGCTTCTTAAAGGTATAGATGCAGTAGCAGATGCCGTTAAGGTAACACTTGGTCCTAAAGGCAGAAACGTAATTTTGGAAAAGAAATACGGTGCTCCTCAAATCGTTAATGATGGTGTTACTATTGCAAAAGAAATCGAACTTAAAGACGGACTTGAAAATGCAGGTGCTCAACTTCTTAAAGAAGTTTCCTCAAAAACAAATGACGTTGCAGGTGACGGTACAACAACAGCTTCTGTACTAGCACAAGCAATTGTTAGAGAAGGCTTAAAAAACTTAACAGCAGGTGCAAACCCAATGTCTATGAAACGTGGTATTGATAAAGCAGTTGAAATTTCTGTTAAAGAAATCAAAGATATGTCAAGACCTGTTAATACAAAAGAAGAAATTGCTCAAGTTGCAGCTATCTCTGCAGGTAATAACAAAGAAATCGGAGAACTTATCGCAGAAGCTATGGAGAAAGTTGGTCATGATGGTGTTATCACTGTTGAAGAAAGTAAATCTTTCGGAACTAACTTAAAAGTTGTAGAAGGTATGCAATTTGACAAAGGTTACTTGTCTCCATACTTTGTAACAGACCCTGAAAGAATGGAAGCTGTATTGGAAGATGCTTACGTATTCTGTTGCAATAAGAAAATTAACCTAATTTCAGATATGGTTCCATTATTGGAACAAGTTGCTCGTGATGGCAAGTCTTTGTTATTAATCGCAGAAGATGTAGAAGGTGAAGCTCTTGCAACATTAGTTGTAAACACAATGAGAAAGGTATTGAGAGCAGTTGCAGTTAAAGCTCCGGGATTTGGCGACAGAAGAAAAGCTATGCTTGAAGATATAGCAATTCTTACCGGTGGCGAAATGTTTACAGAAGAACTTGGTATCAAACTTGAAAATGTTACAACTCAAATGTTAGGTAAGGCAAAACGTGTTTCTGTTACTAAAGACGAAACAACTATCGTTGTTGGAGATGAAACAAAAGAAGCTGTTCAAGACAGAGTTCGTTTAATCAGAAAACAAATCGAAGCATCTGATTCTGAATACGATAAAGAAAAACTTCAAGAACGTGTTGCGAAACTATCAGGAGGTGTTGCAGTAATTGAAGTTGGAGCAGCATCAGAAGTTGAACTTAAAGAAAGAAAATTAAGAATTGAAGATGCATTAAACGCAACTCGTGCAGCCAATGAAGAAGGAATTGTTCCAGGTGGTGGTGTTGCACTTGTTAGAGTTCAACAAAAATTGTCTAAATTAATTGAAACAACAACATTTGGTTCTGACGATGAAAAAATCGGTTTCAAAATTTTGACAGCAGCTCTAGATGTACCTTTAAGATCAATTGCTCACAACGCAGGTGCTAAAGCAGATGTAGTTATTGATACCGTAATGTCTCATGACTCAGCTTATGGCTATGATGCTTTGAATGATGAATATGTTGATATGTTCAAATCAGGTATTGTAGACCCTGCTAAAGTAACTCGTTCAGCATTAGAAAATGCTGCATCTGTAGGTTCTATGTTGTTAACAACAGAAGCTGCAGTTATAGATATTCCGGAAGAAAAACCTGAAGTTCCTGCTATGCCACAAGGCATGGGTGGAATGGGCGGATTTTAAACCCAATAATAATTAAAAACTTAAAAAGCGACTTGAAAAACATCAAGTCGCTTTTTGCTCTATAAAAACCGAATTACAAATCACCCAATTCTTCATTATTTCTTATCCAAGTTGCATTACGCAAATCATAAGAATTTGAACCACCAAAACTAAACCTTCCGCTTTTTATATTAGTTTGCGTTGGTTCTGTAGTTCCTGTTTTAATAGGTACTAGTTTCCCATTTTCGGCTTTAAACTTATCTCCTTTGTCATCAACAAATACATTTTCTCCATTTACTTCTCTAACAGTATATGTTTTACCATCATAATTAAGTTCAGTACCAACTTTTTTTAGAGTTGCATTCAATAAAATATCAGGACTCATTTTTGATACTACACCTTCAATTCCTTTTTTTCCAGGATATTCACCTGAACCCTGCTCTGTTTTGGCTGCTAATCCTTGCTTATATTTGGTCATAAATTCTTTCAATTGCGAGCTTGTCATAACATGACCATCTGCGCCTTTAAATACTAATGAAGGTTCTCCACCAATGGAAATATATTCAGGTTTCAAATCCTTTGGAATTTCATCATTTTCACCTAATTGCAACACATTTTTTACTGTATTGTTAAATTGACTCTGTGTAACATATTTATTTTTACCCGCAGTTGAAACTGTTACAAGAGGCTCGCCTCTAGTACCGCCCTCATTTACTGCAAATCGAACTTTTTGACCGTCAACTTCCACAATTTCAATTGTTTGAGGTTTTCCATTTACAGAACGAGTAATTTGCTTCCCTGTTGCTAATTGTATATTTTTGATGTTTGTATTCATGTTAACGGAATTTTGCATTGGGTTAGCATGTAATGATTTTTCAAAATCAGCTTTAGCTTTATTTTCATCTATTTCTTTAAATTCTGCTTCTTTATCTTCTTTTTTATTTAATTCGTTTAAAGATTCATTAAAATTAACTTCTCCTTTTAGTCCAACATTTTTGTTTTGATCCCCTGTCAATAAACCTTTTATCTTATCCCAGATGCTGTCATCAATACTTACTTTACCCTCACTTACAACATAATTAGTCTGATAAGAGCTTTTATCAGCTATTTTGTTTTTGTCAGTAGTAAAACTAGCACCATTGGTTCCTTGTTTTTTGAAGATACTATCATTTTTATTCGACTTTGCGCTATCAACCAAACTTACTACAGCTTGCCAAGTCTCAAGGTCTTTATTTTTAATATTTGCAGCACCAATCTTATCTCGAATTGCCTGTGTAATACCTTGTCCATTGCCAATATTAATATCAACCATAGCGCTCTCCTGTTTTTATCTCTCTTATATATATAAAAACAATCGCGCAGCGAAAATTTCAAAAAACAAGACAAAATTCCCCATATCATATCATATCATATCATATCATATCATTGATTATACTTGCCTTTTAGCCTACTTTGCAATATTTACAAAACTTTACATAACAAAAATTATTAAACAACTTATTCTAAAACTATTACAAATTATTAAATAAAACGCTTGACAAATAACGTTCTCCCGTATCAGGCAAAATTACAACTATTAATTTATCCTTGTTTTCAGTTTTTTTAGCCTGCTCAATAGCTGCAAACATTGCAGCTCCGGAAGATATACCACAAAAAATACCTTCTTTTTTAGCCAACAATCGAGCCATTTCTATAGCATCTTCATCTTTAACAGGCATAATTTCATCAACAACATTTTTATCAAAATTCTTTGGAATAAAATTTGCACCAATCCCTTGAATACCGTGACCACTCGGTTGTCCACCTGCAAGAACCTGAGATTTAAATGGTTCTACTGCAATAATTTTTATATTTGAATTTTTATGTTTCAACGTTCTCCCAATACCGGAAATCGTTCCTCCCGTACCAACTCCTGCTATTACAATATCAACTTTTCCATCTGTATCACTCCAAATTTCTTCTGCAGTCGTTTTTTCATGAATTTCAGGGTTAGCAGGATTGTCAAACTGCATTGGAACAAATGAATTTTTTATTTCTTTACTTAATTCTATTGCCTTATCAACAGCACCTTTCATCCCCTTAGCTCCTTCCGTAAGAACGAGTTCAGCACCAAATGCCTTCATTAACTTTCTTCGTTCAACACTCATTGTTTCAGGCATAGTAAAAATAACTCTATAACCTTTCACTGCACACGCAAGAGCTAATCCAACCCCCATATTACCACTCGTTGGTTCTATTATAACAGAATCTTTATTTATAAAACCTTTTTGCTCAGCTGCTTCAATCATATTCAAAGCCGGTCTGTCTTTAATTGAACCGGCAGGATTAAAACTCTCCACTTTTGCAACAACTTCTGCAACACCTTGATTTAATTTATTAATTTTCACTAGTGGAGTATTTCCAATTAATTCTAAAATATTTTCAGCAACTTTCATAACAAATCCTCTTTTCGTGATAATTATAGCACTATTATATGGAAAAGAAAATACCATAAGGTTTTAGGAGTATAGAGTAAAACTTTAGTGAAAAGTGAGAAGTGAAAAGACCTTATCTATGGGCAATAAGGCTTTAAGGCGATAGGACAATAAGATTTTACAGTCATTGTGAGCGTATGCGAAACAATAATGTCGTCATTCTGAGGGCTTTGTCCGAAAGAATCCAGCTGATTAATTTCAATATTGGCGGGGCAGGTGCCGCCATCCTACAAAACTTTAGTGAAAAGTGAAAAGACCTTATCTATGGGCAATAAGGCTTTAAGGCGATAGGGCAATAAGATTTTACAGTCATTGAGAGCGAATGCGAAACAATAATGTCGTCATTCTGAGGGCTTTGCCCGAAAGAATCCAGCTGATTAATTTCAATATTGG
>CAKUZD010000008.1 GCA_934718275.1 uncultured Candidatus Melainabacteria bacterium | reverse complement strand
GAGGGCTTTGCCCGAAAGAATCCAGCTGATTAAATGCCAAATATTGGCGGGGTAGGTACCACCGCCCTACTAAACTCGGTCATTCTGAGTGAATGCGAAACAATAATGTTGTTGTCATTCTGAGGGCTTTGCCCGAAAGAATCCAGCTGATTAAATGCCAAATATTGGCGGGGTAGGTACCACCGCCCTACTAAACTCCGTCATTCTGAGTTTCGGTTTCACCTCAACATGACGGAACTTTCCATCGACCCAATCGAATTGTAAACTGCAACCAAATTTTTAATCACACGTTTGAGAAAAAGTTATCTATAATTAGTAAACTGCAAAGGATAATCATATTTTTCTTCATTAGAACGAAGCAATCTTATTATCTCCTGCAAATCATCTTTATCTTTTCCTGATACTCTAACTTGATCCCCCTGAATTGATGCTTGAACTTTTTTCTTAGAATCTTTTATATCAGCTACAATCTTTTTAGCAAGCTCTTGACTCAAACCTTTTTTTAGATTTATAACCTGTCTAACTTTACCACCAAGCGCATTTTCTACCGCTTGCGGTTCTAAAATTCTTGTACTCAAATTACGTTTTACAAGTTTTGTTTGAAGAATATCATAAATATTTCTTAATTTCATATCATCGCTTGTAGTTATCGTTATGGATTTGTCTGCCTCCAACTCCACCGATGAACCTGAATCCTTCAAATCAAATCGAGAAGCAACGTCCCTTTTAACCTGATCTACAGCGTTTACCAATTCTTGTTTATCAAATTCTGAAACAACATCAAAACTACAATCTTTTGCCATATTAAAACTCCCTTCTTTTGACTTATATTAACACAGAAAAGTGCAAGATTAAATACCTTGCACTAACTGTTTTTATTTTTGGGGTTGTATATTAATCTATTGATTTTAAGGAGTCTTTTTCTTGCCAGTAACCCAGTTTTTTACAGAATTCCAACCTTTTTTTAAATATTCGCCAAGCCCGCCAGCCTTTTTAATACTCTTACGAAGTGGCGCAATACTACCTAATAAAACAATACCACCAAGTACTAAAAGAGCTTTTTTTAATGTATTTTTATCTTCTTTTTCTTTTTTATTCATAATTTGAACTTTATCATGATCAGGTTGTCGGTGCATCTTAACCCCACTAAGGTAAGAAGTATTATACATACCGGCACCCGGCATTCCTACCATACCACCAAATGGCATACTCATAGGCCCCATTGTACTGTTCGCCAAATCCTGATACATTATAGGAACGTCAAAGTCACCGCCTATCATAATAATTTCTCCAAATTTTTATTGAACCAACCTTACATATATATAAAGTTTTTTTAAAGAAAAAAATTTACTATTTGTAAACAAATATTACGATTAAGTTAAAAATAACAAGAAATTAAGGTAATAGGGTGTTAAGTAGAAACAGTCATTCTGAGCGAATGCGAAACAATAATGTAGTCATTCTGAGGGCTTTGCCCGAAAGAATCCAGTCTTAGTCATTCTGAGCAGAGCGAAGAATCTCTTAAACATTTTCCCAACCATGCGATGTTTCGGCATAGCCTCAACATGACGAATCTTTCCCCTCGCCCTATTGAGACAGAAAATTAATTCCGTCATTCTGAACTTGATTCAGAGTCTATCAATACTGATTTGAACCCCTCACCCTACCCTGCTTGGTTGTTCGCGTTTAACGGGTCTACACAGTCTTGCACTTCTGCAAGTCTGTTCGCCCTCAGCTCACAATCCGCCTCCCACAAAGGGGCGAGGGGTATATAAAACACCGCCCTACTAAACTCCGTCATTCTGAGCGGAGCGAAGAATCTTTTAAACATTTTCCCAACCATGCGATGTTTCGGCATAGCCTCAACATGACGAAAAACAGAGACCACAAAACGTAATCTCTGTTTTTTTTAAACACATCAAATATGATATTATAAACTACTTAGCAGCTTTTTCAGCAGCTTCGAAAACTACTGAAAATGCTTCAGGATCTCTAACTGCCAAGTCAGCTAGCATTTTTCTGTTTACAGCAATATTAGCCTTTTTGCAAGCATTTACAAATTTTGAATAGCTCATACCGCGTTCTCTAACTGCAGCATTAATTCTAACAATCCACAAGCTACGCATATTACGTTTTGTAGCTCGTCTGTCTCTGTAAGCATATTTCAAAGCTTTCATAACTGCAATATTAGCAACTTTAAAAATTCTGCTTCTTGCACCTACAAAGCCTTTAGCTAGTTTCAATATCTTTTTATGTCTTTTGCGTAATACATTACCACGTTTTACTCTCATTTACCTGCCTCCTATCTTGCATACTTTCTGTAAGGTAACTCTTTTGAAATCAATTTGAAATGTGAATCAGAAATTGAAATCATTTTGAAAATTCTGCGTTTTCTTGAAGCAGATTTGTGTTGAAGTAAGTGGCCGATACCAGCTTGTCTTCTAACAATTTTACCTGTTGCAGTAACTTTGTAACGTTTTGCAGCAGATTTGTGTGTTTTCATTTTTGGCATTTTAACCTCTTTCTGTGCGTAGCACGGCTAAGTGTACATTAGAAACCTCAGGCATACCAAAGCCATAAAATTTCTGCATTACAATTATAGTATGTAAAACAAATATTTGCAAGCACGAAATTAAAATATCTTAACTAAAAGATAACCTTAAACCGGAATAAACTTCTTTAACTTTTACATACTCAGATAGTATTACTTTAGCATTTAAATCGCAACAGTGACAAGGGTAAAAATTCCGCATATTCAAACTTCTCAAATAAATACCAAGCTCTCGTATTTTATACTCAGACTTATTTTGCAAGAAAATTCCACCTATTATAGTATCTATTCTTGGCTCATCAGTAATCTTTTGAGCATATCTTACAATGTTTGGAATACTTGAATGAGCACAACCGGTAATTATTACAAGCCCATTTGTAGTTTTAAATATCAATACAACTTCATCTTTATATTTGTAATCTGTATTATAAAACTTAGGAATTTCGCCAGAATACAACAATTTAGGAGTTATCCATTTAGGTTTTGCCGAAAAATCTATATCAAAAACATCACACAACTTCGAACAATCTCCTGAAAAACCAATGTCTATCATTTTTTCATTCAATTTAGGTTCAAATACATCCGGATGCGCAAGAATAGTTTTTTGATTTAAACTAATTCCTGCCAAATTCATTTTGTGATACAAACTGTCTAGTCTTAAAAGGCCTCCTGTATGGTCAACGTGCCCGTGCGACAATACAATTTCGTTAACATCCGCCAAATCAGCACCAAGCTTGTAAGCATTTTTTATAAATGCATCACTATAACCACAGTCAAATAAAATTTTATGAAAATCATTTTCAAGCAAAACCGACAATCCCGTCTCTCCAAGAAGCGGATGTCCCATCTTGCAGTTGTTATCAACCAATACAGTTAAGTTCATTAATTCCTCAAAATATATACATAAATATTATAACAATATTTTTTGAGAATTTCAAGATGTTCTGCATAAATTGATAAATCAAAAAAAAGAGAAGATAATAAAATCTTCTCCTTTTTGCCTAATAAAACCTTTGAACAATAGGGAAATTAACCCCATTACAGAATGAACGTTCTGTCAGTCTGACTCCCAAACAACCTTGATGACGTTTAAATTGCATCCTGTATATTTTTCTAACAATTTCGTCTACCAACGATTTATCGTATTTTTTATATATTTCTTCTACAGGTTTATTTTCTTCAACATACATTTCGATAACATCATCCAAAATTGCATATTCCGGCAACCTGTCTTGATCTTTTTGGTTAGGATGAAGTTCTGCAGATGGAGCTTTGTCAATAATCTCTTGAGGAATAATTTCCTTATTTCGGTTGATATAATTTGATAATTTATAAACATTAGTTTTAGTCAAATCACAAATCATATTAAAACCACCTGCTAAATCACCATATAAAGTCCCAAATCCCATAGCACTTTCAGATTTGTTACCTGTTGACAACAACAATCGTCCTTCTCTATTTGAATAAAACATCAAGATTAAAGCTCTTAATCTGGCTTGTAAATTTTCTTCCGCTAAATCGTGTAATCTTTCTCTATCTTTCATAAATGCATCAAAAAGAGGGGTTATTGGTTCTTTTATTGTTTTAATACCCAAATTTTCAGCTAATTTCAAACTATCCGTAACACTACCTTCTGAAGAAAACATACTAGGCATTAATACACCCAACACATTCTCTTTTCCAACTGACTCAACTGCCAAAGCCGCAGTCAAAGCACTATCAATACCGCCGGACAAGCCCAATACAACTTTTTTAAATCCTGTATTTTCACAATACTCCCTAAGCGCA
The DNA here is from genome assembly GCA_934718275.1 of uncultured Candidatus Melainabacteria bacterium. Classification (GTDB taxonomy): domain Bacteria; phylum Cyanobacteriota; class Vampirovibrionia; order Gastranaerophilales; family Gastranaerophilaceae; genus Stercorousia. The sequence goes on along the minus strand of CAKUZD010000008.1, from coordinate 62,840 downwards.
AATGTAGTAACATCATAAACTTGAGCTTCCATTTGTTCTTCATTAAAATTTATAACTCTCGCAAAATCTACAGTATCAACATCCTCTTTACACAAAGGCATTTGCATAACAAGTTCATTATGAGCATTTTTTGCGAAACTACCACCTGCAAACACATTTTCATCAGCAATTCCCAAAGCATTAACATAAATCAAATTACAATGAGCCTCTATACTCTCAACAAATTCTTTATAAGTATTCATCGCAAAGTACCTGTTTTTTGCCAAAATATATAAATCACAGTCAACATCATTTATATACGTATCTGATACAAAAACTTTTTTTCCACAAATATCGAATATCCCATAATCTGACACTTCAACTTCGCCATTACGAATTAAAATATCCCCCAAAATTATATTTTGTTTATAATTTTTTGCAGCAATCTCTTGATATAACTTTGCTTGAGCTGACATACAGTTATCATCAAAAATCATATCTTTACCGCCTAAATCTTCTAAATCAACTTGCGGAAAAACTATCAAGTCACAATCTGAATTGATATTTTTTATTATATTTTCTAAATTAAATTTAAAATCTGCTGTTTTTAATTTTATTTGAGCTATTACTGTTTTCATTTTTACCTCACATAAATTATTTATTTTCACATCTGTTTAAACTACTGTAATTTCAAATAATTAACTTTTTCCCAACTTAAATCCAAATATTTAACTTTCGAATCAACCATCCTAACCTGTGGCAAAATAGACGAAATCCGTTCAATTCGTTTAAATACACTCTCGTCAAGCCTGCCAAGACGAATATTAACTGTTTTAATTTTCACATAAACATCATTTGGATTTCTTAAATCAATGTATTCAACCGGCTCTTTTGAATAAGTCTCAACATAATTCTTTATTTTTTCCAATTCCTGAAGTTTTTTCAAATCCCATTTGTGGTAATCATCTCCTTTATTACCGTATGACAAAATTTTCATCGTTTTATATTGTTTTTTTAGTGGTAAAAATTCTCTACCTATCAATTTTCCATCCGTTGTAAAAAAAGCTATCGGCTGAGATTTCTCATCCGGAGCAATCAAAATAGCAGGAATTCTTTCCTTTAAAATAATTTGAATTCTAGCCGGAAACGCGTAGCGTCTTATGTAAACATCCTCTATTGGAGAAAGCTTCATAAGCTCTTTTTTTATAGAACCTGTCCTAGCCATATAAATAGGTACATTTGGGACATTACTATTTTTAAGCAGTACAAGAATTTTGTGTGATGGAACAATGTTGTTATTAATTATTTCAACAGAATTCCCTCCAACGTAATTAAATGCATTTTTGTCCATAAACCATCCGGGACACTTCAATGCATATACAAGTGCAAAAATAAAAAACAAAGACAAGAAAAATCTTATAAAGGCCCTAAAACGTTCCTGTTTCATTCTACCTTTACGTACCATACGTTCTCTACGCTTTTTTTTAACAAGATGTTTGCCTTCAGCGATTGGTTCTTCTTCCGTCATTTCAGAATATTCAACCGCCTCAATCTGAATTTTCTGTAAATCTTTACTTTCGCTTTGATTTTTATTTTTATCCATCTATTTATTTAATCCTGCACTGTTTAAGATAATTTGTACCAAATTGTCATAATCAATTCCCATAACTGCTGCTTGAGCAGGCAAATCACTTGTTTCTGTCATACCGGGGCTTGTATTAATTTCTAATACATAAGGAATATCTCCAACAATATGAAAATCAACTCTTGAAACTCCCGAACAACCTGCGATTTCAAAAGCTTTTAGTGCAATTGCTTTAACTTTTTTAGTCATTTCATCAGAAATTTCAGCCGGCAATACAAACTCAGTCATCCCCTTAGTATATTTACACTCATAATCATACCATTCATGTTTTGGGCGCATTTCTAATATCTCTGTAACAGTCCTATCTGCACCATCTCCTAAAACTCCAACAGTCGCAGCTTTTCCTACAAGGTATTCTTCAATTAAGACATCATCATTATACTTTATTGCATCTTTATATGCTGCCTCCAATTCATCAGGACTATTAACTTTAGTCATCCCAAAACTAGAACCTTCGCAAACCGGTTTTGTTATCAATGGATAATTTAACTCTTTTGTTTTTTCAACAACATCGTCTCCTTTTCTAACAAAAACAGATTTTATTAAAGGAATTTCTTTACAAGTAGATAGAATTCTTTTTGTATATTCTTTATTCATACAAACAGAACTGGCCATAACACCACAACCTGTATAAGGAATTTGAAGAATTTCTAAAACACCTTGAATACAACCATCCTCACCATATTTTCCATGCAAAGCATTAAAAGCACAATCATAATTACCTGACTTTAATTTACCGGCAATATCTTTATCAACAACAACCAACTCTGCATTTTTATAACCTAGTCTTTGCAAAGCTTCATAACAACCTTTACCGGACCTCATAGAAACTTCCGCTTCTGATGACATACCCCCGCAAAGCACCGCAATTTTAGCCTTTTTATCTATTTTTGATACAATATCTTGCATATCTCAACCTCATCCTTATTATTACCGCCCAAAAATCTAACTTCCGGCTGTAACTCTATACCAAATCTTTCTTTAACTCTTTTATACATCTCAAACATCAAACGGAGTGCATCTAATGATGTTCCATTTCCATCATTTATAATAAAGTTTGCATGATTTTCCCAAACTTTCATTCCACCTATTTTTAAACCTTTTACGCCAACAACATCCAACAATCTTCCTGCTGAATCACCTTTTGGGTTTTTAAAAGTACTTCCACAATTAGGCATAGTCAAGTCAGGCTGTTTATTTTTTCTAAAAGTTAAATTTTCATTCATTTTATCCTGAATTTCTTCTCTTGTTTTTGGTAACAACTCAAATTCAGCTTCCAAAACAGAATAATCTTCGTGTTGGCAAACAGAAGTCCTATAATCAAATTTTAAATCTTCATTTGATAAAGTTACGACCCCTTTGTTTTGAGAATAAACTCTAGCAGATTTTAAAATTGATGCAACATTTTGCCCATGTGCTCCGGCGTTCATACAAACCTCACCACCGATAGAACCCGGGAAAGCTATCATAAATTCCATTCCACTCAACCCATTTTCACAAGCAAGTTTAGACAACTTTGTTCCCCTTACACCGGCTCCAGCAATAACTCTTGCGCCATTAATACTAATATTGTCAAGTTTTTTAGTAGAAATTACAGCACCATTATACCCAAATGATGAAATTATCACATTTGATAAGTTACCTGCGACAAAAGACTTAGGCTCTTTTTCAGCAATTTGAACAAATTCCTCAACTGTTTCAGGCGAATAAAATTTGGCAATAGGTCCGCCTATCTTAATTGTTGTTAATTTTTTGATATCAAAATCAGTTTGTAGCACCAACAGCCTCACTTCTTGCGTTCATCAACTCTTTTGATAAATTTGTAATTGTTCCTGCTCCAAGACCTATTACAACATCATCTTTTTTAAGTTCCGGATAAAGTTTTTTGGCAACATCTTCAATTGAGCCACCTATATATTCGCAAGGAATAGAAATTCGTTCACTCAAATCTTTTACAAAATTTTCAGAATTTACACCTTCAATCTTATCCTCTGAAGCAGCGTACACATCTGTTACAACAACTTTATCAACCCCCGAAAATGCACCTAAAAAATCATTCCAAAGATTTTTTAATCTTGTATACCTATGTGGCTGAAAAACTGCTATAACACGTTTTCCCGTCATTCCCTCCGCAGAAGACAATGTTGCTTTGACTTCAGTCGGATGATGTGCGTAATCATCAAAAACAGTTACACCGTCAAATTCTCCAACCTTTTGGAAACGTCTACCCATTCCTGAAAAAGTCGCAAAATGTGGTTTTATAATACTTATATCAACACCTGCTTGATGCAAACTGGCAAGAACAGATAACGCATTATATACATTATGTTTACCACGCAAGATTATTTTCAAATCAGTTAAAAATTCACCTTTATAATAAACGTCAAACGTTGTACAATCAGACTTAAATTCAATATTTTTCGCAGTATAATCAGCATCTGAAAAACCAAACGTCATAGTTTTGTGCGAATGCAAGGACATTGTCGCCTCACAATCCTTATTAACAAGAACTATAGCATCATCACCCATATTAGAAATAAATTTTTCAAAAGTTTCTAAAATAGACTTTAAACCATCTTTATAGAAATCCAAATGATCAGGTTCTAAATTATTTACAACACAAATATTTGGAGCATATTTTACAATCGTTCCATCGCTTTCATCGAGTTCAGCACAGAAAAATTTGCCATCTTGAGAATGCGCGTTGTTTCCTATTTCCGGAATAATTCCACCTACAACGTAGGATGGTTTCAATCCGGCTTTTTCTAAAACATAGGAAGAAAGCCCGCTGGTAGTAGTTTTTCCGTGAGTACCGGAATAACCAATAAAAAACTTACCCCATCTTGAAATTTCTGCCAAAATATCAGAACGGTGATAAACCTTCAACCCTAATTCTCTTGCCCTAATCATTTCAGGATTAGTTTCTCTAATAGCTGTACTTGCAACAACGATAGCATCAGAAGGAACATTTTCTTTTTTCTGACCGATGTAAACCTTTGCACCTAATTTTCTTAATTTATCAATATATTTGCTATCCACAATATCTGAGCCTGACACATCGCATCCGTTTTCCAATAAATACTTAGCAAGCCCACTCATTCCAACACCGCCAATTGCGATAAAATAGTATTTTTTATTATTCAAAGTTCTATCCCTTATTTATAAATCTACATTCATAATTATAATACATAAATATGCATAAGTGTTGAATTTTACTATTTGTAAAGAGAAATTTTAAAAGGCAATAAGACAATAAATTATTAAGACAATAAGTAATTAAAGGAATTGTCATTATAAACAAATTCGAAAAATCTTTACCTACACAATTTGATATAAAACATTATAAAAAAGATGCGTTCAATGAACGCACCTTTTTAACTATATTGTTATTTTTGACTATTTTACAACAATATTAACCAATTTTTTCGGAACTACAATTGTTTTTACTATTGTTTTTCCAGCGGTCAATTCTTTGACTTTTGCACTTGATAGTGCAAGTTCTTTCAATTCATCTTGAGACAACGCCTCATCTGCCTCAATTTTGTCTTTAACTTTACCATTAATTTGAACAACCAAAGTAATAGAGCTTGCTTTAGCCAAATCTTCATTCCATTCCGGCCATTTTTGGGCGTGAACGGACTCTTTTCCGCCTAAATCGCTCCAAGCTTCTTCACACAAGTGAACTGCAACAGGTGACATTAACTTTATCAATGAAACAATTGCAAAACTCAAAATCGACTTATCTTCATCATCCAAATTTGACTTTTTGCCGCGCCAATCATAAATTGCATTTACAAGTTCTCTATATTTTGAAATTACCGTATTGAATTGGAAATCATTTGAAATATCATTCGTAATTCCTTTAATTGCAATATGAACCAAACGTAACAAGTCATCATTTTCTTTCTTTTTTAAAGAACCTTTTGAAAGCTCAGGATAATCAAGTTTGATATCATCTGCATTCGCAGCAATCAACCTCCAAACCCTGTTTAAGAACTTGTAACAGCCTTCAACACCGGCATCTGACCAATCAAAATCTCTTGCCGGAGGGGAATCAGAAAGTATAAATAATCTGGCAGTATCCGCTCCATAGTTTTCAAATATTTCATCAGGGTCAACAGTGTTTCCCTTAGATTTAGACATTTTAGAACCATCTTTAAGAACCATGCCTTGAGTTAACAAGTTTTTGAAAGGCTCATCAAAATCTAAAAGCCCTAAATCCCTCAATGCTTTTGTGAAAAATCTTGAATACAACAAATGTAAAATCGCATGTTCAATACCGCCAACGTATTGATCTACCGGTAACCATTTGTTAACCTTATCTTTCGCAAATGGCATTTTATCGTTCTTTGCATCTGAATATCTCAAATAATACCAACTTGAACAAACAAATGTATCCATTGTATCTGTTTCTCGTTTTGCCGGTCCTCCACAACAAGGACAAGTTGTATTTACAAATGTCTTTGAAGTTGTAATAGGAGATTTTCCAACAACACTAAAATCAACATCTTTCGGAAGCATAACAGGAAGTTGTTCCTCCGGAACAGGTTGAATTCCACATTTTTCGCAATATACAACAGGAATTGGAGCACCCCAATATCTTTGACGTGAAACCAACCAATCTCTAAGTCTGTATTGCGTTTTAAATTCTCCAAAACCTTCGTCAACAGCCTTTTGAGTAATTGCTTTTTTAGCTTCTTCATTACTCATGCCGTCAAACTCATTTGAATTTACTAAAATGCCTTCCTCTGTATATGCTTCAGTCAAATCTTTTGCAACCAAAGTCTTATCCTTTGGATTAATTACAACTTTCAATGGCAAATTATATTTTTTTGCAAAAGCAAAATCCCTTGTATCATGGGTAGGAACAGCCATTACCGCACCTGTCCCATATTCAGCCAAAGCATAATCTGCAGTCCATAGAGGGAATTCTTCTCCTGTAAACGGATTTATACAGTGAGTTCCAAGAGGAACACCCGTTTTTTCCCTTTCTGTAGAAAGACGTTCTATTTCAGTCATTTTTCGAGCATTTGCTCTATATTCATCAACAGCTGCTTTATTTTCGGCAGTTGTTAACTTCTCAATGTCTTTATATTCAGGAGCTACAACAAGATAAGTTATACCGTGAACAGTATCAGGTCTTGTTGTATAAACAGGAATTTCCATCCCATCAATTTCTTTGACTTTAAATCTAAAAATAGCACCTTGAGATTTTCCAATCCAATTTGCTTGCATTGTTTTTACATTATCACCCCAGCCGGTCAATTTATCTAAATCTTCTAACAAAACTTCAGCATAATCAGTAATTTTCAAAAACCATTGTGACAAATATTTTTTCTCAACAACATTATCGCATCTCCAACACTTGCCATCAATAACTTGTTCATTTGCAAGTACCGTTCCGCATTCATCACACCAATTTACTGCAGCTTCTTTTTTATATGCCAACCCTTTTTTGTACAATTGCAAAAACAACCACTGTGTCCATTTATAATAATCAGGTTTGCAAGTTGTAACTTCTCTATCCCAATCATAAGACAAACCAAGCATTTTCAATTGTTTTGTCATATATGCGATATTTTCTACTGTCCATTTTTCAGGATCTACACCGTGTTTCATCGCAGCATTTTCTGCAGGAAGCCCAAAACTGTCCCATCCCATCGGATGAAGAACATTAAAACCATTCATTTTTTTAAAACGAGCAATTACATCTGTAATAGTATAGTTTCTAACGTGTCCCATGTGTAACTTTCCGGATGGATATGGAAACATAGACAATGCAAAGTATTTCGGCTTGTCACTGTCCTCCGGAGTTTTAAAAACTTTATCTTCTTCCCATTTTTGCTGCCATTTTTTTTCTATTTCCTGAGGAAAATAAGCGTCTTTCATTTTTTCTCTCCTAATTTACTGAGTAAATAGTAGCACAAAAAAATTTTTTATGTATAATTATAGATATGAAAAAGATATCCGTTTTAATTATATCCGCTTTATTACTTGCAAATATTTGTCCTGTTCAAGCAGGTGTCTTAACTGCTCAAAGAAATAGAATTGAGCAAAATAGAATTTACAAAACAACATATAATGATATAAAAGCTATCATAGACCAACAAGCCGTTTATACAAACAAATATGATTTAGATGGGTTATCAAAGCTTTATTCTGAAAATTTTGTGAATTCCGATGGCTTTAATAAAGAAGTATATTTTAAACTAATTAAAGAAACTTGGGATACGTATCCTGACATAATATACAAAACCCAAATTAACAATATAGAGTTTAGCGACAATTACGCAACAGTAACTGTCAACGAAACGGCAATTGCAACATCTACAGAAAAAGTTGGAGAAATTTCTGTTATTGGAGAACTTTATTCAACATCAAAATGCGTTTATTTTTTGGAAAAGCAAGGTTCAAAATGGTTGATTAACTCTGAAAAAATAATAGATGAAACATCAACTTTAAAATATGGAGATGCAAGGTATACAAAAATTGAACTAAATGCCCCAAAACAAATTGGTGCCAATCAAGATTATACATCAACATTGAAAGTAAAAGCTCCTAAAGATACTCTTGTTATAGCATCTATAAATAAAGAAAACATTATTTATCCACAAACAAAATCTGACGAAGCTTTTAGAAAACTCCCCGAGGACAACATTTTGGAAAGAGTATTCCACTCAAACTCAAACAACGTGAATGAGTATACAGTTGCCTCAATCGGAATTACTCGGGCTGAAAATTACACAAACAACCAAATCCGAGTATATATGGGCGGTCTTGCATTTATAATGACAAGAGTTAATGTTATTCCGGAAAACAAGTTTGTGAAAATAGAAAACGAAAATGAAAGCAAAAAATAATGAGTAAAGGAATTGAAAAAACAAGTAAACTTGTATATTTTATCATTTGTTATGTATTTTTTATATTTGCCAACCTTTATACATCAAGCATTTTAGTTGACAAACTTGTTCATGGATACAAATTATCAAATGCTGTATTCTCCTTAAATTATATAAAAAATACCGGTGCAGCATTTAGCATTTTGCAAAACTCAAGAGAGTTATTGATAATTTTATCAATGATTGCACTTGTTCTTTTAGCACTTCATGTTATTCACCACTTGAAATCCATATCTTTGAAAACCTGTTTTTTTATCGCATTATTATCGGCCGGAATTGCAGGAAATTTACATGAAAGAATTGTATATGGATTTGTGAGAGATTATTTTCAATTAAATTTTATCCATTTCCCAATATTTAATATTTCGGATATATTTATAAATATTGGAGTAATTGCGCTTATCATACTGATTTTAGTAAAAAAAATGTAATTATTAAATTTTAATTTTTATAAAATTAAATCAGGGTGAATAAAAAAACACCCTGATTATTTGTTAAATATTCAATTTTGATTAAAATATTGCTATTATCCCCTTTAAGAACACTACTAAAGAAGTAAGAAGAATTATTAAAAGTGCTAATATACATAAAACAGACGGAAGTACGGCCAAAACTATGTACAAGGTAACAAGAAAAATTCTTAACATTTTTGCATCTTTATCTTCTTTTAACAACTTTTGCGGCAAAACTTTTGTTTTAATATAGTTAACAAAAAATTCATCCTGCATAAAATCTGTTCTACTTTCTCCACAAACTTTAAATAAAGCAGTCTTTACGCTATATAATAAAGTTTTATAAGGTTTTAAAGAACAAGATAATAAAATAATTTCTTCAGTTCCATCATTTTTAGTTACAGCAAACGCTTCCTCTCCAACCTGTTTTATAGATGCTATTTCTGCATTACTTATTTTTTGCAAAAGTATATTATTTTTTCGTTTTTTTAGATAAACAATAATTGAATTTTCAGAAACAACTAAAGTTCTTTTATTCAATTGTAAATCCATAATTGCTTTAATCAACATCACAATAAATAACAACACATACGCAATATGTTCTACAACTCTAGGTAAAAAAGAACCTAAAAAAGCAATAGCTATTGCACCAGCAATCAAACCGGGAGCATAACTTAAAATAAAAAGCACAAATGAATTTTGTGATAAATCAAATCTTTGTTCACCTACAACTTGTTCTGTCATATAAATCCTCCATATAATAATAACCTGTTAATGATAACAAGTATTAATATAATGAAAATCATATAAACAATTGATTATTAAAAAATTATGTTAATCTTCTCCTTCTCTATAATCCGAATAATTAAGTTTATCATTATAGAAAAAAGTGGCGCTAACAATTCTTAATTTTTGTGCATATACACCAACATCCCAAGTATCCGCTCCTACTTGGTTTGGACCTTTAGCACCATTCACATCAAGAATAATTTGAGCACATCTGTCTTGATAGCTGCTTTCTGTTATCGGATTTCCGCTATCGTCTTTTACCACATTTCCTTTTTCGTCTCTTTTGTTAATTGTATTAGTCCATTCACAGTCTCCATTGTGTGGAAATTTATGCACGCTTATAACACTTCCATCATTTAATACTGCTGAACTGGTGTGATTATAACTATAGTATATTGTTTTACCGTCTTTATAAAGTTTGCGAGAATTTTTTGTTTTCCAATTCCAACACCCATCTTCTCCGGCTTTGCAAATCTTTGTCATTTGAATACTTTTTGATAATTCCTGAATAATTTCGTCATTTGTATAATTTGGGCCAAATAAATCTCCAAATGAATCAAAACCACTCTGTTCTTTTACTAAAATTAACGCATTCGAAAGTTTAGAATATGAATTTTTTGATTGATTTATTAGGACTTTATTTTTGTAATTTGCAATTAATGCAGGCATTGTTAAAGCAGCAACAACTCCGATTACCCCAAGTGTTATAAGCACTTCTGCTAACGTAAATGCGGATTTATTTTCTCCCAAAATAGAAGAAGTTTTAACTTTGCATAACAAATTTTTATTCATATTCAGCTCCAATCTCTTGTATTACATACGTGTAATACTTACTATCATTATAGCCGTATAATTACATGTATGCAACGGCAAAATGAAAATTTGTTACATTTATTTGGTGAACACATCAGGAAACTTAGATTACAAAAGAAACAGTCTTTAAATGAATTTGCCTATAAAAGTCTGTTAATCACATCTGCGACTCAAAGCAGAATAGAAAACGGACTTGTTGATTTAAAATTTTCAACTTTAGTAAAAATTGCCAATGCATTAGATATTACTCCAAGTGAATTGCTTAAAGGTTTTGATTTTAAATTTAAAATTTAGTTGACCAAGTTTTTTATATCTGCTATTAAATATATATGATAATTTTTGTTGAAGAAAATGATGATAACAAAAGATTGGATAGTTTTTTATCAGAAATTAATCCCAATTTATCACGTTCTAAAATTCAGAACTTTATAAAAAATGGAAATGTATTAGTTAATTCTTCAACCAAAAAACCATCTTACACTCTCAGAGAAAACGACAAAATAGAATTTGAACTTCCTGAAGACGAAGAAATAAAAATTCTTCCACAAAATATTCAATTAGATATTATTTATCAAGATGAAAATATGTTAGTAGTAAATAAACCGTCAGGAATGCTTACTCATCCAACTACAATTGAAAGAGAAAACACGCTTGTTAATGCACTTTTATTTAAGTATGGAGATAATTTATCTGATATAAACGGAGAATTCAGACGAGGAATTCTACATAGATTAGACAGAAATACATCAGGGCTTTTAATGATTGCTAAAAATAATAAATCACACGAATTTTTAGCAAAACAAATCAAAGAACATACTATAACGAAAAAATATAGAGCAATAGTAAAAGGAGTAATTTTACAAGACGAATTTGAAATAAATTCTCCAATCGGAAGAAATCCAAATCAACCACATAAAATGACTACCAGAAAAGACGGAAAACCTTCAAAAACAATTGTAAAGGTAATAGAACGCTTTAAAGATGCTACATACGTAGAATTAACTCTTATCACAGGACGTACACATCAAATTAGAGTTCACATGAAAAGCATAAACCATCCGATATACAACGACACATTATATGGTGCCGGAATTGGTAAAGTAAAAACAGAAGAACAAGTTCTTCAATCATACTTTTTACGCTTTACAAAACCATTTGCGGATGAAATAATAGAATTACAAATTGAGCCGGATCAAAAAATTACAAAGGTTCTAAAATATTTAAGGAGCTGATTTTATGCAAATTATTTCAATATTATCAACGTTAATTTTATGTTTTTTAATCCTGATGAACTTTCAAGACACAGCAGGAATAACTATTTTGAGCAGTAAAATTGGAGCTGTTTTAAACTTAACCCCAAAAACTTTAACAATGAATATGTCGTTATATACATTGTCAATATTTATTCTTGGAGAAATTTCCGCAATATTCTTCTTTGCACCTCTTTATAAATCATTAAAAGAAAAATTTAATGCATACAAAAGAGAACTTGAAAAAGGTTCTATTTCAAACACTTCTGCCGAAGCGAAAATCCAAGTACTTGAGAATAAAATTACAGTATTAGAAAAAGCTTTAGATGATGCATTAAAAAACAAATAAGTTTCTAAATACTTGCATTTATAATTTCGCCATCGTCACAGAACAGAGAAAACTCTATTTCTGTGCCAAGTTCGTTATATTCTATAATTGATGAAATACTATGCCCATCTTCTTTATAGAAAGCAACAAACCTTAAATAACCGGCATTAACATCATATTCTCGAACAGAAGAAATGGTCTTTCCGTCTTGTCTGTATGTAACATTTTTAATCTCTTTACCGGTATTGGAATCATATTCACTCATATTTGAAAGCCGACCATTATTTTCATAGAAAAAACATTTTTTAATTTTTCCTTGAAAGTCCAAAACTTGAACAATTTTTAAATCATTTTCATCATAAACTCGCCTTACATCGCCTAACTTGTTTCCAATATAAGTCAAGTTACTAAGCTTTTGCCTTTTCAACAAATTACTTAACATATTTTTCCCTTTTTACTTCTTCTTTATTAAAGAAAAAAAATAAAAATTAAAATTTCCCATATTTTAAATAAAATTTACAAATCTTTATACTAAAAAAATTCCCTCCATACTTGGAAGGAATTTTTTCAAAATTTAAAACAGCTCTATGCCTCTGCCTTAGCTTCTTTTTGCTGATTAATAAGATTTTGGATTTTTTCTTTGATTTCATCACCTTTTTTCTGCATATCAGAAACAACGTCATCTGCTTTAGATTGAATTTCTTTTACTGTTTCATCTGCACGTCTTACAGCATCTTTTGCACCATCTGCAATTAATGCGCGAGTTTCTTCTCCTGATTTTGGAGCAAGTAAAACTCCTGCAATAGCACCAATTGCTCCGCCTACTATAAAACCTGCTAAAAATTTAGTTGCTGACATAATTATTTACTCCTTTTTCGTTTTAATTGTAACAATATTTATGTGATTTAAAATTACCGGAAACGGCTATTTTCTAAACATTTTATATGCAGTTGTAAATCCTTTAAATAAACCGCCAAGTAAAGTACCTGAAACAAGTTTTGTTTTATCCAAAAGGTTTCCTACCGCACTTTTAAAATCACCAACATTTTTATCGGTACTTTTTACTATCTCATTTATTGAGTTTAATGTTTGATTTAATTCCTTTAATGTTGGTTTTAATTCAGTATTTACAATATTTGATGTTTCTTGCAAATTTTTAGCCAGTGCCGAAAGGTCAATCAACAACTTAACAAGAAAACCTGCAACAACAATCAATATAACACCTGTTGCCCAAGCTAAAAAAGTTAAGCCTTGATTTAACGCTATTTGTGACATTTCCATTTATTTATTTCCTTTTTAATTTTCGCAATTATATTCATCGTCCATTTCTTCAAGCTCTTTTGCTTTAAGAAGTTTCTTTGATTTTACCATATTATTAAATTTTCTAAATTGTCTTTCTAGCTTATATTTCATCAAATCTATATTCTCAAGAGCTTGTTTTTTTGCATCCTTGATAGCCGGAGAATTTTTTTCATAAAACTCACAAGCTGCGTCTTTTAATTCTCGTCTGGATTCTTCGCCTGATTTTGGAGCATAAAGCACACCTGCAACAAGACCGCCAACAACTCCGGCAAGCAATCCCATTGCGAACATAAATGATTTGTTTTTACTCATAACATAACCTCATCTTTCGTTTATAATTCTAACATATTTTTTTAAGAATTACAAGCAAAACCTCTCAAATGCACGCATAGTCACCTTTTTCAGAAACACGAAATCTCAAATTGCAAATTCTAGCAATATGTCTTTAATTGCAGAAGCGAGTTTAAAAACTTTTTTAGCTTTTTCTTTTCTTATTTTGAAAACAAGTAAAATCGAATAAATTGCTATAGCTAAAATTATTTTTATAATAATTTGTTCTTGTTTTTTCTTTACAAACGCAATAAAATTTTCAAACGAGTTTTTAAATGTTGCAACAACGCATCTTCCATATTCCAAACACGTCTGTAATAAAGGATTAAACGACTCTATACAAGCATTATAATATTTTACACACCTATCTAATTTTACCAAATAACTGATTATATAGTGTGCAATAATCAATTCTGCTATAAAAATTATTGCAATAAATATATACATTTTTCCTATCTTTTGTATTATATTATAATATGAGAGGAGAATTTAGAATACGTCTAAAGGACTATTTATGATTAGGATATTTGAATTTTATTTATCATTAATAATTGCAAGATTTGCATACTTAGCTATTAAACTTTTGAATAAATCATCCGGCACATCTTTTGTCGGTATGATGACACTTAAAATTTGCCCGGATTTTCTCAAACATTGTAAAAAGTATATAAAAAAAGACATAATTACAATTACCGGAACCAATGGCAAATCAACAACATCCGGAATTATTGCACATATACTAGAAGTTGCAAATCAAAAAATTATACATAACCTAAAAGGTGCAAATATGCTTACAGGTGTTGCAAACGTCTTTGCTCTTTCGATTAAACCTTTCAAGCAATTTGATTATGCAGTAATAGAATCTGATGAAGCTTATTTAACAAAACTTTATGACTATATGCCATCTGACTATCTTGTTGTAACGAATTTATTTCGAGACCAATTAGACAGATACGGCGAACTTGATACTACCGCCAAATTTATCAAAAACGCAATTGACAAAAATCCGGATTTAAAACTTATCCTAAATGCAGATGACCCGCTAGTTGCAACATTTGACAGAACTAAATATGCCGTATATTACGGATTTGAAAACGTTGAATATGATTGTAATTATGAACACCAATCAAATGCTCCGGCAGAAGCCTTTAATTGCCCATGTGGAGAACCTTTAGAATATTCTAAACGATTTTTTGCTCAAGAAGGACATTATTATTGTCCCAAATGTGGTTACAAACGCCATAAATGTAATTATCCCGCAAAAGCTAAAGTTTTTAACGAATACACCATCTTAACCGTTAACAACAAGGGAATTGAATATAATTTTACAATCAATTTGGCTGGACTTTATAATGCTTATAATGCACTTGCTGCAATTGCTTTTGCTTTTGAAAAAGGACTAAATCAAGTTGAAATCCAAAAAGCACTTGATACATATCATGCAATTTTTGGAAGAACTGAAAAAAGATGTATTAATGGAAACCAAACGGTAATTCAACTAATTAAAAATCCTACAGGAGCAAGCGAAGTTCTTAAAACTGTAGATTTAAATTCAAATATAGTGATAGCAATAAATGACAATTACGCTGATGGCAGAGATATTTCTTGGCTTTGGGATAGCGATTTTGAACAGTTAAAAAATGCGCAAAAACAAGTTATAACATCAGGAATTCGAGCAAATGACATGGCTACCCGCCTAAAATACGCAGGAATTCCTCAAGAAAAAATTACAATTGAACCAAACATTAAAAGAGCAATAGATATGGCAACAAAAAATGGAAAAACTACGATTCTACCATCATATACAGCTCTTTTAAAAATTTATAATGAAATAAAAGAAAGCAGGTAAAAATGTTACTAGGAGTAAATATAGACCACGTTGCGACTCTAAGAAACGCTAGAGGAGGAGTTGAACCGAGTGTAGAAAAAGCTGCCGAAATCGCAGAGCAAAATGGAGCAACATCAATTACAACACATTTACGCGAAGATAGACGTCATATTAAAGATGAAGATGTTTATGCTTTAACGGAAAATTTAAAAACTCGTTTGAACCTCGAAATGGCTATGGCAGAAGATATTCAAGCAATTGCATTAGATGTAAAACCTTATTCAATCTGTCTTGTACCTGAAAAAAGACAAGAAATTACAACAGAAGGCGGATTAGACGTTGCAGGTCAACTTGAAAAAGTAACTGAATTTATTAAACCACTACTTGATGCAGGTATAATTGTAAGTTTATTTATTGATCCTGATGAAGAACAAGTAAAAGCATCTGCTAAAACAGGAGCTCAATTTATAGAAATGCATACAGGAGCTTATGCGGAAAACTTTGGTTATAAAGAGGAAGAAGAAGAATTTCAAAAGTTAAAACAAGCCGCAAAACTTGCTCAAAATCTTGGCTTAAAAGTTAATGCCGGCCACGGTTTAAATTATGAAAATGTTCATAGAATGCACGAAATAGAAGGCTTACACGAATTAAATATCGGACACAGCATAATTTCTCGTGCTATTTTTACAGGTTTGCCTGAAGCAGTGAGTAAAATGAAGGAAATGATAAAATAGAAAGGAATAAAGCGATTGAGCGATAAAACAAAGTATTTCTACGCTCACTACGCCCCAAAAAGATATGACACAAAAAAAATCTGAACACGAAATCGTTGAGGAAATGTCACAAGTTGTTGAACAAATGAGACTTGATGACCTGGAAGATAATCCGGATATTGCAAATGAATTTTTTGATTGTGATTGCTGCGGAGAAAACAAATGCCTTGCAGGCTCAATTGAATACGAGGGATATAGACTTTGTAATGATTGCGTTTTACTTGCAGAAACAGGATTTGCATTAGAAAAAATCAAATCTGTAAAAGAGTTAATTGACACAATTGAAGATAAACACTTAGAGGCCCTCGCCAATTTTATAAAAGAAGAAGAAAAACGCTCTAACAATTAATTATAGAATTAATTCTATAAGACAAAATTATATAAAAACTAATTCTTTAGAATTAGTAATATTTCGTTACATATAGTTAAAAAGAATTAGTTTTGTGGAATATAAATAATATAAGAGAGAGCTCTGAAGAAAGAAAAACGACAATACATATATAATTCATAAGCATGACGAGTTTGAATCGCAACCTCGTCATTTTTTTTGCAAAATTATCTATAACAAACAAAATTAGGTCAATTCATACAGACTTATAAATTTTCGTTGTTTAATTTGTTTATTATCCTAAAATATTATTACCATCTTATGATTATTAACTTTTGTAACGAAACAAACACTTATTGAAATCCATCATTTTCAAAATTGTTTATATAAATACAGAGAGCAAAAAGAGGACTAGAGAGATGGCAATATCAAATATTCATGAAACATTGTTACTTTACACAAAACAAAAAGCATTGATTAACGATAAGTTGTCCACTAATATGATGAACACTTTAAGTGCTTCAAAAGAAACTGCTGAAAACCAAGCTAAATATAATGATAAAATGAGTGAAATTTATTACAATTATTATGAAGATGATCCTGATACCTATGAACTTCTTACAGAACAATGCCAAAACGAACACGAGCTTGAGTTAGCAAACTTAAATTCTTGGGAACAAGAACTTGAAATAGAAAAAAACAATTTGGAAACTCAACTAAATGAAATCAGTACATTTGAATCAAGTTGGACAAAATTGTTACAAACAAATATCAAGAACGACTTCTCTTACGGTGGAGTTTCTCAATAAAAAAATTTAACATAATAAAAAATCAAAAAAGCAGTCATTCGACTGTTTTTTTGATGTATTATATTTATATGCTAAATAATGGAGAAAAATTAGGTGCTTTTATTGTTCCAACAGGGGTTGGAGCTACAATTGGCGGTTTTGCGGGAGATGCAAGTTGTTATGCAAGAAAATTCGCAGAAATTTCAAATATTATAGTCAATCCCAATGTAGTTAACGCAGGTTGTTTTTCCGGAATTACAGAAAACATGCTATACGTTGAGGGTTTTTCTATTGATGAATTTTTTAAGGGTAATATTAATTTAACTCCATCAAAAAATAATAAAATAGGAATTGTTTTTGATAAAGCTATACCTCAAGATGTATTAAATATTCATATAAATACATTTAAAGCGGTTCAATGCGTATATGGAATAGACATTCAAGGTTTTGAAATTACAGAAAATAAAATTGGTGTCGAATTCAAAATGGAAGAAAATGGAATTTCGACAGGATTTGTTAATAATCCTCAAACAATGCTTGATGCCGCACAAAAACTAATTAACAAAGGTTGTAATGCAATTGCACTTGTTTGCCTTTTCGATGAACCTGAAGGAGATAATCCTAATTATGCTAACGGGGAGGGAACAGACCCTGTTGGAGGAGTTGAAGCTATTTTATCACACTATATTTCAAAGGAATTAAGAGTCCCTTGTGCACATTCTCCGGCATTTTTAGACTATCAAATTTATCCGGAATTAGTAAATGGGAAAGCAGCGTCAGAATATATTACACCAACATTTTTACCTTGTATTTTGTTAGGACTAAACAATGCTCCTGTAATTTCTGAATTTGAAGGAATATCTGTAGAAAATTTAGATTTTCTTGTAATGCCTTATAACTCTCTAGGTTCTATACCTGTTTTTGAAGCTTTAAAAAGAAAAATTCCTATCTTTGCAATAAAAGAAAATTGCACCACATTAAAAGTTACCCCAAATAAAATTTCGCCTTTTATTATAGAAATACCAACATATCAAGAATGCTTAGATTATATTGTAAACCAAATATAACAATTGCAAATATTACTTCATAAGCACTTATACTTGACAAAAAGCCAAAAATCCTAAATAATAAAAAAAGAGGAGCACGAAAAATGTTAAATATTAAGAATAAATCCGAGATTGCCCCCCCCCCGAAAGAGATAAACGCATAATTCACCATTATTACGGTAGTTCTGACTTTGTACATTTGCTAGGGGCTTTTACACTTGCAGAAGTTTTGGTAACACTCGGCGTTATCGGAGTTGTTGCTGCACTAACGTTGCCATCTGTTATTACCAACTACCAAAAGAAACAAACTGTAGTTCAACTAAAAAAGCTTTATTCAACACTATCAAACGCTTCGGGGTTGTCGCAATCTGAGAACGGAGAAATGAGAGAATGGGATAATTCTCTTATTAATACTGATATAAAAAAATATGCAGAAACTTATTATTTGCCATATTTTAATAGAGCAAAGGTTGTTGATTGGCCATCAAACGACTATACTATAAAAAACCTCTCAGGTAATCAAAACCTTTATTCTTCGGGGAGAGAAAAATATGTTATAGAATTATCTAACGGCCAATTACTTATATTTTCCCAAACTCAAATGGGACAACATTATTTATGGATTTTTGGAGATATTAACGGTACAAAAGGCCCTAATAAAATCGGACGAGATATCTTTGTTTTCGATGGAACAAATTTTACAAAAGACTCAAATACTCGATATTTTGTAAAGTTTTGGGGGGATAGTTTTTCAAGAAGCACATTAACTTCTCCAGATTTTGAAGAAGATATTCCAAATAACAGTGGATACTCGTGCAACAAAAAGAATAAATACGGTCGATATTCCGGATATTATTGCGGAGAACTAATAATGCAAGATAATTGGGAAATCAGAAATGATTATCCGTGGTAGAAAAAGTAAAATCAATTACGCATATCTATACTAACTCCGGAAGCGTATCTAATTTATAAAATAACTCTGAAGCAATTTTAAAATTTTGAGGTGCAGAGCTTACATAAAATCTTTCAAAAGCATGCTCTGTACCCAATAAATCATTTTTCTCCAAATCCTCTTTAATACTTTGAGCAAAGTATACAGCAGGGTCTATAAATTTATCTTCCGGTAAAAATTTCTTCAAAACATCAAGCAAATACGGATAATGGGTGCAAGCTAAAACAATCTTATCAGGCCTATTCTGTTCCATAATTTCTAAAATTTCTTTTATTTGCTCAATACTATGGGGTTGATGAATTCTATGTTCTTCTACAATTCTAACCCAATTTGGAGCAGGTAACTCGTAAATTTTCATATTTTTGTTATATTTTGCAATCCCTTTTGAATAGGCATGAGAATTTATTGTTGCGGGTGTCGCTATAACCCCCAAACTGTCTACATCATCTAAGTTCGCAAGCTTTGAACAAACAGTCTGAATTATCGGATAAATCTTAAAATTATAATTGTTTTTCAATTTTTCATAAGTAATGGCAGAAGTAGTATTACATGCCATCACAACTGCTTTTGCATTCTTTGTTTCAAAAAATTTAAAAATCCTGTCTGCATATTCTATAAGTTGGCTTTCTGTTTTTTCGCCATAAGGCATGTGTTTTGTATCACCAAAATACAAATAGTTTTCATTAGGCAAAAGTTTCTTCACTTTTGCAAATACGGTCAATCCGCCGACTCCTGAATCAAAAAAAGCTATTGGTCTATTATCTGTCATTTTTCTTTCTACTTCTGTTTGAAATAATTGTCAATACCATCAGCTATAGATTTAGCTGTTGCTTGTTTACGTTTTTCACTTACCAATTGCGCCCTTTCACCAGCGTTAGATATAAATCCAATTTCAACTAAAATAGCAGGGCATGTAGTATGATTTATAACATAAAATTTAGATTTAAACAAACCTCTATTAGGCGATTGAACTGCACTGGCAAATGCAGAATGAACCGTCTGCGCTAAAGACATACTGTATTGGTGATAATAATGAGTTTCAACACCTGTAATCTCCGGTCTTACACTTGAATTCACATGAATACTTACAAAAATATCTGGAGAATAATTTTCACTTATAGTCACTCTATCTTGTAAAGATACAAACTTATCATCCGGTCTTGTCATCACTACTTGATATCCACGTTGTTTTAAAATTGTTTCAACTCGTTTTGATACATCAAGTGTAATGTTTTTCTCGTATATTCCACCACCAGTTGCCCCAACATCAGTACCACCATGACCGGCATCAATGACAACTTTTTTCTTGCCGGTATTATTTGACGTTGTTTTTGGAGGATTTAATACTATTGGAGTTGTTTGAGCCGGTTTTTTGATAACAGGTTCTGATACATGTTTTTTTACGTTTTTAATTTTAACTTTTAAACTTCTTCCATCCGCTCCAAGATATGTATTAACCAAAGCATCTTGTTCTACAGGAATTATTAATTTCATCCCAATTTTTGGCATTAATTCAATTTTAGCATTTGCAAAAAAAGTTCCTTTATATGCTGCGTTAAAATTTTCTTCATTATATTTTGAAGCATTGTACAAATACAAAATAACTTTATCATTATATCTATCAATACCATGCACTACCGTAGAATCAAACTTTAATATCATTGACTCCGTTAATGCATCATTTTTTTCTTTATTATAAGTAATTAAATTTGTAGAATTATTATACAAAGTTGTATTGTTTGTTTTTTTATAATTTGCCAAAATTAAAGATTGGCTGTCATTTGAATATATAGGAATATAATCACTGACAGCTTCTGTTGTAATAACTATACGAGCCTTATTTACAGAAAATTGTCCAATTTTAACCGTTTCATTTTCACTAATTCTGAACTCCCTATTTCGCAATCCTGTGTCTACAAGAGTGTTTGGCAAATCATAAACAATTCTTGTCGGATTGCTTAAAATCATAGGTCTTTCTACTGTAACAGCCCCAAAACCATTCAACAGAACCCCATTTTGTTTAGTTGTTATATTATTTAAATAGTATTTAGTATTTAACTTTAACTCCTTTTTTGCCATCAACTGACTAGCCTGAGTATTAAAAGCATCTTGAATTTGTCCGACAATTGAATCTTGAGGTTGATTTATCGGGGTTGTTATAGTCAAATATTCATAAAAATCACCGGATGATGAATGTTCATCCCTATATGTGTTTTGGAAATAAGCATTATTTGTAATTGCATTATTTTTAAGTTTAATAATTATATTATTTTTAATTCTTGTAAATTTAATACTACTAGGATCAAATCCTTTGTCATAATACATTAGAACACGAACTTTATTAGGATTTGTCGAAAATTGAGTTATTTTAACTTCTCTTATAGCTCCTGAATTAAATACCCAATCCTGTTTCGGGAAAGTTATTATTGAGGACTCAATATCAAAATAAGCTCTTGACGGATTTTCTAATTTTACTAATTTTATGTTAGACAAAATCGCACTTCCCGGGGTATCTTGTGCTGAAAGAACGATTACAGAATTTGAGGTATCAAAGTTTGCAGAAGTAAATTTATATAGCTCTGCACAACAAGCCTTTTGGACAAATGTAAATAAAAATATAAATAAAAGTGTTAGTGTAATAAATATCTTTTTCATAGTTAAATCTCGCTCATGATATTATATAACTTTAAAGCGATACTATCAAATTGTAACGATTTTATTTTACATTCAATCTAACAAATGATTTTTAAGAGCAATATAAACGGCATTTGTTCTATTTTTAGCATTTAACTTTCGCATTATTGATGCAATATGAGCCTTTACAGTATGAATACTAATAAAAACTATTTCACTAATTTGGCTATTTGCATATCCTTCCATAATCAATTTTAGTATGGTAATTTCTCTATCTGTCAACTTTTCCATATTCTTACCTTTCAAAAAGAAATAATAACATACTATTTTATAAACAAATTAATGATATTACCGCAAAAAATTTTTTTATAAAAAGCTTGAAAATAAATCTTTTTTTGTTAACATGAGAGATGTCGCAGGATATATTCTGCTAACCGACACAGATAGGCGCGAGTAGCTCAGTTGGATAGAGTGTTTGGCTACGAACCAAAAGGTCGGGGGTTCGAATCCCTTCTCGCGTAAATAAAAATAGGACAGGGATTTATTCTTGTCCTATTTTTATTTATAATAAAATTAAGGATAAAAATGTACAAAAATTGTTTTATTGAAAATGATGAATATAAGGCAAAGATTAATGCTCTAAGACCATTGTCAAATGAAGCATTGGCACAAGTAAAAGAATATTATAAAATTGGTTTAACCTATGCTTCAAACGCTCTTGAAGGCAACACTCTTAGCTTAGCAGAAACAAAAGTTGTATTAGAAGACGGCATAACAATCGGTGGAAAACCTCTAAAAGACCACTATGAAACAGTAGGACACGCAAAGGCATTCGATGAAATAATTAAATTATCTCAAAACGAAACTTTTACAGAAGATAATATTAAGTTATTACATAAGTTATTCTATGAAAAAATTGACAGTGAAAAAGCCGGCAAATATAGAGCTTCACAAGTTATAATAACAGGTTCTGACGTAGAGTTACCAAAACCGGAAGAACTTGATGAGAAAATGCATGAGTTTATTTTGCAGTTACCGAAATTAAAAGCAGAATTGCACCCTGTTGAATATGCGGCGATGGTGCATATAATTTTCGTAAACATTCACCCATTTGCAGATGGCAACGGCAGAGTCGCAAGACTGTTAATGAATTTGGCATTACTGCAAAGTGGCTACAATATTGTTGTAATTCCACCTGTAGTAAGAGCTGATTATATTTCTGCAATTCAAAAGACTAATAGTGGCAATAACAAAGATTTTATTAACTTCATTTCAGAGATGGTTTTAGAGTCGCAAAAAGAATATTTAAAAATCATCAGCAGATTTTAATATAATTACTCTTTTATAGGAATTACCCTTACAACTTTGTATGGAATATTATTTTTTATCAAAAACTCTGCCCATTCGATTTGTTTTTCACGCAAGTTTTCATTTTGGCGTTTTACCTCTATAAAAATTAGCTCCTTATCATTCCACACAACATAATCTGGAATTCCGGCTCTGTTTTGGTTCGGGTTTTGTGCAATTTTATAAACAATTTGTGCAAAAGTTTTATTATCAATGCGTTTCAAAAACTCTTGCACCACATCAGAATAAAAATAATCAGTGCAATCAATATAATTTTCGATTTTTGTGTCATGCAAAAGTCTTGAAGAAGTCGCCGCATATTTGTCAAGCTGGCTATTTATAAACTCCGAAATATCTGCACTCAACAAATAATTAAACTTATCATCAAACATCTTTTTGCGACTCAAATATAAATAATCATTTTCAAAAAAATGTCTTGGCAAATCGCCATCAAAATCAAAATTATGCTTGCAATAAATTTCATCAAAAAAGGCTAAAGCATAAAATCCTTGCCAAACAGAAACTTCGCCACGCATTACGTTATAACCCTGTTTCTTATAATATTCTTTTACAAAATCTTCTGTTGAGCATTTTTGTGTTCCATCACAATAAAAAAAGTTTTTACCTTTTTCGCCGGTTGCAACTGCATTAATTTTAATCGTTGATGACACAATATTTTCAGGCAAAACCTGTTTGCAATCAGCGTAACTTGCAAATATAAATAAAAATAATATTGCAAATACAAGTTTTTTCATAAAAATATTATAGCCTAATAATATAATGCGTAAACCTCACACCTGCAATTTGGATTTTGACAAGTATTACAAGTCAACGATTATATGGATACGAAAACATCAATTACGCCACATCTTTGAACAAAAACCAAGTTCGAAACTTACAGGCTACAGGGTAAATTTTTTCAAAACAGTCCGTTTCTGCAATATAGCAGAACGGTTTTTTGTATGTGTAGCTTACCTTTCCGTCTTTTAGTGTGCAGTTCGAAATTAGCGTTTTTAGCAATTTTACTTTCATTTCGTCAGAAACCTGCAAATACTTGCTATACAAATCTTCTAGGAGTTCGAGAGTTGAATTTACTTCATCCATGAATTAATACAAAAAAGGTTGGGTGTACTTACCCAACCTTTTGCTATATTTTAACCAAGTAAATTTAATATTGCGTTATCAAAATCTGCCATATTTACAGAATTATGATGCTCTGGAGTTATTCTTGTAAGCTTATGAGATGTTAGACCATTTGCTGAACGAAAATACCTGCCTTCACCAAGAACGAAATTCGGATTATTTATTCGTAATTCTTGTCCAATTGTTCTATCACTTTTTATTACCGGATTCCAATTAGGTTTTTCCATATTAGCAAGCAATTGATTAAATTGACTGCTTGAAATTGAACCGTACGAACCATCCGCCCTATGAAAAGTGGTTAAGCCCTCAACTTGAACATTTGAACCATTTAAAGCAGGTCTTTGTAAATATCTGGTTCCTGTAAGATTATTTGTAATTTGCGTGCCAATTACAGCATCTTTTTTAACTGTAAACAATTTCGGTTGAACTTTTTTTGTTATCTTTGGAGCAACTTTATTACACAACACTTCTTCTGTAGTTTTCGCACCTTTGCTTCTTAACGAAGTTACTAATGTATTACAAGCACATTTTACTGTATTAAATTTAACAACCATAACATTAATCCTTTCCTAAATAATTTTAACTTTTTGTTTTTAACCCTTATGAAAAATCGATTTCCCTTACTCTTTTATAAAAACATTAAAGCTGAAAAGATTGACACAGTGCCCCACCCAGCATAGCATAGCATAGCATAGAGGCATTATAACTGGATTTCAGCCTATTTTAAATTTGTTTTTACATTTCTTTACATTTAATGTTTGGTTAATCAATCCTCGAATTAAACTCTAAAGTTATTTACAGGCTTTAATAACCTTATTTTCTGTTAATATTCTTTACATGTGACAAAAATTTTTATTCACAGGCTTTAAATTTCTATATGTTTAGAATATTGCCCAAATTTAACAACTTTAATCTGTTTGGATGGCTAAGAAGCAACACCGACAATACAAACTCGTCATTAAGGTTTAAAAATGTCTCCAGCAAATCAAATACCTATAAAATCCTAGAAAAAACTCCAGTCAAATATAAAAATGGCACAGGATATATTAAAACCACAACAAGGAAAGAAAAGTACAACACAGACACAATTAAAATTAATACAGTCATCACAGACGAGAAAAAATCACCACTTGGACATTACGAATATACAATAAATAAATCAACTGCAACTATTAACCACGGCTATATAGAAACACACTTACCCCAAAGAAGAAGCGGACTTGGAGAAATTTTACGACTTTCGAGCATTATAGAGTTTAAAGAAAACGGAATAAAAACCTTAGATATCGAAGCGTACCCAAACGCTATACCATTCCATCTAAAATGCAGACTTAAACCAAATTTAACCACAAGTTATGTAACATTAAAGATATTAAACAATATTAAAAACAACCCAAAAGTCCAACCATATTATCGCCAGGTAGCAGAAAAACTGGTTAAAAAAATTGAGAATGAAAATTCGATATCATTGGGTAAAGACACAGGAGAATTTGTTAATAAGTTTATCGAAAGCTATATAAAACAACACCTTCACAACTGGCAAGATACAAAAATCAGACCATTTTTACCGATGGTATTAACAGAAAGCAGGCTAAAACAATTTGCCAATTTTTATAACAAACTTTTCAAAAAGCACGGAATTAATTATAAGATATAAAGCAAATATCATATTAAAACATTTTTTGCACAAAAAAAGAGCCACTTAGATGGCTCTCTTTTCATATTGGCAAAATTTATACATTTATAAATCTTGATTGGATTCATGAATAGGAGCTCCAATGACTCGCTCCAATTCCGCTGCATTTACATTGTAATTCAATAGGTTTGAATAATAATCCAATTGAGCATTTAAATAACTGTTTTCTGCATCCTTAAACTCGATTGCATCACCAAGTCCTACCTGATACCTCCTAAATGCTTGATATTGCCTTTCTTTTGCTTGTTGTAATGCAAGTTTTGAAACATCCAGACTATCATGTGAATTTAACAGGCTTATATATGCACTTTTTACTTCTAAATAAACATTTTGTCTTTGTTGCTCATAATCTGCAACATATTTTCGATAAGTAGCTTTCGCCTCATCAACTTGTTTTTTTAATAACATCAAATTTATTGAAGAATAATTCAATTGCACACCTGCTTGATAGCCATAATCAGCATCAATCCTTCTTCCACCCCTACTATAAGACCCAAAAGCACTTAAATCAGGAGAAAAAGCTCTTTTAGCTGCTCTTACATTCAGTTCGGCGGCATCCATAGCTTTTTTAGCAGAAAGCAAAGCCGGTCGTGAGGACTGTGCAGTACTTAATAAGTCTTTAAAATTAACATCATAAGCTTTAGAGTTCATTTTGTCTTTTAATATAACCCCTTCAAGCTCAGGAATACCGACTGCATTAGCCAATTCCGCCGCTGCCAATTCCATTGTATTTTTAGCTTTAATCAAATTAACTTTTGCATTTCCTAAATTATACTCAGCAGTCGTAACATCAATTTTAGCTTTTCTTCCTATTTGGTATTGAGCTTTGGCTTGCTTCAATTGAAGTTCAAAGTCTTTAACCGTATCTTCATAAACTGTTTTTTGTATTTCTGCAAAAACAAGGTTATAATATGCAACTTTTACATTATAAATAACAGTTTCAATACTTTGTTCCGCATCAAGCCTGGAAGCTTCATAATTTCTTTTAGCGGCATCTGCATTGGCTT
This sequence comes from uncultured Candidatus Melainabacteria bacterium, assembly GCA_934718275.1. Classification (GTDB taxonomy): domain Bacteria; phylum Cyanobacteriota; class Vampirovibrionia; order Gastranaerophilales; family Gastranaerophilaceae; genus Stercorousia. The sequence continues at coordinate 35,511 of CAKUZD010000008.1, read as the reverse complement.
TTGTTTTTCCAAAATCAAACAACAGTAAATTTGCGGAAACAGTTGGAACGTAGTACATATTATATTTTTGAGACATCATACTTGCATAAGCCCCACCCATTGTCATAAGCATATCATTTCGCGAATAACTGACTCCTGCACCCAATGTAGGGAAATAATTTGCCCAAGCTTGCCCGACTCTTGATTTATAAATTTCAGAATTACTGATAGATGACATAATAGCCGGATGATGAGTAATTGCTAATTTTATACAATCAACAAGAGAAACCTCGCCTTGCATGTCAGCATATTCAATTTTACTATTTATTACAGGGAATTTAGATTCATACATCCCTTCAGCTTCATTAGATGTTTCCCTTTTTATTTTTGCATTATCATCATTTTTACGCTTTTCTTGTATTTTGTTAACTTTGGTTTTATCCGGTTTAACTATTTCAATTTTGCGTTTATCTTCTTTAATTGACTTTTTATTTTCTTTGGCAAGTACGGGTGATATTGCTGAAAGTGTTAAAACAGAACATATTAAAGCTAAACTAACAATCTTCTTCATCTTATATCTCCAAATCTTTTTCTGTTATTTCTTTTTTAGGAAACTTATCAACAAATTCTTGAATAATTACATAAAAAGCAGGAGTTAAAACTGCCCCAAGAGTTGCAGCAGCAATCATCCCACCAAACACAGTAGAACCGACAGAAATCCTGGAATTTGCTCCGGCTCCTGTTGCAAAAATCATAGGTAAAACACCTAAAATAAATGCAAGCTCTGTCATCATAATAGCTCTAAATCTTAATTTCGCAGCTTTTATGGCTGCATCTTTAACAGGTAAACCATTTTTCTCATGTTCTTCTTTTGCAAATTCTACAATCAAAATAGATTGCTTAGCAGCGAGCCCAATTAATGTAATCATCCCTACTTGTGAATAAATATCAAATGACTGATTAATCATCATTTGGAACAACAAAGCTCCCAATGCTGCAATAGGCGAAATCAACAATACCGCAATAGGAATTGTATAACTTTCATACAACGCAACGAGGAACAAATATACAAAAATTAACGCCATTGTAATAATAATTACGGTTTGACCGGAAGCCTCCCTTTCTTGAGCAGAAGTACCTGACCAGTCATAAGTCATATCTGAAGGAAGAACCTGTTTTGCAACGCTTTCCATGGCATTCATAGCATCTCCTGAACTTTTCCCTGCAGCTTGTTGTCCCTGAACTTGTACTGATTTATATTGGTTATATCTCGAAATTGATGCCGTACCAATTGACTGTTCAAGTTTAATTATTGACATAATAGGCACCATAACACCATTTCTATTTTTTACGTAAATTCCTGATAAATCAGAAGCTTTACCTCTAAATCTGCTCTCTGCCTGCATTTGAACTTTAAATACTCTATCATATTTATTAAAATCATTGATATAATATGTCCCAAGCATTGACGACAAAGTAGATGCAAGTTCTGTCAAATCAACATTTTGAGCAAGAGCTTTATCATAATCAATATCTACAATATATTGAGGAACATTCGCTTGGAAAGAAGTATAAACACTTGACAAGTTTGGGTTTTGATTAGCTGCTGCAATCAATTTATTTGCCCATACTTCCATTTCCTGCGGAGTATACTCGCCTTGTGACAACATTTGGAATTCAAAGCCACCCATCATACTCATTCCCATAATTGCAGGAGGGGAAAATGCTTGAATTGAAGCTTCTTTCGTATTAGCCGCAATTGCCCTGATTTGGGATAAAATAGCTGTATGGGAAAGGTTTGTCGGTTGACCTTTTATTTTTCTCTTAATCCATTTTACCGGAGTCATTTTCCTCGCAGCATAATCCTCTAACTGAATAATTACTGTAGATTGGTTAGCAGAACCGTTTCCTCCAAACACTGTTAATTTTTGTTCATCAATACCATCAATAAGCTTTATTTGTTCTGTAAAACGTCTGGAAACTTCTTCCGTTCTGGATAAAGATGCTCCATCAGGCAAAGTTATACTTGCAAGTAAAATACCTTGATCTTCATCCGGAATAAATCCTGTTGAAATAGTTTTAAATGATATCAATGTTAATAATATAATCAAACCATAAATCATTATGGTTAGTTTTTTATCAAAAACAAATTTTTCAACATATTCTAAATAAAAATCTTCAACTTTTGAAAACATATCATTGAAATCTTTAACAAGTACAGATGTACGTTTAAATATTTTCTCTTTTATATTCTCCAAATGTCTTAATGTCGGCTTGTTTGAAAGATCAATTTCTTTTTTCTCTTGTCCTAAGAAATGAGAACACATGGCCGGAGAAAGTGTTAATGCACAAAGCGCAGATATTGCAATTGAAACAGCAATACACACTGCAAATTGCTTATACATCACACCTGTCATTCCGCTCATAAACGTAATCGGAACAAATACTGCCATTAACACCAATGCCATCGCAACAAGAGCAAATCCAACTTCTTGCATCGTAATTTGTGTTGCCATAATTGCAGATTTCCCTTCATCAATATGGCGTTTTACATTCTCAATTACAACAATAGCATCATCTACAACTACCCCAACAGCCAAAACAAGGGCAAACAATGTTAACAAATTTATTGACATGCCGGCAGCTTTTAAAGCAAAGAATGTACCGATTAAAGACACCGGAATTGTGACACAAGGTACTAAAGTCGCCATTCCATCACCCAAGAATAGGAAAATAATAACCACAACAATTAATGCAGTCAAAAGAATTGTAAATTCAACCTCTCCCATAGATTCTTGAATATAATTGGCATCATCTTTTACGTACAAAATTTTAATACCATTTGTCATTTTAGAATTCAATTCATCAACCTTTGCCTTGACATTTTTTGACAAATTTATAACATTGGCATCAGATAATTGAGAAATCATTACAACCGCAGAAGGTTTTCCATTAACCAAACCCAAATTTGAATAAGAAGATGCCCCTAATTCTACTTTTGCAACATCTTTCAATCGAACATTTGAACCATCAGAATTTGAACGAATAATAATATTTTCAAAATCTTTTACATTATCCAATCTGCCCTTAGTTTTTAATGTTATTTGTAAAGCTTGTTTTTCATCAGTAGGTAATTGACCTAACGCACCTGCCGTAATCTGAGTATTTTGAGATGTAACAGCTGATTTAATATCACTTGTAGAAACATTTAAGCCGGCCATTTTTTGTGGATCAAGCCATATTCTCATAGAATAATCACCTGCTCCGTAAACATTTACATCCGCAACACCATCAATACGTTTTAATTCATCTTTAATGTATATAGAACCATAATTTGTTAAGTCTAATTGATTCCAATTTCCGGACTCGGGATAAAGTGTTAAAATAATAGCTCCTGAACCGGAAGTCCTACTAACTGCTGTAACCCCTGTCCTTTGAACTTCTTCCGGCAATTGAGATTGAACCTGTTGAATTCTATTTTGAACATTCATCAAATTAACGTTTTTATCAGAACCCACTTTAAAATATAAAGTTAAACTATAACTTCCATCATAAGATGTTGAAGTCATATATGTCATATCCTCAACACCATTCAATTTATTTTCTAACACTGTCGCAATTGAAGATTCTATAACTTCAGCACTTGCACCTTGGTATGATGCAGATACCTGAACTTGCGGCGGAGTGACATCAGGATAACTCTCTTGCTTTAAGCTCATCATTGAAATTATACCCAAAATTACAATGCAAACAGATATTACTAAAGCAAATCTAGGCTTTCTTATAAAGAAGAACAGTTTATCTTTATCAAATATTTTTTTCATTTATTAATCCTTTTTAGTTACAACTTTTAGTTTCTGACCTTCTGTATTAATATTTTGAATACCGGATGTAACAATCACATCAGACAAATCTAATCCTTTTTTCACAACCCAATTATTATTAATAACATCAGATACCTCAATATCTTTTCTTACAGCCTTATTATCTTCCACAGCCCAAACATAGTAACCGCTCATAGCATCTCCTTTTGTACAAGATTGAGGAACTGTCATAAACTTAACCTGTTTAGGCGCAATAATTGTAACTTTCATGTAATCTCCGGGAACAAGCCACATCTTTGAATTATCGAATGTTGCACGCATTTTTACTGAACCGGAATCTTTGTCGATTTGGTTATCAACAAAATTTACTTTTCCAATTTTGTCATAATATGTACCATTATCAAATTGAACTTTTACCTGAGCATCTTTAAATCTGTCACTACCCTTCAAAAGTTTCACAAAATCATCACTTTTCAAACTAAAAGTAACATAAACAGGATTTACACTAGACACATTAACCAAAGAACCTGATGTTGGAGAAACATAATTTCCTTCGGTAATATTTACCTTACCAATTCTTCCATCAATTGGAGATTTTATTGCAGTATAACTTAAGTTTACCCTTGCAAGTTCCAATTGTTGTCTTGCAGCTTCATATTGTGCCCTGTTTTGATTTCTCGTTGCCAAGCTTGAATCAACATCTGAACGACTGATTAAATCTTCCTTTATCAATGCATTTGCACGATTTAATTCTTGTTGAGAATTTTTCAATAATGCTCCATACTGATTTAAATTCGCTTTTGAATTATTAACCTCAATTTGATATTCTCTAGGATCTATTTGAAACAACAGTTGACCTTTTTTTACAAAATCACCTTCTTTAAAATATTTTTTCAACAAAAAACCCGGAACCCTGGCAACCAAATCTACAGAATATTCTGCTTCTACCCTACCTGTAGATTCTGCAGAAACATTCATTGATTCGATATGAGGAGTATCTACTTCAACCTCTTTAGGCATACTCATCATTTTCTTTTGCACCATACCCATTACATACCCTGATGCTTTGTTATAAACTATCGGAACAATAATTACTAAAAGAACTATTATTCCCCATTGTTTTCTAGTTAAATTAATTTTCATACATCTCTCCATATATAGTAGAATTTTCTACTCCAAATAGTAAAATATCATTTTTTTATGTCAACATACAAACCTTAATAATACTCTATTTGTATGGTTATAAACAGAAAATCCTTCCTTAAAAAATAATTGTTAAGGAAGGACTTTCATTTTTATTAATCCATTGTCTTATAGCGTCTTAAAACAGCATCTTTTATATAATTATCATTTGATTTTAAAGCTTTTGCAAGAATTTCGTTATCCGGCTTTGCTCCTGCATTGATTAACAGCTCTACAATTTTTGGTTGTTTTTTTTGAATTGCATAAGCTAAAGGTTTCGTATAAGCAGCTTCCTTATTAACATTAGCACCATAAGCTATTAAAGTTTCAACAATTTTTGCATCTTTGTTTTTTATTGCCATAATCAAAGGAGTAAATCCCGCTAATTCTTTATTCGGATCAACTCCATTTTCTAAAAGAAACTTTACCGAATCATTTTGTTTACTCGTAATTGCAATATAAATCGCAGGTGTTTTCATAAAAGTAGAATCCGGACTCATACCGGATTTAATAAACAAATCTGCAAGTTGAGTATTTCCCTCTGCCAAAGCTCCCATAAAATTAAACGTATTATATCTTATTCCTTGGGCTTGAATTTTTGCAATATATGCCTGATGCATATCTGTTTCAGCATCTGCAAATACAACTGTTTGCATTACAAGCATCATAAACAAAACCGCCAAAAACTTTTTCATAATTCCCTCCTTATTTATAATAAAAATATATTAGCATTTTTTATAAATTTTGTACATATTTTTATGTTAATTTTTGAAAATTTTTGGGAATTTATATAACATATTGTATAGGAGTTATATCAATGAAAAGATTTGTTTATTTTTGGCTTTACTTCGTAGCAATAGTAGCATCTTTGGGAGGTTTATTATCAGGTTTTGATACAGGTGTAATATCAGGTGCTTTGTTATTTATAAATCAGACATGGGATTTATCTGATTATTTGCAAGGCTTTTTGGTTAGTTCCGTATTAATTGGAGCGGTTATTGGAGCTGCAACCAATGGTATTCTTGCTGATATATTTGGCAGAAAAAAAATAATTATTGCAACAGCAATTATTTTTATTGTTGGCTCTATATTATGCGCATTGGCTCCAAATATTTATATATTGATTTTATCTAGAATTCTTGTCGGTTTGGCTGTTGGTATTGTAAACTTCATTGTTCCGTTATACTTGTCAGAAGTTGCTCCAAAACAATTAAGAGGAACACTTGTTTCATTATATCAATGGGCAATCACAGCCGGAATACTTTTCTCATATATTGTCAACGGAGCTTTTGCAAATGCTATTTATAATTGGAGATGGATGTTATTTGCAGGAGTTGTCCCTGGACTTATTTTGTTAATTGGCATGACGTTTTTGGGCGATACACCAAGATGGTTAATCAGCAAAAATAGAGAAGAAGAAGCTCGAAAAATTTACAAAAAAATAGAACCGGATGCTGATGCAGAAAAAGAAGTTGAAGAAATTAAGGAAACTTTAAAATCTGAACTTGGTGAAAATAAAAAAATCCGATTTAAAAAGTGGATGATTATGCCTTTTATAGTCGGTATAGGAATTATGTTTGCTCAAATTTGTACAGGTATAAATACCATAATTTATTATGCTCCAACAATCTTTAAAATTGCGGGGTTTGACAGTAATACAAATGCAATTTACGCAACTGCCGGAATTGGCTTAATAAACTTCTTAATGACAATTATTGCAGTATTTTTCACTGACAAATTTGGAAGAAAACCTTTACTATATATTGGCTTGACCGGAGTTATGCTAAGTTTGGTTGGCTTGGGATGCGCCTTCTATTGGGCTAATATCCTTGGAGACAGTTTAAAATGGGTTGCAGTCGGAAGTCTTGCCACATACATAATTTGTTTTGCATTCAGCCTCGGCCCTATCGGATGGATAATTGTATCAGAAGTATTCCCTCTAAAGATAAGAGGTTTAGCTATGAGCTTGTGTACAGTCGCAAACTTTGCATTCAACTTTTTTGTTGTCGGAAGTTTCCCTGTTTTAATTCATAGAATAGGTGGAGCTTATACATTTTGGATATTTGCAGCAGTTTCTTTGCTATGTATAATATTTGTTTACTTCCTTGTTCCGGAAACAAAGGGAATTTCATTAGAAACCATTGAATCAAATTGGATTAAAGGAGTAAAACCCAGAGACTTTTAGTTAAAGAACAACTAAACCAACCCCTCTTTTAAAGCTTTTACCGCTGCTTGAGTTCTATCATCAACAACCAGTTTTTGAATAATATTGCAAACATGGGCTTTTGCTGTATGCTCTGAAATAGTTAATTCTTCCGCAATTTCACTATTTGACATACCATCTACAACCAATTTTAAGACTTCATATTCTCTTTGAGTTAAATTGGCGTGTTGTTCTTTAAACATAGCACGCGACATTTGGCGAGGTGGGATTACTCCGCAATTTTTCTCTCTCAAAATTGGAACAACCTGAGGGTCTAACCACATAGCCCCGTCATAAACTGTTTTTATTATCATTTTTAAAATATCCGTACCTATATCTTTCATAACATAAGCACAAGCTCCTGCATGTAAGGAATTTAAAACTTCTTGTTCACTCAAATGCGAAGTCAAGATTATAACACGAGCTCTACTGTTAATTTCTAAAATCCTTTTAGTTGCCTCTATTCCTGAAATATCAGGCAAACCAATATCCATCAAAACAATATCAGGATGAGAAATCTTATATTTTTCAACAGCCTCCTTCCCATTTTCAGCCTCTGAAGCAACGATAAGTTCATCTTGCCCCTCAAATAAAGATTTTAACCCAACTCTGATAAGTTTTTGATCTTCTACAAGTAATATATTTATCGACATAGTATTTCTCCCTATACTACTTATAAAAGTTTTCGGCTACTAATAAATCCCTTTATTATTGAAAAAGAACGATAATATTATCACTTGTTAATTTGTAAATATTATTTATATTCATATTTTTTATATTGTTTTATTAATAAAATTGGCAGCAGTATTCTTTGCAGCGACCTCAGCTTCCAATTTTTCTACTCTTTTAGCTGCTTGTAAAAAATTATAAGGAAGATATTGTTTTGGGTCAAAAATTTGTGCAAACAATCTTCTTGCAGGATATCTTGCGACACCCAAATGTTCTATTCCGGTAACATCAGAACTTCCGGGGTATAATCCAACAACTTGATTTGTTTTAGCTTCTATAACTTTAACAATATTTATTACAGGCCAAAACTCCACATCATAATTTTTGCATTTTTTCATTTCTCTTATATATTGCGCAAACCCCTTGCGATTAATTTTATTCTCTAATCCTAAATAATCTGACAATTTACTCATATTGTGACCCTCAGGTCTGCGAAAAGCCATTCCAAACCGTGTTGTTTGCGATTTATAATTTGAATTTACTTGCATCATATTCCCCCTTAATAATATGCTATTCCAAAACTCATAAAAAATAAATTTGCTATATATTTAATTAAATCTTAATATTTATTAATAGCAAAATAGAATATTTTGGATTATTATATTAATGATAAATATACATAAGGTAAATAAACATGAAATATTCAAATTATTCAACAGTTATAATAGGAAGCGGGATTGCCGGATTGTATGCAGCCCTAAAAATCGAACAACAAGTAGATTTGCCTGACGGACTTTTATTAATAACAAAATCAAAACTCGGAGAAAGTAATTCCAGATACGCGCAAGGCGGAATGGTTGCTGTTATGAAAGAAAATAAAGCAGATACAACTGCTTCTCACATTTCAGATACTATAAAAGCTGGTGCAGGATTAAGTGATTTTAATACCGTAAAATTTATTTCAGAGCATTCTGATGCTGTAGTAAAAGACTTGTTAAAATTTGGTGTTGAATTTGATAGAGACGAAAATAACAACTTATGTTTTACAAAAGAAGCCGCACACAGTGTAAGAAGAATTTTACATTCCGGAGGAGATGCGACCGGAAAAATGATAGAACAATCTCTTTGTAAAAAAGTTGCAGAAAATAAAAATATAGAAATTTATGAAGATACTGATGCCATAGAACTCTTAGTTAGCAACAATGAATGTAAGGGGGTTCTTGTTTACAATGATGAAACACAAGAATATGAAACAATTTATTCCCCTGCAATCATACTTGCAACAGGAGGAATAGGGCAATTATATAAATACACAACCAACCCGATAGGGGCAACCGGAGACGGGTTCGCTCTTGCGTACAATGCAGGAGCTGTTATGCAGGACATGGAATTTGTACAATTCCACCCAACCGCATTGGCTATAGATTGCGGAGACAGCAGATTTTTAATTTCGGAAGCTGTCCGAGGAGAGGGAGCTAAACTTTGTGATGCAGACGGCATTGAATACATGCAAAAATATGACGAGAGAAAAGAACTTGCACCAAGAGATATTGTAACTCGTGCAAACTTTAACGAAATGATTAAAAATAAAGTTGATAATGTTTTTTTGAATGCAACATGCATTGATAGCAAAAAACTTGCGAAACGTTTTCCGAATATTTCTAAAAAATGCCTTGAAAACGGAATTGATATTGCCCACGACTTTATTCCGGTAGCACCTGCAGCACACTACTATATGGGAGGAATAAAAACAAATTTACGAGGAGAAACATCTGTAAACGGACTATACGCAATTGGAGAGGTTTCTTCAACAGGACTTCATGGGGGAAACAGATTAGCCAGTAATTCACTTCTTGAATGCGTAGTTTGTGCGTATTCTGTAGCTGACTACCTTAAATCACTAAAACTAAAATCTCCAAAACAAATTGATGAAAATATTAAAACAATTCTTGATAAATACACCAATGAAGATAATATAACCGAAGAACTTGATATTCCATCAATGAAAAAGAAGTTAAAAGATATAATGTGGGATTATGTTGGAATTTATAGAGACGAAAAATCATTAAACACAGCATTATCTAAACTAAAAGAACTAAAAAAAGCATTCCCAAGAACCCACAAATGCATTAGCGGAGAAGAATATGAGCTTCGTGATATGTTAATTGTTGCGGAATTAATTACAAAATCAGCTCTTATGCGAAAAGAATCAAGAGGTGCTCATTACAGAACAGATTTTCCGCAAACTAATGATGAATGTGTTCACAGTATTATAACAAAAGAAGATAAGGTACCTGATTATGTTAAGTAAATTTTATGTAAGAGACCATGTAAAATCAGCACTAATGGAAGACATCGGCTATGGAGATATTACAACTGAAAATTTAGCCGGAGAGAATGATTTTTTGAAAGCTGAATTAAATACTAGAAGTGAAGGAGTTCTTTGCGGTTGCGAGGTTTTCAAAACAGTTTTCGATGTTCTTTCAGACGATGTTAAAATAAAATTTTATTTTAAAGATGGGGATACAATAAAAAAAGGCGACAAAATTGCCGACATAGAAGGTCCTGCAAAAGACTTATTAATGGGAGAAAGAGTTTCCCTTAACTATATCCAAAGAATGTCAGGAATTGCGACCGAAACAAGAAAATACCAAGAAGCAATTGCTCCTTATACAGCCCAAATAGTTGATACCAGAAAGACAACTCCAAATTTCCGAGCATTTGAAAAATATTCAGTAAAAATTGGAGGCGGCGCACTTCACAGATTTAATTTGTCTGATTGCGCCATGATTAAAGATAATCACATAAGACTAGCCGGCTCTTTAACAAATGCAGTAAACAAACTAAGAAATAATATTTCTCATGCACATAAAATCGAAGTTGAATGTGACACATTAGAACAAGTTAAAGAAGCTGTTAATGTTAAAGCAGACATAATTATGCTTGATAATATGCCTATAGAAACAATGAAAAAAGCTGTTGAATTAATTAATCACCAAGCAATTGTAGAAGCCAGCGGAAATGTAAACCTTTCAACAGTAAACACAATTGCATCGACCGGAGTAGACATAATTTCTTCAAGCGCAATTGTTGCGAAAGCACCAACGTTAGACTTAGCTTTAGATATGTAAGTTAAAAAAGCGATAAGGCTATAGGACTATATGGCAATAAAATTATAAGCCAATAGAGCAATATGGAGTTCTTATTCATTAAAAAAATTAATTGTAAACATTTTTTAAGCATGTAGCAAAAAAATTTTTCCTTTGTTTTAAAATGAATGTAGATACATTTAATTATTTGGTGAAAAAATGAAAGTTAGCAGATTACAGCGTGATATTACCCTTAATCAGGGTACATCAAGGCTCCATTCGGAACCTCAAAGTTTTAGAGAGAAGAATATTGGAGCTTATAGTAATAGAGGATATAATGCAGATTTTAACGGCAGTTTTACGGGAAAGAGTGAGACTGCCGTTAATACTATGAAAAAAGGTGGCATCTTAACAAGCAAATGGTTCAATAAGCTTTTAACCTATACGAATGACCACAACGTAGCCACTAGTGCACTTGTTGCCTTAGGTCTTGCAGGAGTATTAAGACCTGCAACAATTATGGCTCTCCCAGGAAAGAAAGATAAAGAAGATAAAATTTACGCATCGGGTCACTCAATGGCATCTGCTATTTTAGGTTTTGTTGCCTCAGTTATTGTTACAAGCCCTCTTGACGGAGCTGTAAAAAAACTGTTTAGTTGTGGTGGTTACTTAAAAGATAAAGATGGCAATATAATAAAAGATTCTCAAGGAAAATCAAAAATCTTCAGTAAAAAATTGGTTGAATTACTTGAAAAAGAAAAGAGGCTTGAAAAAGCTGCAACAGATAGGGATAAAATTACAGGAGTAATTAAAGATAAAGCTGCTAAAGAAGCTTATAAAGCAGTAAAACGTCATAGAGCTGCACTTGAAACTCTTTCTAAAAACATTCCTGATTTTGTTATTGCTATTCCAAGATCAATACTCACAATCGCGTTAATTCCACCTATTTTGAAATACGTTTTCGGAGTAGAAAAGAAAAAGAAAGTAGCACAATCTGAACCTCCAAAGGAAACAAATAATATGCAACAACAACCTCCAATGGATTTTGTAAACAAACCGGTATTCCAACAAATGAAAGGAGGTGTTCAATAATGAACGTAACATTAAACACTTTCAATTCATATAATCAACAGCACAAGTTCAATACAAATAACAGAAATAATAACTTTAGACAACAAAGTTTTACTGCAAACGTAACATCACAAGCTGCACAAGCAGCAGTTAATACAGCAAAAGAAAATTCAGGTATATTTAAACCGTTTTCTGATTTTTATGACAAATGTACTGATGCAGTAGCAAAACATTTTAGCGCAAAGATTGTTGACAGTAAGCCAATGAACTATGTTGCGGACAAATTAAAAAATAGTAACAATTTGTTCCAACACTGTTTGACAACAGGATCATTGATTACAAGCGGTTTGTATATGGAAAAAACTTTGACTAACGATAAATTAGATAAAGATAGAAAGAAAACACTTGCTGTAAACCAAGGTTTGACATTTGTAATATCAACAGCAGGCGCTTATTCACTTGATAAATATTTGAAAAAATGGTGGGAAAACGTAACAGCAAAATACGTTGGCCTTCAAATTAATGATGAAAAATTCCATACAAACTTCAAAAAAATCAATGAAGGTATTGAAGAAATCAACAAAAAATTGAAACAAGATCCAAAAGCGGATGTTAATAAAATTGCAGAAGAAGTAAAAAAATCAATGGGTATGCCTAAAAAAGGTGAAAATGGTTACAAAGGCTGCACCGAATACCTTGAACATGCCGTTAAAGGAGCTATTGAAGATGCTGACGATGTAGTTAAATCAGTAGATAAACTTAATTTAAATAAATATATTGACAAACTAGTTGAAGCTAAATCAATGCCTAAACTTTCTTCTGAACTATCAGACAGGATTAAAGGGATGGGCTTATTGAGAACAATGCTTGTATTCGGATTTATATACAGATTTTTTGTTCCGGTAGTAGTTACAAAACCTGCAAATTGGTTATGTGAAAAATACCTTTCTAACAAAAAAGCAAAGGCAGAACAAAATCCGGAAACTAAAAAAGCATAATTTAAAAAATTTGAAACTAGTTTTAAACTGTCACTAAAAAAAGATATGGTTGGATAAATATCCTACCATATCTTTTTTTGAATTAAGTTCAAGGTGACACCCTCTGTCATTGAGAGCTAACAATAATTTCTGTCATTCTGAATACAATAGACTCGATCATTCTGAGCGGAGCGAAGAATCTGCTAACCAACCATGCACCCCAATATGAGGAGTAAATTGTTATTTCTTCAACATTTCATTAAATGTTTTTCCTCCTTTTTCAATTGTACCATTAGCTTGTATAATCCTTGTAACGCCATCTGTGGTATTTCCAACCATTTTAAACATAAATATATCATATCCATATTTATTTGGCGCCTTTGCCCCATTTATATCAACCCAAAATAGCGGATTAGCTGACATGTAAGCATATCTTACATATATTGTACCGTCTGCTGTTACAAATGCAGGATATCTATTTTTCATAGGACTGTCACTAAAAGTTGTATTGGGGTCATACTCATTTTCCGGATTTTGGTCTTTTTTTACTTTATCAAGCCCGCGATGTTTGTCTGTTAGACAACCGTTTGCCAATGCATTACTTTCACAAAATTTTATTGTATTTAATGCTTTCATTAAACTTTCTCCAAATTGTATACAATCTGACAAATCACCATTATAATCTCTAGGTAATGGCGACCCATCACTCAATGTCCAACTTGTACATGTTCCATAATCATTTCGACTAGCACACTTATCAGGATTTGATGCATAAGGATTTACATCCCAATAATAGCAACCCATAGGTGCCCCATTTGTGGCTTGTACGTATTTTATAGCATTAGAAAATGTTGCGTAAAATTTCTTAAACTGAACTTGCAAAACCTTTTGTTGATAACTATGTATTAAGGCTGGCATAGTCATAGCTGCGACAACACCAATAATACCTAATGTTATCAAAACTTCTGCTAATGTAAATGCGAATTTACGCTCTTTATAGCGCAAAAACAAGTGTTGTTTTTGCATTCCAAACAACCCAAAACCCTTATTATGAGAGGTTATACAGCGATTGCCCCCCCCCCGAAAACAAACTCTAATTCTTTCCTTTCCATAAAATCCTCTCTTTTTAAATGTTACATTTTATATTATGGCATATTTTACAAAGATTTTCAAGATAAAATACTATTTCTGACCTATTAGTATTTTTTACATGTTTATTATATAATATATTTATTATATAGGAGAGAAAGATGGATCAACAAACTTATATGAAAATAATGGGCTACGTGCCTACTGTTATTGAAGCTTCTTCTCGAGGAGAACGCTCATTTGATATTTTCTCAAGACTTTTGAGAGAAAGAATTATATTTTTGGGAACAGAAATTGATGACGAAGTTGCAAACTCTGTTGTTGCACAGTTATTACTATTAGATAGTGAAAATTCTGAAAAAGACATTATGCTTTACATAAACAGCCCTGGAGGTGTAATCACTGCAGGTATGGCTATTTATGATACAATGCAACTTATCAAATCAGATGTATCTACAATTTGTCTTGGAGATGCAGCATCAATGGGAGCATTCTTGCTTTGTTCCGGTGCAAAAGGGAAAAGATTAGCACTTCCAAACTCAAGAGTAATGATTCACCAACCTCTTGGTGGAGCAAAAGGTCAAGCTACCGATATCGAAATTGAAGCTAAAGAAATTCTACGTATGAAAGATATGTTAATCGGAATTATTGCAGAAAACTCCGGTCAACCAATTGAAAAAGTTAAGGAAGATTGTGAACGCGATCACTTCTTAACAGCACAAGAAGCTTTGGAATACGGGCTTATTGATAAAGTTGTTACAAGAGACAAAAAATAGCCTTGTAACATAACTTAATAAAACCTCGAAAAACATGCAATTCTAAGGAGTTGCATGTTTTTATATAAATGTAGGTTATAAAAAAGGTTAGTTATTAAAGTTAGAAAAGGTAGGAAAGTAAAATGTCATTATTGATTTTCGCGTACCGAAAATTAGACATTATGCAACGGAAAAGTGATTTAAACTATCGTTTAATGAACTTGACCAGAAAGCTCTCGGATTTGCAACAATATGCAGCAAACATCGGAGATGGTTCAGTTTCAATGAGCGATATGATGAATACTCCGGGGTCAATGTTCGGTAGACAATTAATGTACATGCAGTACGCCCACAACGCTGCATTATTCGGTGCTGGTCAACAAATGCAATTGATGCAACCACAAATTGCTATGCAAATGCAACAAATGCAAGATCCAAATATGCAAGCTATGTATCAGAATTGGATATTTAAAAATCTTTATGATCAACAACGAGAACAAATCGGCAAACAAGAAGCAAAACTTCTTAATGAACAGGAAAAACAAATCCAAGCCGAAAAAATGAAATTGGAAACGCAATTAAAATTACTTGATCAAGAACTTGAAGCTTGTAAACAAGGTGAAGATAAAGCCGTTGAACAATGGAAACCTAATTACGTAGCTTAGAAATTTACCTATAATTAATCCTATCCTTAACTAACCTGTAAAGGGTTCGCTGATTTGCGAATCCTTTTTTCATTTTTATACAACAATTATCTCGTCAATTTTTTTATCAAATCTTTCATGAGGTAATTCTTTAACAAAAAGTTCTTTTACAATCGGTAATAATGTTTTTATTTTGATATTTTCAGCTAAAAACCTATCATAAAAACCACCACCATACCCAAGCCTATAGCCAAAACCGTCAGCCATTAAAGCAGGAACAATAACCAAATCCAACTCTTTTAAATCAATTGGATTTGAACAAGGCTCACACACATTAAAAACTGATTTTATCAATCTATCCCCTCTTTGAAAAGGACAAATTAATAGTTTTTTTGCACATACTTTGGGAAGATAAAATTTTTTATCATCATTTAACAAATCCAATAAATTTAATTCATATTTCATCGGATAGTAAAACATTACATTTTCAGCAGATGCATACACAGAATTTTGTCGAATTAACTCAACCGCCAATCGACTTCTTTCCTCAATTGCTAATGTTTTTCTTATACTCTTAGCTTTTATTCGTAAATCTTGCTTACTTTCCATAAATTAAGTATATTATAAAACAAATAACTTGTGAAAAATTAAGCGCTCCTGCGCATTAAATCTGAAAGTTTTACTTCTCTTTCAATTTTTTTAACCTTTTTTACAGGTTTTACATCTTCTTTTTCAGCCTTAAACTGCGACAACCCAATCTTTATACTTGAATTATCATCCTTCATCATAAATATCTCTTTAAAAAATGTAATTAATTCTTTCATGTCTACTATCTCCTGAACCTATTATACAATATTTTAAATTTCTCGCATATCATTCATTAAAACCATATTTCACTCTAAAATCATTATATTTTATGTTATATTAATAATATAACGAGGTTAAATGCAAAATTTGAACGAAACTTTATTTGAAAAGCATAAACAAGATTTTAATACAGCTTTAAATATTTATGAGAATTCCTATTCTCATGAAAACTTGATTGAACTTTTAAAAAACGGTTCAATTGCAGAAAAACAAGCAGCTACAATCAAATTAGATAATATTCTTAGCCAAAAAGAAGCTGATATTTTTATTTCTAATTTGACAGGTTGCGATGGAAAAATAAGGGAAGCCGTATCATTCAGACTTAAAGAATTTTTACCCCAAAACACGAATTTTTACACACATTTTACAGATACATTTCTTGATGCAATTATTGATATAAATGGCAATATTTGCAGAAATATTATTGAAGCTATACAACCATTAAAAAAATCAGACATATTTTTAACAGAATTTTGCCCCAAGTTAATTCAAAAAACTGCAGAAATAATCCCGCCAATCAAGGCTTTTGACATTCAAGAAGGTAAATATAAAATTAACAAAGAAGTATTTAAACTCTATTGGTACCTTGAAACAATTTCTGAATTTGCAGATTTTGTTCCGGAAACAGAATTGTATAAAATACTAATTGAAACAAAAGATATTAATGATTATACTATCAGAGAAAAAACAGCAAAAATCTTATCGAAAACAAAAAACTCTACCATTTTTATTAATATAAAATCTGAATTAAAACACGACCAAAATTATTATGTGCGAAGGATTTAGAGTTTTATATTAAGTTTTATTACAAAAACTATAAAAAATATATACGTTTTACGCAATTTTTAATCACAAATTTCCTTTATATAAATACAAGGGGAATCACAAAGTAATTAAAAAGGAGAACAATATGGCAAGAGTACTAATTTCAATGCCGGAAAAATTTTTAGACGAGATAGATAAAGTTGCAGGAAACGAAAATCGTACAAGATCTGAATTAATTAGGGAAGCATTAAGAACTTATATGTACAGAAATCAAATAAGAAACACACAAAAAGCTTCAAAAAACGTGGAAATATTAGAAGCACTGCTTGGTTAAAATTAAGTTAATTAATAAATTGGACAATCTGCAATATTAGGTTATAATAGTTGAAAAGGGGAAAAGAAAAATGGAAAACACAGAATATATCATGTCATCATTAGACGAATACTTTGATATCTTAGATAGGGAAAACAAAAAACGTTCTGAATTGGTTGCAAAATCTTTGGTTAAATATTTACAAAAAAACAAAGAAGTTAATAAATTCCAAACTTTGCAAATTGCAAAATAAACATAATGCCTGAAACGGAGTCAGGAAAACTTTTTGAGGTCAAGGTCAATTAAAATATTTTTGGGAAATGGTAAAAATTTTATAGGGGAAAAATTTAAAGGTCTGCTAAATATTTAGCAGACCTTGTAGTATGTTTTTATAATTACCGCCATGGATAATAACTTTTCATTTGCCACCCATCAGCCACAATTACTCCTGTACAAACACGAGATTCTAAACCTCCAATCTTACAATTCCTTAAATTGGAAGCAAAACTGGAATTTTCATGATAATAAGGTAATAAGCGCGCATTTTCTGACAATTCTAACTTAAATAAAAAGATATCACGCCCTACAACATTGGGACCATTAATACCATTTAAATCTGTCCAAAAAAATATTGCCCAAACAACAGACTTTGGTTCATCTTCAGTACCTATATTCATAGTATCATATTTTATCCCAATCGGGGTACCATCAGATAAAATAAACATATTAGAGCGACTTGTGCTTTGCAACCACAAAGGCTGAGTACCATCTAAATTTGAAGGCAACTTTTTATAACCAAAATTTTCTAATGAAATATATCCTAAATTTTGCGCCTTTGCAAGATAAGGAACAACAAATTTATCTGCAAATTTTGAAACAAAATCCTGTGCTACAGCCCCAGACTCAGTACCATAACCTTCTTCCAACCCCCAAGTCGAAACATCTCCATAGTCAGCTTTTGACATATCTACTGCCTGAGACAAAGTTGTATAAACTTTCTTTAATTTAACAACAGTCTGCTTTTTCTGGTAATTTGCTATTACGCTAGGCAGAGTCAAAGCCGCAACGACCCCAATAATACCAAGAGTGATTAAAACTTCGGCTAAAGTAAAGCCTCCTTCTCTATTTCTCTTATTAAGAACACTCCGCATAAAACCGTAACATTTTCCCAAACAACAAAAATCTGATAATGCAGATACTTCTTTAACTTCGCCAAAACTCCCTTGCTCTTTCTTAAATAATTTCAATTTTTACCTCTTTCTTATTTTGTGATGTATTACTTCCCATTATATACTATTTTCAATTCTTTTACAAGTGCATAAAATCAGGCAGCACAAATAGACTCTGAATCAAATTCAGAGTGACAGACTCTACCATTCTTAGCAGAGCGAAAAATCTTTTTAAAACTTCCTCATAAAAAAACGAGTTTTTTAATATCTCAAACAGGTTAAAACCGTGATTACGAAAGGTTATACGGCGATTGCCCCCCCCCCGAGAACGTGTCTTTTTTCAAACTTTTCCATAAAAACCTCTCTTGACATATACGACATATTCATTTTAACACATTAAACCTTATTTTTCAATAAAAAAAACGAGCTTGTTTCCAAACTCGTTTTAATATTTATTAATGTTGTTTTATTACAAAACATTTTGTTCACTGTCATAATTGAAATACGGTAAAACAGATGTCTTAACCTTCAACTATAGATTGTTCACAAACTATTCGATAATTTTGTCAACAACACCGGCACCAACTGTGTGGCCACCTTCACGGATTGCAAATCTCATACCTTCTTCGATTGCAACAGGAGCGATTAGTTCAACTTCCATTACAACGTTATCACCAGGCATTACCATTTGACCATCAAATTTGATAGAACCAGTTACGTCAGTTGTTCTGATGTAGAACTGAGGTCTGTAACCAGGGAAGAATGGAGTATGACGTCCACCTTCTTCTTTAGTCAATACGTAAACGTTTGCAGTGAATTTTGTATGTGGGTGAATTGTACCAGGTTTAGCCAATACTTGACCACGTTGAATATCAGTTTTATCAACACCTCTTAACAAAGCACCGATATTATCACCTGCTTGACCTTGGTCAAGAGATTTTCTGAACATTTCAACACCAGTAACTGTAGTTTTCTTAGTTTCGCCTAAACCAACTAATTCAACTTCGTCACCAACTTTAACGATACCACGTTCAACTCTACCTGTAGCAACTGTACCACGACCTGTGATAGAGAATACGTCTTCAACCGGCATCAAGAATGGTTTGTCTAAATCACGTTCAGGAGTTGGGAAGTAAGTATCAATTGCATCCATCAATTCCCAAATTTTATCAACCCATTTATCTTCGCCACGGCCAATTGAAGGATTAGCTTGAGCAGCTTCCAATGCTTTCAAAGCAGAACCGTGAATGAATGGAATGTTGTCACCGTCAAATTCATAAGAAGTTAACAATTCTCTAACTTCCATTTCAACTAATTCTAACAATTCAGGGTCATCAACCATATCACATTTGTTTAAGAATACAACTAGGTTAGGAACACCAACCTGACGAGCAAGCAAAATGTGTTCACGAGTCTGAGGCATAGCACCATCAGTAGCAGCAACTACTAAGATAGCTCCATCCATTTGAGCAGCACCAGTGATCATGTTTTTAACATAGTCAGCGTGACCCGGACAGTCAACGTGTGCATAGTGTCTGTTAGCTGTTTCGTATTCTACGTGAGCAGTAGAGATAGTAATACCTCTTGCTTTTTCTTCTGGAGCAGCATCGATTTCATCAAATTTTTTCAATGCAGCTTGTCCTTGAGCAGCCAATACAGCAGTAATAGCTGCAGTTAATGTTGTTTTACCGTGGTCAACGTGGCCAATTGTACCGATGTTAACGTGCGGTTTGGTACGTTCGTACTTTTCTCTTGCCATGAGATTAATCTCCTTTTTTCTAGTTTATACTACAATACTAATTTGGTATTTTAAGCCATTTAAATATATAATATTTGCTCAAATTTTTTTGTCAACAAGGTAGCAACAAAAAGACAACAAGATGTTTGTGCATTTAGCTATATAACAAAAAAAAGAACCTCTTTTTTGAGGTTCTTTTCCATTGTACTATATCTGCAAAAAACTATTCTTCTGTTTCATCCGTTTCCGGAGCTTCTTCTTGAAGATCTTCTTCATCTAAAGCTTGTTGATTCATTTCTTCTTCAATTTCTTGTTGAAGTTCATCAATTTCTTCTACAGCTTCATCGGCAATTTCTTCCGGAGTTTCTTCATAGTTAGCAATATTTTGTTCTTCTGCTCTTTCCATTTGAGAAACACTTTTAATATCAATCTTCCAACCTGTTAATTTATGAGCAAGTCTAACATTTTGACCTTCTCTACCGATTGCAAGGCTTAATTGATCATCCGGAACAACAACCATAGCATCATGAGCATACTCGTCATCAGCCAAAATATCTACAGATACAACTCTAGCAGGAGACAAAGCATTAACAATATATTCTACCGGATCTTCCGAATATCTTACAATATCAATTTTTTCATTTTTTAATTCAGAAACGATAGTTTGTATCCTGCTGCCTCTTGGTCCTATACAAGCTCCAACACAGTCAACTTCAGGATCGTTTGACCATACTGCAATTTTTGTTCTATAACCGGCTTCTCTGGAAATAGATTTAATTTCAACAATGCCATCTTCGATTTCCGGAACTTCAAGTTCAAATAACTCTCTAACAATTTCTGCATGCGCATGAGACACAATTACCTGAGGCAACCTTGTTGTTTCTTTTACATTAAGAACAAAAACTCTAATTCTGTTACCCGGTTTGTAATATTCCCCCGGAATTTGTTCTTTTTGAGGCATAATCGCATCTGTTTTACCAATATTTACAATAACGTTACGATTTTCAACTCTTTGAATAATCCCTGTTGTTAATGTACCTTTTTTATCCATAAATTCTTGTAAAACAAGATTTCTTTCAGCCTCTCTGATTCGTTGAGTAATAACTTGTTTAGCTGATTGAGCCGCAATACGCCCGAATTGTTCCGGAGTAACTTCAATTTTAATTTCATCGCCAACTTCAACATCTTCTGCTATTTCTTTTGCATCAGCTAAAGTAATTTGCGTATCAGCATCTTCAACCTCGTCAACTACAAGTTTTGTACTAAATACGCCAATTTCTCCTGATTGTTCGTCTAAAATTGCTTCAATATTATCAGCCTCTTTTATATGCATGTGTTTTTTATATGCTGCAACCATGGCATCGCATAAAGACGCAATAAGAACTTCCTTAGAAATACCTCTTTCTCTTTCTAATTCTTCACAAGCCTCAAACAACGCTGTTCCAATTTTAATCATGTTTGTTTCCTTTCTTATATTTTAAATTTCTAAATTCTAGTCTATATATAGTTTTGCAGATTGAATTCTTTCTCTTGGAATTTGTAACTCTTTTCCATCATCAAATCTAAAAAATTTCAACCCGTCTGTTTCATTGAAATCCAAAATTTCACCCTTAAAAATTTTTTCTTCTTCGCCCTCTAACGGTGTTTTCAATTTCAAACTAATCCTTCTTCCATTAAAATAAGTAAACTCTTTATCTGACTTAAATTTTCTTTCAAGCCCCGGAGAAGAAACCTCTAAATAATATTTAACCGGAATAAGTTCGTCCAAAAAGTCAGATAAACTTCTTGTAACCTTTTCACAATCATCAAGGGTAACTTCTTTATCCTTTGAATACAGGTAAATTCGCAAAAACCACCTATGATTTTCCTTAACAAATTCAATTTCTATAGGAATATAGCCAAAACGCATAGCCGTATTTTCAATTAACGGAGTAATTTTCTCCAAAACGTCATGCCTGTTAATTTCCTGCTTCATAACTTACCCTTTCTACGTAAATTTTGTTTTAATATTTGATGATTTTATTAGTTTTTCATTCACCAATTTTTCGTCATTCTGAGCAGAGCGAAGAATCTATCTAAGCTTTATTCAAAAGACTTATACTAGCTAAAAACGAACGAGGTATCTCGTTCGTTTTTTCTGTGGCAATACTGCCTATATGGCTATTATAAATTAGATAAATTTAAAAGTAAAGATTATGTAACAATATATTTATTAACTTCTTTATGTTCCCAAATCTGTTTCATAATATCGGTAACCGGTAGAAACTTCTGCCGACATATTACCCAACATTGAATTAAATTCTTTTGCTAATGCTGTATATTTTTCTGATATTTTACTTTTCTTATCAGCTTTTGTTTCGCGGTTGAACTCTGCCTTGTATTCGTCTAATTTACTTTTCATAGAATTCAACTTTGTTGTATCTTTTTGGTTTTGCGTTTGTAATTTCTTTTCTGCTTCTCCTTTAGCAGTTTCCAATTTTTCTTTTTGCGCAGCCATTTTATCAAGCTTGGCCTGAGCTTCTTTTACGGTATTTCCGGTATTAGTAACATCTTTTGTATATTCTTCTTTTTTAGTATTCAACTCTTTAAGTTTAGTTTCAGAAGCAGTCTTTGATTTTTCTGCCTCTACTTTTTGAGTTTCATAAGCTTGTTTTTCTTGTTTTCGCTCCGCAATCCGAGTTTTTAACTCTTGAATACGAGAAGAATTTGCCAAACTATAATCAGATTTACACGATTTTAGTTCAAGCTCTAACACCTTGATTTGTGCATCAACTCCTGAAATTTGTGAACTTAATTTTGTAATTTGACTGTTATAGTTTTGAATATTTTGTTTTTCAGTTTCTATACCTTTATTTGTATTTTGTAAATTAGTTTTTGCCTTATCATTAGCTTCTTTAGCTTCCTTAACTTCTTTTTCTAATTTAGGAGTTTCTGTTTCAATTTTTTGTAGCTGAGATTTTACATCATTCAATGTTTTTTCAACATCACCGGATGTTTTGGCATTCTTTATTTGGCTAAGAACACTGTCCTTAACAGTGCCATCTGATTTAGATTTTGGAATTGCAGATTCCAATGTATTATTCAACATTTGCATAGCCATCAAAGCTGTTGCAAATTTATTATCAGAGCTACTACATTGATTAGAAGAAATAGGAACAAAATTATTATTTACTTGAACTCTATTTGAATTCAATTGCATTCTTTGCATAGCAATTGAATCACTATTATATTGTTTTGGATTAAAAATTGCACCAGTTCCAACAGTAGAACGTTGAGCCAAAATACCATAACTTACACCTCCGGTTGCTCTTTGAGCAGTAGCTAACCCTTTTGCAGCTGTAGTTTTCAAAGCATTAGAAGACACTGTTGCTGTTTTATTAGCAGTGTTCTGCACAATATTCAGTTTTTGCAACCCTGGTCTTCCAACAGAAGTCATGATACATCTCTCTTTTTTATACTCTTATATATGTAAAAACTTTGAAAAACACTGAATTTCACGAATTACCCATTTCTTTACATTCGTTAACACATTTTACAAAATAAATGTATTAACTACAGCTTTTATTAATATACCCATATTTTTATTATAAAAATCAATGTAATAAGAGTTTATATTTATTTTCAACAAATAGCCCATGCCATCCGAGCCAAAAGATTTTTCAGATTATGCAAGAGTTTTTAACATCAGCTTAACAAAAATTATGTAAATTTTTTAAATTTCGCTCTAATCGGTATAAATTAGCACTAATTGTCAATCTTTGGATTTACGCAAAAATTAATTGTAAAAAGATTAGAAAATTTGAAGAAATTTTGTTCTTTTTTTATTGCTTTATTCTATGATGAATACATACAATATTTTGGGAGCGGGGATGGTTGTTTACCAAGCTTCGTTCATTATAAAGAACAATCCGAAGAAGTGATGATTAGGGATATTTAAGGATTGGGTAAAGAGTTTGCGATGTTCGCAAGGGCGATGAAAAAGATTTAAAAATACACAATATAAGTTAATGTAAATCCTTTTTGTTTCAGAAAATGAAATACCGGACAATCTATCTTGATAGAAAGTCCGTTTTTTTTGTGCTATGCACGTAGCCCAATGTAATAATATTGTTTCTCACTCATTTATAACGATACAGCCTTTTCACTTCTCACTTATTTATAACGATACGGCCTTCTCACGTTTCACGTTTCACTTCTCACTCAATTTAATAATTCTAAACAATAATTTGCATAAAAGCATGTTTATAATAAAATAATATTGGTTATACTAGCCTGATAGGTTTATCCTAGTCCAAATCGGATGGGGCAGTTTAACCCGTAGTACAATAAGTTAAAAATAAAGGAGAAAACCGATGCCAGTAGCATCTATGATTGAACTTTTAGAAGCAGGTGTACACTTCGGACACCAAACTCAAAGATGGAACCCTAAAATGAAACCGTTTATCTACGGAGCAAGAAATGGTATTTATGTTTTAGATTTACGTAAAACTACTGATTTGCTTGATGAAGCTTATGCAGTTGTTAGAGAATTCGCAGCTAGAAACAAAAATATCTTGTTTGTAGGTACTAAAAAACAAGCAGCTGAAGTTGTTGCAGAAGAAGCAACAAGAGTTGGTGCTTATTATATTAACAGAAGATGGTTAGGCGGCATGTTAACAAACTTTGAAACTATCAGAGGTCGTGTTAACAAACTTAGAGAATTAGAAGACTTTATCAATTCAGGACACGCTGAAAAATTACCTAAAAAAGAAATTGCTAAATTAAACAGAGAATTAGGTAAATTGAGCAAAACTTTAGGCGGTATTAAAGAAATGAGAGGACTTCCTGATTTAATCTTCATCGTTGACCAAAAGAAAGAAGATATCGCTATCAAAGAAGCTAACAAACTTAACATCCCTGTTATCTGCTTAGCAGATACTAATGCTGACCCTGAAGGTATCGACTACATTATCCCGGGTAATGACGATGCAATCAGATCTATCAAGTTAATTACTTCTAAATTAGCAGATGCTGTATTAGAAGGCAAACAACTTAGAGAAGCTAATGCTAACGCTAAAAAACTTGAAGAAATCAAACCTGAAGATGCAGGTGTTGAAGTTAAAGCAGAAGAAGTTGCTGCTGAATAAAAATACATTCGTGAGACGTGAAAGGTGAAATGTGAAAAGACCATTACAGAAGTTGATATTAGTATTATTTTACTAAAAATGCTTTTATGTAAAGAACTTTTCACTTCTCGCTTTTCACGTTTCGCTTAACTTAATATAAATAAGGAGAATTATAAATGAATATTACAGCTCAAATGGTAAAAGAACTTCGTGATAAAACAGGTGCAGGCATGATGGATGCAAAAAAAGCACTTGTTGAAACAGATGGCGACATGGGAAAAGCTATGGAAATCCTTCGCCAAAAAGGGATGGCTTCTGCTGATAAAAAAATGGGCAGAATTGCTGCTGAAGGAGTTGTTACTTCTTCAATCCAAGACAATTGTGGCGCTATGGTTGAATTGAACTGTGAAACTGATTTCGTTGCTAAAAACGAAGAATTCAAAGAATTAGCTAACGGATTAGCTGAACTTGTTGCAAATTCAAACCCTGCCGATGTTGATGCTTTACTTGCTTCAACTTGCCCTAAATGCGGAAAAGTTGTTTCTGAAGTTATTAAAGAAAAAATCGCTTCTATCGGTGAAAAAATTACTTTCAGAAGATTTGTTCGTTACGAAGGAAACACAGCTTCTTACATTCACAACGGCAAAATTGGTGTCCTAATTGAAACTGACAACAAAGATGCTGAACTAATGAACGATATTTGTTTACATATTGCATCTTCTGCACCTGAATTCATTACAAGAGCAGAAATTCCTCAATCTGTTATCGACCACGAAACAGAAGTTGAAATGGGAAAAGAAGATCTTCAAAAGAAACCTGAACAAATCAGAGCTAAAATCGTTGAAGGTCGTGTAAACAAAATTATGTCACAAAGAGTTCTTCTTGAACAACCATTCATCAAAAATCCTGACGTAACTGTTGGACAATTGATTGAAGGCAAATTAACAGTCAAAGCTTTCACTAGATATATGTTAGGTGAAGGTCTTGAAAAACGTCAAGAAAACTTCGCTGACGAAGTTATGAGTCAAGTAAAAGGTTAATCTTTAATCTAAACAAATATAATATGATAAAAGCACTATTTTATAAAAATAGTGCTTTTATTTCGCTTTTATTATCTTAGTTATAAACTTTATAAAACTAATATTTTAAATCATTTATATTAACTTCTTTTGGAGTAGCTTCAATAATCAACCTTCTTGGAATATTAAAATTGCTTCCATTATCAAAAGAATTTAATTTTATCCCTGGAAAATCTTTCATAGTTTTTGGAATACTTCCATCATATAAAACTAAATCTTGTTGATTAACAACTGCAGAAATACCATTAGAAGGTGTTCCCATTCCCTGATATTTAGCACCAATTGAATTGTCCGGAACTTCATCCGCAATTACAAAATCCATTAAAAATTTTGCATCTTTTGATATTACTCCTTGAGCGGGTTGCTTGCTCGCAGAATCAACCATTTCTATATATTTAGCAGGATAATTTCCGTTTATTTGGAATACTTCATTATGAAAATTTTGATACTTTATTGGCATAAACACAAATGATGAATTAGAAACATTCTGAATTTGACCTAAAACAAAAAAACCTTCATGTAACATTGTATCTTTATTAAGTTGAACATTTGCAAGCATTTTTATTAAAAGGGTTTGTGAAGGATTTGAAATTGAAAAATCCTGCAACGCTTGAACCGGTGCTGTCTTTGCTTCTACTGGAGAAATAGTAAGGCCGGTCAGTAATGCAACAATAAATAATATTTTTTTCATTCTTATAATCTCCGATTACTATAACAGGATAATAACATAATTCAAAAAATCCGTCAATCAGTGTTATATAAGACTTATATAACTTATTTTACATTGTTACTTGATGGTAATTCCGTATATTCATAATTAGGAACAACTTCTTCCTTTTCATCATCCTTGGTTTTAAAATTAAGGAAAAAAAGTTGACCTTTTTCTATCACAAGTTCTTCTCCTTTTTCAACATAAGAAAGTGGAGAATCTTGATAAACTTCGGTTACACTTGATTTAAAACGATTATCCTTTTCATTTTTTATAGCCCCTTCTATTGCACTATAACCAATAGACAATCCCTTTACAAAAAAACTTCCAACACCTAAACCTACAGATTTTGCAAGTTGCCCTTTATTAATTTTGGTTGTGTATTTGGCAGGATAATAATTATTTATTTCTTCAACTTTACCACTTACATCTGTATAATTTAATGGAACAAATGTGAAAGTTGCATTACGTTTCAATCTTTTAGGGCTAATAACATCAACAACTTTACCACTCATAACACTTTCAGCTTTTACAGTTATTTTTTCATCCAAAGCAACATCCTCTAATGCTTTTATTTGCATAGTCTTAGGAGGATTTTCAGAAGAAAAATCACTCATAGCCTCTACTGCAACTGTTTTTGCCATAACAGGTTGACAAAACAAACCAATCATAAATATAAGTAAATAAAACTTTCTTTTCATTAAAAAAAACGCCCTCTTTATAAGAGGATAAATTACTTTTACTTATTTGTCAACATTGGCTTTAAATACTGACCTGTATATGATTTTTTACATTTTATAATTTCTTTTGGCGTACCGCAAGCAATTACTTGTCCTCCGCCTACTCCGCCCTCCGGCCCTAAATCAATAATATAATCAGCAATTTTAATAAAATCAAGATTATGCTCAATAACAAGAACAGTATTCCCTTGGTCTGCAAGTTGCTGTAGAATTTTAATCAATTTGTCTAAGTCATACCAATGCAGTCCAACAGACGGCTCATCTAATAAGTATAAAGTTTTTCCTGTCGAACGCTTATTCAATTCTGAAGCCAATTTAATTCTTTGAGCTTCTCCTCCTGATAACGTTGTTGCACTCTGACCAAGCTTCATGTAATCAAGCCCGACATCATTCAACGTTTGCAATCTTGATTTAATAGACGGGATACTGTCGAAAAATTCAAGAGCTTCTTTTACACTCATTTCTAAAACGTCAGAAATTGTTTTGCCTTTATATTTTACCTCTAACGTTTCACGATTATAGCGCTTGCCTTTACAAACATCACATTTCACATAAACATCTGACAAAAAGTTCATTTCAATTTTTAAAACGCCATCACCCTTACAAGCTTCACAACGCCCACCTTTTACGTTAAAACTAAAACGCCCCGGTTTATACCCTCTTAATTTGGCTTCATTTGTTTTTGAAAACAATTCTCTAATATGCGTAAATAAATCTGTATAGGTTGCCGGATTTGAACGAGGAGTTCGACCAATCGGAGATTGGTCAATTGCAATTATTTTATCTATATTTTCAAAACCTTCTATTTTTTCAACACCTTGTGGTTTTGGCTTGTTACCTCTCAATTTATGTAATGCATATTCATATATCAAATCTTGCATTAATGATGATTTTCCGGAGCCGGAAACTCCTGTCAAACAAACAATTTTACCTAGAGGAATATCAACATCAATATTTTTTAAATTATTTATATGAGCATTTTTTACTTTCAAATAATTTCCATTACCTTCTCTAACTTTTTCAGGAATAGGAATAAAATACTCTCCACTTAAATATTTACCTGTAATAGAATTTTTTGCAGCAATTATATCATCAACACACCCGCAAGCAATTACTTTTCCACCATTTACACCTGCTTTTGGACCTATATCTACAATATAATCAGCGTTTCTAATCGTATCTTCATCATGTTCAACAACAATTAAAGTATTTCCTAAATTTCTTAACTTAATCAATGTTTTTATCAATCTATCATTATCTCGCTGATGCAAACCGATAGAAGGTTCATCCAAAACATATAAAACGCCTGATAACCCACTTCCAATTTGAGTTGCAAGACGAATTCTTTGAGCTTCTCCTCCGGAGAGAGTTCCGGCACGGCGCGCCAAGTCAAGATAGCTTAAGCCAACATCTTTTAAAAAACGTAACCTTGCTCTGATTTCATCCAAAATCTGTTTTGCAATATGCATTTGAAATTCATTTAATTCCAAATACAAATCAGAAATAAAATCTAACTCCTGATCAATTGGCATTAAGGTAAATTCATAAATGTTTTTATCTTTGATTTTGACCGCAAGCGGAAACGGTTTTAATCTTGCCCCGTGACAAGATGGGCAAGGAGTAGTTGTCATATATTTTTCAATTTCTTCGCGCCAATATTCACCATTAGCTTCATTATACCTTTTTTCTAAAAACGGTATTACTCCATCAAAATTTCTATATTTTGTTTCATAACGATGAGTTCCAAATCTCATAACAGTAAATTTTATAATATCATCACTACCATACAAAATTATATGTTGTTCCTGCTCGGATAAATCCTCAAAAGGTTTATCCATATCAATTCCATAATGATTACAAACAGACTTTAAAACATCATTATAATACTGAGAGGATGTCTTTGACCAAGGATAAATTGCTCCATCGTTAACAGATTTTTTGGTATCAGGAACTATTAAATTTGGATCAATAACAAAATCAGCTCCTAATCCCGAACACCTATCACAAGCACCATAAGGCGCATTGAATGAAAATATTCTTGGAGCAAGTTCCTCAAAACTCAAGTTACACTTAGGACACGCAAGTTTTTCACTATAGACAATTTCATTAGAAGATGAAGAATTATTCCCTTCCACTCGTGTGGAAGAAGTGGCCTGAAGTGCAGATGCGGAATTTCCACCGACAACATCTACAATAGCAACACCATCAGCCTTTTTTAACGCTATTTGTACACTATCTGCAATACGAGACTGTGCTGCTTCTTTTACAACAATTCTATCTACCACGACAGAAATATCATGTTTTTTTGTTTTGGCGAGAGAAATTTCATCCTCATCCAAATTAAAAATCTCACCATCAACTTTAACCCTGACAAATCCTTCTTGCCTTAATTCCTCAAAGGTTGAAGAATATTCGCCTTTTTTCCCTCTTACAACGGGAGCTAATATTTGAATTTTAGTTCCTTCAGGTAGTTTCATAATACTCATAACAATTTCATCAATCGTCTGAGGTTTAATTTTATCACCACAATTAGGACAATATGGAGTACCAACACGAGCGTATAAAAGCCTTAAATAATCATAAATTTCTGTTACAGTACCAACAGTAGAACGCGGATTGTTGCTCGTAGACTTTTGATCAATCGAAATTGCAGGCGAAAGCCCATCAATATAATCAACATTAGGTTTATCCATCTGACCTAAGAATTGACGAGCGTAAGTTGAAAGGCTCTCAATATAACGTCTTTGTCCTTCTGCAAAAATTGTATCAAAAGCAAGAGAGGACTTTCCTGAGCCGGAAACACCCGTAAAAACAATCAGCTCATTTTTTGGCAACTGTAAAGAAACATCTTTTAAATTATGTTCTTTAGCACCTTTTATAATAATCGTGTCTAACATAGTTACATTATTGCATGTAAAAAATGTTTTTCAAATTTACAAAACTATGCATTTGTATCTAATTTAGAACCAAGAATTTTTTCTTGATTTTCTAGTATTTTAGCTTGGTTTTGTAAAACTTGTTCAAGCATAATATTGTTTCTGGCAACAGCCCTTAACGAAATCTCTTGGGGTTCTTTAATAAGACTAGTAGTGTAAATAGCCGGAGAATCTTTATTTAATTCTTTTAATCTTTCTTTGACAACATCTCTAGAGATATTATTTAAATCACTACCTTGAAAATTCTGATAATTAATACTATCTACAGTCATAATTTAGTTCCTTTTTTCTTAATAAAACTAGCAAAAATTATGTTTGCTATTTTTCAATTGAAACATTTACAAAAGTAAACACTTATGTTAAAATAAAGAAAATTAGAAATGTCGATGTGGTACTCTGCCGAGCAAAAGGTGACTGAATGTCACGTTTTGCGAGAGGGTGCGAAGCACTTCCAACACGAGCAGTCCTTCAACATTGGTAAACACATACAAACAACTTATGTCGATGTGGTGGAATGGTAGACACGCATGCTTGAGGTGCATGTGGCGAGAGCTATGGGGGTTCAACTCCCCCCATCGACATTATTTTAATTTATTATAAAAGGTATACTAAGCATGCCTACAAAAAATAATACTCCAAGTATAGATACCAAAATAATCAAATACTTAAACCATCTATCTATATCTAGGCAATATCTTAAATTTGGGTCTTTGACTCTGATTAAATATGTATCGATATAATATACTATGTATAGTGTTCTGAAAAATATCATTCCAACTTCGTGATGCGTCACAGGTGAATTGTATTTTTTCAGTGTGAATTTTTCTATTATCCTTAATATTCTGTATGTTATAAATATCTCCCAAATAACATCAATTAACATAAAGACTTTTACTATTATCGTTAGTAAAACAAATATACAAAACCAAGCAAATAGAATTTTAAACTTTTTTAAATCTTTTTCTATAGCTATTTTACAAATATTGTTATGATTAAACAATATCCATATTAGACTATATAAAAACGGAAAACCAAAAGCACTAAATAACGATTCAAATACTAAAAATAATGGAATAGAAGCCAATCTAAATTCAGAAAGATTTGGTTCTACAAAAAACTCTCCGCAATTAGGACATTTTTCATCATCATTATTAATTTGTTGTCCGCAATAAGGACATGATACCAATTTTTCATCCATAAGTTAATATTATAATGAATTCCTAGTTTATGCAAGTTTTACAAATCCGTAGTAAGTAAGTTGAGTGGAATTCAATATTAACATTCTAAGGTTATAATATGTCTGTATATCTAACTTCATAAGTAATATCAATCTGCGAAAAATATTGTACTTAATACTTAAATTTGCTATAATCTTTTTGTCATATGGTTCCGGTTGTGGCACCTTAACGGCAATAAATTTGTTAGGCTGAAAGCCGAACTTACATACTTGACAAATTTGACAAACAATCAAAAGGAGGGAGAATTTTTATATGAAAAAATATTTATTATTAATTGGTATCGTTGCAGTTTTAACAACAGGTTGTGGTAATACAAATAAAGTTACAAACAACAATACAAACACTACTCAGGAACAAAATCAAGTAGATAAAAATTCTAATGAATATAAAGAACATGTATTCTTTTTACAAAAAGCTGTTTCTACGTATGCAAAATCAATTAAATATTCAGAAGAAAATTGTACATTAACTCCTGACGGTGTTGCGGAATGTTTTGCTAAACATATGTCAGGTAGTTCTAGAAACGGAAATGTAATAAATGAATCCCGTGGCGGAACATGGCAATTTATAATTAATGGAAATTGTAAGAACACAGGTGAATGCAAAATAATAGTCGATAATATTTATGAGGTAGATTTGACACAGGATGAAGATGGTTATTTAACAACAGAAAACCCTTCTTCTCCGTATTAATAACTTCATAACCAATATCTAAATTGTCTTTAAGAAATCAGGTTGTTGAGGGAGTTCCTCAACAACCTGATTTTATAACCTACATACTACAAAAATATTGCAATTCTTTGCAAAATTTGCTATAATTTACCTGCCGTAGCCGGTTGAATTTGGGAAACTTTTTTGAAATTCAGCGCAAGACAGTAAGACAAATCAGTCGTTGATATAAAAAACATATTATTTTGGAGGTTATGTTTTGATTAAATTTATATGTATATTAATTTTAATTCCGTATATTATTTGGCAATATAAAGTTGTTACAAAATATGGATTTAAATTTGATAAACTTAATATAGATATTAAAAATAATTTGGTTACTATTAACAACAGAAAAATCAAATTTACAGATATCAATTCTATTGATGTAATTGAGCAAGAACAGCCATCAAATATTGAACGAATGTTAACAAAAGCTTCGTATAACTATATGGCAGATATAGTGTTTTATCTTAAAGATGGTACAACTCAAAGATGCGTTTGCAATTATAAAGGTATAATATATAAAAGCTTAGCAAAACTTCAGCCGTATATTAGAATTAATTGTGATATTGAATACTTTAGACCGCAAGGATTGCCAATTTATTTAGTCATATTAATGTTAATTCTTGGTACTATTTGTATTGTTTTTTCTTTATCCCACTAAATACCAAAATTATTATAACAAATCCCAATACCTAATCCGGAGCATAAAAATCAAAAGCATTTTCAGAAATACTTTTATTCTTTTTATACCAATCATAGAATTTTGCAATATGTCCTAAATCTAATGCTCTATAGCCCAATTTCGCTAAATCATAAGTGATAATTTTTGCTGTAGGCCCAAGTATTGAGATAATTATTCTATTTTTATCAATTAGCTTTGCTTTTTCCAATATTTCAGAATAACTTTCAAAAGCATTTACAGAAGGTGCAAAAACATAGTCAACACTTTTGGCGTTATCAAAGATATTGTATTCTATTTTATCAAAAACTGTTGAACCTGTTATTATAGTCACATCTTTATCCTGCCAAATATTTCTAAAACTTTTAAAATATTTCTCTTTGTCAAAATTTTCGTAAGCTGCACTTGCAACAGTGACTTCTGCTGAATAATATATATTTGACAAAGATATGTACTTTAACACAACATCACGAAAAGATTTCCCATTATCTTTCCAAAAATTACAAGTCCATTCATCTAAACCGTTCTTGGGTGAAAATATAAATTTTGGAATAGCAATACAAATATTTTTATAATTTGATGACAAAACTTCTGTAAGCCTGTCCGTAAGTTCTTTACTTGCAACTTGAAAAGGAATATCTATCCCTTTAATTAAAGTAATTTCCCCATCTCCAAACCTGCATAAAGAAGCTCCTTCATTTATTACCTGAATAGTTTCCTCTATATTTTTAATAACGGGAAAACAATTCACATTTGTCATTTCAATAATTTTTTCTTCAATCATTTTCTCAATAACATACGTATTTTCAATTCTTTCAGATAATAAAATTTTTGACAAAAACTTTAAATTTTTAAATAGAGTTCTTACTCCCACAACCATTTCCTTATTTTATACTTAATTTTTTACTATCTACCAATTTCAGTTGCTTTTTGAGCCATAGATTTTGTAATATTTATCAATGCCAAGTTTGCCTCATAAGCTCTTTGAGCTAAAATAGCATCTGCCATATCAACAGCAGGATTTACGTTTGAAGCTCTTATGTAACCATTCGCATCGGCATCCGGATGTCCGGGGCGATAAATCTTGTCTCCAAGTGTAGGATCTTCAACACAACCATTAAATACGACCCCTCCCTGCAAATAAGGCAAAGTGCCGACTCCAAAGACATCTTCTTTCATTGTATTCATCAAACCGTGAAATGAAATATCTTCTGTTGCATTCAAAATAGGAATTTTTCTTACGTAATTCGGCGTATCAACATTTGCGATGTTTTTCGCATGAATATCCATCCTTAAGCCATGTGCTTTTAAGGCATTTGCTCCGATATTCATAGATTCCATTATACTCATAATTTACGCCTTTCTTTTTGCTGTGTAAAAATTTATGTTTAATCACTCACACACATTTATCACATTTGTAACAACCTAAGAGAAACTCTCCACAGTTGAAATGAGGTGATTTCTTTAGTTATTATTTTCCAACATTTATGACTGTTTTCATTTCTGTAATTATATTAGACATTCTTCTTGTTGCCATCGTATAAAGAAGGGAATTTTGTTGTAATTCCATCAATTCATTCGCAGGGTCAATTTCTTCATAAGTTTGCTCATCAATCACCCCTGATGGTCCCAACTTTTCGGATAATTTTGTTTCTAAAGGACTATTCATAGAATTTAAATAATCACCAAAATTTACATCACGGCGAACGTACCCCGGGGTATCAATATTAGCTAAATTTGAACCCAAAGCCCTCTGCTTTTGGGTTATCAAATCCATCATCAATGTAACTTTTCCCATATTATCTAATGATGTAAACATTTTTGTCCTTTCAATTATTTTTTCGTTGTTTGGCTACGCTTATTAATTCATTGTTTGTAATCTACTTTACTAAATCTAAGTGGTGGGTTAAGCGGCTACGCTTATTAGTTCGTTGTTTGTAATTTACTTTACTAAATCTGAGGGGTGGGTTAAGCGGC
>CAKUZD010000007.1 GCA_934718275.1 uncultured Candidatus Melainabacteria bacterium | reverse complement strand
ATGCATAGATTATAAAAAAGTTAATAAGACTTTAAGGCAATAGGGCAATAAGATTAATAGTCATTGTGAGCGAACGCGAAACAATCCAGCTGATTGGTTTCAATATTGGCGGGATGAGTTATCCCGCCTTATATGCATAGATAATAAAAATGTTAATAAGACTTTAAGGCAATAGGGCAATAAGATTAATAGTCATTGTGAGCGAACGCGAAACAATCCAGCTGATTGGTTTCAATATTGGCGGGATGGGTTATCCCGCCTTATATTTTGAGATAAAAAATTAATTACGTCACTCTAAGCAGAGCGAAGAATCTCTTAGAACATCTTACTAATCAATAAGAGTTTCGACTTCACATCAACATGACAAAAAATTTATTTAAATTTTCTCATCATTTTCAAAGCTTTATTCATAGCGTGTTTGCCAAGTTTACCATTAAAACCACCAAGTCCGCCTAAATTTCCCATTTTGCTCATATCAGGCATGTTCATTTTGCCAAACATATTCTTCATATCAGACATGCCCTTCATCATTGTACGCATTTGTTCAAACTGTTTTATGTATGAATTAATTTCAGCCAAATCCATTCCACAACCTTTTGCAATACGTTTTTTACGACTTGTATTTATTAAGTCAGGATTTGAACGCTCTTGCGGAGTCATGCTTGAAATAAAAACTTCCATTTTCTTAAACTGTTTTTCGCCTTCGTGAGAAATTTTGTCTCTGTCGTCTTTTCCTATATTAATTCCTAACATACCGAGCATATTTCCCATTGAGCCAAAAGCTTGCATTTGTTTTTGCATTTTTAAAAAATCATTATAAGAAAAATTGTTTTTACTCATTTTTTCTTCAAGTTCAAGAGCCTGTTTTTCGTCAAAAACTTCTTGAGCACGTTCTACAAGAGAAACTATATCTCCCATACCTAAAATTCTAGTTGCCATGCGTTCAGGATAAAAATTTTCTAAAGCATTTAATTTTTCTCCGGTACCGGTTAATTTAATAGGTTTCCCCGTACAATATACAACACTTAATGCAGCACCACCACGACTATCACCATCCAATTTTGTTAAAACTAAACCGGTTAATCCAAGCTGAGCATCAAAGTTTTCAGCAACATTAACAGCTTCCTGACCTGTCATAGAATCAATTACAAGCAATTTTTCCGTAGGATGAAAAATTCTATCAATCAATAATAATTCTGCCATCATGTCTGTATCAATTTGCAAACGCCCTGCTGTATCTAAAATTAGTGTATTAAATCCATTTTGATTTGCATAATCAATAGCTTCTCTAACAATTTGTTGAACATCCTTACAATCAGAAATTGTAAAAACATCATTATCAATTTCTTTACCCAAGGTTTGTAGTTGAGAAATAGCTGCAGGCCTATAAACGTCACAAGCTACTAAAAGAGGTTTGCGACCTTCATTTTTTAATTTGACTGCAAGTTTTGCAGAAGATGTAGTTTTACCGGAACCTTGTAAACCAAGCATCATAATCAAATTAGGATTACCCGAAAAATCAAGCGGTTTGTTTTCTTTACCCAAAAGTTCAATCAATTCATCATGAACAATTTTTATAAGTTGTTGAGACGGATTAACTCCTTCAAGAACCTTTTCTCCTTCTGCTTTATCCTTAATACTAGAAATAAAAGCTTTAACAACACGCAAATTTACGTCAGCATCCAAAAGAGCCCGTCTTATCTCTCTGAATGCATCTTGCATATTTTCTTGCGTAAGTTCTTTACCGCCGGTTTTATTTATTATTTCCCGTAACTTGTCACTCAAACTATCAAACATAGTTTGATTATATCACAAAATTTTTTAATAAAAATAAAAACATCATACGTTTTTACGATTTAATTTATAATTACATTTGATAGTATATAACCATACTCCTTAGAGAACTAAGATACACATATCCCTAATCAACAGCTATGCACTTCTTATGTACATAGCTTTTTTTTATGAAAATTTTTGATAAAAAAAAGATGTCAGAAATTTTTCTAACACCTTTTTAGTTTATAGTTTTTATAATACATTATTCATCCTGTGGGTGTTTAATCAATCCTGCAGTAGCAGCATACATAGCAGCTGAAATTTCTGCAGTTGATGAAAACGGCCCATAAGATTTTATAAATTTTGAAACATCAAATGTATTCATGTACCTTGCAACAGCAGTTTGAGACTCCTCTGTTAAATTTCCAATAAACAAAATATTTTTCAAATAATTTTGAGCTTTTTCTTCAACATCGGATTCTCCATAATCAGAAAAAGAAAATTGTGCAACATCTTTATCTTCTTTTTCTTTTGAAGAAACACCGTATTCTTTTGCTTTTTCAGAACTTTGTTCTTCTTGTGTTTCTTTTAATTCATCTTCTTCCTCAACTCCTTGAGCTGCTGATGTGTAAGCCTTTGATGATACTCCTGCAATTTCCATATACCTATCCTTTCTGCAAAACTACTTTTTTACATAATCGTATATCGGACACTTTATAGAAAAACTTTAGTTTTTTATAAAAAATATTAAGTTATAATAAAATCTGCTCAAAACATTACATAAAATAAAAAGACCAAATAGAATTCGGTCTTTATAATGTGTGAGTAAATGTGTGTAGTATATTTATAAGTAAGTAAACGTCTTTTTTTATTATGCAATTAATGTTTCTGTAAGTTGAGAAAAACCGGCAACAGTTTCTTCACTAAGAGATTTATTTAAATATTTTGCTAATTTTTCTTTGTCACATCCTTTTACATTTGCATAGGCAAATGATGCAAAATCATCATCAATTCCTTGCAAATCATCTAATGCTGCCATAAAAGCTGAACCTGCAAATGCTTGTTCTAATCTTTTTGTCGTTGCTACATCTGACTTGTCGACTCCTTTAGAAAGTTGAACACCCCAAATTTGAGCAGCTGTAGCATCCAATGCACTAGCTTCAACATTTTCAGACTTAAAATTTAAGTTTGATTTAACTTCTTCTGTTTTTTCTTCTTTTTTAGCACGTTTTGTATTAAGTGCTTCATAATATGCTTTTAAAGCATCTATGTTTTGTTTGTCGCCACCATTTCCGTTTACTTTAGTCATTTCCGTTTCTCCACATTTTTAATTACTCACAAAATACATGACGGCATATTGTTTAATAAACTTTAGAGAAAAAGCATATTTTGTTAAGAAATATTTACAATTATTTTAATAATAATACTTTTTATAATGAGATTGCCACGCTTCGCTCGCAATGACATAATCAAAAAGTTGTAATAAGCTCATTATTTTTATAATATTATTTATATGAATAGTTATTTTGTTTATATAATTACGAATAAGTATAACACTACAGTATATGTTGGAGTTACTAATAATCTTGTTCGTAGAATATATGAGCATAAAATGAAACTTGTTGACGGATTTTCCAAGAAATATAATTTGAATAAATTAATTTATTATGAACAAACAAATGATATAGAAGTTGCAATTGCAAGAGAAAAACAAATTAAAGATTATTCAAGGGCTAAAAAAGAAAAACTTATTTATAACTTTAACCCAAATAAAGAAGATTTGTATCCTAAAATAATTTAATAAGATTGCAATATCATTAAATATTTTTTTATATTTTTACGTCATTGCGAGCGAAGCGTGGCAATCTCATTATAAACTTCATAAAAAAAAGAACCGGCTAAAATAGTCGGCTCTTTACGTGAATAAACACTTTTCAACACATAGACAAATTTAATATTTAATATAAAATAAAATTATAGGGTAGTACCTACCATACCACACCCACACACGTATTTACTAAGAAAACGGTGGAAAGGGGGTGGTAAAAATGACCAATGAGATAATAAAAACCGTTATAACGGTAATTATAACGGTTTTAAATATTTTATTAATTTGGTTATAGGGCACTAAGTCAAGCCTCAAGTAAACGTTACTTGCTTGGGGCTTGCCCCTATATCCACATTATTTACTATTTTACTATTTTTGTCAACCCTTTTTAAGTCAAATAAAAAAAAAGAACCGGCTAAAATAGTCGGCTCTTTATGTGAGTAAACATATATTTATAAGAAACTTATTAAGCTATTACAACTTCTGCATTCAAATCATCTGCAATATATTCAGGCATATTTCCAATTGAAAAATCTACACTTGCAAGAGTTTTCATGGATGTATCATTCATTCTGCTATAAACATAAGCTTTAGTTAAATATGATGACCAATCATTACCCTGAACTGCATTAAAAGCAGCTTTCTTGTCAGCTCTATCAGCTTTTGATGCATTCAAATTTTGTACAACTTGAGTTAAATCTTCCAAAGAACCAGGTTGAGTTTTTTTAGTCTTTAAGTCCAAGCCCATTCCTGCATAAAAATTGGCTGATGTTAATACGTCATCTCCCAACTCTTTGTGTTCAACTTTTGAATGTTGAGTAACATCTATAATTTCTTTTGGTTTTTGTGCGTCATTTGATTTGTTTACTTTGTTATTGTCGCCATTGTTGCCAAATACATTGCCAAAACTTCCGATTTTTGATACCATAATTCCATTTCTCCGTTTCTTTGTTTACTCTTTTCTCTTAAATTTGTTTATCCTATTAATTGATTCTCACATGTATATAAAGTATTTTTGTATTTAAAAATTGCGTAAATCATATATATTTTATATATATTTATTAACATTTCTTTACATTTTATTTTTTGGGTAATTTCGGCTTTTTCAGCGGTATGACTGAATGTAGACTTATGGCTAATAGTAAAAATAAACCATTTTGTTAATATTGTAATATCACTACGACAACACAGTAAAAGATAATTTGGGAATTATGGAAAAGAAAAGTTGTGATTTGACAGCAAGAGAGATTGATGTATTAACTTTTTTAGTAAATGGCGATAGCAATAATATTATTGCTGAAAAATTGTGCATTACAAATCACACTGTTAAAGCACACCTAACACAAATCTATAAAAAACTAGGAGTTACAAACAGAACTTCAGCGGCAATTAAAGCAAAGGATAACAATATTATTCCTCATCAAGACTAAGAACTGCCATAAATGCTTCTTGAGGAACTTCCACTCTACCAACGGATTTCATACGCTTTTTACCCTTCTTTTGTTTTTCCAAAAGTTTTCTTTTTCGCGAAATATCTCCACCATAACATTTATCCAATACGTTTTTACGCATAGCTTTAATATTTGTTCTTGCAATTATTCTACCACCAATAGCAGCTTGAATTGGTACTTCAAACAGTTGTCTTGGGATAATTTCTTTCAATTTTGCCGTTAATTTTTGCCCGATATAAAAAGCACTGTCTTCATGACAAATTACAGAAAGTGCGTCTACAACTTCACCGGCAAGCATTATATCAAGTTTTACAAGCTTAGAGCGTTTATAATCTTTAAACTCATAATCCATACTTGCATAACCCTTCGTACGAGATTTTAATTGGTCATAAAAATCTGTAATAACTTCACTCAAAGGTATTTCATATTCAAGACTTGCGCGAACTTTATCAATATACGTCATATTCTTAAAAATTCCGCGTTTTGTTTGCGCCAAATCCATCAATGTCCCAACATAATCATTTGGGGCAATAATTTGAACTTTCACGTAAGGTTCTTCAATATAATCTCTTAACTGTGCGGGAGGTAGATTAGCAGGATTGTCTATTTCTATCATTTCTCCATTTGTTTTATAAACATGATAAACAACTGAAGGTGCTGTTGTTACAATAGAAAGCCCATATTCACGTTCCAAACGTTCTTGAGCAATTTCCATGTGTAACATACCTAAAAAACCGCAACGAAATCCAAATCCTAAAGCACTGGATGTTTCCGGTTCAAAAGTAATACTACTATCATTTAATTTTAGTTTTTCCAAAGCTTCTTTTAAATCAGCATAATCGTCATTATCTACAGGATAAAGTCCTGAAAATACCATTGGTAAAGCTTCTTTGTAACCCGGGAGAGGTTCTTTTGCCGGATTTGCAATATTCGTAACAGTATCACCAACAAACCTTGTTAATTCTTTTATAGAACCTGCAAAGTAACCAACATCACCACAAACAAGTTCATCAACCTGAACTCTCATAGGTGTTTGATATCCAAGTTCAACAACTTCGTATTCTTTACCTGACGCCATAAATCTAACTTTATCACCAAGTTTAATTTTTCCGTCCATTATCTTAAAGAAACACAAAGTTCCTAAATATTGATCATAAGCACTATCAAAAACCATGGCTCTTAAAGGTTTTTCTGAATTATCAACAGGAGGAGGAATTAAATCAACTACAGCTTCCAAAACTTCTTCAATACCAATACCTGCTTTTGCGCTGACAGGAATTGCCATAGAAGCATCAATTCCCAAAACTTCTTCAATTTCTTCTTTTACTCTGTCAACATCAGCAGAAGGAAGATCTATTTTATTAATAACAGGAATAATTTCCAAGTTTTGTTCAATGGCTAAGTAAACGTTAGCTAAAGTCTGAGCTTCAACACCTTGCGTAGCGTCAACAATTAACAAAGCACCTTCACAAGCTGCTAAAGAACGAGATACTTCATAAGAAAAATCTACGTGTCCGGGAGTATCAATTAAATTTAATTCATAATCTTTACCATTTTTAGCTTTATATTTCATTCTGGCAGAATTTAATTTAATAGTAATACCACGTTCACGTTCAATATCCATTGAATCCATAATCTGATTTTGCATATCACGCTGAGCAACAGTGCCGGTTTTTTCAAGTAAACGGTCAGCCAAAGTAGATTTACCGTGGTCTATGTGTGCAATAATACAAAAGTTTCTAACATTTTCTCTATATTTCATAATTATTATTATATAAAAAAAACATAGTTCTTCAAGATAAAATTTGTAAAAAAGACAACCTAGTCTTGTAGTGCGAGGGAAAGATTAAAAGTGTTGTAGATACAAAAAAGAAACTTATCTGATAAGGTCTTTTCACTTTTCACTAAAGTCTTGTATATCGGGATAGGTATCCCGACATTGAAAATAATCAGCTGGATTGTTTCGCATACGCTCACAATGACTGTAAACATTATTGCTCTAACACCTTAACGCCTTATTACCACTACTATCTGATTTGTACAGGCATAATTAAGCAAACATAATCTTCTTCGCTGTTTGGTTTAAACATTGTTGCTGAAAGAGGAGTATTTAACCCAATTTTTACATCATCCGAATCAATATTTTTCAATGCTTCAAGAACATATTTATAATTAAAGGCAATTGTCAAATCTTCACCTTCATAATTTATATCTATAACTTCTTCAGATTTACCGGAATTTGATGTATCAGCAGTTAACTTTAGTGTATTGTGGCTAAATTCTAATTTTACAATACTAGTTTTTTCATCAACCATAATTGATACACGTTCTAATGCTGATGTCATTTGAGAAACATTTACCAAAGCTTCTTTAGGACTTTCATTCGGAATTAGTTTGTTATATTGAGGGAATTGACCTTCCAACAATCTTGAAATTGTCATTGTTTTTTCTGATTTAATGATTAATTTAGATTTTTCAATATAAATTTTTACAGAATCTTCATCAATAAAACTACTCATTTTAATAAATTCATTCAAAGTTTTAGAAGGAATAATTAATTGTTGAGTCATATTTTCTTTGTTATCAATAGTTTCACGCACCCTAGCAAGTCTGTTACCATCAGTTGAAGCAATTTCCATAATATTGTTTGAAATATCACAAACAATACCTGAAAGAAGATTACTTGTTTCATAACTTGCAGCTGCAAAACCAGCTTGACGCACAGCTTTTACAAACGGTCTAATTTCTATTTCAAAACCTTCGTCATCATTCAAATTTACGTTTGAAAACTCAGGAGGAAATTCAGCAGCAGAAATACCAATAATATCAAATTTTGAATTTTGGCAAGTTATATTTACAGAAGTTTCACCTTCCGGCATT
Source organism: uncultured Candidatus Melainabacteria bacterium (assembly GCA_934718275.1). GTDB lineage: Bacteria > Cyanobacteriota > Vampirovibrionia > Gastranaerophilales > Gastranaerophilaceae > Stercorousia. The sequence goes on along the minus strand of CAKUZD010000007.1, from coordinate 114,037 downwards.
TCAAAAGTAATAAGTTTATCACCTAATTTTGAAACGATTTCATTTAGAGTTTTAGAAGGTAGTGTAATTTTCCCTTCTTCTTCAACTTGAGCATCAACTTCAGCAATTACAGTCAAATCTAAATCGGTTGCAACAAGTTTAATTGCGCTTGTACCAATAGTTTCAATCAAAATATTTAATAAAACAGGTTGTAAAGCTTTTGCAGAAGTTGCTCTTTCAACTATTTTAATTCCGTTATATAAATCTTCTTTTTTTATAACAAATTTCATTATCTTACTCCAAGTTTTCTTATTTATATAATAGAATTATAATCCTTGAAAAATGAATTTAAACCAAATAATACGAAAACTTTACCTTCTAAGTTTTGAACAATTAGTTTTCTATTATATATTATATTAATAATTATATTTATATATATAATAGTAATAATAAGCAGTAAATATTTGTAGAAAACCAATGGAAACTATGATTATAATTGAATTAGAGCATGTAGAAAAAATTGTAGAAAACTTGTTCAAAACTATATATTAATTGTAGAAAACTATTTATACAGAAAATTATTGTAGAAAACTCATGAGTTTTCTACAATAACACCTACACTTTTCTACTAAAAATTGACTAGTTTTCTACAAAGAAAATTGTTTAATTACTATAAACTTTCATAATAATTTTTTATTAATTTACAATCATCTTCAATATTAGGACTTTCACAAACAAGAGCTCCTTTTACGCCAAACTCTTTCATAGCTTTTAGTAAGTCTTTGTAATTCATATCAGAATTTTCTAAATTTAAATGTTGTTTTTCACCCTTAGCTGTATATTCTATTCCGGCAAGATGACCGTGAAAGTTTTCTAAAGCATATTGTCCTATTTCGTTTCCAATTTTTTCTAAAACTTTTGAAAATTCATCATAAGTATTGTATTCTCCTGCGCTTCTTGCATGAAGATGAGAAAAATCTACACAAGGTAAAACTTGTTCAAAATCTTTTGAAAGATTTATAATTTCATCAATATCTCCCCATTGAGTAGCTTTTCCTGTTGTTTCAGGTCTTATCCATACCTTTATTTTTTCATTTTCTAAAATATCAATTATTCGTTTTGTTTGTGTTTTGACTTGGTTATAAACAGTTTCTTTATCTTTTCCCATATAAAATGCTGCATGATAAGTTATACTAAAAGCTCCGGCTTGAGAAGCAACAGCTGCAGTATCAATTATTCTTTGTACGCTCGCATCTATTTTTTCTTCTTCTTTGGAATTTAGATTAATATAAAATGGTCCATGAGCTGTAATAACAAAATCTTTAGATTTTTCTTTTACAAAATTTCTGTTTGTATCGCTCATTCTGACTCCATGAACAAATTCCAGTTCCATTCCATCCAATTTCATATCATTTAATATATCAAACGCTTGAGGATAAGAACCTTTTCCTGTTTTTAACGGCATACCCGCAGTTATGAAATTTAATTTATCGAATTTAAATAAGTTTTGCAAAATACGCTCCTATTGTTGTCATTAATAGACAAACTGTTATACTCAAAACAATATACAAAAATGCATGGAAAATTTGGTTGTTTCCAAGCATTTCAAAAAGCTCCAAAGAGAAAGTGCTAAAAGTTGTAAGTCCACCACAAAAACCAACTGTTAGAGCAAGTTTCAGTGCTGGTGTAATATCATTTTTTTCAATAAATAAAATGTACAAAAAACCAATAACAAAGCTTCCTATTATATTTACCAAAAATGTTGAACAAGGAAGGTTTATTTCAAATATTTTTGCAAGGTTTAAACCAATCAAGTATCTTGATACAGCACCAATTCCCCCGCCTAAAAATATTGCTAATACGTTAAGCATGAACTTTCATTATTCCTTCTAAAATTTCACAAACATCAGCAACATATTTTGAACAATGTTCTTTTCTTGCCATTCCTTGTAATCCTGCTGACAAAATTCTGCAACAAGTAACTTTATTTCGTTTTTTGAATTCTTCAACAAGGTAAGCTGCATTTTGTCTGGCTAAAGGTTCATTCCCTTTTGTATTTTCTTTACCAAAATTATAACCGTTTATAATTTGTGCAGCTGCTAATGTTCCACAAACACAACCTGATGACATTCCACCCGAAAAAGATGTTGCAATCGGTAAAAGTTCTTTTGGACATAAACCTTCTTCTGACGCAGCTTTTATAATACTTTCAGAACAAGAATAACCGTTTTTAAAGTATTCTATAGCTTTTTCTTTCATACACTTCTCCATTTGTGATAATTATATCATAAATAATATTTATGTTACAATAAAGCTAGGGAGAGGATAATGAAAGAGTGGATTTTTAATAAATATAACGGTAATGATAAATCATTAATTTCAAGATTATTACATTCAAGGGGGATTGAAACAGAAGAAGAAATTTATGATTTTTTACATCCGTTAGAAATAAAAACTATTCATCCTAAAGCTTTTTGCGATATGGAAAAAGTTGTTGAAAGATTATCAAAAGCAATTGATAATGGTGAAAAAATAGTAATCCACGGTGACTTTGATGCAGATGGAGTTACTTCTACATCTTTGTTATATAGGACTTTTAAATACTTAGGTGCTGATGTAAATTATTTTATTCCGGATAGAGAAAAAGAAGGTCATGGTTTTGATACAAAAGCTCTTGTGAAAGTAATGACACAAGTTAAACCAAAAGTTATAATTTCTTGTGATTGTGGTATTTCTGATGTTGATGCTGTGAATTTTTTAAATAGTTTTAAGATAGATGTAATTATCACAGATCACCACGAAGCACCTGAAGTTTTACCAAAAGCTTACGGGATAATTAATCCAAAAGCTCCTTATGCATTAGATGAAAATCTTACACCAAAACAAATAGAAAGTCTTACTTCTCTTGCAGGAGTAGGAGTTGCTTTTAAAACAGCTCATGCTTTGTTAGAAAAATACAACAAATTAGAATTTATATCCGAAATTCTTCCTTATGTAGCAGTTGGAACTGTTGCAGATATTGTTCCTTTAATTGGAGAAAACAGGTATCTTGTTACAAAGGGATTAGAATTGATTTCTGCCGGAAAACATTATGGTATAACGAGATTACTTGAAAGTGCAGGGTATAAAGGACAAATAACATCCGAACAGATAGCATTTGGAATTGCTCCAAGAATAAATGCTTCAGGCAGACTTGATACAGTTGATGCTGCTTTAAAAGTATTGATTTCTGATAACAAACAAGAAATTGAAATGTCTATTCAATCTTTGAACGAATTTAATAAAATTCGTCAGGAATTGTGTCAGAATATTTTTGCAGAAGCCGATGAAATGGTTAAAAAAGAGGGAAACAGAAATCCTGCAATTGTTCTTTTTAATAAAGAATGGCATATTGGAATAATCGGTATTGTAGCTTCTATGTTAGTAGAAAAATATTATAAACCTACTTTTTTAATGACATACTCTGATGAAACCAAACAGTATAGATGTTCTGCAAGAAGTGTAGAGGGAATAAATTTATATGATGCTATATCTGTTAACTCAGAACTTTTAGACGGCTTTGGTGGGCACTCAATGGCCGCAGGTTTATCTTTTAGTGAAACAAAATCTTCTTTTGAACAAGTAAAATCTGCTCTTTGTAAAACTGTAAAAGAAATGTCTCAAGGAAAAGATTTAAAACCTTTTATAAATATAGATTTGGAACTTACACCTGACGATATTACACTGGATTTAATTGATGATATTTCTCAATTAGAACCTTTTGGTGCAGCAAACCCGAGCCCTATTTTTGCAATAAAAAATATGAAAATAAAAGAAAAAAGACTTATGGGTGAAAATAAAAATCATTTAAGGTTAACTTGTCAGGCAGGAAATAGTGAATTTAACTGTATTCGTTGGAAAGAAGGAGATATTTCACTTGTAAAAGGTGATACTTTAGATATTGCTTTTCATCCGCAAAAAAATGAATACAACGGAACAACAAGTGTTCAATTGATAATTGATGATATTCATTCGGAATATTTGAAGGAAGAAGAAATTCCAAAACAAAAAATTTATGACCATCGTAAAAAAACAGACATTTTACCTCAAGTCAATGATTATGTAAAAACATCAAAACAAAATATTTTGATTTTTGCAGAGAGTAAATCTATTTTAGATAAATTAAAGCCTTTTGATGCATTATATGCAAGAACAGTTACGCGAGATAGTCTTAGACCTTGCGATGCTTTAATGTTATTTGATTATCCTGCTGACAGGGATACATTTGATAAAATTCTAAACCAAACAAAACCTCTTTCTATTCATTTTATGAATTATGATTTAAAATATATGGATGAAGAAGAATTTTTGAAAACAGTTTGTAAAATGTTGAAATTTGCTTGCCATAATAATAACGGAAAAGTAGAACTTTGTCGTTGTGCCAGTTTTCTTGGAAAATCTTACAAGGTTTTTGATTTATTGTTTTCTATATTTGAAGATATTGGTTTAATTAAAATAAAAGAGCAAAATAAAGATTATTATATAATTGATTTTACAGGAGATATTGCAGACCTTCCAAAAGCTTTGCATTTATCAAAGTATGCAATACTAACTGATTTGATGGAAGAATGTGAAGAATTCCAAAGAACTTTATTAGAAGATGATGTTTTTTCTCTTGTTTAATAATTTTATTGATAAGTAGTGTTTCTTTTGTTTATTTCACTAACAAATTATTGTTCATTTCGCTATTGTAGTATTTATGTTGTCAAATTTAAGACAGATATTAAAGTTTTTTGTAAATATGCCGTAATATAATATGTAAGTAGGATAGCAGAAGGTATTTTTTACGGTAGGATTAAATTATGTATGATTATGAACCGGAAACAGAAGATAAAGATTTAAAAGCGGTGGGATTAGAACTCATGTTTATGACACCCGAAAAAGGTGCTGTTGAAAATTGGGTTACGGCTGTTGAACTTGCTAAAATGGTTAAACTTCCGGTTGATGTTGTAAAGAAGAAATTATCTATTTTAAAAGATGCCGGTATTGTTCGTGTAAAGGGAATTAATCCTAAATATTGGAAGTTTGATGATTACAGTTTTCAAAGAATGGATGAAGAAGATTCTGTTTATAAGCTTCTTTGTAGTTTTGATGATGTAGATTTTGACAAGTATTTTTCTTATTAATAAATTTTTTTATTTTATTTATTTTCCGATACAAAAATGGTCAAAAATATTATTTAAAATATCATCTGTAATTACTTCTCCGGTAATTTCATCTAAATATAGTAAAGCTGATTTCAAGTCAATTGATATTAAATCTTGTAATTGGTGTATTTTAGCAGCATCAAGGGCTTGAATAAGGCTTTCACGACATTTTTTCAGACAGTCTTGTTGTCTATTGTTTGTTACAAATTCAGTATCTTCAAGTGAAAAATTGTATGAGGTTTGTTTTATTTTTTCTTTTAATTCTTCCAAACCCTCTTTTGTTACGGTTGAAAGATAAAATACGTCAGGTTCTCTGTCTTTAATTAAATCTGATTTATTTGCAATAATAATGTGTTTTTTGTTCTTGATTAATTCTAAAATAGCTTTATCATCATCAGTCATACCGTTAGAAGCATCATACAAGAAAAGAACTAAATCAGCTTCGTCTGCTGATTGTTTAGAATATTCAATTCCTATTTCTTCAACTTTTCCAACTTCATCATTATCGCGAATTCCGGCAGTATCTACAAGTGTGATTGCAACATCCCAATCTAAAGTTTCTGTTAATACATCTCTTGTAGTTCCTGCAATATCTGTTACAATTGCGCGTTCAACGTTTAAAAGAGTATTGAATAAAGAAGATTTACCTACATTAGGTTTACCTACGATTGCAATTTTTATCCCTTGACGCATTATGTTTGAGGAGTTTGCGGATGATAAAATTTTATTGATTTTGTCTAAAGCTTTTTCAAATTCTGTAATAATATAATCATATTCAGGTTCAACAACATCTTCCGGAAAATCAATTCCTGCAATAATTTTTGAAAGCACGTTGAAAATATCTGTTCTTATCTCTTTAATTTTGTTTCCTAAAACTCCTGATAAGTTTTTTGTGGATTGTTTTGCAAAATCTCGTGTTTTTGCATGGATTAAGTCAGCTACAGCTTCTGCTTGAGACAAATCCATTTTTTTATTAAGAAAAGCTCGTTTAGTGAATTCTCCACGTTCAGCCATTCTTGCTCCATTTTTAAGAACAACTTCAAGAATATTTCTGACAACATTAATTCCACCATGACAATGTATTTCTATAACATCTTCACCGGTGTAACTATGCGGATTTTTAAACGGCAAAAGAATAACTTCATCAATTTTTTTATCGTTGTCTAAAATCCAACCGTGAGAAATTTTACCTGCTTCAAGTTTGTGTTTTGAATATATTTTATTGATAATATCAAAACTCTTGTCACCGGAAATTCTAATAACTCCGACTCCACCTGTTCCTATAGGTGTTGCTATCGCTGCAATTGTATCAAATTCTTGTATTATGTTCATAAAAATATTATATAATAAAAATTCTAAATACAGAAGAACCGGTAATAATTTTAATGTTATTACCGGTTCTTATTAAAATGCACTAACATATTTTCAAAAAATAAAGGATAGAATTATTAAACATAATTTTTTGCAATTTGAAGTGCTGCTGATGCTGCCATTCCATAAGGCCCCATAGAACTTAATACTCCTGAAGCTAAATTTGCATAATTACCGAAAGAGCTACCGGAGGATTTAGTGGAATTGTAAGCTTGAGTATTATAATTGTTTCCGGATGTACTGTTGTTTTGAGAACCTGATATATAATTTAAAATATTAGAGTTCATTTGATTTTGGATATCTTGTAAAAAATTTAGGTACGTATATCTTTGAGATAATTCATTATTAATAAGTTCACTTTTTTTAGACATTACATCTTGTGCAAGGTTATTAATAGAATTTGCTCTATTGGCTTCAATTGAATTTAAATTGTCCATAAATACAGAATTATCAAGGTTTCCAAATCTAGATGCCACGTCATTTTTTAAGTCATTCAACATTGGGGTGTAAATATTATTTATAAGTTTTTGTCCGTTAAGTTGGTATACATCAAGTTGTGACTGTAAATTTTTTTTAGTTTCGTCATCAAAAATATTTACAGAAGGTAATGAATTTGCAAAAGATTTTTGAGCATAGTCATAAGCCTGTTTTTCAAAATCAGACATATTGTAGTTTGAATAAATATTATCTCCGGTTTTGTATGTGGAGGCTTTGGTATTTCCATTTACATTTATTGTTCCGGATGAATATTGCGGGTATTTTTTAGAAGATTTTCCCATAATTTTGTCCTTTCGGAACAAAATTCAATGAAATTTTTAAGGCGTTGATATAATATTATATCACGTGTTTGGAAAATCTGTAAAGTAAATTTTGTTTGAGATATAATTTAATTATGGAAAATTTAGATAGAATTAATGGACTTATAAGTAATAAAGAATATGAAAAAGCTATAGAAGAATTAACATCAATAATTCATGGTGATGAAAAAGATGCAGAAGCTTTAAAATTACTTGGACTTTGTTATATGAATTTAAATAGATATAAAGAAGGACAGGGCGTTTTTGAAACAGTTGTAAAATATAAAGATGATGCAACGAGTTGGTTTTATCTTGCAAATTGCTACGATAATCAAGATGATTTTTTACATGCTATTTCTGCTTATGAAGAAGTTTTACGTTTAAGAAGCAGTTATATTGATGCATATAAAAACCTTGCTATAGTTTATGTTAAAAACAATGAGCCACAAAAAGCTATTGACACGGCAATAAAAGCTCTTGAATATGTACAAGACGATTATACCATCTATTATATTGCAGGAACTGCTTGTATGGCTTTGAGAAAATTTGAAGAAGCTTTAGAATTTTTAGAAAAAGCATTAGAATTAAATCCAAAACATTCACAGCTTTATAACAATTTAGGAACTTGTTATATTACTGTTGGAAACTTAGATAAGGCTTATGAAAACTTTATGAAAGCCAGCGAATTTGATGCAAATAATTCAATAACATATTTTAATATTGCGTCAATTTTGCAATTACAAAACAAACACAAGGAAGCTTGTGAATATTTTAGAAAAGCGTATAATATTGAACCTCAAGATAATTATCTTGTTGCTTTGGCTCTTTCTGAAGTTAAATCAAATCAATTAGAAGAAGCTATAAAACATTATAAGATTTTATCTGCTCATCATCCTGAAAAACATAATTATCAATATAATTTGGCTTGTTGTTATGATGCATTGGGAGAATACACCAGTGCAATTACAATTCTTGCACAGCTTGTTTTGCTTAATCCAAAATCTGTTTCTATGTTGAGGAAATTAGCAAATATTTATGTAAAAATCGGTCAATTCTCAAATGCAAAATTGCTTTATGAAAAAATTCTTATTCAAGGAAATGTTTCCCATGAAATTTATTATGAATATGCACATCTTTGTGTAAAAACCAATGATATGGATAAAGCTGAAAAGATTTTGAAAAAAGTTATTGAGTTAAGTCCTGATTTTGCTCCGGCACACAAAGATTTGGGTATTTTATATTTAAGTAAAAGATTATTTGATTATGCTCAAGACGAATTTAATATAGCTTTAAAACTTGCGCCTGAAAGCTTTGATATTTTATTTGAATATGCAAATTATTTACATGCAACAACTGATTTTAAAAAAGCTGATGAATATTATCAAAAAGCCCTGAAAATAGAACCTCATCATACGGATGCTTTAGCTTTTTCAGCTTTAAATAAAATTCAATTAAAGGAATTTGACAAAGCTTATGAACAAATAGAGCATGCTCTTGAACATGAGACGAATAATGATTTTATGTATTTCATAGCCGGTAAAATTAAGTTTTTACAAGGTGAAGCAGAAGATGCCAAAATGTATTTTGTAAAATCTTATGAATTACAAAAAACGTATGATTGTGAACACATGTTAGGGCTTTGTTATTTTGAATTAGGTAATTATGAACAAGCGAACGGAATTTTTAAACACATGTTGGAAAAAAATCCGTTGAATGTAAATTTATTACTAAATAGTGCAAAATGCTATGAAAAATTAAATAATAAAGATGAAGCCCTAAAAACTCTTGATAAAATTGTAGAGTCTTTTCCGGAATGTGAAGAAGCTCAAGAGATGATTAGAAAAATTTCTTAAAAACAAATTTTTCATGTTATTATAAATCTATGGCTACAAAATATATGCAAGCAAAATTTTTAATAAGTGCTGAGAAACTATCTCAGTGTCCGGACTATACTTTGCCGGAATTTCCGCTTTTGGGGCGTTCAAATGTAGGAAAATCTTCTTTTATTAATGGGCTTGCAAATCACAAAAAACTTGCAAAAACTTCAAATACACCAGGTAAGACAAGATTAATAAATTTCTTTGATTTTTCAAATAAATTTATGCTTGCCGATCTTCCGGGGTACGGTTATGCAAAGGTTTCTAAAGAAGCTCAAAACAGATGGCAAAAGTATTTGGAAGAATATTTGCTTGAAAGAAAACAAATCGCCTCTCTTATACAATTGGTTGATGGCAGGCATGATATTCAAAAAAACGATTTTCAAATGCGTGAGTGGGTAAGAGCTTATAATTTACCGATTTTTACGATTATAACAAAGATGGATTATGTTCCAAAATCAAAAACTTTGAATGTAATAAAAAATGTTGAAAAACAATTCGGTGGTGTTGTATTACCATTCAGTGCAGTAGATAACAGGTATAATGAAAAAATATTTGATTATATTTTGAATTATGAAAAAAGTGAACAATAATAATTTCATATAATTGTAGGATTAAAACATTTTCAAATTATTATAAAATATTAATGGGTTAATTATTGGGGTAGTTATATGGAAGATGTGTTTTATCCGCAAAATAATGGTGATATTTCTTCATCAATAACACAAAGTTGGACTGAACAAGCACTTGAATGTTATTCTATTAAGTGTGATTGTTCTCGATGTTCTCTAAAAAATGGAAACTATTCTTTTAAGTGTCAAATGCCAAAAGTTATTGATATATTAATAAATGTAATAGGACAACCGCAAGCAATTTAATATTTGTTGTATAATGTTTTTGATGAAAAAGATAGTTATACTTTTTGCTGTATTTATAATAACATTTTTGCCCGCAAATGCAGATATTGTCAAGATTTCTGCAGATGATGCCGTACACTTGGCATTGGAACATAATCTTGAATTGCAAGCAAAACGTAAAGAAATAGATATTCTTAAACAAGAAATAAAAATGGCTAATGCCCTTAAAAATCCACAATTACAATCAACAGTTTTGATGGGGCCGATAGGTAAGTCGAATGCAAGTCAAGCCGGAATTGCTTTACCTGTTGAAATTGCAAAAAGAGGAGTTCGCAAAAAAGCAGCAATTGCCAGTTTGCGTTTATTAGAAGATGAAATAAGGCAAGATGAATTAAATCTTAAATTAGAAGTAATGAGTGCCTATTTTGATGTGGTTTATATGAAATCTGTTGTTTCAATTTTGCAACAGAGAGAACAGCTTTACAGAAAAATGCGTCAGGTTGCAGAAGCCAAGCCTAAAACTTCTATAAATTATGAAGTTGAAAGATTGCAATCAGATATTAAACATAAAAAACAGCTTATTTCTTTGAACAAAGCAAAGGCTAATTTAATTTCAGCACAATTTCATTTTAATAAAATTTTAAATCTTAAAGAAATTGATACAATGTACGACACGAGAGACAGTTCTCTGTTTCAGGAACATATTTCTCTTTTAGACATACAACTTCCAGAATATTCAACTGTTGAGGAAGTTGCTATGAAATATAGTTATTCTATAAAAATAGCTTATGATAATATTGATAAATCAGAAAGAGAACTTGCTGTTGCAAAACATAAACCTATACCTGATTTAACGGTAATGGGAGGTTATGCTTTTTCGGGTGACGGACAAAGTCATGGTGCTTATGTTGGCGGATATTTGGATATGCCGGTTTTGTACACGTACAGACCTGAGATTAAACGAGCAAAGATTGTTTTAGATAGAGCTAAAATAGATAAAGTTTCTTTTGAAAATAAATTGAAATTTGCATTAAAAGAAGATTACAATAACTTTAAATATGCAAAAGAAAATATGGTATATTATAAAGCAATTTTAAAAGAATCAGATAATATTTTAAAAATGTCTGAACAACGTTATGCTGATGGAAAAACGTCATTGTTAAACTTGTTTATAATTGAAAATTCTCATCAGGAAATATTAAATGAATATATTGCTGATATGCAAGTATATTATGATGCATATTTAGATTTAATGCATAATATGGGACATGATATTTTACTTGATGAAAAATCATTAGATGATTTATAATAAAAAATCTTGCCAAAAATATAAAAATCCGCTACACTCGTTTTATGGATGAAATAGTTGAAAAATTAAAAGAGCTTGGGTTTAACGAATATCAATCAAAAGTTTACATAGCACTTTTGAAAAAATTTCCTGCGACAGGTTATGAAATAAGTAAATTGGCAAACATTCCCCAATCCAGAACTTACGATACTCTTAAAAATTTAGAAAACATGAATATAGTCTTGAGTTCAAATTCGAAGCCAATAACATATACACCAATAAAACCCAAAGAGTTAACAAAACGATATAAAAGGAAATTTGATTCTACTATTAATTTTTTAGAAAAAAAACTTCCTGATATAAAAGAAGAAGAATACACAGAACCAATTCTTTCGGTTAATGGCAGAACAAAGATTATAGATAAATCTATTGAAATAATTAAAAATGCTAAAAAGGATATTTATATTGAATTGTGGGGAGAAGATTTTAAATACCTTGAGCAGTACCTTTTGGATGCATATAACAGAGGATTGGATGTAAAAATAGTGAAATATGATAATTTTATCTGTAATTTTGGAGCAGTTTTTGAACATTCCGGAGTACCAATGTTGGGGTATTATGTAAGTGGAAAATTTATGTTTCTTGCTGTTGATGAAAGTGAGGGACTTTTTGGAATGACCCAACCTAATAAAAATAAAAATCCAAAAGCTATATGGACCAAAAATTCAGAAATTGCATTTTTGTTAAAAGCATTAGCCGTGCATGATATGTATATGATTGATATTGCAGATAATTTCCCTGAACAATTAAGATATTTTTATGGTGCCGGATTAAAAAAGCTGCGTGACAAAATTTTACATTAATTTACTTTAAAAATAAGTTTTAAAGATGTATAATTGTTCAAAAGGAGAATTTGGGAACCCAATAGGGTTAATTTTTTAAATGGTGGTGAAATATAATGTACGGATATAGTTTTGAATTAATAACAGGGCCGATGAGTTGTGGAAAAACAGAAGAACTTTTGAGACGTGTAAGGCGTTCTATTATTGCAAAAAGGAAGGTTAAAGTTATTTCACCGGAAGTTGATACAAGGGCTAAAGGGGATTACATTGAATCAAGAAACGGTTTGTGGCTTGATGCGATAAAGGTTAAGCATGCAATTCAAATTATGAGTATTGTGAAACCGGAAGATGAAGTTATTGCAATAGACGAGTTGCAATTTTTTGATTCAAATATTGTTAAAGTTATTTCAAAACTTATGGATGAAGGTAAAAAAATTATTGGAACCGGTTTAGAATTAGATTTTAAAGCCGAACCTTTTGGGAGTATGCCTGAATTGATGTGTATAGCAACAGAGGTTCACAAGCTTCATGCTGTTTGTATGAAATGTGGCTGCGAAAATGCGACGCGTACGCAAAGACTTGTTGATGGCAAACCAGCAGACAAAAATTCTCCATTAATTATGATTGGTGGAGATGAAACTTATGAAGCTCGTTGTATCAAGTGTTATGAGTTGCCTGATAGAGAGTTAGAGAAGAAAAAACGCGGATTTAAATTATTGAGTTTCGAACATTAATAGCTTAATGTAGAACTAATATTTTTATTATTAAGCTCTTGGGTGCGTTTGATTATAAACTTCTTTCAGATGTTGAGTTGATACATGTGTATAAATTTGGGTATTAGAGATACTTGCATGTCCTAATAGTTCTTGAACAATTCTTAAATCAGCTCCATTCTCTATTAAATGTGTTGCAAAACTATGTCGAAAAACGTGTGGTGTAACATGTTTAGGAAGGTTAATTTTTTCAACAACTTCATTGATGACATTTCTTACAGTTCTGGTTTGGAGTCTGTATCCTGTGTTATTTATAAAAACAGGAGAATTTTCATCTTGTGGTGGAACAGGAAACCCTTTAGGGATTAATGCTCTGGCACTTTCAATATATCTTTCAAGATAATTTTTTGCTCTGTCAGTAACAAGGATTATTCTTTCTTTTGAACCTTTACCAAAAACTCTAATCTCATTATGTTCAAGATTTAAATCTCCGAAATTTAATCCGGAAAGTTCTGAAATACGCATTCCGGTGGCCCAAAGCAGTTCTAATATTGTTCTGTTTCTATAACCTGCCGGAGTTTCAATTTTTGTATTGTTTAAAATTTGTTCAACTTCATCAGGGGTTAAAAATTTAGGAAGTGATTTTGGGCGTTTAGGGTTGTTTAAATTTTGTGCAGGGTTTGAATCAATTTTTCTTTCTCTGTATAAGTATTTGTAAAAAGTTCTTAATGAAGCTATTTTTCTTGCTATAGTTGTTTTTTTATAATTAAATTTTTGTATAAAATGTATATAATCTCTTATTTTGGGGAAATTAACATCTTCACAAGATTCTTCATCCATCCAAACAAGAAAGCTCAAAATGTCTGAACAGTAGGCTTTTGCGGTGTGTTTTGAGAAGTTTTTTTCTGCTATTATATAAGATTTAAAATCTTCTAAATCTTGTTTTGAATTTGTATTAATTCCCATTATATTATTGCCTTTATATATATGTTTTCTACTATATTTATATTATTGCTTTTTTATAAATAATATTATACAATACTTTTATAAGAATTAAAATAATTAAAATTATCCTGCAGGAGATAAAATGAATTATAGAAAATTATTGATATCATCAATTGTCGTTATGGCTGCCCTATCTACGCAAGTTAATGCAAAAGAATTACAGGCACAAGTACAAAGGAATACTACAAGTGTTCCAAACATTTACACCCAACAAAATGCAGCAACTGTTAAATCAATTTCTCAACCTTACCCCGAAATTGCAAAATTGATTGAATATAATCATTGTGATGAAGCAGATGTGAAACTTAAAGAATTAATTGAAGCTAAGCCGAATGATATAAACTTACAGGCTTTAAGGACTGTTTCCATGGCTAAACAACACAAACTTGAACCTGCACAATTTGAGTTGGATAAATTGTTAAAAAAAGCCCCAAGAAACCCTATTTTACACTATGCACAGGGTTATGTTTATATGCAACGTCAAACAGCTTCCGATGTTGATTATATCAAAACAACCAGGGGATTGATTAATTCTGCAATAAAAGAATTTGTTACTGCTGTTAATATTGACTCAAAATATTATCAAGCATACAACGCTATGGGGGTTGCTACTCTAAAATTAGGCAACAAAAATGATGCATTGGATTTATTTAACACTTCTTTGAAGATAAATCCGGGTTTTGCAAATGCTCACGATAATGTCGGTGTAGTTAAAATGATGAATGGTGACTTGGATGGTGCTGAAAGAAGTTTTATGAGTGCTATGAAATATAATACTCATAATCCGACTGCTTGGTATCACATGGCTCAGGTTGAAACTCGTAGAGGAAATTATTCAAAAGCTTTGACTTGGGTTAACCACTCTTTGCATGTGAACTCAAATTCATCTCCTGCATTAACTTTACAAGGTGAATTATATTTGAAACAAGGAAACCAAGCTGCTGCAATAAATTCTTTCAAAAAAGCTCAACTTGTTAAACCTGAAAATTCAAGACCTTATATGAACCTTGCAACGATTTATGAAAACCGTGCAGATGAAGAATTTGCGATGGAACAGTTAAAAACAGCTTTAGCTATTAATCCGAATAACTCTGAAAGTAAGTTGAGAATTGCAAATATGGCTTTGCATATAAGAAAATATGACCAAGCACTTGATTATTATTCAAAGCTTGTTGGTGATTCCACATACAATGATGACGCTATTGTAGGTCTTGCAAATACTTATTACGAAATGGCTAAAGACCGTGGTGAAAACAATGGAATTACTACAAATAAAGAGGTTTATCTTGCTTATGACTACATAAACAAGGCTATTGAAAAATGTCCTGAGGATTTAGAACTTCACCTTGCAAAGTTAAAACTTGCAAAATTAATTCACCAAGACCCGCTATCTCGTGACAGTTTGAATTATATTGTTCAGGCTGCCGGAAATAATTTAATGGATAGTGTTATTAAAGGTGAGGCTTATTTAGCTTTAGGTAGAGAAAAAGATGCTGTTTATACTTTTGAAAATGCCGTAAATTTCTCAAATTCAGTTGATGATGATTTATATTTAGCTGAAATTTTAGTTCACAATAAACAGTTCAGAACAGCAAGACTAGCTTTGCAAAAAGCTTTAATGAAAGATCCTAATAATGTTATTGCAAAAAATGGCATTGAATATATTAATCTTTGTGAAACTAAATCAAATGAGTTCTTTGATATTGCTCAGCACGAATACCAAGAAAATAACTATGCTTCTGCAATAGAGTATTGTAATCGTGCAATTGATTTCTATCATAACAGTCCTCAAATAGCGAAGTTAAAAGCTATGTCTTATGAAAAAGAATTGAACTACAGAGGTGCAGTAAAATATTATCAACAATACTTAGCTCTTAATCCGAATGCAGCAGATAGGGCAGATGTTATGAAAAGAATTGAAAAAATGCGCCCAAAATCTAATTAATGATTGATAAATTATATATTAGATAACAAAATATAAATCCAGACTAAAATGAAAAAATTCGATATTCGAAAAACATTTGATATATTTTTGAGAGAGCCCATCAGTGTACTAACTGAGGGGCTGTTTCAACTTGTAAACATAGAAAATAATATATTTAGTCAAAAACCTTACGTTAATGTTGATTTTGTTAATAGAAAAACACAAATAACAGTCGTTAACAGTGAAAAGATGTATAACTTATTCCAAAAAGTTTTGTTTAAACGAAAATTAAAAGAACAAAAAGAAAAAGCTTTGAGTGCAAAAAATTAAAATTTATTATTCATTTGTTTTATAAACTATTTAATTATTAAGTATGCAATAAAATCAATACAAGATTTTATATGATAACTTTTGATGATTTTGTGAGCAGAATGAATTTTTTGTAAAAATGTAAACAAATGTAACGGTTTTTTATAAAATACTAAAGATTTCATACAGTAGTACCGATAAACTATGTGGTAGAAATTTAAATAAAAAGGAGTGTGTATCAATGCTATAAAAGCAAAGAGAAAATCGAAACAGTATTTAAGTAATTAATACAAAGTATATATAAAATATACAAGAATATTAAGTAATGTAAAGTATAAAAACCCTCTATACCCTAGTAAAATCAATGGTTTACAAAAAAAATTAACATAAAAATCAAAAAATAGCGCAATTTTCAGTTAAAACATGTTTTTACATGGACATAGAGAAGTATAAAAGACCAAATCAATTTTCATGCAGAAAAATAGAGAATTGAGAAGAAAGGATTATTACTATGTGTGCAAATGAGAATGTTTCAGGACTAAATCCAACAAATACAAGTATTTCACAACCTCCTGTTTCTAATATCGATAAGAAGAAAAAACTATTGGAACAGATAGCACCAGATTTAAAGAATATTAACGATATGACTGAGGCACAAATGGATGCTGAAATTAAAAAACGAAGTAATTCTAATCCAAATAGCGTTATTGCAGATAACGGTGCTCAACCGCCAGTCAATGCAAATGCTTCAGGATCTGTTTTTACTACAAGAAAAGGCTCCCCCAAAGGACCTTCTATAACAGTTACTGATAATGATAATCATGAAATAACATTTGATAATTATACTTCAGATTGGCGTTTTTCAGCCTATTTAGGAAGAAAAAATTTTACTGATAAGGAAATTGCTGAAATTTTATCAGAAAAAGACCCTGAAAAACTACAAGCTAAATTGAAAGAAGGTCTTGATGCCTATTCAGAGAAAAATAAATCAGGCACTTTAGTTTTAGATAAAGATAGATATGCAAAATTAGAACCGTTCAAAGAAGAAAAACATTTAGAAGCTTCTCATGAAAAAGCTATGAAAGAGCATTTTCCACAAAGCGAATATCCTGATTTGTACAACAAAAAAGGAGAATTAAAACTTAATAAAGCTTGGAAAGAATTTGAAAACCAAACAATGTTCGCAGGTTTATCAGATGGCAAATCTGAAAAAGAAAGAATTGCAGAATTTGTTGCACAAGGCATGACAGAAGCTGAAGCTAAAAAGAATGTAAAAGCTCAGAACGAATCTTTCTTAAAACAAGAAAAAATTGTTCAAAATAAAATCATGAACGGAGATCAACTAAGTGATGAAGAAAAGAGATTTGTCGATGCTCGAGATGGAGCTCATGATGTTGCCAAAAGCGCTAAAAAATTCTCAAAAAATGTTGAGAAAGTAACCGACCGTATAAATGAAGCAATTGATAAAATGAACAAATGGGATTGGAATAAAGACTTAAATTCAACCCAAAGAGAAAAAATCAAAGCAGCAGTAAAAAGTTACGGTAAAGACCAAGAGATGCCAAATTTGTATAATGATATGTTTGATGAATCTGGCAATTTAAAAAATAAAAACATGTTGTATCAATTTGTAATGGATAGAGTTACAGGTACTGATGCACAAGTAAATAAATCTGCTAAAAAAGGAGGATTTTTCTCTAAAATATTTAAAAAGAAAAATGAAGAATATACAGAAAAAGCAGCTTCAAGAGATTTAGGTTTAAATAAAAAAGATATTGAAAATATGGGCTTTGCTTGGGAAAAACAAATCAGCGTTGGCAAAACTTTACTTGATGGTGCAATTCCATCTGTATTAGGTGCAGCTTTTGGTGCAGCTATTTCAGATAGTAAAAAAGCAACTGCTAAAGTTGATGATCAAGTAATTAACGAAACAAAACCATATTCAGGTTCTGTTGACTATAAAGTTAACGGTGAAACTGTTATGAAAATACCTTATGATGGAACAGTTTCCTTCTTTAAAGAAATTGCAGGAGATATTGCAACCGAAAAAGCAAAAGTTTCTGCAGTACTTCCATCTGCACTTATGGCAGGTATTCCGGCAACACTTCACAGTTTATATACTCAAGGAACAAAAGGTCAAGAAAAAGACATATTCAGAGGTCATTTGCTTGATACAATTGCAACTGCAACTAGTAAGACAGAGTTGAAAACTCCTGATGATGTACTTAGAGCTTGTGGTATGAAAGACTCTAAAAATAACCAACAATATCAATTAGCAAAAGAAATCTTAAGTTATTATTATGATGATAAAGATACACTTCATACAACAGAATTAGAAGCAGATTGGAAATATAATGCCGGCTATAAATCAAAATATTTGAATATGGAAGAAGGCGCTATGTGGCTTGAACAATTAAGAAAGAAAGGCAAAATAAAATCTAATAATAATAAAGTTAAAGTTACAATTCCACCGGAAGTAATGCGTCAGATTGTATATGATATTCAAGGAAATGGAGATTTAGCTCCTTTAGTTGGTACACAAGTAATCAGAGTTGATGATTACCAAGCCAAAGGTGCTGAAGCTGAAGCCAGAGACTATAAAACAATGACAAGAAATGGTGTTGCAACTAATATTACCAATGCACAACAACTTGCAAATGTAAATAAAAATAGAGCACAATATGTTGTTGCAAATGCTCCTACAGGAGAAAAAGTACAAGTTACACCAAGCCTAATAGAAGGTGTAAATGACTATAACACACCAAGCGTTATTACAATGAGTGATGTTACAAACGGAGTAAAACATACATTTACTTACAAACTTGTTACAGATATATCAGGTTATCCTTCTTTGAAGAATGAACAAGGACCATTCTATAAATTAATTAGTGCCGAAGATGGACAAGGTAATAGCATTTTGAATAAAAGAGCTCATGATGAAATTTTCCAATTAGATTTGGTTCAAAATGAGCCGGAAATAAGAAATGTTCAGGATGAAAAAGGTAATCCTGTAGATGTTGAAATTCGTAGAAATGATTATAATCTTGTTCAACCGAATGCAAACTTCCCGGGATTTGGTACATCTTCCGTTAATAACAAATTGTACAAACCATTTAATCCCGGAAGAAAATAATATAAACTTTTGTAAATATTTGAACAAAAACAGTAAAGAATTCCATGCAAATGCCGTTTATATACATGTAAAAGTGTTTGACGTGCAGAAAATGAAAATAGAGGTTCCAAAAGATAATGAATACACAAGGAATTAATAAAAAAAGAGTAGTTGCATTTATGTTAAGTCTGTTGCTTGTTATGCAGCAATCATTAGCATATCAGGTAATGGCAGCGTCAATTATTACAAACGGTAATGGTGGAACAATTACTCCTGACGCAAATGGGGTTTACAACTTATATCCGGATAGTTATAAAGGTAATGTTGGTTATAGAGTTTTTAAAGATTTTAATTTGGGAAATGGTGATATTGCAAACTTTATTTACCAATGGCTAGATGCTCAAAAAAATGAATATGGTAATGCCACAGATATTGATACGTTTGTAAACTTTGTCAATAACCAAGTTAATATTAATGGTATTGTTAATGCTTTGGCTAACCAAGGTGGAAATGTAAAATCAAACGGTCAATTGATTTTTGTTTCTCCTCAAGGTATGGTTGTTGGAGCTTCAGGCGTTTTGAATGTTGGTTCTTTATCTGTTTTGACACCAACTACTGATTCTTATAAGACTTTGATAAAAGGTTTGCCTTTAGAAGCAGAACAAAATAATAACCATTCTATGGCAACTGAAACAACTGCTAGAGATTTATCAACTTTGCAATATGGAAACGCAAATGCTGTTCCTATTACAATAAATGGTAGAATTGTTGCTCGTGGAAATGTTGAACTTAAAGGCGATACAATAAATATTGGTAACGATGCAAAGGTTTATGCAGGAACTGCTTTAAATAGCGATTTGAATGCATTAAAATACCCTACAAATTCAACAACTATAACAGATAATGTAAATCAGATTTTTAATGCACTTGTAAATACAGATAATATGAATGTTGCAAGTGGTTTTGCAAATTCAAACGGAAATATTACGATTACATCAAGCACCGGCACTTCAATTGGACAAGGTGCTCAAGTTAGAAATTTTGCATCAAACGGAAATATTGCAATCACTAACACAGGTGCTAATGGTATTTCTATTGCCGGTGAAGTTTCTAACCCTAATGGGGCATTAACTATTAGAAATGAAAATGCTACAAGTGGTTTGTTAGTTGATACAACAGGTTTAATTAAATCAGGAGCAACAACAAGAAACCAAGCTGACAAAGCAAAATTATTAGTATACAACGAAGGCGCTGGCGGAATGAACATTAAAGGTTCTGTTGTCGCAAACCATGGAACTAAAGCCGGTACTGTTAACTTCATAAACCAAAATTCTAACATGTCTATTGGTTCAAGTGGTGTAACCAACAATATTACATCTAATGCCAATGTTAATATCGCAGTTACAAACGGTAATTTGTTAAACAATGGTGTTGCTAATACATTGATTTATACAACCGATGGAGCTGATTTGAAGGCTACTGTTACAAACGGTGCAATTGGTAAAGAAGTTGGCCCTTGTGACGGAGGTATTTGTACAGGTATTGGACCTGATGGCAGAGATTTGACAAAATCAGTTAACACGTCTATTGATGGTGTAATTACTGCAACAAGTACAAAAGGTACTAACACTTCACTAATCAATATGGCTAGTTTGAACAAAGACATGAATGTTAACCAAATTAAGGCTGATGGCAGAGTAATTCTCCTAGCGGACAGTTCTGTAAAAGGTTCAAAAGCGCACAACATCGTTAACAGAACAAAAGATTCAGCAGGCAAAACTCCTAACGTTGAAGGAACAGGTATTTCTCTAATTGCTAGCGGAAATATCGGCGAAGCTAAAACTTCTACAAAGTCAGCAAATCCTTTAACATTTAGACAAAACGGCTATACATACAATCGTGTTGGTGATGATGCTCAAAAAACTCACGTAATTGACAATATTAACAAGACAGGTAATGGCGTTGATATGTTGGCAATTGGCAACATTGACGTAAAAGGTTTGGATGCAGCTGACGAATCTAAACTTGACACTAACGCTTGCGCGATTATTTCAAGAACAGGCGATGTAAATGCAGAATTCTCAGGAAATGTTTATGTTAGAGAAACAACTGCAGCTAATAATATTAACCTAACAACTCGTGGTAAAAATATGTACATCGAACATTTAGGTGAAGTTCCTACTTATGGTACAGATTACTACGGAGAAAATACAAATATTCATCCGACAAGAGCAAAATTGGTTGCACTTGACTTGGGTACAAACAAGCTTCCTGGGGAAGCTGATGCATACAGAAGCGCATCAGATTCTACAATCGTTGTTAAAAACGGTACTTTGAAAGGTGATGGTAACAAACGTCCGTCAGGCGACCAAGACTTGTATATGGTTGCAGACAACGCTTATGCCGGCGGTTACTACTTCAATATGGGTAAACACCGTAATGGAGGAGTTTCTACAGTTGTTAAAGATAGCACAACTAATACTTTAACAAATGCAAAAGATGGTTCTATTCCAATTTCAATAAGAACAAAAGCTGTTAGACCTGATGATGTTACAGCCATTGGTAAAAATGAAGATGAACGTAATTACTATTATGGCGGCAGTGAACAAGGCGGTGACGAAGGATACGATGGAACTACCGACCCTAACAAACAAGGAACAGAAGAAGATGATGATAACTTAGTTGTTCCAAAAGATGAAGAACCTGATTATCCGTTGGATACCGATACCGATACAGATAACGACACAGACACTGATACCGATACAGATCTTGACAGTGATACTGATACGGATACCGATACAGATACAGATATCGACACCGATACAGATAACGATACTGACAACGATACCGATACTGATATGGATACGGATAACGACACGGATACGGATACTGATACAGATACCGATACCGATACAGACCTAGACAGTGATACAGATACGGATACTGATACTGACAACGATACCGATACAGATATTGATACAGATATCGACACCGATACAGATAATGATACGGATAACGATACCGATACTGATATGGATTCTGATAACGACACGGATACAGATACTGATACCGACACTGACACCGATACAGACCTAGACAGTGATACCGATACGGATTTAGATACCGATACAGATATCGATACGGATACTGATAACGATACTGACAATGATACTGATACAGATATGGACACTGATAACGACACAGACACGGATACTGATACCGACACTGACACAGATACAGACCTAGACAGTGATACAGATACGGATACGGATACAGACTTAGACACCGATACCGATATTGACACAGATATTGATACCGATACAGATAACGATACTGACAACGATACCGATACTGATATGGATACAGATACTGACACGGATACAGATACCGATACTGACACTGACACCGATACAGATCTAGACAGTGATAGTGATACTGATACGGATACAGACTTAGACACCGATACCGATATTGACACAGATATTGATACCGATACGGATAACGATACCGATACAGACACTGATACTGACTTTGACCCTGATAAAGAATTACCAAACTTTGCAGATGCTTATAAACAACGTGTTGTAAGTGATAGAGTAGATTCAATTGATAAACGTCAATATATGAGGTTTGACACTCTAGACAACCAAAACCCAATTACATTTGAATCAAGTAATGATGTAGTTTCTATCTCAGACATCTCAAGAGGTGGGGTATCATTAAAACACAAAGGCAAATTAAAAGTTGGTGACGTTGTTCCGGTACACTTAAAATATGGAGACCTTACAATCAATGCAAACGTAAAAATTGTATCAGCAAGTGATGTCAAAGCCGGAGGTAAGTTCATTGACTTAGACCAAGCAACAGCTAACAAGTTATTATACTTGAGCTTGTTAGAGAAAGATCAACCGATTGCACAAACAATTATGAACCAAAATGTAGCAACAACAGTTGAAGAATAATAAAAAACTCTAGTAAACATAAAATAGCTTCCTTAATTTAAGGAAGCTATTTTTCTAATTTAAAAAATAAATTTTAAAAGTTATTTTGCATTAATTCCAACAAAATCCCATTTTTTTGTACTGAACAAGCCTTTGTCTGTTATTTTTAATTCGGGAATTACAGGCAAAGATAAAAATCCCATTGTCATAAATGCATCGTTAAGTGTACAACCGAGAGATTTTACGGCATTATTTAAGTCCTCACAATGTTGGAGTACGAATTCTATATCCTGATCAGAAATCAAACCTGCAATCGGTAGAGGAAGTTTTGCGATAACTTTTCCATCTTTTACAACTACTTTTCCGCCTTGCATCTTTACAAGTTCAACTGCTGCAGTATACATATCCTGATCATTTGTACCTATTACAATCATGTTATGAGAGTCGTGTGCAACTGTTGATGCAATCGCTCCGGATTTTAGATTAAATCCTTTTACAAATCCTTTTCCAATATTTCCGGTTGCTCTATGACGTTCCATAACAATTATTTTTAAAACATCATTATCTATATTGCTGTTTAGTAGTCCGTTTTCAAATTTTGCTTCACAAACGGATGATTTTGTCACCAATTGATGTGGAATAATTTCTATAGTGTTAACAAGATTAGAAGTCCCATTTATTTCAAAGTCTTTTGGTTCAATCCAACGAACGTTAATAGAACTTCTTACAGATGGTTTTTCAAATTTAGTAAATGATTGAGTTAATTTTCCGTGCTCTGCTGCAATTTTTCCATCTTTGATTACGATATCTGGTTTAAATGTTTTTAGGTCCGGCATGATTAGTAAATCTGCTTTATATCCCGGAGCAATTGCACCTTGATTTTTTAAACCAAAATATTCAGCAGTATTTAAGCTTCCGATTTGGACTGCTTTTACAACATCAACACCGGCTTCTACTGCTCGTCTTACCATATCATTGATGTGAACTTTTAAATCTTTTGGATGTCTGTCATCTGTTACAAACATACATTTTCTTGTATTTTTCTCTTTCAAAACAGGAATAAGCGCATCTAAATCTTTTGCAGCAGTACCTTCCCTAATCATTATATACATACCTTGGCGAATTTTTTCGATAGCTTCTGCCGGAGTTGTACATTCGTGGTCAGATTTTACTCCACTTGCAATATACGCGCAAAGATCTTTTCCGGTTAAAAATGGTGCGTGACCATCAATTCTTTTACCTTTGGAACGAGCTAAATCAAGTTTAGCAAGAACAGTCTTGTCTAAATTTAAAAGTCCTGAGTAATTCATCATTTCTGCAATTCCAAGAACCCATGGACTGTCAATTAATAAAGCTAAATCATAACTGTTCAAATCAAACCCCGATGTCTCATAAGGAGTAGCCGGAACACAAGAAGGAAGCATTGTATATACATCAAGCGGAAGATTTTTTACAGCTTCATGCATATAACTTATACCATGCAAACCCAAAACATTTGAAATTTCATGCGGGTCAATAATTACTGTTGTTGTTCCGCATGGCACAACTGCCTTTGCAAATTCATGAGGCAATACCATAGAACTTTCTAAATGTACGTGACCGTCAATAAATGATGGGCAGACATAAGCTCCTTTAGCGTCAATTTCTTCTTCCCCTTCATAATCACTCCCAATTCCGGCAATTATTCCATCACAAATTGCAATATCGGTTTTATAAATTTCTTCTGATAAAACGTTTATAATATTTGCATTTTTTATTACTAAATCAGCTTTTTGTTTTCCTCTAGCTGTTTCAATCAATTTTTCAAGTCCAGACATTTTTCTTTCTCCTGTATTGAAAAGATTATAGCATAAAAAATAAGAAGCTATAAAGTATTAAACCTACAATATAGCTTCTTAAAAATAAATTTAAATTTTTTTAATTGTTATTTGCCACGCCCAAAAGCGGCTCTGTATCCGAATGAGAAGATTACACCATTTCTTCCTATATTCCTGAACATAGCTTGAGCATAACCTGTAGAGCGTTCACCCCAACGTTTTTGGACACCTATACCGTATTGAATATATGGTCTAACAGACAATTGTGGCAAACTTGTTTCAATTGCACTAAATTTTGTTTTATCCATAATATTCCACATAAAATCTAAACCTACATAAGGTTGCCATCCATCTTTTAAGTTTCCGATAAATCTAACCCCTGGAGCTAATTGAACTGCATTCAAAGGATCTGAATGAATACTTAAACCTGCAGCATTTGTATAATTAAATGTATCAACCAATGAATAAGAAGCCATAATGTGTGGTTGAATTATGAACTTGTTGTCCAACAATTCCCAATTATAACCTGTTTTGAAGGCTGTACCTATTGACCACATACCAAAGTTTTCTGAACCGTACATTGTGTTTGCATCAACTCCGGAAACTCCTGTAGCTAACGTCCAACCTCCAAACCAGTTACCTTTATACAATGTTCCTGTCAAGCCAACTGTACCACCGTTTTGCCATAAACTGTTTCCGTCAAATGCTTGGTGAGAACCATTATAGCCTATGTATGCGCTGAATATACCGTCATAGCCGTTTCTAAATTCTTTTATAGAGCTGTCTCCGCCAAAGAATGTTCCATACATTACGTTAGAAACTTTTGGCCCGTTTTTAAGTCTGACATTTTCAAATGAAGTATAAGGTCTTGCCCATAATCCGCCTCGTTCTTCCGGAATTGCACCTGAAGAAGGTGAAACAGAACCAAAACCGTCTCCATTATATGCATATTTGTTATACATCTTTAATGCTTGACGTTGTTCTTTGGTCATAAGCATTGTTAAATCCATGTTTGAAAATGCTTGGTCATAGGCGTTTAATTGCGTGAAATATCCACCCAATTGAGCCGCAACAGGTGCAACCATAACGGCCGGGTTTATATTGTTATAGTTTTGTGCTGAACCTCTTGTAAATTCAAAACTCCCTTGAGTTGGGTCATAAGCAACTCCATATTTATAAATTGGAGAATATGCAACTTCTGAAACAGAACTTGTAATGTGAGATTTTAATGTTTCATCATTTACAAAGTTTATAACAGTGCTATCTTTCGTAGCATCACTAATTAAATTAATTCCGCTAACATTAAGTTTTGCATCCCCTGTAACATTTACCGTATTAGCAGAAATCGTATCCATTTTACTGTTTGCCAAATCTGCATCAACTGCAATATTTGAATTTTCGCTCAATGTTAAATCTTTTAAGGCAATATCTCCAACAGCACCGTTTGCAACCGATAACATACCGCCATTCATTTTAAGTGTATTTGTTCCGCCTGAAAGATATTCATCCTTAGTAAATCCAACCATACCGCTATTCAAGTTGTATGTTACATCTTTAATTTGATTATTATGAATTGTTCTTGCGTTTTCGTTTGTTAAAGTAACAGGGTCTACAACTCCGTTAAACAAAATTGTTCCGTTACCTTGCATAGTTATTTCGTTTCCTGCATTTGCAGAACGAATATCGTCATTAATAACTAATTTTCTTGAACTGCCTGTAGTTAAAGTTGCTTTAGCATTTCCATTTGCTCCATCAAGATAAATCGCGTTACTGTCAAGAGATTTTCCATCACTATCTTGTCCGGCATTAATTCCTGCAATTATTACATCATGATTTATTGCAGAAATATTTAAGGTTCCGTTATCTTTTACGGTTAAAGCACCTTTAGTTCCTTCAGAGGTTTTGAAACCTGTTATATTTGTGTCAGTAAATTCAAGAGTTTGCCCACCGCCTACAGTAATACCTGTTTTGTCTGCTCCGTTTAAAACATGCCCGTTACCGTTTACAGACAATTTAGTCCCGCCTAAAGTTCCTGTCCAACCTTTCTCAAGTCCTTCTCCTGTAATTTCGATATCTTTTGTAGCAGAAAAACTTCTGTTTTCACCTAATGTAATATCTTGACCGTTAACTTTATCATTTTGGTTTACCGCAAATGTAAAACCGTCCATTTTCGTTGCAGTACCATTTGAATTTAATCTATCAACTTTCAAGTTTTTATCCTGAACTTTGACAGTATACATATAATCGTTTGTTAAAATATTAAGGTCATCATTAGTTACAACAGAAAGATTGCCTAAATTTAATTCTGACAAATCTGATGTTAATGAGTTTTCACTATCGTCTTTTAAGTCTGCAATAAGATTGATACCGCTAATATTCAATGTACCTGTTGCGTTAGAAATAGTTGCCAAATCTGCAATTTGGTCATCGCGAGACAAGTCCATATCGATTTTGATATTACCACCATTTGATGTAAGGTTATTAATTTTTGCAGTACCGATTGTTCCGTTTATTAAATCAAGTGTAGCTCCATCTGCCAAAGTCAAATCAATTCCATTGATATATTTGTCAACACTTGCTCTAATAGTACTATTTTCATCTGCATTAACCAACAAATTGCCGTTATCAGGAGTAATTTCACTGTTAAAAACAATTGTTCCTTTTGTGTTAATTGTACCGTTACCTGCAACTCCGCTATTGAATACAATTTGTTTTCCGTTTGATGCATTCAAATTTGCGGTAGAATTATTTAAATAAATATCTCCACCTTTTTCAGCTTTGTTATTTGTAAACACGACATCTTGTTTTTTTGCATTAATTGTTAATGAAGGATTTTTGGTTGTATCTTTGTTTCCGTTTGAATAATAAATTGCACCACCATATTTTCCTGCCGAGTTATTCGCAAAATCTGTATCAGTAATTTCAATTTTATCAGGGGTGTATAAGTCTGCAAGTGCTTCTGCAAGACTGTCTCCATTTTGGTTTACATCCCATCCGGAAGCAATTGCACCACCGTTTACATCGGCTTTGTTGTTTGCAAATGCAGAATTATTTATTTCTAAGCCATTAGCATCATTTGCAATAATAGCACCACCGCTTACATTTGAATAGTTTCCGTCAAAAGAACTTGACTCAATATTTGTTTCGCCATTTACACCAATAGCTCCACCACCGGCAATTGAGGTGTATATTGATTTAAGTTCCTGTTCAGATTCTTTATCATCGAGCGTAAAGTTTGTTTTGTTATTTTTAAAGATAGAATTTGTAACTGTTAATTTTCCATCATTTCCAATAGCTCCGCCAAAAGTTGTTGCAGAGTTATTAGTGAATGTAGAATTTGTTACTTTTAATTCACTTTGAACACCATCATTTGCGCCTTCGGTTGTTTCGTTTTTGCTTTCACTATAAATTGCGCCACCCATTTGAGCAGAATTGTTTGTAAATGTGCTCGAATTTACAGACAATTTTGTTGCGTAATTGCTAATAGCACCACCATAACTTGTTGCCGCGTTATCAGTGAATGTTGAATTTGTAACATCTAAAAGCCCTGTATTTGCAATAGCTCCACCACTTACCGCTTTGTTAGAATTAAACGAACTTGAACTTACTGTTAGTTTGTTTTTTGCTTGATTTGCTAAAATGGCACCGCCCACACCTTGTTCGTCTGTTGTAGAGTTATTTGTAAATTCTGCATTTTTAATTTCTTCTAGGTTGGCAATAATTGGTGTTCCGTCATTTGTTGTATCAGCTGTTGCAATTGCACCACCACCTGCTTTTGCAGTGTTATTTATGAATTTTCCACTAATAGTATTAATTTTACCAACATTTGCAATAGCTCCGCCTAAATAAGCAGAGTTTCCGTTAAAGTTGGAATTAATAGTTCCTATAGTTCCGCCATTAGCTATTGCACCGCCAGTACCTTCTTTGCCTGTTGTATAGTTTGAAGTAAAAGAACCGCCTATTGTATTTATTGTTCCTAAATTGTGTATCGCACCACCTGCAACAGTTGCTTTATTATTAGAAAAATTAGCGCTTAAATTGTCTATATTTCCGAAAGTATTGTTTGCAATAGCACCGCCATACTCGGCACTATTAGCTTCAAAAGTACATTCAGAGATGTTCAAAACACTTTGTTTGTCTTTAGTTCCGATATTAACAATAGCTCCGCCGATACCGGTTGCAGTGTTTTTAGTAAATTCTGTTGAGTTTATAGAATTAATTATTCCGGTATTGACTATTGCCCCACCATTTGCAGTTGCAGAGTTTCCTGAATAGACTTCGTTTTTAATAGCTTCAATAATACCTGTATTATAGAGTGCCCCACCATTTACGGCTTTGTTATTTTTATAAGTGTTTTCTTGTAATAATTTTATTGTTCCACCGGAATTATAAATACCTGCGCCAATATTTTTTTGATTTTCTTCTTCTTTTGAAATGTCTATATTTTCGTAATTATGTCCACTCCAAACGTTTTGAGTTTCACTATTTACCCAACGATTGTCTGCAGCAGATGATATATTTGTTGATGCTAAAACGGCAGATATAGCTAATGCTAAGCCTAATAATCTTCTATTCATAATTCCCTCTTTACAAGTACAGTAATTATGTCTAGTATAGGCTAGCTTTCAATTTATGTCAATTTATTAAGTCTCAATCAATGGATGTATTTTCTTGTCATTATTATATTTCCGCTTTCATCATAAGCATTTGTACCCAGCCAATGTGCAATTAGCTTGCCTGATGGGCTATAGATAAAAGTTTCTTCTTTTGAAACGCGCAGTCCCATATTGACTAAATTGCCATCCACAGTGTATTTGTAAGATTTATATGGAAAACTTAGACCATCGCGTTCTTCCATATATATTAATTTCCCGTCTTTGCTGTAATACCAAACATGGTATTTATCTTGATTATAAAGGATGGCATAAGTTGAATCCGAAAAGAAGGCTAGGGTTCTGTCTTGTAGGTCAACATTTCCTTGTAATGCGTATTTTTGGTTTTCATTAAAATCTTTATCAATGATATTTTCACTGACAAGTTCCGGACTAAGTTTTTTTACGGGGGTGTTTAGCAGTTCTTGTCTCGCGGTGTCAACATTGTAATTTACTCCACCTGTCAAAATTGTTTCAGCACTACAAGGTAGAGAGATAAGTATTATTAGAATTAACAAAAATTTTTTCATATAATTATTTTTATTGCATATTTTGTATTTGTCAATATAATATAAGTAAAAAAGTATAAGAGGGAAATTTAATGGAAAAAATTATTCAATACGAAACACATGGAACTTGTTGCAGATTAATGCAAGTTAAAATTAATGATGATGGAACAATTGTTGATGTTGATTTTCTTGGTGGATGCCCGGGAAACTTGATGGGTATAAAACATTTGGTTCAAGGAATGCAGATTGATGATGTAATTGAAAAATTTTCCGGTATTACATGCGGAGATAAACCAACCAGTTGTCCTGACCAATTAGCAAAGTGTTTGAGCGAAGTTAAAGCGTCATTGAAAAAATAAGAAAAAGTTTATAAAAATAATAAATTGGAGTATTTTGGTTTAAACAAAATACTCCTTTTTGCGTTTTTCAAAAAAATTGTCTAATATTCCAATACGCTTCCGCCACCTTCAACTCCCGGTAAACATACACCAAATTGACAATTAGAATTATAATCACTTGAAGGAGGTTTTGTAATGTTGTTTGTTTCTGTGTTAATCAGTTCGTTGTAATACGGGACAACATAGCTTGGTTGAAAAGCATTTGGTTTTTGGATTTCATTTATGTGGTTCGGAAGATATTTTTGTTGTAAAGGTTTAGACTCAAAATTTGAAAACGCAGTGCACGCACCGCCTGTTATTGGACAAGTCGCAAATGCAGGGAGTGAAATCATTATTAATCCGAGTGTTAATATTATCTTTTTCATATTTACCAACCTTTCATTATATTCTGTATAATCAGCTTAAACTACAATGCACAAAATTTCATTACCGGAAAGTAGCAAAAAATTTTTTGTTCATTTTTCATGTATATGAAAAAAGGAGTTACAAATTTATGAATAATGTTAGTTTTCAAGGACATTCAACCTTGATTTTATCCCCAAAAAAATATGATGCAGCAAATGAAATTGCAATCCGTGCAGGTCAACATCTTTCGGAAAAAAACAAGTGTAGGCTTTCAAATGGAAAAATATATACATCAGAAGCTGATGCCGGTAAATTGGCGGTTTTGGTTCGAAATGAAAAAAATGGTGTCTTAAAACATATTTCTATAAATGGTACTAATATAGATGAGTTTTTATGTGACATTACAAAATCAATAGATAAATTAAAACAAAAAGCCAGAGGTAAATTAACAGCTTGGATTATCGGTGGAGATGCTATTGATAGTGCAAATGGTAATAAAACTATTGAAACACTTAATAAAGTTGCAGATGTTATTTGTGATAGGCCGGATATGGATACATCTATTTTAGTAGGCAGTAAGAGTGGTGATGATAGAATGTTTTTACATACTTTTAATGGTGAACTTGAAGTGGGTTTAGATAAAAATCCAAAACCTTTGCATAATATGAAAGCACCGATTGAAGAAAAAATGGAAAAATATTTTGATATCGTAGAATTAAACAATACTGATGTTAAATTAGACTAATCTTTCATTTTCTTTGCAGTTTTTTCTAAGACCTCGCAAAAAGGAACGATAGGCTCCATTTTGTAACCACAGTCATCAGACAATGCACCCCCCATAGAAAATAATTCTTCTTGGGGGTATCTTCTGCATATTCCCGGGCGTGTTTTATGAATTTTGCATTTGTGGGTTTCAGTATCAAGGTTTTGGCACTCAAAAATTAAGCCAATGTCATCTTTCCCAATAATTTTTAAATACGTATAAAATCTATGCAAGTATTGAAGTCTTTCGAATTCTTTTTCATCCTGAACAACATGTTTGTAATGTTTTACATAAATTTGCGTACAACATTTTCCACAGGCTTTGCACTTTCCTGTTCTATAATATTTACGCCGTAATATTTTGGATAAAAAAAACTTTCTCAAACGCTCAAACATACTTATATAATATCATAAAGTTTTGTAAAGTTTTAACTGCAATTAGGCAAATATTTACTTTCAGGATAATTATAAAAAATGTAAAACCAAAGATTAATTAAAACTATAACATAACCAAAAATAACCAACCTTGACCTCTAACGAGGTCTTTTTTTTTATTAATTAACCTAAGATTTTAAATCACAGAATTTTTCTATTGCTTTTACAAACCCGTCATTTTCTACAGTGTCAGTTATGTATGTAGCACATTCTTTTAATTCTTGTGTTGCGTTGCCCATAGCAACTTTTACTCCTCCGGCTTTTAAAAGTTCTATATCATTGTTTTGGTCGCCAATTGTCAATATTTCTTCTTTATTTAAGCCCCAATGTTTTGCCAAAAACTCAACACCCAGTGATTTTTTAGCCATCTGACTTCCAATTTCGCAGAAAAATGGAGTGGATTTAACTATATATAAGTCAGGATATTTTGCTTGTAGTTCTTTTACCCAACCTGTTACGCGCTCTGCATTACCATAGTCTATTGCCAAAATTTTATTTACATTTTCAATTTCTAAAGACTCGAAAGGGCAAACCGTATAAGAAACAAATTTTCCATCTGTATATTTTTTTACGCAATCATCATCATTTTCTACATAAAGTTTGTCATTTATATACAAATTAAGATGAATATTATTTTCTTTCGCCCATTTTATAATTTCTTTTGCGCAATTACTATTCAAATTTTCTTGATAAAGAGTTTTTTCATCATTATCTTTAATCAATCCGCCCTGATATGATACAACAGGAGAATTAAGACCGAGTTCATCTCTCAAATGTTTTGTTGCACAGTGCATTCTGCCTGTAACAAGAACAACTTTTATTCCTTTTTTTTTGAGTTTTTTAATACAGTTTTTCACACCATCTGAAACACTTGTATCCCATTTTACAATTGTTCCGTCAATATCTGTAGCAACAAGTTTAATTGTCATATCTTACCCTTTAATCTCAGCTCTCATTAATGCGCAAAGTGTTTTGGCATCACAAATTTCACCACTATTAATCATTTTCAAAACTTGATTAAATTCAATTTCCAATGGCTCTAAAATTTCACCTTCGTCAGGATGGCGGTGAGTAAAATTCAAATTTTCGGCTTTGTAAAGATACAATTTTTCATCACTATACCCCGGAGATGTGTAAACAAAACCTAAATCAGTCCATTTTTCAGCACAGTAGCCTGTTTCTTCTTCGAGTTCTCGTTTCGCAGCTTCAAACGGGTTTTCTCCATACTCAAGTTTACCTGCCGGAAGTTCATACAGAACTTCTTTCATAGGGTATCTAAATTGTTTAACAAGAAGAATTTTATCATTTTTATATGCTAATATAACAACCCCTCCGGAGTGTTTTACTACTTCTCGAAAAGATTTTTGACCTGTTGGCAATTCAATACTGTCTTTGTACAATTTTACGACTCTGCCGTCAAATACAAGTTTTGAGTCTAACGTTTTCTCTGTAAATTCCATAATCGAATTCTACCATAAAAAAATATTAGAGCATATTTTAATAAATTTTAAATAATTTATTCACTGACATATTTTATTAATTTTTTAATATCTTTGTTCCAACAACCGTTCCAATTGCGGATAATTACATCTGCCGGACAAAGTCCTGCACTTGTGTATTCTTTAATTGCATCTATGAAATTTTCTTCATTTGTATCCATTTCAATGAGTGATTTTTCTGCAATATAAAGAATTTCATTCGCAATATCTTTTGCAAAATATTTTCCTATTTTTGCATTTAAGGCACTCTTTGGAACATTGTATCTTAATTCAGAAAAGTCTCTGTATTCAAAATCTTTGAATAATTCTTCAATTTCTTCGATTGCAGATTTGTTGTAAAGAATGCCTTTATAAATTGCTAAAATGGAGTATTGCATATTTTTGCCGACACAATCCTGATTTCTTATTTCAATAAAATTGCGCAAACGAACTTCAGGAAAATAAAGATTTGCATGTAAATTAAAATCTTCAATATCTGCTTCATATCCGTTAAAACCATTCACCATAAATTCATCGAAACAAATTTTTCCATTTAACGAAATAGTATTATCTTCACGATTTATAAAAATCATTGGGGTTTCGAGAACATAATCAACATATTCTTCGAAAGAAAATTTGTCATCAATTTGTCCAACAAAACCGCATCTGTCATTATCTGTATTTAACCAACTTAAAGCTCTAAAA
Source organism: uncultured Candidatus Melainabacteria bacterium (assembly GCA_934718275.1). Taxonomy (GTDB): domain Bacteria; phylum Cyanobacteriota; class Vampirovibrionia; order Gastranaerophilales; family Gastranaerophilaceae; genus Stercorousia. Next base: position 79,735 of record CAKUZD010000007.1, on the reverse strand, counting down.
CTTTTATAGCCTGTTTCAACTCCACCTCTGATAGGTGAATTTGCAAATATTGCAGTAATAAAAGGGGTTAATTTGTTAGCAATACGGAATTTAGTCATAGCATCTTCTTCATTTTCGAAATCAACACAACACTGAATTCCTGCTGTTTCTCGCATCATAACATCTGACAAAATTCCCCATAAATATTTTGCCATTATATGATATCTCTTTTTGGGAATAAGATTTATTGATTTGTGAGTTGAAAGTGGAGAAACTCCATAATTCAGCATATTTATGCCAAATTTGTTGAGAATTGGTTTAATTAATCTGTTTATTTTATCTATTTTATTTTTAAGCTCTTGAATAGTTTTTTGAGGTTTTATACTTAATTCAACTTGACAACCGGGTTCTAACGTAATTGTGTCGTGAGCTTGTTTGAGACCAATAATATTATAATCATCAGTTATGTAATCCCAATTTTCTTCTTTAGCAAAATTTCTTAGCAAATTACAAATACCAAACTCTGAACCATAATCGACAGCTTTAGATGTTACTGAAAATACAGGTAATCTTTCGTATTCAATTCCGATACAATGTTCTTCTTTAGGTTTGCATCCTGCTTCAAATAATTTTACAATTTCTTTTTTGCTTAGTTTGGTTTGTGTTTGCATATATTTAACTCCCTTTAAATTATATCATCCACAAAATTAACAAAAAGATTTTGTTAAAACATTTGCCTGTGTGTGGTATTATTATAGGTAAGATGAACTACTACGAACGGGCTAAATATTTTAGAACTAAAAAAAGACTTGGTCAAAATTTTTTGATTGATGGTCAGACGATAGCTGATATCATTGATTTTGCAGATATTCAACCTGAAGATACGGTTATTGAAATCGGACCCGGGGTTGGTTTTGTAACTGAGCAATTGGTAAAACATGCTAAACAAGTTATTGCTATTGAGCTTGATGAAGAAGCGATAAAAGAACTTGAAAAATTGGAAGCACCTAATTTAAAAATTATTCATAATGATATTTTAAAACAAGATTTGTCAGAATTATGTGATGGGAAGGTAAAAGTAGTTGCAAATATTCCATACTATATTACAAGTCCGATTATTGCACATTTATTAGGCGAAATTGATGATTTAAACAATAAAAACAGAAATAAGATTACAGACATTTTATTAATGGTTCAGGAAGAAGTTGCTCGCAGAATGGTTGCGAATGAAAATTCTTCCGGTAAGCAATATGGCCTATTAACTATTTTGTCTCAGTTTTGGGCAGATGTGAAAATCATGAAACTTGTTGGCAGACGTTCTTTTTATCCTGCTCCAAAAGTAAATTCCGCACTTGTCAAATTAGTTGTAAGAGAAAAACCTCTATTGGATTTGACTGATTATACCCATTTTCGAAAAACAGTTAAAGCAGGGTTTTCACAACGCAGAAAAAATATAAAAAATTGCCTAATGTCGGGAGGTTTTGCAAAAGAAAAAATTCAATCAGCATTAAAAAATCTTGGTTTGGATGAAAATATTAGGGGTGAAAAACTTTCAATTGAAATTTTTGGAAAGCTTTCAGAGGAACTTTTAAAATGAAAATTCAATGTCCTGCAAAAATTAATTTAACCCTAAAAGTTATCGGTAAACGCCCTGACGGATTTCATAATATAGAAAGTATTATGCAAACAATCAGTTTATACGATTATTTAACTATAAATGTTGAAAAATCTGAAAATTTTGAAATAAATTTGTCCGGTAATAATTCAGAAATCCCTTATAATGACAAAAATTTGGTTTATAAAGCAACAAAACTTTTTATTGAAAATACACATACTACACCTCATAAAATAGATATTTACATAGATAAAAATATTCCTGTTGCAGCAGGACTTGCAGGTGGTAGTACAGATGCTGCCGGAACACTTTTCGGTTTAAATGAAATTTTTAATAATCCGTTATCAAAAAAAGAAATACATAATTTGTGTGCGAAACTTGGTTCAGATTTGAATTTTTGCCTTGAAGGCGGTAGACAAATGACGAGTGGGCGTGGTGAAATTTTAGAAAAACTTCCGTTTGAAGAATTGAATATTTCACTTATTAAACCCAAAAATCTTGGCATTAGCGCAAAAGAGGCTTATACAAAATTTTCAGATAAAAAAACTAATAATTTTAAATCAGAATATGGAATTAGAGAAGATTTTGCCAACGACTTAGAATGGGCTTTAATAGACGATTATGCAGAATTAAAAGAAATAAAAAAATCTTATCCAAAATCAATTATGTCAGGTTCGGGATCAACTTATTTTGGGATAAATTGTAGCTTTATGCCAAAAGATAATTTTTGGATTGCAAATAATTTAAAGGCCATAGATTGTGGAATAAGTGTTGTATAACATTAAATCTAAAAATAAAATGGGTGAATAATAAGCCATAATTAATAGAATTTATTTGTTTCTTCGCATGTAACAGCAATTCCGCATTTTACTTCTAAAATATAAAGAGAAGTTATTGGGGAAAATATTAGTATTGTTGTGGGCTTTCGTTTATAAAAAATGTAATATAGACAAAACAACCAATTTATCTTTTAGTTACGAATAATCAAATATTCTAGTAATCTATTTTCCAATCCTTATTATAACTATCAAACTAATGGATTAATGAGAATATAGTAAAATATAATAGTTTTTGCAACTGTTGTATAAGGTATTATAATTTTCTAATTTTCAGATTATTATGTTAAATATTACATTGTTACAATTCAACTTTCAACATGGGAGTTAATATTTTTATTTCCCCCAACATTCATAATTTTTGGAATCCCTATTTTATTTATTAATTTAGGTAAATTTGTGGTACAATCAGCGCGTAGGGCAATTCCTAGATGGTGGAAACCTTTACTCATACACGACAATCTTCCGTTGGACAAAGGTGTAGAGAAAGGAGGAAGCCATGACAAAACAAGAAATACTTGTAATAGTAAAAAATGTCCTAGTAGTGATAGGACATTTAATACTTATTATTACAAGTCTCATGTAGGGGTTGAACAAGAGGTCGAAAGACCTCTCCCTACTCTTTTATTATAACTGATTTTTTACAATTTTCAACCCTATGAGCATATTTTTTATTACAAAACTGCAACAATGATATAGTGGCACTTGAAACGCAAGGTTAAAATTTACATATATCAGTTCTAACCCAAGGTTGAATAGCGTTGTACGTTGCAATTTAAATCGCCTGTAAAAACAAATCTTAGAACTAAAACAACGCCACCAACGCACCATGGAATATTGGAATAGGCAGAAAGAATAAACCAAAATTAATAAAATTATTGAAAATTTAGATTTGTTATTAAAAACATTTAGAATCTATAATATATAAATAATTTGCATATATTAAACTACTCAGTTATAAATCTGCACAACCTCTTGAACAGACTAGAATAGCCAGTTTAAGTTATGTTATACTGCATTTTTCTGAAAACGTTCCAAATCTTCTATTAACATTTCAGCAGCTTTGAATTGTCCAGCAGAAGCCTTTACAACAGGTTTACCATGATGAGAATAACTATATAAACCAGCGCCACCATTAACAACGTGTGCCGTACTTTCTAAACATTCAACCAACTTATCATCACCAAGTTTTTTTGCTCGTTTTATTAGATTTAAAACATCTTGTTCTGTAGGATTAGGAATTTGATACACGCCTTCTGCAAGTTTTGTACCAAGCATAACTTCTCCTTTAGGTGATTTTCTTATATAAGGAGTAACTATTCTAATAACTTCATCTTTAACGCTTTTGGGGATATCTTCTCTAAAATACATAGTGATGGGATCATGTCTTGTTAACCAATCATTAAAGACTTGTGGAACTTTATATTCAACATTGACATTTGTACGTATAATAAAATCATCAAGAACTTTAATCAAATTTTCGTCTGGATATACATTTAAACTAATTCTCTCAACTACCTTTGGTTGTGCTTGACCTGTTTGCAGATTTTTAGTTGCCTGTCTATAGAACCAACCCATACCGTCGTTATCGTCGACACAGATACCTTTTCTGCCTTTGCTTGAAACATCAAATAACCTATTCACATCATAAGATTTATCCATACTGTAATAATCTTTAGGACAAGTTCTAATTCCTAAATAGTTTCTATAAATTGCATCTGCGTAATTTCCACAAGGTCTACGGCTATAATCTATACCAGTACCGTATTTCTTCGCAATATATTCTCTCATTTTGTCGGTCGAGACATTAGAACTTACATTAACATTGTTAGCAGGAGCTGTTTGGCTAGAAGAATGATTTGGCGATGATTTTGTTTGTTGTGATGTTGGTATTGTGTTTGTTGTATTATTAGGTTTTGTGCCATTATTTGGAGTTTTTGGTGTATTCTTTCCAAATAAAGATTTCACATGCTTACCTTTACAGAATAAGAAATCTGCACCAACTGCTATAACGGTTGCAACACCAGCCCCTATCGCAATTTTTGCACCTGTTGACAATTGTTTTTGTTGCTTTTGTTGGTCAGCTTGTAGTTGTTTATCAGGACTAAAAGCTGCTACATCAGATTTGAGATTTGACTGAGGTTGCAAGTAATTTGTATTGCTAAGCGTATCAATTCCATATTTAGGGTTATTCACTCTAAACATAGGATAATTATTATATCCATAGTTTAAGTATGTATTGAATGGACTATAATTAGAAACTGAATAATAATCTACCATTTAACAACCTTTACCCTTACTATTATATAAAGTTATTAAGTTTTTAAAAATTGACAAATGTATCAGCACATAAGAAAAATTGTTACAATTCAACTTTAAACATGGAAATTGAACAATAAAAAATCATCTGATAGTCCCTCTACGGTTTCCATAAGAACCTTCCGTAGCCATTACCAGATGACTAATTATAGTATTTACGATTTATTCAATTTTGTCAAGTGTAGTATTACAAAACTGCAACAATAATTATTGTGTTTGTTGTATCTCAAATGCCAATCGTATTTGCGGTTATTTCATGCGTTTTGTGTTACATCAATTGTTCTTAACGCAAAAGATAAAAATAAAAAACAAAGAACATAAGATACAATTGCACTGCAAATTTTGTATACAAAATACAACAATAATTTGGTTGAATTTTATAGAATTTACAACAAGTCTTTTATTTCTTTGAGGGTACTTTTTAAACGTGTTGTGTCTTGCTTTTGTTGTTCAATACATTTTTTATTAAAAAGAATTTGTCTCTCAATATCTTCAAACTTCAATTTTTGAATTTCTTCAGTTAATTCGTTAACAGCTTTCTCAGTATTACTTCCGGAACCACCCAAATTTAATGTCGCATGGTTGCGCGTTTCAATATCTCCTGTTACAAGACTTGAGATTTTTTTAATAATCTTTTTTATGTGTTTAACAGTTCCTTCTTTTTTAGTAGAAACAGGATTTATATCATACTCAATAACTAATGAAGCAAAGTCTTTGTTTTCACGCATAGAAAACCACTTAGAAAATTTGGCATACCCATCATATTTTTCAAAGAACTTTTTTAAGGGTTCAGATTTTTTAAATGCAAGTACAGTTTCCGCCTGTTCAAGAAAGTCTTTTGGGAAAAAATTATTATATTCAATGCCTTTTAATGCCGTAAAATTTGTTTGGTTGTTTGTTTTTCTACTATTTCCATAAAAACTGTTGTTAATACCGTTAATTTTCATATTATCCCTTTAATTACTATATTAACAAATATTATATATTGAAAATATTAAAAAAGTTTTTTTTATGTATTATTATTAATTAAATTTTTTAATATTAAATAATGTTACCAATCTTGCAGAGTATGACTGAATTATGACAATTACACAAAACAGGTCAGTCCATAAATATTACATAAAATTATTTTTATAAAAATTTGCATTAAAAAAGCAAGGTCTAACCCTTATCAGGCCTCTCGCAAAACGTGACATTTAGTTACCTTTGCTCGGCAGAGTGCTCATAACCACATACTGAATGCTTAGAGTGCGTCCCTATAAGATAAGTTCATTGATTGAATTACACTAACAACAGATATTAAAAAAGACCCCTTAAAAGGAGTCTTTTTTAATATGGGCCGCAGTGGACATATCACTTCGTTCGCCATCGACGTGACTACGCTTGAGCCTTATAAGTCCTGCGGACAGCTTGCTAATAAGGCTCAAGGCTCCGCACTTGGCTCACTCGTTCCGAACCAAAAAGTGGTTCTCCCCCTACTACAACAAAATAAAAAGGATAGTAACAAATGTCACTATCCTTTTTATATGGGCCGCAGTGGACTCGAACCACCGACCTCACCCTTATCAGGGGTGCGCTCTAACCACCTGAGCTAGCAGCCCGCATGTTTATCAGCAAGATTAAATGTACCATGAACATTTTTTAAAATCAAGCACTTTTTATTTTTTATTTCATTTTGAAAATGACGGGTTATTAAACCCGCCATTTTATTATATTTTTTTGTTGCTTTTTATTGAATTATTATTTTACTGATAATTTTTTTCTTTCTTCCTTTTGTGCATATCGTTTTGGAGCATGTACCCTCAAAACACCATGTTCTAATTTTGCTTCTGTTTTTTCAACATCTATTTCGTCAGGAAAATATACTGTTCTTGAAAATTCTCCATATCTAAATTCTGATTTCTTGTATGATTTTTCGTCATCATTTTTTTCTTCTTCTTTTTTAGCATTGATTACAATATAATTTTTATCAATATCAATATCTAAATCTTCCTTTCTTACTCCCGGAAGTTCTGCTTTAACCTCATAATTTTTTCCTTTATCAGAAATTTCTACAGGCATTGAAAACTTGTCCATATCTTCCCAATAAGCAGCTTCAGGGAAATAACTATCAAAATGACGATTTAACAAAGAACTGATTTCATCATTCACTGTTCTAATAAAGTTTTCCGGAGCTTTTCTAACTAAAAATTTCATATCTGACACTTCCTTTCAATTAACTTCTTATCAACAACACATATATTATTATACCATTTTGATAAAAAGCTTGTTTTTTTAACCAAATATTAACAATCTCTCACTTTAGTCTCTATGCCAAACTTTAAAGCAGGCAATATCAGCTAAAAGCTTGTCATAACAACCATTAAAACAAATGCATCTGTCGTCAACAATTAGCCACGCTGCCTCTTTTGTATTAGTAATTCCGCTTATATAATTTTGAATATTATTTTTAATAACCCATTCATTAACTAATTCGATACTTCTGACGGTAAAAATTTTTATTTCATAATTTTTTGCCAATTCTTGTAGAAAATTAATTGCACCCTCTTTTATTGATGGAATATTTGCAACATCAAAGTTTCCGGTATATGTGTTTAGCACTCCATCTAAATCCAAAAGAATTTTCTTTTTTATATGTTGCATGTATTCTCCATATTTTTTCTTGTTCGCGAAAGCGATTATATCAATATACATTTAAAATTAAAAAATGCAACCGGATAAAAATAAAAAATTAATTCTTAAACTGTTAGGTAAACATGCCAGACATCTTCGTGGCGAAAGAAGTCAATTTATTTTAGCAAGCGAGAATGACATCTCTGTATCTATTATAAGTACGATTGAACGGGCTTTAAAGGACCCGCAGCTAACAACTGTTTTTAAACTTGCAGAGGCACTTAATATAAAACCTTCCGAATTTATAAAGCTAATTGAAAATGATTTGCCTAAGAACTTTTCGATGATTGATAAATAAAAAGTTTTTCGCAAAAAAAAATTTGCGCATGTTTTGGTAATATTACTTAAAAAATTGTTGAGGTTAGAACTCAATAAGAATATAATGTTTATGCATTGAAAATTTGAAAGGAATAAATGATGGTTGCAGAAATGACTTTCCAACAGTTAGAACGAACAATTAATCCTACACATGATATTAAGCTTTTTGCAGGGCGTTCTAACACCAAACTTGCGCAGGAAATTGCTGATTATCTTGGAACATCTATTGGTCCAATGGTTGTTAAAAATTTTGCAGATGGCGAAATTTATGTACAAGTAAAAGAAAGCGTAAGAGGAGATGATGTTTTTATTATCCAACCATTATGCAATCCTGTTAACGAAAATTTGATGGAATTGTTAATTATTATAGATGCATTTAAACGTGCAAGTGCCAAAACCATTACTGCAGTTATTCCTTATTATGGTTATGCAAGACAAGACAGAAAAACTTCCGGCAGAGAAGCAATTACTGCAAAACTTGTTGCAGATTTACTTACAACAGCAGGAGCTAACAGAATTCTTGCGATGGATTTACATACAGGTCAAATTCAAGGTTTCTTCAATATTCTTGTTGATCACGTTTTTGCAACATCTATTCTTACAAATTATATAAAAAGTTTAAATATGAATCCTGATGATATGGTAGCTGTTAGCCCTGACACAGGTGGTGTACAAAGAACAAGACATTTTGCAAAATCAATTGGTTGCTCTCTTGCAATAATTGATAAACGTAGAGACAAACACAATGAAGCAATAGCATCTCACGTAATTGGAGATGTTAAGGATAAAATTTGTGTAATGTTTGATGATATTATTGACACTGCAGGTACTATTTGTGAAGCTTCAAAACTTCTTAAACGAGAAGGTGCAAAAGAAGTTTATGTATGTGCCGTTCATCCGGTATTTTCCGGTCCTGCAATCGAAAGACTTACAAATGCTCCTATCAAAGAATGTATTGTAACAAACACAATCCCGCTGGACATGGACAAAATGCCTGATAAAATTAAGCAATTATCTGTTGCTCCTCTTTTGGGAACTGCGATAGCAAGAATTCATGATGATGAGTCCGTAAGCTCATTGTTTGGATTTGAAAAAGAAATGCAAGTACAATAGTTAGATGCTTAAACAATAATATATCATCTTAAATTCGGCTAATTAGTGATTGGGATAAGATGGTTGTTTGGTTGTGCAAAATTAAGTTCAAAGCATAATTATCACAGTTTTAGGTATGATAAATTTTACGCTTGCAGTAGGTAAAAACTAATGTTTTTTTACGGGACAAACTTCAGGTTCAGCATGGATTAAAATATCACAATTTCCTAGTTTTTCTGTTATCAAGTTTTCAACATTATCACAAATTTTGTGGCAATCTGCAATTGTCATATTTTCAGGAAATAGCATCGTAATTTCAATATCTTTTGAAGGGCCTGAACGGCGCGCTTTTAAGTTTTTATATCCCTTTAGACAACTATCATTATATGAATTTATTATATTTTTAATTGTTTCAATATCTTCTAGAGGTAATGCTCCATCAAGCAAGTTATTTAACGTATTTTTAGATATTTCAAAACCGGCTTTTAGAATAAACAGAGCTACTAAAATTGCAATTATCGGGTCAAGAATTGGAATACCTGTAACTTTTATCAAAACTAATCCCAAAAGAACTCCCAAAGAAGAAAAAACATCCGTTCTAAGGTGTTCGCCATCTGCGTGTAATGAAACTGAGTCTGATTTTTTGGCAATTTTGAACAAATATGAGCTTACAAAAATATTAGCAATTACTGCAAATAACATTACCCCTATGCCAAGCGATGTATCCACTTCCGCTGTTTGATGAAAATATAATTTTTTACAAGCTTCCCAAATAACAAAAATGCCCGCAAATATAATTAAACCGCCTTCAATAAACCCTGACATATCTTCATATTTACCGTGCCCGAAAGGATGACTTTTATCTGCCGGTTCAGAAGACTTCATGACTGCAAAAAATGTTAAAACGGATGCCAAAAAGTCGCTCAATGAATGAACTGCTTCTGATATAATACTTATACTGCCGGAAATCATCCCTGCAATAAATTTAAGAATTATGATTAATGCATTTGAGGTTATTGATAAACCTGCCGCTAATTTTTTTTCTTTAATAAGGTTCATATTTACCTTCTTTTCAAACATTTTAACATACTTTTGGTTTCTTTATCAACCCTTAATGACTCACAAATTTTTTGAATACTTTTATTAAAAGTCCAATTATCTAAATTAGATTTTTTTAAATAGTTCAAAGTTTTTTTCGGCAAGTTAATATAACACATTGAAAGCGCCCAAGCACAAGCCATCTGTGCATAATACCTTGTATCCGAAAAGTTGTCAATAAGTTGCAAAGATGCGTCAAAATATTTTTCGTCAAGAAAATATTCCAAAAGCATTACATAAGCAAAACGAATATCGTATTCATTTTCTGATTTAAAATATGGTTGAATAAATTTCCAAACAAGTTCTTTGTTTTGTTGTGTAAATTTTAGCCCACTGCAAAAACAGTCACAAACTGACCAATTGTTAATTTTTGGCACAAAACCTTTTACAAGCTTTAAAATATTTTCCGGAGTTTCTTTTATATACCCTATTATTATTGCTTGTAACATTATTTCTTCAAAATATTCAAAATCATCTTTTTTAAGAAACTCTTGCCAATTTTCAGATTTATATATTTCTTTGGCAATTTTTCGCAAAATAGGAATTCTGACACCCAAAATATTTTTTATATTTGGAATTAATGCTTGTGAAAATTTTCTGTAATCTTCTTCTGCTTCATCTTGTAATCTTTGTTTTATATTCATTTTGATTATATTTTTTTCATCAACACAACAGCCTGTGCCTCAATTGCAAGTTCTTGTCCAACAGCATCCATTTTTTCATTTGTTTTGGCTTTTATAGAAAGTCTGCCTGTTTCAATTTCTAAAATTTTACAAAGAACTTCTTTCATCTTAGGAATATATGGCATCATTTTTGGTTGTTGCGCAATTATGTTGCTGTCAATATTTTCTACTGCATATTTTTTTTCTTTTATCAACTTATAAACATCACGCAAAAGAACAGTGCTATCAGCGTCTTTATACAACTCATCCGTATCAGGGAAAAGCGTTCCAATATCAGAAAGCCCTAAAGCTCCAAGCATAGCATCAATAATTGCATGGATTAAAACATCTGCATCTGAATGCCCTAAAAGTCCTTTTTCATGAGTAATTTTTACACCACCAATTATCAAATCTCTACCTGTTGTAAGTTTATGAATATCGTAACCTATGCCAATTCTGTACATAATTTCTCCTTTTTTAACAATTATTGCATAAATATTTATTAAAAAATTTTTTCTATTGCTAAATTATAAAATTTTTCAGCCAAACTTCCTTTATAAATAGCCTCTTTTGACTCTTTTACAGTAAACCAATTTGCATCATCAACTTCGGAGGTTAATGAATAATTTTCATTTTCAACCCGAGTTATAAAATTACAAATTAATGTATTTGATTTTTCATAATAATCGGAAGCATTAAATTTGAAAGATAAAACATTAAGTCCAACTTCTTCTTTTATCTCTCTAACAAGTGCATGTTCAAGAGTTTCCCCCTTATTAACATAACCGGCAACAAGAATATTTTTTGGCCTGCCATACTGTTGTATTAACAAGATTTTTGAATAATTTTCATTAAAAATAACCGCACTTACTGCCACATTGTACATTGGAAAGCGGAATTCTTCACACTTTTCACAATATGAAACCATTCCTTCGCTAATTCCACAATTTATACATTCTTTTTGAATTAATTCTGTTCCGCATTCACTACAATATTTCATACAAATATTATACGGCAAAATTAATCTTCTAACGTAAAAGAGAATCCTTTTGGGTCAAAATCTGCTTTATAACCTTGGTTTAGCATAAAAGTTTTGATAAATTCTACGATTTCCGGATTTGTTTTTTCTAAAGTAAAATATTGACCACCACAAGCATCATGGAAATGGACTTTTTCTCCAAACTTTTCTTTTACTGCATCTTTAATTTTTAAAACTTCTGAAAAATCAATTATTGGCATAAACAAATTATATTACAAAAATTATACAAAATAGCAAAATTTATTTTTTTTGAGTTTTGATACAAAAGTTATGTTAGACATTAACCCCATTAAACCAATTATAACTAACGTAGATGCAAACGATACTCGTAAGCTTTGTTCTTTGTCTATACCGAATAACAAAGCCGGAAAACTTTATTTAGACGTAACAATGCCTCAAAACGGTTTTGGTTGCCATTTTATATCTCAATTAAGAGACAGATTTAATAAACTTTTAGGTTATGAAGAATTCGCGTTTTATCAAGGTCAAAAAGATATATCAGGATTATTCATCAGAGTAAATGATATATATCAAAGAAATGGCTACAACCTTGGAGAAATATTAAGATTATCCAGTATAATAGAAATTTTGGAAAATAAAATTAAAAATTTTAATATAGTATCAAAAAGTACAGCTGTTTATTTTCATTCAAAATATAAATTTAAACCCAATGTAACAGATTTTTATGAAAGAAATCAATTATTAAAAGGAATTATAGAAGATAAATCTGCAGGTTTTGAAGAAATTTCCGCAAAAGCTCAACAACTTATGAATAAAATAAATAGTACATCAGAAGCTACAAAACAAAGAGAATATTGTGAAGAAGCTAACAAACTATTGTATGAATATATTCAAATGGGTTTAAAAGACGGAGCAGAACAAAAGCACCCATTTAATTGGGTTATGGGAATGACCTTGACTGACGAAAATATTTTGAACAATAGAAAATTTTTTAATGAAAAATTTTTAAAACATGGAATTGATTATGAAGTTTAAAATAAACTTTTGAAATAATTTATTAATTTGCTAAAATAATTTTCAGATTTAGTATTTAATTTTATGTTTTCAACTTCATTCCCATTTTCAATTCTTGATAAAATGCCGGATTTGTAATTATATGAATTGTCAATCAATGGACTATATGAAATTATTTTTGCCATATATTGTTTTGCTCCTGCATTAACTTTTGCCAATGAAAGAACTATATATGGATCCATAAAACGCCCATTCGTTTTTTGACGATTATTTGAATTAATAATTGAAGCTGATGAATTTGTATTTATATTTATATAATTAATTGTATAACCATTTTTGCGGGCTTTTTGTAAAACATCATTCAATTTTTCATAAGAGCCAGACATTTGATATACAATATTTTTACCTTTTGCCAAAGCTTCAGGAATTATTTTATTTTTGTATAAATTACCAACAGCTTTATGAACCAAGCCAGAACCTATTCCTCCATTATATAATTCTGAAAAATCCATTCTTAAATCATCAACGTCTGTTACGTAATATTCTTCATCTGAATTTTTTATAAAGTTCCTATATGCAGTTGTTTTTCCTGAACCGGGGAGACCATCAACTATTAATAAATTTTTTCCTGAATCTGCTTTTTCCAGTTTTTGGAATTCTCTATTTATAATTTCAACTTCTTTTTCCTTATAGTAATCAGAATTTAAATCTAACTCTTTATGTGTAACATTATATTTTCTTGCTTTTATAATTTCATCATTATCAAATGGAGTTAATTTAAATTCACGACTCGCAAAATATTTAAAATCTTCATTAGAAACAATTCCTGCTGCTTCCGTAAATAAATCTTGAATATCTTCTTTTACAAGATTTCCTTTTTCCCATTCGTCTTTAATCAAATTTGGAGGCAAGCTGAATGAATAATTTTTAATTTTACCAATTTTTTTATTTATAACTTCGAAATTGTGTTTATTTACAAGTTTGTTGAGCTCAGTAATTTTATCTATTTCTTCTTTAATTTTGCCAAGTGTCAAAAATCTTTTTTCAGTCATTTTTATGGCAGAATTACCACTCTCGTATGGGTAAGTATATGTTGTGAATGGCTCTTTGGTTGTAATTTTTATTTTATAACCTTCCGGACTTTTAAAAGCACTAATATATGCTATATTTTCAGCATGTTTTTGTTGAATATCTCTTACAGCCGAACTAAAGTCAGCTGCATCAATTGTTTTGTCATTTACAATTGTATCCATGGTTTTGTAATCCAAATGAGTTTGCAACAAATCCATAAATCTGAGTTTTTCTTCATCACTATGCCTGTTTATTGCAAAAAGCTCCGGAACAGAATAATTGAACATTCCATCATATTTTTTTTGTCGTGCAAAAGGTTTCAAAAAATTTATATCTTCATTTTTCAATTTAAGGAAAACAAACAATTCTTCCGGAGAAAACCTGCTTGTTTGTAAAAAATCTTTCATTTTTACAAGCGAATACAAGCTTTTTAATTTTTTGGGGGAAAAGAGATTTAAAATATCGAGATTTAAGTCAGTAAAAAGAAAACTGTATGTGGATTCTTTTATATTTGCATATCTGTACAAAATACCTTTTTTCTCATCCGGAACATAAGAAAATCTTTTTTGAAAACTTTTTTTCGGGTATTTTATATCTTTAATAAATACAGGTTGAAAAGGCGTTATAATATCAGGGTAATAATTTGTTTTTACGGGAGGAATTTTTAAATTCATAATTATACTAAAACGCAAAATAAAACTTTTTGCTACTCTTTACAAAATTGCCTTCCTCTATTTTCTTAATAAAATAATTTTATGGAAAATTTTTTGAAAGCACAAATAGAATATTTATTAATATTGCAGAACTTTAGAGAAGCCACTCACGGGATATTTGATTGGTTTTTCTACCATATTACGTTGTTAGGCGAATACTGTTTTGCAATGCTTTTTATTGCTCTGTTTTATTGGATGATAAATAAAAAATACGGAATTTATTTGATTTGGAATTTTTTTGGCGCAATTTTAGTTAACCAATTTTTAAAAATTACAGCTTGCATATATCGTCCTTGGATTTTAGATAATAGAATTCATCCGTTGCAACAAGCTATGAAACATGCAACAGGCTACTCTTTTCCAAGTGGTCATACAGCTATTGCGACAGGAACGTTTGGAGCTCTTGCCACAAAATTTTGGACAAATAAAATTGCAAGATATTCACTTATTGTAATTGTTTTGCTTGTAGGTTTTTCAAGAAATTATCTTGGTGTACATACTCCCCAAGATGTTATTGTTTCATTAGTTGTCGGAAGTGTTCTTTTGTTTTTAACAACCAAGATATTGAAATGGATTGAAAATGGTAAAAATCGAGACATATTAGTATTTGGCATAATCCTAATACTTAGTATTTTGTTAATTGTTTATACTGAACTAAAACACTATCCAATAGACTATTTAAATGGCACAATTTTGGTAGAACCTGAAAAAATGCGTTATGAATCTTTCCCAAAAACCGGCTTTGCAATTGGAGCATTTTTGGGCTGGTTATTAGAGCGAAGATTTATAAATTTTGAACATCCAAAAGGTTCTATTTGGAGCAAGACAATAATTTATTTAATAGGAGCAGCTATTCTATATTTTATTCAAGAGCACCTAACTTCTTTATTCTTAACATTCATGCCGGTTGCTGTAGGAAGATTCTTAAGCTGCTTTGTAATAAGTCTTTTTATAACCACAATTTATCCGTTAGTTATAAATATCTATAACAAAAAGTTTAATGATTGAAATACCTTCTACCATCCATTTCTCTCAGTCTTTTCGTCAAAATATTATCATCATCTACACTTTTACAAGAAATCGAAAGCCATAACAAATCAAGTTAAAAAAGCTACTTGACAAAGAAAAATTATTTAATACAATATAATTACGTCCGAACAATCGTATGGAGGAGTGCCAGAGCGGTTGATTGGAGCAGTCTTGAAAACTGTCGTACGTTCACGCGTACCGTGGGTTCGAATCCCACCTCCTCCTCCATTTAAGAAGAGCCTGAAAAGGCTCTTTTTTAGTGCGTTTCTTGCATATTATTCAGTCGTAAAATTTGCTTAATTTTGCCAATTAGGGGGCTGTTTGGGGGCTGGGAAAGAAATATGTTGATTTTACTGGATTTTAGAAAATTTGAACTTCTAACATGTAATAGATAACTTTAGTGAAAATCTTAGTGATAAAGCGTTATTATTAATAAATTTTAGAAATTTACAAGGCTCAAACTCCCTGATAGATACCGAAACGATGAATTTGGGAGCAAGTTTTTTCAAAAAAGATTATTATCTCTTTTGTAAAGCAAAAAGGAGATAAGAATGAACGAATTTGAATGTTTAGAAAATGAAAAATTTATTATTTTGAAAAACAGAGAATTAATGATTGATTTATTACATGAAACTTGTTTAAAAGGGTTAAATTGCTTATGTTTTTTGGAATCTTTGTCAAAAGAAGATTTGGTACAAAAGTTGTTATTAAAACAAGCCGAAATAGATATTAATCAAAATCTTACAAAAGAGGATTACAAACTACTTGTACAAGCAATCCATGATATTTGCAAATGGGGGTTGTATGTTGAAAAATTCCAAACATTGACCAAAACAAATAATAAGATAAAAAAATTAAAACCTGATTGTGTTTTTATTGAATCGGAACAAGACATAACTGCTCAAAAACATATAAAATCAATGGCAGAAAAACGTCAGGTGTCTATTGTGTTGACATTTTATAATGATGAAACATTTAATGCTGATGGAAGTCATAAACTTAAAAACATAAATAAAAAGCCTCAGGTAAAAATTATAATTGATTTCATTGATAAAAATTTAAAAATTGATATTGTTCCAACAAAAGACAAAAAATCAAAACAGAATAATAATTCCGATATTCAAGTAATAAAAACACCAAAGAATTATAGACTTGTAAATAGTAACTTCGAGATAACAAAAGATTTTAAAACTATTGTTGTTGACAACCATGCTTACGCTATTCCTGATTACTATAATATTGATATGATTAAAAACGAGGATGAAAAAACTTGGCAAATGATTTTTTATCAAATATTTGCAGATAAAATCAATGCTGAACTTATTAATAGGAGCAAAGTATGTATTTAACAAAAGAAGAACTAATTATTTTGCAAGGTTTGAAAAATAATCTAACATTTGCAGGAATTAATAAAAAATTATCTAAGCCAATACGAACTTGTGACCCAAGAATTGATTCACTTTGTCAAAAATATGGAGTTGCTGATAGAGCAGAACTGGTAAATAAAGCAGATTTAGAAAAGGTGAGTGTTGCAGATATTGAAGAAATACCTTATTGGGAATACGAAAACTCTCAACTTGTACAAAGCATTCCAATCTGCAAAAAATCAGTAAAAAATCTTTTGACACTACTTGAGCAGGTTGAAGATGATAAAATGGAATTCAAATTAATTTATTCTTCTAACAAGTTGAACAAATTTTTGATTTTAGAAAGAGAAACCGAAAAATTTTATCTGTATAGACAACGTCCTATTTCTTTTCCTAGACAATAGTATTAAAGTTTTGGGAAAGTTACATTTTTAAGTTTATCTGTTGTTTCTTTGTGAAGCTTTTGATATTTTATAGCTTGTTTTTCACTAGGCAATAATAAATCACTTGGTTTGTAATGTTTATTGTTTATTCCAAACGTCATTAATTTTTGTGCGTCTTCATAACTTACACCATACTCGACACGTAACTTATAGACAAGTTTAAATAAATCACCAAGCAGAGTGGAGGAATAAATAATTTCTTCATAACTCCGTTTCTTTGATAAATAAGCATCTTCCTGTTCTGCTTTGGCAATTACGTTTTCCAGTTGAGCATTTTCAGGATATGGGTCATAGTCATACATATTTTTATCAGTTGCCAATTTCCGTCCTATGACTTCTACTCTTTGCCCATTTATAACTAAATAATCATCACCATTTTTATCTTCCTGAAAAGATATTTTTTCACCATTGGGGGTAGTAATAGCAATTTGTTTGACTATTATTGATTTATTTGCTTGTTTGATTTGTTCTTTTTGTTTTTCTTGTTGAGCTTGTTGTGCAAACCATATTTTGTTTTCATAACTAGCTTTTATTACGTCTTTCAATGTGTAGATATAATTTTTAGCCATTAGAGAAGTCATAACATCATAATGGCAAAAATCTCCATAACAAGCTTCTGTTTCTACAAAACCATTAGACATCATTTTGGTTTTGTATGTTCCAATAACTTTTCCATTTGCATAATATGTCGTTGTATTACCAACAGTCTTATATGTTACATTTACTTTCGTATATGCAAATACAACCCCTTGTATTATTAAAAGTGTAATTCCTAGTATTAGGAAATTTGTTTTTAAGGATTTAATAATAAACCTCCTGCACATTCAAGTATGTCAATTAAACCTTTTTGTAATGATTGAGAAAATTTTGACGGTACTTTGTCCACCGAAACACCTAATTCTTCTGCTCTTAAAAAGTTTTTATATAATTTCATTGTTTCTTTTATGTATTTGTCAATCTTTTTTTCATCAGTTGTATTGCTTGGAATTAGTGCAATTTCTCTTAATTTAATACTTCCATGAGGTATATCTGGGAAATATCCCGATATGCTTATTACACTTCTAAATTCTGCTGGTTCTTCAAAATATGGCATACTAGTATTTGAATAGTCTCGAACTGCAATAGCAGCAACGCAAATGTTATGTTCGGAATCATACAACAACGGTGTTTTTAATTTGTCATAAGCTGTTTTATTAAGAATTCCACCATAAAGGTTACAAGAAATAAAATTATTGTTAGCGTTTTTAGGGATAATTATTTTGGGAAATACATCGTTTGTTATTGGTTCTTTGTAACCAATTCCTGTAAATTCTGTATCAAGAGTTTTTATTTGAGCATTTTCCCCGATAGATTCAGCCCATTTGTCATAAAATGCCTGTATTTTAGCACTTGAGGACATTCGTTTTGGAGTAGAATGCTGTTTTGGAAAGTTCGCAGGAGCTTGAGCTGTCCAATCAATCGCAAAACACAAAGGTGCTATCAAACATAAACTTACTGTCAAAAAAATGCTAAATAGTAGCTTTCTCATCATTAACCTCACTGTTTTTTATTTTCTTAAAATCATTTAATTTAACTTCATCTGTAATACTTGCCCTTGGGTGATAAACAGGAAATAATCTGATATTGCCATTATTGATACAAGTTCCATGTACGGTTTTCATAGGTTTATTGATTCTAAAAATATTTTTTGCAGTATTTCCACAAAGTATTATTATTTTAGGAGCAATAATTTCGATTTGAGCATTCAAGAATTTAATACAAGCTTCTATTTCCTGTTTGTAAGGTTTTCTATCTTTATTGTTCTTTACTGGTCTACATTTAATTACGTTACAAAAATAAATATCTTGTTCAGGATTAAAACCTGCTTTAGAGAGCAATTTGTTTAATTGTTGACCAGATTTCCCAACAAAAGGTTGTCCAACTTGATTTTCTAATTCTCCAGGAGCTTCACCAATTAACATAATTTTTGCATTAATACTACCTCTTGAAACAACTGATTTTATCTTGTTTTGGCATAATGAACAATTTTTGCAGGCTTCAATTGCTTTAAATAGTTTGTTTAACTTATTCTTTTTATTTTCTTCCATTAGTTGCTCCTAGTATTTTTACCCCACCCTGAAAAGTGAAGTTTTATCCTTTAATAGAACTTACAAGTCCATCTTACAACATGTCGTGTACTATTTCAAGCATAAAAGAGCCTCACATTTCGTTTTCTTAACACAATAAATAAATTATTATATTGATGAGGACAAAAATGGAAAACAACCTAGATATAAAAAAGCTTTTAGGCAAGAGAATTAAAGAATTAAGAACAGGGAAAAAATTGACACAAGCTCAATTAGCTGAAGCGGTTGAAGTGGCAGAAAGAACTCTGAGCAAGATTGAATGTGGTCAAACATTTGTTACAGCTGATACTCTTGCCAAAATTATAACTGCCCTAGAAGTTGAACCAACAGAACTTTTTAATTTCAAACATCTTGAAGAAAAAGAAATTTTGAAAAAAGAACTAATTGAAGCCATAAGCACTGAAAAGGTTGATATTAAGTTAATGTATCAGTTTTATAAATCGATAAAATGATAAACCTTTATTCATTATCATCAACTATAAGACGAAAAAAATTTTCAAAATTTTTTTCTGTTAAACTGGAAATATCTTTGCATTCAAATCCTTTTTTATCAAAAATATTTTTCATTGTTGCTAATGTTTGATACAATTTTAGTTTTGGTAACTCTTTCAGAGTATTAACAGAAATCATTTCCCCTATTATTGTTTTTTCTTTATCATCAATCTCTCCAACGAATAATTTAGGTTTTCTAGTAAAACTAGTATTATCTTTTATAAAATACTCTAATAAGTCAGTAAAAAACTCTGTTGCATAATTAATCTCACAAATATTATTTAGGACTGTTACAAGAGAAAAATCATTTTGTTTTCCTTTTTTGAGCCATTCAATAGCTTTGTCATTTAAACCAAGATAATAACCTATATTTACATTTTTATAACTTTTAGTGTCAATTTTACCTAAAAGATATTCTATAGGAACTTTGAATTTATCACTATATTTTATTAATTCATTTAATGATGGCGTTCTTTTACCGCTTTCTATATTTGAAATTTGTGCTTTGCATATACCAAGTTCTTTTGCGAGTTCTTCTTGAGTACATTTTCCATTTATTTTATCTAATGATTCTCGTAATTCTTTAAATCTTTCTCCGACAATAAATTTTTTGTCTTTCCATTCAAAAGTATTCATTATTAATCTCCAAGTTTACAATTTGCAAATTTTTACAATAAGTATGCATTTTGTCAACGAAACTATCAAAAAACTCTGACAAAGTCAACTGCAAATGTTTAGATATATATGTAAAAAAAAGAAAGGATAAACAATGAAACAAGAAATGCAAATTCCAAAGATGCTAAGCATTGCACAAACGGCTAAAGTTATCGGACTGACAAAACACTATGTTCGCCAGTTAGTTCTACAAGACAAAATCAAGTATGTTTGTTCAGGGGTCAAGTATCTTGTGAACGTGGACAGCTTAATTAACTATCTGAACAACGGCGATAATACCACAGTATCAGATAGCAACAGTACGAAAAATATAATTTTGAAAGGAGACAAATATGACAAAACCAGACACTAAATTTTTAGTACAAATTGATAGTAAAGTATTTACGCAAAAACCTGAAAGTAATGACATTGGTGGTATTAAAACCCGCACACAAAATAGTCAGGCTCAGTACCTAACCACTAAGGAACTTGCAACTGAAATAGAGCAAGGCAAATCTTTTAGTCTAGGCATTCTTGAAGGAGGACTGGGAGCTTCAAATTGGAAAGAGCAACAAATTTTTGGTGTTGATATTGACAACAACGAGAAAAACTTACCAATCCTCACTCCAAAAGAGGCAATCCAAATATGTAAAGATAATGAAATTCTTCCGATGCTATGTTACAAAACTTTCTCAAATTCTGAAGAAAAACCAAAGTACAGACTTCTGTTTGAATTGAATGAACCAGTAAAAGACGAAAACAAAAGATTGCTTATTGCTTCTACGCTTGTAGCATTGTTTCCGCAAGCAGATAAAAGTTGCGTCAATGCTGATAGAATTTTCTTTGGGACAAATAAAAAAGTTAAAATACTAGATAAAATTGTATCGTTTGATAAAATCTTGGAACTTAGTGAAAAAACAATAGTTCCTGTAAAAGAAAAATCAACAGAATTAGATAAATTGAAAGCGGATTTTGACTTTGAAAGTTTGCTAAATGAAGAATGCGGAGAAATGACACGCAAAACTAAAACATACATTATGTACAAAAACTGTCCTATATGCGGACATTGCGATGATTTTATCTATTATACAAAGACAAAAACATTCAAATGTTTTGGAGCTCACGGAGGTGCAGGAGGTTCAATAATAGATTACCTTATGGCAACGAGAAATTTATCACAAAAACAAGCGATTGATTACTTTAAGCTTGAACTTTGTAAATTACCAAGAGGTAAAAATGCCGACCTAAGAGGCAATCAACAACTTGAACTTATCTCTGCCAAACAGCTAATAACTCAAAAACTCGCTCCAATAAATTGGTGTATGGAAAACTTTCTACCTCAAGGGTTGGCTCTTGTTGTAGCTCAACCGAAATCAGGTAAAAGTTGGTTTACTTTAGCAATTAACCTTAGTGTTGCAACGGGTACAGATTTCTTGGGCTATCGTACAAATAAAGGCGAAAGTCTATACCTAGCTTTAGAAGATAGTCGTCATAGATTAAAAAATCGTTTAGAAAAAATTCTTGACGAAAATGAAATCCCTGAAAATTTTAACTTTGCAATCAAAGCACCTTCTTTAGCCAATGGATTAATAGATATGTTAGAAAAATATATGCAAGAACACCCTAATACCAAGCTCATAGCGATTGACACTTTGCAGAAAATCAGAACGGGTGCTAGTAGACAAGAGGGTGCGTATGCAGCAGATTACAGAGAAGTTGGTATCCTGAAAAGCTTCGCTGACAAATATAATATTACTGTCTTATTAGTTCACCATTTGCGAAAACAGAAAGATGCGGATGTTTTCAATAAAATATCAGGGACAAATGGAATTATGGGCGTTGCTGATACAATATTCATTTTAGATAAAGATTGTAGAGAATCAAATGAGGCAAAATTACATATAACTGGTAGAGATGTAGAATTTGATGAGCTGTACCTAAGCTTCGACAAATCTACTTGTCAATGGACTTGTGAGGGTAATGCTGAAATACAAGCGAAGAAACGAGAGGTAAAAGAATATACTAATGACCCTATTATTAAAGCATTACGTAAGTTAATTGAAATAGATGCGGATTGGAAAGGAACAGCACAAGAACTTCTCAATGCATTTATCGAAAAATGCAATATAAGTCTTGATGAAAAACCTGAATCCATAGGACGTAAACTACGGAAATATGCAGATTTAATGCAAGAAGTAGATAACATTATCTATACAGCTCCTAGTGCTAATGGCAGTAATGGTAGACGAGTACACAAGTTTCATTTAGGTGTTAAATTCGCAGAAGATTATAATCTATGGGCATAAAAATGACTGATATATCCGATACTACTGATACTACTTATATTAAGTATCGGTAGTATCAGTATATCGGTATACTTTTGAACTTATATTGAGTCTGAATTGCTAGCAGGAGAGTTGAACTTAAGAAAATGAGTGCTTATAGCTGATAAATTAGTGATAATAAATAATAGAGGTGATAATGGCATATTACGAACAAAAGTCTAAAAATTCATATAAAATAGTGGTATCAATGGGATATGATTCTAGTGGCAAGCACAGGAGAGTTTCAAAAACCGTTAAAATGCCTGAAAACATGTCCGAAAGTAAGCGACAAAAAGAATTGAATGCTCTCTGTGTATTGTTTCAAAAAGAAGTCGAAAATGGCACATACTTGGATGGAGGCAAAATTACATTTGCAGAATTTACTGAAAAATGGCTTGCTGATTATGCAGAGAAAAATTTAGCTCCTACAACTATAGTATCATACAAAATCATACTTAACAGGATATTGCCTGTAATAGGACATATTACACTTAACAAATTGCAACCACATCACTTGATACAATTTTACAATAGTCTTGACGAAGAAGGTGCGAGATTGGATGGCAGGTTTACACCAACAAAATCTCTAATAAAACATCTTGAACCGTTAACGATTGCACATATAATTAAGACGACTGGCATATCTTCTAAAACTTGTAGAAGATTAAAAACAGGTATGGCAACTAATTATGCAACTGCTCACAAACTTTGCAATATATATAAGTTAGATTTCCATAGAATGTTTAAAGGAGATACAGAAAAAAAATTAACAAGAAAAACGGTTCGTAATCACCACATTGTAATTCATTCAATCTTGTCAACGGCAGTTGACTGGAATATTTTAATGAATAATCCTGCTGAACGTGCGAAACCTCAAAAAGTAACAAAGCCAAAAGCTAAATATTACAATGATGAGCAAGTCGCAGAAATGCTAAATGCGTTAAATAGTGAACCTTTGATGTATATGACAATGATTTATCTTGCTATAGATATTGGATTACGAGAGGGTGAACTTACAGGCTTAAAATGGGAAGATATTAACTTCAACACCTGTGAAATAAGTATAAATAAACAAAGACACTATATTGCAGGAATTGGTGATGTTGAGGGTAAGCCAAAAACTGATGCAGGCATGAGAACTGTAACGGCTTCTAAAACTGTAATATCTTTGTTGAAAGAATACAAAAAGCAACAAACAGAAAACCGATTGAAATTTGGAACGGCTTGGCAAAATGGGGAATATGTATTTTTGCATGAAGATGGCAAACCAATAAGCACTCAACGACCTTATAAGTGGTTTACAAACTTTTTGAAACGTCATAATTTGCCGAAAATAACATTTCACCAACTCCGACATACAAATGCAAGCTTATTGATTTCATCTGGTGAAGATATTGTAACCGTAAGCGGTCGACTCGGACACGCAGATAAAAATGTAACCCTAAACACATACTCTCACATAATCAAATCAAAAGAAGCACAGGTTGCAAACAAGATGGATGAGTTTTATCAGAGGTTGCGAGTCAATTGTTAATAGTAAACAGAAACTCTTGTTCATGCTATAATAAACCCTAAAAAGGGGTGTTGTATTGAAAAAGATTCCATTACTATTAGACAAACCATTAGATTCTGTAGAAAAAGACCAATTCGGACACGAACATTATGCCGACATATTGTATGATTTGATAACTAATAAAGATTTGAAAATGCCCTATAATATAGGGTTATTAGGGAAGTGGGGAGTTGGGAAAAGTTCTATAAAAGAAATTTGCCGTAAGAAACTTGATAAAGAGTCAAATAACGTATATTGTATTGATTTTAACGCTTGGAAATATGGTGGTGAAAGTATCAAAAGAGCTTTGTTGAGGGGAATTTATATAAAACTTGGAGGTTCAGATGAAAATATAAAAGACAAATTCAGTCGCCAAATTACAAAACAAGTACTAGAATTATGCAATAATCAAGAACTACGCAAAAATATAATTAATGTAATTTTTAATTGGGTACAAATTGTCGGCTTTAATTTGTTTTTATGCTATGTATGGAATTTTATTTTGCAAAATGTTGAATATTGGGGAAAAGTTGTTTCAACTATTCCTTTCGTGGGACTTTCTGCATATATAACAAAAGAACTCCTTAATAAAAACAATATGCTTATTCCCGTTTTTCAAAATATTACCAAAGTTGATTTGCCAGACACTTCTGCTGAAATTTATGAAGAATTTTTAAAAGATCAACTTCCAAAGTATAAAAAAGAAAAACCTTCTATAAATAAGATAGTAGTCTTTGTCGATGATATTGACCGTTTACCAACTGCGCAAGAAATGGTTGATTGTATTAATGCAATAAGAGCATTTATGGATTTTAATATAGAAGAAAAAAATAATATTGGATTTGTATTTGTTGTTTCTTGCTGTGAATATAAAATTTCAGATGCTCTAATGTCAATAAAAATCATAGATGATAAAAATCTGGAACCTTGTGTGCTGCAAACGGAAGCTAAACGATTTTTAGATAAAATATTCCATTTTAGAATTGATATTCCTCCTTTCCCTTATAGGGATATGATTGATTATTCAAAACAATTATTAGAAACACAGATACCCAATTTTGAGGATTTTGAAGCTCAATTAACAGATTCAGGGACAGACCTCGAAAATTTATTATGTAGATTGATTCATCCTAATGTACAAAATCCAAGGCAAGCAATTCAAATACTTAATACCTTTTTTCAGAGTTGGAATATTGCAACTAAAAGGGAATCAGAAGAAATGGTTGGTAAGGCTGGTGGATTAGCTGATGGAATTGTAACAAAACACCCTTTAACATTAGCTATACTTTCAGTTTTGAAAGTCGATTTCCCATACTTTTATAAAGAGCTTCTGTTAGAACCAAAACTCTTGAGCTATGTCTTGGAGGTCTTAAGAGTTGGGAAACCTCCAAGGTTTCATATTGATGTAAAGATTAGAGATAAATTCCTTGAAGTTTCTAATAATGAACAGAAAACTTGGAAACTAAAATCTTGTTTTTATGATTTAAACCAATATTTGAATTTAATTAATAATAAGTTTGAACTTCCTACATCTTTAAAACCATTTTTATTACTTAATCAAAATTCATTAAGTAGAAAATATGGTGAGCAAGCATATGAAATAGAAGAAGCACTTATACATAATTCTTATGAAAAACTTCTTAAAATTTTAAATATCGAAAATAATAAATTGTCTGTAGATAATGCAAAATTAATAAAGAGTGTTTATGAAAGTTTGTCTTATAATTTGCATAAAGAAAATGCATTCTCCACAATTATAAAATTAATACCCTTTATATCAAATGAAACAAGATTCTTAATTGATTCTTTTGTTGATACATTATATAAACATAATAAATATAGAGAAATACTATCTGTTGACGACTATATAAATTTGTTAAATGCAGTATCAAAAACTAAAATCAATAAATTAATAGCTTCTTTAAATAAAACATACCGTACAAAATTTAGCTATGATACATCATCAGAAGAAGATAAAAAAAGAATGAACTTATTTGAAGACGCTTCAAATGCTTTATTAGATTTTTATAATGTTAATCCTGAATTTATAAGTAAAGAATTCTGTAAATGGATTATATCACCAGTTTTTGCATCAGAAAATGTTGTAGAGGGCGAAGATTTTACTTTTGGATTTGAATATACATACAATGCTTTCAAAAATTATGATTTTTTATACAAGCATGTAAGTGTTGATTATGTAACAGTTTTTATTGAAGAATTTATTGATAAAAATAGTTATATTAGTACAGACAATAAACAAGATGTTTTAAGTACTATCGAAAAAGCTCTTGATTATATTATTGACAATAATAGTGAAAACTTTGACTCATTATTAATTAAATTTATTAATGAAGAAAATACAGAGTTATTCAATTTTATTATAGATTACACAAATAAAAATATTAACAGATTATCTGAACAAAATATTAATGAATATTTACTATTGTTAGAAGTTGCAGTTGAAGATAAAGTTTCTGATAGTATAAAAACCGAATTTGAAATTACTACAGTAATAGAAATTATAAAAAATCTTTTAGTTGAGAAATTTTTTATTATTAAACCAAGTAACTATCATATGATAGATTCTTTATGTTCAATACTTATTGAAGAACAAAATTACATAAAAAATGTTTTAGAAATTGTAAATCTGTTGAAAGAACATAATTATAATAACATTAATGAAATAGAAAAATTGCTGATAGAAAATATTTTTAAATTTGAGAATGACGTCGAAAACTTCAATATGTTAAAAAACTTTTTATTAGCAAATTATAATACACTATCAGAAGATAATAAAATTTTATTCTCACAAAATATCACAAATAATATTATTACGGAAGATATTTCACATTGTTTAGAAGAACAAGAAAACTTTTTAAAGGAATATGTTGAAATAATAAAAGGAAATCCAAACACTCAAATTATAAATAATTTATTGAACGCAACATATGAGCTTGCAGAGAATACCCTTATTCCGAATAAAAATAAGGAATATTTTGAGCAACTAACATGTTTACTAACATTATTTATTCAAGGGAATAAAGATGAGTTGAAGAATTTGATTTGTCTAGTTTTAAACGATGACCTATTTGCTACAGAATTTTGTAAAATTTTTGGTGAAATAATACACAAAATGGGTAATGAAGTTTGGGAGGATGATGATAGAATTATAAATATATTTAATAATTTAATTTCCGAAAATAATGAGAACGAAGATGACTATTTAGATTGTGCTATAAATATCTTTATGACAATATCTGTAGTTCATACGGATGAAAACTTAAGAACCATATATAAACTAATATTTGAAAACAATTACGATATTGAAAATAAGGCATATTGGTTACTTAAAATAGATAAAATAAAAGCATATACTGCTGATGAATTAGTTAGTTTTAGGACTGAAATTCGACCCGAAGATGATATTGAATGTATTGTTAAAATATGGCGACATTTTCTTGATTTATATGATATTGATGAACGAGAAAAAATGTTAAGTGTTACTTTATTTGAAACAGAAGATATACGATTCTTTGAAGCATTGGTTGAGTCAATTCGTATGATTACAAATAAATACGAAGAATTAAATAGAATTATCAACCAAAATAGTATTGATGATAGAATTTTAAAATTATTGCCTAAACGCCCGATAATTACAGATAGATTAATTGGCGAAGTACGGAAAATACCTTCAAGAACTTTATTGTTAAATACTAAAATTATATATGAAACTGACATTGAAAACAAATTAGATATAATAAAACAAATGCTTCAGTGGTCATATGATTTGTATAATGACATTTTGAGAGACACAGAAATAAGGGGATTTCAACAAGAAGTAAAAATTCTTATAAATGAAATATTTCAAGGAAAAACCTTTGGTAAAATAAAACTAAAAAAATAGAACCATCAATTATTAAATAATAATTAATAATTCCTAAATTTATAAACTTATATGTTATTATTGTTACAAATTTTAGGAGTTTAAGATGAAATTTGCTCTTGTAAATAATGAAAAAAAAGAAGCTCAAAAAGGATTAAATGGGATATGTCCTGCTTGTGGTCAGCCTGTCATTGCAAAATGTGGTGTAAGGAAAATAAATCATTGGGCTCATAAATCAAAAGTTAGTTGCGATAGGTGGTGGGAAAGCGAAACAGAATGGCATAGAAATTGGAAAAATTGTTTTCCCTTCGAGTGGCAAGAGAAAATATTCACAGATAATACTACAAGCGAAAATCATATTGCGGATGTTTGTACAGACCAAGGCTTAGTTATAGAATTTCAACATTCACATATCAAACCTGAGGAACGAATTTCGAGAGAAAATTTTTACAAAAATATGCTTTGGGTAGTTGACGGTACAAGGCTGAAAAATGATTATAAACGGCTTATTAATGGACTTCCATTATTAAAACAGATAGGTCAAGGGATTTTTTGCACTCACTCTGTAAACAAAATATTTCCAAAAGATTGGTTAAACTCCTCTGTCCCAATAATCTTTGATTTTATGGGTACAGAACATTTGACAAATAATCAAGATTTAAGAAATTATCTTTATTGTTTAATTCCTCAGAAATTAAATAATGAGTCTATAGTAATACTATGTTCAAGAGAACAATTTGTACAAACTTGTAAAGACGGCAACATTATTACATATTTTAAAAACTTAACTGAAAACTTAGAAAAGACTCAACAACTTTTACAAAAACAAACTAATATAGCTGTTATTCCACGAGTTTTATATCCGAAACCTCGTTACTATTCAAGAAGGCGTAGAAGATTTTAAAAGAAAGGAAATATGGATGTCAGAGTTAACTCGTAAAACATTAAATGATTCAATAACAGAATTTTTAATATCAAGTGGGCGCGGAATAGCAACATGCGTAAATCCATTAGATTTGTGTAAGGAAGCATTAACATATATTGAAACTCGTAATGAAGATAACTTTATAAACGAGGTATTAAATGAAACTAAAAAAATTGATACTCAAAGTTTAGATGCAGTTAAATCATTAAAAAGACTTTATAAATCAGTTCAAGTAATCGCAAAAGCAACTACAAATGATAAAATTGAACGCTTTAAAAGATTAACAGTTAATGGAATTTGTTACCCTAATAAAATTTCTGATTCTGATTATGATTTGTATGTAAACATTATTGATGAATTAAGTGATAAAGAATTTTTAATTTTATACAAAATTAATCAGATTGAAAATGAACATATAGGAAAAAAATTTAATAATCCTATTTCCGAGGAAATTGGCAAGACTTTACTATCTGATTTGAACATGGATGAAGAATTATTTACAAGCTACACATTTCGACTCAAAGCGAAAGGATTAATAGTGGCTGCTCATGGGCATTGGATGAATATGGATACTCCATTTTTTATAGGCATAGTTGATGGGAAAATAAGTAAACTTTATAAACAACTTTTAGGTTTTATTGAACTAAATAATTAAAATTACGGGGGCTATTTGGGGGCTGAAGCTACAAAAAGTCCCTGAAAGTTATTAGAAATTACCAAAAGAATGGTTGGCTGAAACTAAACGATATTAGAGGATACAGGAGAAAACTTAAGAACACAAAAAGCAAAAATACGTGTTCGAATCCCACCTCCTCCTCCATTTAGAAAGAGCCTAAAAAGGCTCTTTTTTAGTGCGTTTTATCCCTATTTCAAATTATTTGTGCATATAAATACTCACTGTTAATTAGTATACTTTAATTACAGACCAGTATATGTATAAACTTCATGTCAGAAGTTGTTCCTTATATTTGTTATCAAAAAGAACGCTATGACGGTTCAGGTGAACCGGAAGGTTTGAAAAGAATGTCTATACCTTTAGGCTCTAGAATTATTGCCGTTGCAGATGCTTATTGTGCTATGACATCTGATAGAGCTTATAGAAAAGCTATGTCTAAAGAAGAAGCACTAGCAATCATGCGTCAAGAAGCAGGGACTAAATGGGACCCTATTATAGTTGATGCATTGTATGATGTAGTTGTGTAAGCAGTTAAGTTGCTAAGAATACAGAGTGAGAATTCTTAGTAATTTATTCATATAATTCTTATTTTTAAAAAATTTAAAAAGAATTTAACAAAGGTAAAATCGACTTATAATGCACTATATTATGCGATGAGACATGGTAATTTTTACATAACCTCTTGTTTGTTGTAGCAAAAAATATTTTTATGGTTTTTTTATATAGCAAATAACTTAAAAGGAGTGTATAAATGAAAGTTATATCTATGTCAAGACCTATGAAACAAGCAAGAAATATAATAATGCCATTATTGGCTTCAGCAGCTATGGTAGCAAGTTGTAATGCTCCAAACAGACAACAATCTTGTTGTTGTGGTTGTCAACAAGATAGCGTAGAAATTTCTAAAGATGTTCCAAATTCACAACATTGTCCTTGTGACGAAAACCAACAAGATAGTGTAGAAATTTCCAATGATAAATTGGAAGATGTTGAATTTACCGAAGGTTTAGTAAAAAATAGAGACCCGAGAGAAATTAAAAAAATTACAGGGTATAATGAAAAAGAGTTTAATGTATTGACACAAGCTGGATTAAAGATGGTTAATAAAGAATTTTCTGATGAATATGGCAAATTCTATTATAAAGGGACTAGGTATACTCATACTATTGTATCTCCACTGGGTTTGGACTTTATTGATGTAGAATATTCAAATGGCGATATTGATAAAAAACTTCAGTGGAGTAATATACATAAAAATTTTGAATTAAAGAATGGTTTATTTGTTAATAAAACATTAAAAATTGAACACGAAAAAAATGGAGATTTTTCTTTAATAACTACAGAAGATGATAAGTCAACGATACAAAATTATACAAAAGACGGAATGTTAAAAGAAGGAACTTATTTACCGGATTCTTTCGATGATTAGCCGGTAGGGTGGGAAAAGCCAGTAGCGGTTCCCACCTTCACAAGTTTTCATCTTATAAATGTTATATATTTAAATCATCTATTCTAAATTTAAATCATTAATATTATTAACATCATCAAAATTACACCAATTGATATCATAACAACCTTTTTCAACAAATTTCAAAAATGTTGAATATTTCCAATTTCTTGGTAAAATTTGATAATGCTTCATAGAATTGTAATGAATATAATCAAGATGTGTATATAAATCCTTTTCATCTCTTATAGTATGTTCCCAATATCGTCTTTGCCAAATTCCTTTTTCACCTTTTTTTAATTTGCTCTCAGAAATTTTATTATGTTTATTTAATCTATGCGAAAAATAGAATTTTATAGAATAAATGATCTTAGGATATTCTTTTATGTTTTTTAATTTTAAAATCATATGTAAATGATTTTGCATAACACAAATTGCAATTATATTGAATGCAAAATTTTCAAGTGCATTTTTGAAGGATTCACGTAATAAATCAATATTTTCAATTAAAATATTTTCTCGATTATTAGTAACAATCGTAAAAAATACGTAGTTATATCCTTGTAGATAAATTCGCTTGTAATTTGACATAAATTTATTATATCATCTTTTTATGAATTAGATTATGAAGGTGGGAACCGCTTCCTGCTTTTCCCACCCTACCAGCTGATATTAATGTAGAACGAGTTGGGATAATTGAACCGGAGAACAAATAAAAAAGGAGAAAGAATGGAAGTTGTAGAATTTGAAATTACCAAAAAAGATTGTCAATTATATTGCAAAGATGCATTTAAAATACCAATGGTTAAAAAGGCTAGTAGAATAAATTTTATATTAATTGCTTATTTTATATTATCAGTATGTTTTGGAATTTTTATAAGTTCTATATTTTTTAACGGCATTATGTTAATTGTTGGAATTTTAATATTTACAATTTTACTTTATACTCTTTTATATAAAATGCTTCCAAATAATTCAGGAAGTGCTACTTATAGAGCAATAAAAGGTTCTAATTTAAATCGTTCAATAACAATTAATGAAGAAGGATTTATAAATACTAATTCTGCTTCTAGTACTACGTACAATTGGAAAAGTGTTATTGCAGTACATGATACTAAGAACAATATAATAATTTTTGTTGGAAATGCATTAGGAGTTTTTATTCCTAAAAGAGTGTTCCAATCAGAACTTGATGCGAAAAAATATTACGCAAAAATACTAGAATATTATAATAATGCAAAAAATCAAAATGATTAGCAAGGTAAATAGTTTGATAAATTAAGCAATAAATGCTTAAATGAAGTTTTATAGGTGTTATTTTTTAGCCTTAAATATTGTTTTATGCTGTATATAATAAGATATTAGATACATTTAGTTGATTTGCCAAAAATTAATTATTTTTTTTATAATTTATAAGAATAGTAAGAACTATTACAAAAGGTTACAATCATTAAAGTTTTTGAAATATTGAACCGTTAAATATTTTAGTATATATGCAGGAGTATTATGAGTTTAGTAATTGATTCAAATCTTGAATATTTGCAGAATATTTTACATATAAGTAAGGTTACTTTTGATGAAAAATATTCAAATATGTCTGTTGACGAAATTATTGAAGCAGAGGCTGCACAAGGTAATCAACAGGCAATTGAACTTGCTCAGGAATTGACTACTAATAAGAGCCTTGTAATGGAATTGTTTGACTTGGCTGATACCAATAATAAGTATATGATTTTGAGAGAGATGTCTGCTCAACAATTGCAGACCTTTTTGCCTGAAATGGAAGAAAGTGATTTGTTACAAGGATTATATTTTTTTACAGAGAATAAGTTGATGAAAATGCTAGAAGAACTTCCTGCAGAACAACTTGTAAATACAGTTTTTCAAATGTTCTCAAAAGAAGAAATAGTTCAACTGTTGCCGGAGGAACAATTGGA
This sequence comes from uncultured Candidatus Melainabacteria bacterium, assembly GCA_934718275.1. GTDB lineage: Bacteria > Cyanobacteriota > Vampirovibrionia > Gastranaerophilales > Gastranaerophilaceae > Stercorousia. The sequence continues at coordinate 46,490 of CAKUZD010000007.1, read as the reverse complement.
CAAATTCCTCACCAGTCACGATATAGACAAAAATAAAATTTTAAAACACATGCAATCTTTACCGGAAGAATACGTAGCTCAAGTGTTAGAACAAATTACAGGAGAAGCTCAAGAGGGTTTAGATAGTATTGATTTGTCAAAAAGGTTTGGGCAGTTGAACCCGCTTGAATACCAAGATGCACTTAAATCTTTTCAACCAACTCAAAAACAACAATTAGTTTTGTCATTGGGAAAAGAACATGAAGAATGGTTTCAATTATTTGATGCCGATGCTTATACAAAAGTTATTAATCGCGAAAAACAACAACCGGAAGTTGTAAAAGCAATGTCTGTAATCGAGCCTGAATATATTCAAAATATGATTACGGAACTGCCTAATGACTTGTTATCTATTGTTATTACACAAATTGATACTGAAAAATTTGCAGATATTTTGATGAACCAATTCCCTGAGATAATTGCTGAAATAATTATGAAATAATTTAAAATCTTAAAAGGTTTCCTAAATTTGTGTCCATAAAATTTGCAAGAGCAGTTATTCGCGCCAAAGACATGTTTTGAATGCCTCTCTCAATCCTGCTTATATATTCTCTATTTACTCCGATTTTTTCAGCAAGGGTTTCTTGTGAGTAACCCAATCGTATTCTTTCCGCTTTAACGTTTCTACCAAATTGTTTTAATATTTCTCGTTCGTCATACATGTTTCCATTTTACAATTTTTTAGAAATATTTCCTGTACCTTATAGGTATCTATCAGGGTAATTTATGAGTATCCATGCGGGGAGTTTACATATATAATAATTTTGAGAAACTATTGTTGTTGAATTGTTTCAAGAACAAAATTAAGAGCTTTTTCAGAAAACATAAATTTCATATTTTTTCTGGAATAATTTGGATTAAGTTCAAATTTTCTCACTGAAATTTTATTCCGAAATCCGCAGGCTGCAAACATAAGTCCAACCGGTTTTCTTTCACTTCCTGTTGGCCCTGCAACTCCTGTTGTACAGATAACAATATCACTTTGAGTTAGTTGTAAAAGTCCTTGAGCCATTTCCTTGGCACATTCTTCGCTTACTGCTCCGTATTTTTCAAGGGTACTTTCCGAAACATTAAGAATTCTGTGTTTTGCTTCATTGGAGTATGTTACAAAATTCGCTTTGATATAGGCGGAACTTCCGGAAATATCTGTTAATCTTGAACTAACAAGCCCGCCAGTACAGGATTCTGCTGATGATATTTGAAATGCTTCTCGTAGCAATATTTTAGACAACTTTTCCGGAGTTTTTGAATTTAAGCTTTGCAAAAATGCTTTTAAATTTAGAAATGTTTTTTTCATATTTTTAGTTTCAAATAATGAAACATTTTTGTCAACAATCTTTACATGCAAATTTATTTTTTCTTTTTTGTGTAATATCATGTATCTTAGGAGAAAAGCATGGCAGTAAAAGAAAAAGAAAATAATTTAGGTTTGCTTCCACAAAATATCGAAGCGGAAGAAGCGGTACTTGGGGCTATTTTAGTTAACCCAAATGTTATAACAAAAGTTGTAGAAATTTTAAAACCGGAAAGTTTTTATAAACCGGCACACAGACATATTTATGATGCCATGTTGCAGTTATTCAATTCAAATGAAAGAATTGATATTGTATCTGTTTCAGATGTATTGAGCTACAATCAAAAGTTGGAAACAATAGGTGGGCGTGCGTTTGTAAACGATTTGTGTTACAAAACAATTACAACATCTAATATTGAATATTATGCAAAAATTATTCAAGAAAAAGCAATCAAAAGAGCGTTAATTAACGCCGGTTCTGAAATAGTATCTTTTGGATACGATGTAAACCCTATTGATCAATCTTTGGATAGTGCCGAAAAACTTATATTTGACATAGCTTCTAAAAAAGCAACATCAGATTTGGTACATGTTAAAGATTTAGTTTTAAACACTTATGAAAAGATTGAATATCGTTATGAACATAAAGACGAATTGACCGGAGTTCCAACAGATTTTTATGAATTAGATGCTATATTGAACGGTTTACAAAAATCAGATTTGATAATTCTTGCAGCTCGTCCGGCGATGGGAAAAACTGCATTTGCATTAAATATTGCACAAAATGTTGCATTAAAGGCAAAAGTTCCTGTTGCAATATTTTCTCTTGAAATGTCAAAGGATCAGTTGATGCAACGTATGTTATGTTCTGAGGCAGAAATTGATTCCCAAAGGGTAAAAACAGGTAATATGCAAAGTAAGGATTGGGAAAAGCTTGCAACAGCCATGAATTCGTTTGCTCAAGCTCCTATTTATATTGATGATACGTCTGGTTGTACATTAACAGATATCAGGGCAAAATGTAGAAGATTAAAAATGCAAGAAAAAGATTTGGGGTTAATCCTAATCGACTACTTGCAATTGATGGAAAGTTCAGGAAAAGAAGATCGTATGCAACAGATTTCTGCAATTTCCAGAGGTCTGAAAATTCTTGCAAAAGAGCTAAATGTTCCTGTTATTGCGCTTTCACAGTTATCACGTGCGGTTGAATCGAGAACAGATAAACGTCCGATGCTTTCAGACTTGAGAGAATCAGGTTCAATCGAACAAGATGCTGACATTGTAATGTTTATTTACCGTGATGAGTACTATAGAAAAGCTGAAGATGGTGAAGAAGAAATTGCTGCAAAAGCTCAATCTAAAGGTGAATCCGAAATTATTATTGCAAAACACAGAAACGGTTCTGTTGGCACAGTTAAACTTCTATTTCAAGGCAATATTACGAAATTTAAAAACCCTATTAAGACGGATGCATTTTAGTATAAGGCAATAAGGCTTTAAGGCGATAGGGCAATAAGGTTTTACTGGGGAGTTAGGTACCACCACTCTACAAGACTTTAGCGAGAAGTGAGAAGTGAAACGTGAAAAGACCTTATCAGATAAGTTTCTTTATTTCATATTTCCAACACTTCTATATACCCCTAGCCCTAATTAATTTAGTCTAATTATTGTTAGTTTACCATCTCTAACTATCCCTAATTGAAGGAGAGAATATAATTGATAGACTCTGAATCAAGTCAAGCCCCTCTCTCGTATGCGTAATTCGCGTTGCTCAAACGCCTACTCTCTCTCCCCTAAAGGGCGAGAGCACAATAATCATGGTCATTCTGAACGAAGCGAAAAATCTATTCCCTCTCCTAAATTAGGAAAGGCGGATTGTGAGCTGAGGGCGAACAGACTTGCAGAAGTGCAAGACTGTGCAGACCCGCTAAACGCGAGCAACCAAGCAGAGTATGGTGAGGGGTTCTACAATGCCACGATAGCGGAATGAACAATAACTTGTTAGTGAAATAAACGACAAAAACAGTCATTGTTTGAGCGAAGCGAGTTTGACCGTTTTCTTATTGAACTTACCAGTTATTAGTGAATGAAGCGTGTGGATGGTTTTGTGGAACTTTTTTCACAAAAAGTTCCCGCAGTCCGCGAAGGACAACCAATTATAAGGAAATAAGAAGGTTATTACCACAAACCCCTCTCTGAAATTTCTAAGCTCAAATTATTCGCTAAGAAATTTCTTCTCTCCCTCAAGGGGCGAGAACATTATAGTTGAATACTTGCTATTTGGATATGAAAGGCTTATTGCGAAAAACGATGATGACACCGAATGGATTACTGTTAATGGCAATCATATACCTGTCAAAGAAGGACAATCGAAAACAGAAGCTGTTAAAGAGTTTTTGGACAAAAAGGTTGAAAAACAATCAAAATGTGATAAAATAAAGAAAAGAGACCGTAAAGAGGTCAAACTCCCAAAAGCGGAATATGCTAAGGTAATGCATGAACTTAATACGAATTTGACAAAAGAACAAAGGAATAAAAAAGTTATTACCAAATATATCGGGAATTACAAATATACAATCCAAAATAGGGGTTTTAATGAATATCGAATTATTAATAAAAGAGAAATCTAATACGCCAATTGGAAAAAAACTTGTAAAGTTATTAACTAATATTTGGAATGATAAAGAGTTTATATTAGGTTGTCTTGTCGATTTGAAAACAGATGAACAAAAACAAAAACTGATTGACCTTATTGAAATTGACGGTATTGATGACAGCGATACAATTACTCTTGCATCTTTGGATATTGCAGATGGAGAACTTTAACTAAACGTAATAAATAATTATAAATCATTGACAAAAATAATTAAATACCATCTCTAACTCTCCCTAATTGAAGGAGAGAATATAATTGATAGACTCTGAATCAAGTCAAGCCCCTCTCTCGTATGCGTAATTCGCGTTGCTCAAACGCCTACTCTCTCTCCCCTAAAGGGCGAGAATATTATAGTTACAGTCATTGTGAGCGAATGCGAAACAATCCAGCTGATTAGTTTCAATATTGGCGGGATAGGTATCCCGCCATACAAACTATCAATTTTCTGCAGGCGTAAATGCTTTAACTTTTTTACCCAAATTAACCCTTATAACTTTCGTAAAATTTTGAATTTGAGCTCGTTCAGCTTCATATTCCTGAATAATAGCTTGTTCTCTTGCATTATTAGGTTTGAGACCAAAGAAACGCTTTACTTGGTTTAATCGAGTGTGACGAAGTTCCTGTTTTAAGACATTTACAGCTTCCCCATAAAGAACTGCATTTAAATCCGCCTTTGACACTAATCCATTTAAATCCTTTCCTAACAGATTATTCCAATATTTTTCCGAGAAAGCCCCTGTTGTATATGCACGCTTTTCATCTTTTAGAGAGTCGATTAATTGTTTTAATAAAAATGCATTGTCTTTTTCTTTGCCGATAGAAATTATGTTTTTACCATATAGCATTTGTCTAATTTTTTCTTGTAATTCTTGCTTTGACTTACAACCGGAGTTTTCAAGTAATGTAGAAAGTTTTGACTTTCCCTTTGTAAAGCCAACCGCCGAACACCCCAGCTTTCCTATTTCAGAAACTAAACTTGCCTGTAAAGCAGTTCCTTTTTCATTTACTTCCGGAGCTTTCTTCATCATTTTATCAATGTATTTTCTACCAAAGGATGTTTTATTTATTAATTTTGCCTTTTTTGCAGCAGAACTAAATGAATAGTATAGTCCATGTTCTAATTCGTGAGAAGCAATATTTGCGATTTGTGTACTTGGTAAATCAGCCAACCTTAAGTTAACTAAAGCACCATTTCCCCTTGCCGGAACTGCTGCAGACAAAGAACTATTATACAAATATTCTGAAACGTTGTCAGGTAAGCCTAAATTTTTACGACAAGCTTGTATAAAACTTTCTTTATCTCCGGCTATTTTTATTTTTGAAGCTGCTTTTTTACCTATAGTATCAGATAAAATTTGTTGGATTTCTGTATTATCAATTTTTCCGCCTGTTTCTTGCATTCGCTCAGCGATTTTTTGTCCAACTTTTTTACAGTTTTTAACTATCCCCTTTTTAGACATAACGCCTGTAGCCTTGAAAACAAGACGCCCTAAAGATACCATAATATTTTCCCTTTCGTTTATTTAATCCCCTGTATTTATATAAACGAAATCAAATTTTAGAAATTGACACGATGCTATGCTATGCTATGCTATGCTATGCTATGCTATGCTATGCTATGCTATGCTATGCTATGCTATGCTATGAAGCATTATAGCTGCATTTCAGCCTTCTAAAACTTGTTTTAACAAAAGTTTACATAAAAAACAGTAAGGCAAGCTGGATTGTTTTGCATTCGCTCACAATGACTGTAATTATAATGTTCTCGCCCCTTGAGGGAGAGAGAGTAGGCGTTTGAGCAACGCGAATTACGCATACGAGAGAGGAGCTTGACTCGATTCAGAGTCTATCAATTATATTCTCTCCCTCGGTTAGGGAGAGTTAGAGAGGGTAAACTAACAATACTCATATATAATTAATCAGCTGGATTGTTTCGCATTCGCTCACAATACAGTAAAACCTTATTGCCTTATCGCCCTATTGCCTTAATTGGTTGTCCTCCGCGGACGGCGGGAACTTTTTGTGAAAAAAGTTTTGTAGAGCGGTGGTACCTACCCGCCAATATTGTAAATCATCAGCTGGATTCTTTCGGGCAAAGCCCTCAGAATGACAACATTATTGTTTCGCATTCGCTCACAATGACTGTAAAATCTTATTGCCCTATCGCCTTAAAGCCTTATTGCCCATAGATAAGGTCTTTTCACGTTTCACTTCTCACTAAAGTGTCACTCTATAGCCTTAACGCCTTATTGCCTTATATTTAATATTTTTATCTTGCAAAAGTAAAAAAAAATGTTACAATAAAACTGTTAAAAATTTGATTACAACAATACAAACACAAATATACACAGTAGAGAGGTTTTATATGACTATTGAAAAAATAAGAAAAGAACACGAACTAATTGACCTATTCTGCAACTTGGCAGAAGTTCCTTCTCCATCTATGCATGAAGAAAAAGTAGCAGAGTGGATAAACAATTATTGCAATAAAAACAATATCAATTGCAAACTTGATGATTTTGGGAATGTTGTTATTAATATTCCGGCAACAGACACAACAAAAAAAACTATGATGCTTTCAGCACACATGGATGTAATTGGAGACGACAGCCCTGTTAAAACTTTCCTTGATGAAAATGGAAATATTCATGCTGAGGGTAGGACTCTCGGAGGAGACGATAAAGCAGGAGTTGCAAACGCTTTACTTTTTGCCAAAGAACTTACTCATAGCAATATGAAGCACGGTGGATTGGAAATAATGTTCACACGTGATGAAGAAAACAATCTTTCAGGGATTAGAAACGCAAATCTTAAAAACTTCAAATCAAAATATGTTTTGGTTTTGGATAGCGATACACTTGGACAATGCGAAATTTCAGGTGCCAGCTATACTCTTGCCAAAATAAAAGTACACAGCTTTAAAGGAGGTCACTCCGGTATTGATATTGGAGATAAAAAGCGAGCAAATGCCGCAAAATTAATAGCAGATTTAATCTCCAATTTACCACAGGGCGTTTTTTACGAAGAAGATGGGCATGTTGTAACTTCTTGTAATATTGGAGGAATTTCTGCCGGAGATATTAAAGTTACAAACATTATTAACACGGATGCTCAAGCAAACTATTCAATCAGGAGTTCTAGCCGCAAAAAAGAAGAAGAACTTAAAAATAAAATGGTTCTAACAGTTGATGAGTTTAACATAAACAATAAAGACATCGCCGAAGCAACTATTGAATTTGAAGAACATCTTCCGCCTTTTGAAAAAGTTGATGATGATTATATTCCTACAATTTTTGAAAAAGCAGCTAATAAAGTTGGTGTAAAACCGGACATTACATCATTCCATGCGGGAGCAGAAACTCATATTTATGCAAACCAAACAAACGCTAACGAAGAAAAATTTGTACCTTACCTAATCGGACTTGCAACTGTTTGCAATATGCATTCGAAAAACGAATATCTTGAATACCAAACAATTCTTAAAGGTCACGAACTTTTAACAGAGTTGTTTAAAGAATTTAACGAATAAAAAAAACAATATTAAAATAATTATTAAATTTGAATTTGTTAGTACCGCAATTTATGTATATTGCGGTACTAATGTTTTTACACAAACCAATCTTCATCATACCACTTAACAAAAGAAAATTTCATTAAGCTAATGTGCTATGAAAATGCTTTAAATGAACGTTCTACGTTTTTATCAATTATATTTTTTAGTGATTCATATTCTGTTTGCAACGCATTATGTTCTGTATCAAGCTTTTTCAAATCTTGGTCATATTTTTTGTCTTGATTTTCTATTTCTGTAGTTGTGTTTTTATATTTTATCTCTGCTTTTGCAATTGCAGTTTCATCCTCAACAGCAACCATATCTGATGTACCTGAATAAGCAGTTGATTTCCAATAAAAACCTTCTGCACTCATTTCAGGAGTTTTTGCGCTATCTGTCGCAGGATTAAAATATGAAGCCTGTTTTAAAGTAACAACACCATTTTTCAATGCAAACGTCAACCAGTCATTACTTGTTAATAATTCATCGTCAATAACTTTGTAATTCTTGTTGTTTTCATTTTTTGAATTAATGTCTGCAATAAAATACGTTTCTCCTTTGGAATTTGTTTCTTCTTTAACCTTGTTAGCAGATTCCGAACCATTCATCATATACCATAAATTGATATACCATTGTCCCTTATCTTTATCATTTACAACAAAAGGATATGTTGGTTCGACAGGAGGAGTAGGAGGAGGCTCTAATGTTGGCTTTCCTGTTGTTAAATTCTTCATATCACCATCTGTAAAATTAATTAAGGTCTCTTTCATCTCACTTGCATCCGGTGTTAAATTTTTCAATATATAATACAAGTCTATTGCTTTTTCTTTTAACGTTTTTTTAGAATAAGTTCCATCAGGATTTTCTTTGTAATCACTTTTTAATAATTCAAATTCTGTTGGAGTTCCTCCTGCTTTCTTTATTTTTTCTAAGCTGTTATTTTCTTTATCCTGAGAAAAATCATCCTTACCATCACATTTTTTGTCACCCATTTTTTCACTTATAATTGCAAATTGTTGTTTTTCTTCATCTGTAGAAGCAGAATATGAACCACCTGTAGACCCATCAGACGTGAATGTCTTACCTGTAGTTGTTGTATATTCATGAGATTTTGGAGTTGTCCCATCGTAATCTAACAACAAATCTAACAGGTGAATATAACAACTGCTACTTCCACCTAAAGCAGCATTATAACAAAATCCGCCATTATTATTTGGAGAATCACTTGTTCCTACAATACCGCTAAATATTCCGTATAAATCGGGTTGTTTTTGTTCTTCCACCCATTCTGCGTACAATTTATCATAATTTGGCTTTGTTTCCGTATTATATTTCGTTAAATCCTTTAAATATTGGTCATAATCATTATCATAATCCAATTTTGCTTGAGTTTTTTCTATACCCCCTTTAAGCCCATATTTATCCAAGAATTCATCCAACGTTTTTGATGCTTCAAAATTTGCTGCATCTGTAGCACTTACAAGATTTTGCCCTGATGCATTCTGAATAGAATATTGATTTTTTAACGGTTCATAAGAATATAGCAAAGCCGGAGTCAAATTATAATTAGAAACCTCTCCATTATCATTATATGTTTTAAAAACTAATTTTTCGGAACTTAAAGCATCCATATAAGTTTGACTTGCTTCTGAGGATTTTTGAGCAAGTCTCAATTTTGAGTTTGTAATCGTTTGAGAACGCATTTCATTATCGGTTATTCGACCGGTAATTGTTAACAATCTCGCTTGTGATGCTGACATTCCCATTGGTTCATAATTCCTTTCTACATAAGAATACGGCTCAAATTAAACTTTTCTTTAATTAATATAAAAAATTTGTTAACAAATTTTTACAATAATTTACTCTCTCCCCTAAAGGGCGAGAGCACAATAATCATGGTCATTCTGAGCGAATGCGAAACAATAATGCTGTCATTCTGAGGGCTTTGCCCGAAAGAATCCAGCTGATTAATTTCAATATTGGCGAAGTAAGTACCACCGCCCTACAAGACTTTAGTGAGAAGTGAAACGTGAAAAGACCTTATCAGATAAGTTTCTTTCTTTCATATTTCCAACACTTCTAATCTTACCTCGCTCTAATTAATTTAGTCTAATTATTGTTAGTTCACCATCTCTAACTCTCCATAATTGAGGGAGAGGACATTCCATAAACGCCACGATAGCGGAATGAACAATAACTTGTTAGTGAAATAAACGACAAAAACAGTCATTGTTTGAGCGAAGCGAGTTTGACTGTTTTCTTATTGAACTTACTAGTTATTAGTGAATGAAGCGTGTGGATGGTTTTGTGGAACTTTTTACATAAAAAGTTCCCGCCGTCCGCGAAGGACAACCAATTAAGGCAATAGGGCAATAGGGCGATAAGGCAATAAGGTTTTACTGTCATTGTGAGCGATAGCGAAACAATCCAGCTTATTAAATACCCAATATTGGCGGGGTAGGTACCACCGCCCTACAACACTGAGCACAACAGCCTTAGTCATTCTGAGCAGAGCGAAGAATCTATTAAACATTTCTCCAACCATGGAATGTTTCGGTTTCACCTCAACATAACTAAAGTTACAAACAAAAAAGCAATCGATTCATATTAAATCGATTGCTTTTCTAAATCAAAATAAATTTCTCTAGATAGCTACAGAAAGAGTTTCCAATTTTAATTGAATTGGTTTTTCTTCCAAAACCTCTACTTGAAGTTCCTTAGCATCAACTGTCTTTGTTACAACAGGTTTGCTATGAACAGTAGTTACTTTCGGAGTAACTGCTTTCGGTTTTTGCGCTACATAAGTAGCTTGTCTGGCTTTAACAACAGCCGGATCCGGAGAGTGTTTTTGTCTGTTAACATCAGTCATAATCTTACTTACAAAACGTCTTGTTTCCCCATAAGGAGGAACTGATTTGTACTTTTTAACATTTCCGGGACCTGCATTATAAGCAGCTAATGCCAATTCTACCGAACCAAACATATTATACATCTTTTTATAATATGTAATACCTGCTTTAATGTTTTCATTCAAAGAATATGGATTATACCCCATTCTTCTTGCTGTTGACGGCATCAACTGAAATACTCCAACTGCACCGTGTGAACTTCTTGCTTCATGGCGAAATCCTGACTCTGTACGCGCAATACTAAGCGCAATTGCAGGATCTACACCCATTTCAATAGCGTGTTTGACTATTGTTGCTTTTACAGAGTTGACGTCAGAAGCCTGACATTGTGTATGACAAAGAAGCATACACGCAAGTGTAAAAGTTAAAACTAATAGTTTTCTCAAAATGTAATCCTCTATGTTGTAAATTGTAATCCTTAAAAATTCCCTAACGACCTGTTTCTTCAACGAAGTCAAAAACTTTTAAAGATGATTTATACCCCCCATTATATTACAAAAAAAACAAATTTCAACCCCTACGACAAATTACGACACATGGCAAATTCTTGCAATCCACTTATTTTAGGGGTTTTAAGTGTATTTGTAACAATTGTAAACCAAAAACAAATTACTCGTTTTACTGTATTATTATTAATATTTAAATGTTAAAATTTTTCAATTTTTCGTTATTGTTTTTATTTTTTATGATATTATACTCATACTATAGATAACAAAATATGAGAGGTAAATATTATGGAAAAGAAAAAATTAGCAGACATAGGTGTTTTCGGAGGTTCCGGATTTTACAAGTTTTTAGATAACATTGAAGAAGTAAGAGTAGAAACTCCTTATGGAATGCCTAGTGATAGCTTATTTATCGGAAACGTAGGGGAACACAAAGTTGCGTTTATGCCAAGACACGGCAGAAATCATACTATTTTGCCTCACTTAATCAACTATAGAGCTAATGTTTGGGCTATGAAATCAATCGGGTGTGAAAGAGTAATCTCACCTTGCGCAGCAGGTAGTTTACAAAAACACGTAAAACCCGGAGACTTTGTAGTTTGTGACCAGTTTGTTGATTGGACAGATGGAAGAAAATCAACATTTTTTGAAGGTCCGATTGTCACACATCCATCTGCCGCAGAAACATATTGCCCTGAATTAAGAGAACTTGCAATTAAAACAGCAAAAGAATTAGGAATTTCTGTTCACGAAAATGGAACTGTTGTTGTAATTAACGGCCCAAGATTTTCAACTAAAGCAGAATCTAAATTCTTTACAAACCAAGGATGGGAAGTTATTAATATGACAGCATTTCCTGAAGCATACCTTGTAAAAGAAATGGATATGTGTCCATTAAATATCTCATTAATTACAGACTATGATGCAGGTTTAGTGGGAGATGTACCTCCGGTTTCTCATCACGAAGTTATTGAAGTATTCAATTCAAATGTAGCACATTTAAAAGAATTGCTTTTCAAAATGATTGAAAACATTCCGGTATCAAGAGTAAATTGTACATGTGCAAATACAAAAAAATCTTCTCAGTTATAAATAATTAAAAAGGCTAAAAAATGATAGGTAATATAATTTTTGTTGTGAATAATTTATTCCAAATTTATTTTTGGCTAATTTTAGTCAGATGCTTATTGAGTTTTGTACCTGGTATTAATTGGTACACACAACCGTTCACTGCAATTAAAGATGTGACAGATTTGTACTTAGATTTATTTAAGAAAATAATCCCTCCATTTGGTGGAATAGACTTCTCACCAATCTTAGCAGTTATCGTGCTACAAATACTGAACTACATAATTACACTCGGTTTGTCGTTACTAATGTAACCTAATATAGAGGATTATTTATTTTTGAAAATAATTCTAAAGCTTTTTTAATTTTATTATTGTGTTGGTTTTTAGAATTTTGAGCCTGTACTTGCATATTTTCGAGTACAGGTTTTAAATCTTTGTCAGAGTTTCGATAATACAATTTCTTTAAAAAACGCAAAACAACTTTGTCTCCAACAAAATTCGGATATTTTATGCAACCTCCGACATCGTAAATTTTTCCATTAATCTTTTCATTTGTGAAATCTGTATAAAATATTTTAAATAGTCCTTCAAAATCAATAGGAGAAGTTGTTTTATGAATATTTTTATCTGCAAATTCTGTCATTATATAAGCATTTTTCATATCAGAAATATAGTGTCTTGTAAATTGAGTTTTATCCATTTTATGCCCAACAATATTCTTCAAAAATGTCCAAAAATTTGTTTCTGCATAAACCCCTTGATTAACACTTAAAGACCTGTCTTTACACTGTAAATCATGAAAAACCTTTATAGCTTTATCATGCATAATCTTCCCTTTTTTATTCCGGATTGAGAGTTTAAAAACATTTCCCCAACAACCGCTGCCAGCATAGGACAAACAGGCATTAGTACCTTTAGGTAAAACTCCGGTCAAAGAAGTTTGCAAAAAAGACGAAACTTCATTATTTATAATTTTTAGGTTTTTAGAGCCCAAATCCTCAAAACTATCTTTTATAATACCACTATTAGCACACTCATTGTAACATCCTCGAATGTATTTGGAGACATTAGCCAATGCATTTTGAAACTCTTTAATCTTCTGAGCTCTCTCAGCTTTATCAAACAAACCAATAATTTCACTTGGCAAATTCCCTACAAATTGCCCTTTTGCATTAGGCACAAAATCATTATAAGTTTTGTAATTAAAATCTTTTTTAAAGAAATTTTTCATCCTACTCGGATAACATTTTTCAAAATTTACTACCGGAACTTTATTTAACATATTACCAATAAATCCCATAAACATTTGAAATTGCTAAACTCTGCACCCTCTTGTAAAAAAAGTTTACTTAATATATAATCCAAATTATGAAAATAGTGATTTATGGTGCTACAGAAATTGGTTGTTTGCTTGCAACCGAATTTTTTGAAGATCACGATATAACGATTATAGACAAAGAAGAAAATAGAAGTGATGAATTCAACAAACTTGATATAAGTTTTGTTCAAGGAAATGCATCTAATATTGATGTATTAAAAAACGCAGATATCAAAAATGCAGATATTTTTATTGCTTGTACATTGGTAGATGAAGCCAATATAGTTGCTTGCCTTTCCGCAAAAAAATTTGGCGGTGTAAGAACAATCTGTTTTGTAAGCAGAGAAGAATACAAAAAAACATTAAATTTTGAAAAAAATAGTGATAATTTTTGCGACTTCTTTATTGATTACATAATATGGCCGGAAGAACTTTTAACGCAAGACATTTTTAGAATTGTTACAGTTGCGCAAGCTCTTGATGTCGAAAATTTTGCAGATGGTAGAGCAAGATTACTTGAATACAAGGTAAAAGCGAATTTACCGATTGTCGGAAAAAAAGTTAAAGACTGCGGATTTACCCAAAACACATTAATGGTTGGTTTGACAAGAGATGGTAAATTATTCATTCCAAACGGTGATACCGAAATTCTTGAAGAAGATAAACTTATTTTTATGGGGACATCACACTCTTTGGATATACTTGCAGGCACTTTTTTCCACGAAAAAGAAATTGTCAAATCAGCTTCCATAATTGGTGGTGGAAATGTCGGCTTAATGCTTGCTAAATCATTGGAAAAACTTAAAATTAAAACAAAAATAATAGAAAAGAATTATGAACGTTGCCAAGCATTAGCGGAAGAACTTTCTAATACATTGGTAATCAACGGTGATGGAACAAATTTAAAATTGTTAGATGAAGAAGAAATTGGGAGTGCAGATGTTGTAATAAGCGTTACTAATAATGACGAGAGAAATCTGCTATGCTCTCTGTTAGCAAAACAATTAGGGGTAAAAAGAGTTATTGCTCGAGTTGCCAAAGTATTAAATATTCCACTATTTGAAAAAGTTGGTATTGATATTGCTGTTTCTCCAAAAAGTTCTGCAATAAATGAAGTTAAAAACGATTTGCAAGAAAACAATGTTGATATTTTGGCAACAGTAGAACAAGGTCAGGGTGAAGTTTTAGAAATTTCTGTAGTTCCGGAATTTAATGAGAAGCGAATTATGGAATTAAAATTTCCTACACGTGCTATCATTGGCGTAATTCTCAGAAGGAACAATGTCATTATCCCAAAAGGTGACACCATTATTAACACGGAAGATATTCTGATAATATTTACAACTTCTGAAAATGCAACCGCCATTAAGGAATTTTTCAAGGTAAAATAATATGCGCTTAAACTATATTGCAAATGCTTTAAGTATAATGATGATATATACAGGGATAGTAATACTTTCTCCAATTATAATTGCATTAATATACCACGATTACACTTCAATAGTTCCATTCATTTCGGCAGGAATTATATCTATGCTAATCGGATATTTATTAAGAAAAATTGTTCCAAGCACCGCAAATTTAGAAAATCTCAATGATATAAAAAAAGACGAAGGTTTATTTATCGTGGCTTCTTCATGGATAATTTTCGGATTAATAGCCTCAATACCTTATCTTTTTTATGGACTTAGTCCCTTGAATGCTATTTTTGAAGCTGTATCAGGTATTACAACAACAGGTGCAACTATTCTAACTAACTTTGATTACCCTAAAGCATTTTTCTTTTGGCGCGCACTTACACAGTGGCTTGGCGGTTTAGGAATCATAGTGTTGTTTATTGCAATCTTACCTCAGTTTGCAGTAGCGGGACGTCAAATGTTCTTTGCTGAAGCTCCGGGACCAACAGAAGATAAATTTACCCCAAGAATTCGAAATACGGCATCAACTCTTTGGAAAATTTACGCAGGTTTCACAATATTAGAAATAATATTACTTTATATCGCCAAAATGCCATTATTTGATGCTATCTGTAATTCTTTGTCAACATTATCAGCAGCCGGGTTTTCTCCAAATCCGGAGGGTATAATGGGATATCATTCTGTCCATATAACTTGGATTGTTTTAATATTCATGTTCTTTGCCGGAGCAAGTTTTAACTTACAGTATAAAGTTTTAGCTCAAAAAAATCCGTTACTTTTGTTTAAAAACGAAGAATTCAGACTCTACACAACTCTTGTTTTACTTATGGGAATTCTAATAACCATATCACTATGTATAAACAACAACTTTGGCTTTTTCAAAAACTTTACGGATGCTTTATTTCAAGTAATAAGCATAGCAACTTCTACAGGGAGCGCTAGTACTGATTTTATTCAATGGAATTACACATCTAAAGCCCTACTGTTTGTTGTTATGTTTATGGGCTCTTGTGCCAGCTCTGCAGGTGGTGGTATTAAAATGGCAAGGTGGCTTGTTGTATTTAAAACAATGAAAAGTGAAATCACTCGAATTTTACACCCAAATGCAATTATTAATATTAAAGTTGACAACAAAACTGTACAACCGGAAGTTGCCAGACAAATTATTGTTTATGTGTTTTTCTATTTCTTGATATTTGCAGGTATGGCTGTTCTTTTATCAATATTTGAAGGCAATACGGTACTTGGTTTAACCGGAGCTATAACTTCTCTTGGAAACATTGGCCCAGGACTGGCTCCTTCAATCGGTCCAATGGGAAATTTTGACAGCTTACAGGCTTTATCAAAAATTGTTATGATTATTGGAATGTTTGTAGGTCGTCTTGAATTAATTCCTTTTTTAGTTATGTTCCAAAGAGATTTTTGGAAAGCCTAAAACATGTAGTAGAAAAATCTACTCCTTGCAAATGATTAATTTGAACAAAAATTATGTTTTAATCGTTACCATATTGTAATGAGGATTTCCAATTTGAAATTTAATAAAAAAATTGTCATATTAGTATTGAGCATTTATTTATCAACAACTTCAGTTTTTGCAATAGAAGAAAAAATGAGTATTGAAAAACACGCTGTTTTAAATATAAAAGATTGTGTTGAAATTGCTCTGCAAAATAGTCCTAAAATAAAAAAAGCTCGTTATAATTATGGAATTGCCAAAGGAAATGTTGGAATTGCAAAATCCGGATACTTCCCGACATTAGGAGTTGGAACAGGGTACAATATTACAGAGAACCGCACAAGCAAAGCAAATACAAGTAACAATATTTACTCCGCAGAAGCAAGTATTAATCAATTATTATGGAATTTTGGGAAAATAAATGCAAATATAAACATGTATAATTTTAACAAAGATGCCGCACTTTATGAATTTGAAAATACTGTACTTGAGACAATATTTAACGTAAAAACAAACTACTATGGAGTACTTGCAGCAAAAGCTACAATGGACGTAAATAGAGCTAATGTCCAAATAAATGAAAGAAATTATCAAAGAACAAAAGCTTACTTTGATGAAGGTATTAAATCCAAAATAGATTTAGTTAATGCAGAAGTTTATCTTTCTGATTCCAAAGTAACACTTGTTGACTCTGAAAAAACTTACCAAAACGCAATTGTCAAATTAAATAATTCAATGTATATTGCTTTTGCACCTGAATATGAAATAGAAAACACTGAAACATTTAATTTTCAAAACAACTACGCGCCTGTAAGTCTTGAAAAAATTGACGAGAAGAAAGATTTAAGCACTCCACCTAAAGATGTTAGTAATGCTTTTTTGACTTCTCAAGTCGAGAAAATAAGCGTTTTAGACAATTATAAATTTGAGCCATTTCCATATACATTTGAAGAATCCGTAAATTTGGCTTATAAAAACAGACCTGACTTAAAAACATATAACTCTAGCTTAAATGCTATGAAAGAAGCACTAAAATATACAAAACGAGAATATTTACCTGAAATATCCGCCTCCGCAGGTTATGGATATCGAGACAAATACAACTCAAATTCTTTTAACATTGGTGTTAATCTTTCAAGTTCCGTAAACATAAAAGGTCAAAAACATAAAATTGACAATGCCCAAATTCAAGTACAACTTGCCGAAAACGAAATAGACCAAGCTAAACAAGATATTTATTTTGAAGTTCAAAATTTATATATCAATATGATACAACTTGAAAAACAAATTCCATTACTTGCCGTGAAAGTAAAACAAACCCTAGAGAATTTTGAACTTGCAGACGGAAGATACGCTGTAGGCTTAGGAGACTATATTCAACTACAAGATGCAAAGGTCAATTATAATAATGCACAAGTTTCCTATGTTCAAACAGTCTATAATTATAATGTAGCAAGAGCTAATTTAGAAAAAGCCATTGCATTACCACAAAGCGTTACAACAACAATTGAGGATAAAAAACAAAAATGATAAGTTTTGAAAAACTAAAAAATTTAAAAATAAAAAAAAGATATATTGCAACAACTCTTATCATAGCAGCTGTTGCAGTTGTAGGAATTGCCGGAATAAGTAAAAGCAAAGAAGTCAAATACGACACAAAAGATATTGAACGCTGCACAATTACGCAAGTCGTAGAGGCATCCGGAACAATTAACCCGGTAAACACAGTTAGCGTTGGTTCTACTGTTTCAGGATTAATTAAAGAAATATATGTAGACTATAATGATGTTGTAAAAAAAGGACAAATTTTAGCTCAAATTGACCCTGCAAACTTTATAGCACAAGTCCAACAAAACCAAGCCCAAATTAATAATGCGAGAGCAAATCTTCAAAAACTTCAAGCTATTGCAAATTATGACCAAAAACAGTATGCAAGATATAAAAATCTTTATGCAAAAAATTTCGTAGCAAAAAGCGAACTTGATGAAAAATTAAGTACATATCAATCTGATTTAGCGCAAATGAATGCAGCCCGAGCACAAATAAATCAATATCAAGCTTCTTTAAAAACAGCTCAAACGAACTTAGGGTACACCAAAATTATTGCACCTGTTGATGGCACAGTAATTTCAAGAGAAATTGACCTTGGTTCTCCTGTTGCAGCCAGCTTTCAAGCTCCCGAATTATTTACGATTGCACAAGATTTAACAAAAATGCAAATTGAAGTAAGTGTCTCAGAAGCAGATATTGGAAAAGTAAAAGAAGGTCAAGAAGTTACATACACTCTTGACGGCTACCCTGATAGCACGTTCAACGGCAAAGTAACTCAAGTCAGACTTTCTCCAACAACCGTTTCAAACGTTGTAACATACACAGTTATTGTTGATGTTGATAATGAAGACTTGAAACTTAAACCCGGAATGACTGCAAATGTATCTATAATCACAAACAAAAGTGAAAACGTTTTATGTGTTCCTAATATGGCACTAAAATTTACTCCGGATATAAACGGCCCAAAATATAAAACTCAAGGTCTATGGATTTTAGAAAACGGGAAAGCAAAACGTGTAGATATAGAAACAGGAGCAAGCGATGATTCTTCAACAGAAGTTATTTCAAAATTTTTGGATGAAGGTACAAAAGTCATAATGGGAATAAAAGGGAAAGAGTCTAAGAAAAAATCCGAAAGCGGTGGCAGACCACCAATGCCTTAATCATTTTAGTAGAAAGAAAAATTAAAAATGTCATTAATAGAAGTAAAAAATGCAATAAAAACATACCAAACAGGAGAAGATAGCTTTAATGCACTGAATTGTGTTTCTCTTTCTGTTGAAAAAGGAGAGTTTGTCGCAATTATGGGTGCTTCAGGCTCAGGTAAGTCTACTTTTATGAATATGCTTGGGACTTTAGATAAACCTAATTCAGGCAGCTATTACCTTGATGGAATTGATATGCTTTCACTAGATACTAACAGTCTTGCAACCGTTAGAAATGAAAAAATGGGTTTTGTATTCCAAGGTTTTAACCTGATATCAAGAACAACTGCTCTTGAAAACGTAGAACTCCCAATGATTTATAAAGGAATTCCGGAAGAAGAACGTATTGTTAGGGCTAAAAAAGCACTTGAAATAGTTGGCTTAGAAAAAAGAGAAGACCACATGCCAAATCAAATGTCCGGAGGGCAACAACAAAGAGTAGCAATTGCCAGAGCAATAATTAACGACCCTCCTCTAATTCTTGCAGACGAACCAACAGGAAACCTTGATACAAAAACGAGTATTGAAGTTATGGAATTTTTTGTCAAACTCAATAAAAATTTAGGCAAAACTATAGTGCTTGTAACACACGAACCGGATATAGCTCAATATTGCAAACGTGTTGTTAAATTTAAAGATGGTAATATAATTTCAGACGAAATAAATAAAAATACAACTATCCCATATTAATAAAATAGTAAACAATTATAACAAACAAACTTCAAGATTCTACATAATACTCACTTAATAGCAAGGAACATAAAATGATAGACTTCAAATCAACGGTAAAAATGGCAGTAGTTTCACTAAAAATAAACAAAATGCGTTCAATATTAACGAGTTTAGGTATCATTATTGGTGTTAGCGCAGTTATTATAATGCTCGCTGTTGGAACAGGTGCCAGCGAAAAAGTTCAAAAAGACATGGAATCTATGGGAAGCAACATATTAACAATTCGTTCCGCCTCTGCAAAATCAGGAGGTGTTCGAATGGGCCTCGGTACCAGACCGACATTAACCCTTAAAGATGCAATAGCTATTGAAAAAAATGCTCGAGGTATTTCTGCTGTTTCCTCCGTAAGTTCAGAAGCTAAACAACTAACTTATGGAAATCAAAATTGGTCTACGACCGTATACGGAACCGATCCGGCATATTTTTATATAAAAAATTATGAAGTAGAATCAGGGCGAGGTTTTATTCCTGAGGACATAAAAAACTCGGCGAAAGTAACAGTAATAGGTTCTACTGTTGCATCTGAACTTTTTGGAGATTTAGACCCCATTGATAGAATTATGAGAGTTGGAGGAATTCCTTTTAAAGTAATTGGCACTCTTAAATCCAAAGGAAGTATGGGACCAATGGATCAGGATGATTTAATATTTATTCCTATTACAACAGCTCAGAAAAAAGTTTTTGGAACTGATTTTCCGGGAACTGTTTCTATGATTGTTGTAAAAGGCTCAAACCCTGATGACGTATCTGCCGCAGAATCTGATATTGAAGAACTTTTAACAACAAGACACCGAATTGGCAAAAATCAAACCAAAGACTTCGAAATTAGAAATTCTGCAGAATTTCAAGAAAAAATGAAATCAACAGTAAAAACATTTGCAATACTACTTGCATCAATAGCATCGGTTTCACTACTCGTTGGCGGGATTGGAATTATGAACATTATGTTGGTATCTGTAACAGAAAGAACTAAGGAAATCGGAATTAGAATGGCTATTGGAGCTAAACCCTCAGATATTAGAATTCAATTTTTAATAGAGTCTTTTTTACTGTCAATAATTGGAGGTTTAATTGGGGTACTTGTCGGCATTACAGGAGCTGAAATAGTCCAAATGTCAGGCATAATGACAGTATCAATATCACTATTTTCAATTTTGTTATCACTTTGTTTTTCCGGTGCAATCGGAGTTATTTTCGGGTATTATCCGGCATATAAAGCTTCTTTACTAAATCCAATTGATGCACTAAGATATGAATAATGCTGCCTTCCGCATTTAACCAACCCGTACAATAAGATAGACTCTAAATCCAGTTCAGAGTGACTAATACAGACATTCTGAGCAGAGTAAAGAATCTTCTTAAATACTTTCAAGTACAAAATACTAACGGTCTTTGTTAACTAATTCAAAACTATTACAATGCTTCTAGTGCTGCTATTTTCATATCTTTAAAATCCGGTGTTTGCCCAAACCAAATCTCTTGAGCTGCAACAGCCTGGTAAATCAGCATATCTAAACCTGTTATTGTTCTCAAGCGCAATTTTTCTGCTTCTTTTATTAAAACTGTTTTCTTTGGATTATAAATAACATCATAAACAACCGCATCATGCTTCATTGACTCCAATGCTTTTATTTCAACCGGCATCATATCACCAGCTTTCCCTAGCATGCCGATTGGAGTTGTATTGACAAGCATATCGTATTCACCCATACTTCTAATATTTTCTATCTGATAAATATTAAAATCAATTGAAGGAAATTTTCTTCTTACATAGTTCATTAAATCAATTGAGTTCGGAATATTTCTTGTAAAAAAAGCTATTTCTTTCACTCTACATTCAGTTAAAGCAACACATGCAGCATGTCCTGCTCCTCCAGTTCCTAATATAGCGACCTTTTTACCTCTTAAATCTATGTCTTTCGGAATTGCACGTCTAAAACCGCTTACATCTGTATTAAAGGCTTTTAGAGATTTATCCGATTCAATATAAATCGTATTAACAGCTCTTGCTAAATCAGCATATTTATCAACTTCATTAACAAACAATGAAATTGGTAATTTTAAAGGAATAGTTACATTAAAACCTTTATATCCGCTACCTTTTAAAAATTTAACTCTATCTACAAGAGTATCCGGTGGAGTTTCTAAAATATCATAAGTAGCATTTATGCCCAAACTTTTAAATCCGGCTTCATGAATAACTTTAGATAAAGAATGCCCCAAAGGATAACCGATTAAACCGAATTTATTTTCTCTAGTATCATTTATTTTAATTTTTTGAGGACCTATTATCGGCTTATTTGAACACTTTGGAGGTTCTGTCATTTTTGAAGGTCCAAATATATACGAAGGAACTTCTGTTTTAATTGTTTCTTGTTTCATTCCGGAATATGGGCGATATTTAGGTTCTTCCTCTAAGCTTGATTGTGCTTGTTCAGAATATTGATTTTGCGACTGTTGCTCTATTTGCTCTTGAATAGTTTGTTGTATATATTGTGGTTCTTTTGGTTGAGAATAACTTTGAGATATTTGTCCATAAGAATTTGTTTGTGTCGAATAATTCTGCTCCACTTCATGTTGAATAGACTGAGATACTTGCTGAACTGTCTGCATATTCTGCTGCATAGAATAGTTTGATGAAGTTTGTGCAGTAGAAATTGAAGAAGCTGTTTGAGCATTACTATCCTCTTTTATCGGCGAAGAAGTACCTTGTGCCTTTAATTCTTCTACTGATATTCCTAACTTTTTAGCCTTTTTAGCTAAATATCGTTCATATAACTCAGGATTCATTTTTTACCCTCTTTATTAAACAATTACACACAAAACACTTTAATAATAAAGCTCAATTTGCAATATTATTGTTCTGAATTCTCCGGAACTTCTTCCATCTCTCTTTTATATCCGCATTTAAGACTTGAACAAGAAATTACAGTTCCTTTTTTCAATATTTTTTTTACCAGTAAAGAACCGCACTCCGGACATTTTTCTCCTGTTGGCTCATTCCATAATGTAAAATCACAATTTGGATACTTATCGCACCCATAAAAAACAGTTCCACGTTTTGATTTTCTTTCAACTATCATACCCTCACCACATTTTGGGCATTTAACACCGGTAGATTTTCTATATGGTTTTCTATGTCTACATTCCTCATTTGTGCATTCCATATATTTACCATAAGGCCCTGTTTTAAAAATCATATCAGAACCGCATTTTTCACATTTTTCTTCACAAATTTGAGGCTCATTTGTTTGCCCTTCCTCAGAACTTTCCTCTGAAAGAGCATTCAATGACATCATTGTTTTGCAATCCGGATATCCTGAACACCCCAAGAACTGAGTGCCAAACTTACTTGTTCTCAAAACCATAGGTTTACCGCAATTAGGACATTTAATTTTACTTTCAATTCTAACTCTTTCGCCTGTTTTAAGTGCTTTATTAACTTCTTCTATAAACGGTGTATAGAACTCTTGTAAAACATTATCCCAAACAGCTTTTTTCTCGGCGATTTCATCAAGTTTAGTTTCCATCCCTGCCGTAAATTTATAATCCATGATATCCGCGAACTGAGCACACAACTGTTTTGAAACAGTCCTTCCCAAAAGTGTAGGATGCAACGCTTTATCTTTCTTTTCAACATATTTTCGAGTTTGAATTACTGTAATAATAGTTGCATAAGTTGACGGGCGACCTATTCCATGTTCTTCTAATGCTTTTACCAAAGAAGCCTCGTTATATCTTGGAGGAGGTTGAGTAAAATGCTGTTTTGGTTCAACTTTACAACATTTTACCTTATCACCTTTTTCTAAGTCAGGAATTTTTGCATCATCTTTTTGTTCATCCTCATCAGAATCATTATAAACTTTCAAAAACCCATCAAATGTCACTTTGCTGGTTCCGGCTTTTAACGTATAATCACCTGCAGTAATTTCAATTGTTTTATTTGCTACTTCTGCAGCTGTCATCTGAGAAGACATAAATTTTTCCCAAATAAGTTTATATAATTTATATTGGTCATTATCCAAATATTTTTTTATACTATCAGGTGTTCGTTCAGGATAAGAAGGTCTTATAGCTTCGTGCGCATCTTGAACATTTTGTTTTCCCTTTACATAAACATTTGGAGTTTCAGGATAGTACTTTTCTCCATAATTATTCAAGATATAATCCTTTGCCATAGCCTGAGCATCATCAGAAACTCTTACGCTATCAGTTCTCATATACGTAATCAAACCGACAGGAGTGCCATCAATTTCCATACCTTCATAAAGTTTTTGAGCAACTTGCATTGTTTTCTGAACCCCAAAACCTAATTTAGAACTTGCGGCCCTTTGCATTGTAGAGGTAATAAACGGAGCTGTAGGCTTACGTTTTGTTGATTTTTTAGTAACTTTACTTACATCAAAATCATCCGGATAATTTGTTAAAAAATCAACAATTTTCTGCGCTTCATCTTTATTCTTTACTGTTTTTTCAATGGCTTTCCCTTTAATTTTAGAAAGTTCTGCCTCAAATGTCTTTCCACTTTTGTCTAACAAAGTATGTATAGACCAATACTCTTGCGGCACAAAAGCTTCTATTTCATCTTCTCTTTCACAAATCATTCTTAACGCAACAGATTGCACACGACCTGCCGATAAATTTCTGTTTCCAATTTGTTTCCATAAGACAGGACTAAGTTTGTAACCAACAAGTTTATCTAAAATTTGGCGAGTCTGTTGAGCTTTAACCATATCCATATCTATTCCGCGCGGATTTTCAACTGAATGTTTCACGGCTTTAGGAGTAATTTCATTAAAAACAATTCTTAAAATCTTTTCATCAGGCACTTTCAATATTTGTCGAACATGCCAAGCAATAGCCTCTCCTTCACGATCGGGGTCGGATGCAAGATAAACTCTATCAACTTTTTTTGCCATATCGTTCAATTTTTTTACAACATTCTGCTTCCCCGGAATGACTTCAAATTTTGGAGCAAAATGATTTTCAATTTCAAATCCTAAATTTTGAGTTGCAGGGTCTTTCGTTGGCAAATTTCGAACATGCCCGTAACTTGCCTCTATCTGATACCCGTCACCCAAAATCTTACGAATTGTCTTGGATTTAGCCGGTGACTCAACTATAACTAACGCTTTCTCTTTTTTTTCAGCTGTCTTTGCCATTTCTCTCTATTCCACCTGTCCCGAAAATTCTTAATTTACAGGAGCTATTCTTTTATATCTATCCCCATCGACTTGTTTAATTATGCCTTTAAGCTCCATTGTTGTCAAGTACATGAGCAAATTATCAATACTCAACCTTGTAAAAGCTTGTAATTCATCGACACTTTTTTCTTCTATTTCCAAAGCCTCATAAATAATCTTCTCATCATCACTTAAATCAGGAAAATCAAATAAACTTTTTTGTTCTATTTTTATTTCCCACCCTAGAGCTTCCAAAATATCATCAGCACAAGTTACTAAAGTTGCACCGTTTTTAAGCAACTTATAAATTCCTTGCGTGTTTGGATTTGTAATTAATCCGGGAATGCACATTAATTCACGACCTTGTTCCAAAGTAAGATTTGCCGTAATCAATGCTCCACTTTTTAAAGAAGCTTCTGCGACCAAAGTGCCGTATGAAAGGCCGGAAACAATTCTGTTTCGCTGTGGAAATCTGAATTTTATAGGCTGAAATGTTGGATAATATTCTGTCAATATAGCCCCACAGCCATCCTCTATTTTTTTATATAAATCTTTATTTGCGGCCGGATATGTGTAATCAAATCCACTGGCAATCACACCTATTGTTTTTAAATTATTATCTAATGCTGCAATATGAGCTGTTGTATCAATTCCGGATGCCAAACCGGATACTATACAAATATCTGTCCCATTAAGTTCCGAAATAATTTGCAACAAAGCATCTCTAGCATACCCCGTAGCTTTTCTTGAACCTACAACCGCTAAAGTTTTTTCTAAATTACATTCAAAAAAATCTCCTTTATAATAAAGGACAGACGGAGGATTATCAATATTTCTAAGCAATAGTGGATAACGTTCGTCATCAAAAGTTAAAAAATTAATACCTCTATCAACAACATCCTGATAAACTTTATCGACATCAACTTTATCACGTAAACGCAAAAAATGCTCAGCTTTTTTAACGCTCAATCCTTCAACACCCGACAAATCATTTGCATTAAAAACCTTTTCAATATCGCCATAATAATTGTACAGTCTTAAAATAAAAGAACTGTCTATTTCTTCTATTGATGATAAAGCAATCCAGAATTTACGCATTTTGTTTTTTCTTTATTCTTTCTACTAATTCTTTAATTTTTGTTTTTTCTTCTTCTGCAATATCAAGCTCCATATAATCTTCGAAATACTCTATTGCATCATCATAATCGCCTCTGGCAAAGAACAAAATTCCGGCTTTTTTGTAAGCAGGAGAAAATGCGTCATTTCTTGCTATTGCTTTTAAGAAATTTGAAAGAGCCTTATCTATCTCATCATTTGCTTCATAAGCTTCTCCCAAGTAGTAATAAATCCAAGGATTTTCACTTTTATATTCTAAAACATTTTCAAAATTTTCAATAGCACTTGCGTAATTTCCTAATTCAAAATGCACCCTACCTAAATCATAATAGACGTCATAATTATCAGGTTGTTTTTCCAAAATATTTTCCAATTCATCAATCGCTAAATCCAATTTTGCATCTTCCATATAAAACCTTGCCAAATAATGACGCAAAACCAAATTATCAGGTAATTCACTTAAACCTGTAGAAACAAGTCCTATGCCACTTCCCATATCTTTTCTGCGATAATATATATCCGCAAGATTAATATAAACTTGAGCTAATTTTGGATTTAATTCTTGAGCTTTCAAATAATACCTTTCAGCGTCATCATACTCACCTAAATTGGCATAACAAAGAGCAATATTATTATATAATTCCGCATTGTTCTGACAAGTTTCCAAAACAGAATTGAAAGCTTCTATAGCTTCTTTAAATTTACCATCATTATATAATTCAACGGCTTTATCAACCTTTTCTTTTTCACTCATTTTATAACCCCAATCCTATTCCACCATTATTATCATCATTATCGCCGGAACCAATATTTTTTATAACAGTTCTGGTATTACCGTCAGCATGAAAATCTTTCGGCTTCATTGACATTTTAATTTTATCTGCATAAATAGTTCTAACTCCCTGAGTAATACTTGAACGGCCTGTAAAATACGCTTCATTAGGTTTACCTTCTTTATTAGGATAAATAGTAAGTTTCGGTCCTATTGCATAATAATCCTGATACCATACCCTAACATTTCCGGAAGCATTAAATATATTTCTATCTTGCGCATATTCCTGGCGACTGGCTTTTAACACTAAAGTTGCACCATCATCGGTTGTAGTCTTGGATGTTGTATTACCTGTAGCAGTTAAAACTTTTGTCGCTGCGCTGTAATGGAATTTATCTGCATAAGAATCACTATCTTCCTGCTTAATTCTTGCATTTCCAATTAATTCAATATCTTTTAAATCACCATTTTTATCTGTTTTTACTTTAGCTTTATCAGAAAAAGTATCCAAGTCTTTATATTTAATTGTTACTGCTCCTGTCGCAGTCATAATACCTGTTTTTGTATCGTATTCTTGTTCATCGGCATTTATTACAACAATCGGAGTTTTCCCGTCAAATACTATTGATTGTGTATCCCCCTGAGCTTTTACAACCTTAGTGATTAATGACATTTTCAAAATATTTGCCTTAACTTCACGTTTTTTATTTTTCTTAACTTCATAAGCATAAGGTTTATCATAAAAAGTTGCAGTATCAAGCTTTTGATTAGCATCCATACTAACGTCAGCCCTATCTCCAACAACTTTCAAATCATCAACAGAAACTTTCACGTTTCCATCAAATTTTAATTTGTTTTCTTGCTCATTGTAGCTTTGAGTTTTAGATTCTATAACCAAATCAGAAGCCTGAACTGCAATTCCGAGTACAAATACAGATATTATAATTGTCAAAATTAGCTTTTTCACTTAATCTCCTTATCACTGTACACTTTAGATACAGTATTTCCAATAATCTTAAATGTTTCATAATCCGGACTGATTTCAACTTTTTTTGCAGTAGAAAGAATTTGATCATTACGAGTAATTCTAACATTTCCCTCTGCAACGGTCGGAATGTCTTTTCCTGACCAAATAAGTCTGTTAGCCCTTAAAGTTGTTAAGTCTTTCAAAACAATAAACGTATTTTCATATAAAATAATCTGTTCTTTTTTTTCGTTATAAGTACCTCTTGATGACTCAAAACTCATTGAAACCTGATTTTTTTCATCATAAAAATTTCCTATAACATTATTTAAAATAGCTACTCCATTTTTGCTATCATAATTTCCTGTTTCACCATATATTTCCCAATACTTTTTTTCATCTTTTGTTTCGGTCAGAATAATACCATCAATTTGTGCTTCCTGCCTATCTTGATCAGTTTGCAACTGACTTCTGTTAAAGTTATGAGTAATAACTCCTGCAGATATAAAAGCCCAAGCCAAAAGACTTACAATAGTAGCAAATGCTCCTACATAAGCTTTCTGTTTCTTACTTAAATTTTTTATCTTTTCCAACAAGTCCATATATATAAATGTTAGCATAAATTAAAAATTTGAACACATAAAGATTTACTTTCTTAATATTTATATCAGAACCTATCTTATAATTTCAATAAATAACTTAATATTATGTACTTTTTTACTCGGTTTGTTTTATAATTACATCTAAATAGGGATAGACTTTAAAAAGGGAAAGAGGTTTTATTATGGCATTAAGATATGATGCAGGTGAAGTTATAACCGCTATGGTTACTCCGTTTAACTCTAAAAGAGAAATTGATTACAATAAAGCAGAAGAACTTACTAAACACTTAATCAGTCATGGAAGTGATGCATTATTAGTTGCCGGAACTACAGGTGAAGGCCCTACCCTTTCTCATGAAGAAGAATTTGAACTTTTAAGCACCATAAAAAGAGCTGCAGCCAACAAGGCAAAAGTCATTATGAATGCCGGCTCTAATTCTACAGAAACCGCAATTCGTTCCGCAAAATGGGCACAAAAAGAGGATGTAGATGCAATTCTTTCTGTTGTCCCTTATTATAATAAACCATCTCAAAAAGGAATGATTGAACATTTTTCTGCGATTGCGGAAAGCGTTGATTTACCAATCATTTTGTATAATATTCCTAGCAGAACCGGAGTGAATATATTACCTGAAACAGTTGCTGCTTTAGCTGAAAAATACTCAAATATTGTGGCTATTAAACAAAGTTTCGGAGATATGGATATGGTCACTGAAATGAAATTAT
Organism: uncultured Candidatus Melainabacteria bacterium; assembly: GCA_934718275.1. GTDB lineage: Bacteria > Cyanobacteriota > Vampirovibrionia > Gastranaerophilales > Gastranaerophilaceae > Stercorousia. The sequence continues at coordinate 17,480 of CAKUZD010000007.1, read as the reverse complement.
GTTGTCCTGCAGATTTTTCAATTTATTCGGGAGACGATAGCCTTACGTTGCCAATGTTATCACTTGGAGCAAGGGGAGTTATTTCGGTTGCTTCACATATTTTTGGCAAAGAAATTAAATCTATGATTAGAAATTATAAGTCGGGAGAATTTTTAGCAGCCGTTAATATGCATAAAAAATTATATCCGGCTTTTAGAAAATTATTTATGGCTCCAAACCCTGTGCCTGTAAAGGCTGCTTTAGCTCACAATAATATTATTGAAGATTATGTAAGACGTCCGCTTGTTGAACTTACATCAATCGAGAAAAAAGATTTATTTATGGTTCTTGATGAAACAAGAATTAGCCAAGAAGAACTATAAAATAATTAGCGTATTTATAATAAATATACTAATGAAAAGAATAAAACAACAGTACATAAAAAAAGGATAGAAAAAATGAAAAACAAAATTTTGATGTTTTGGTTTATCGTGGCAATAGTGATTGTATCATCAATCCTTATCCTTGTTAAACCAACAAAATTAGGGCTTGATTTGGTAGGAGGTTCCCGACTTGTTTTGGAAGCCGAAACCACCGATTCAATTGCCAAAATTACGCCTGAAGTTATGAACCGATTACAATTTGCAATTGAGCAACGTGTTAACAAACTTGGTGTTGCAGAAACAGTTGTTCAACAAGTAGGCGACAAAAGATTATTAATCGAAATTCCAAACGTTACTGATTTGAAAGAAGCAAAAGCATTTATCGGAGAAACTGCTCAATTGGAATTTAAAAAGGAAGGTAAAGCTGCAGATGGAGCTCCTATTTGGGTTTCAACAGGCTTGACCGGACAAGATTTAGCAAAATCAACACTTAGCACCGATGCATCAGGTCAATGGGTTGTATCATTAGAATTTAATGCAGCAGGAGCTAAAAAATTTGCAGATTTAACAAAATCATTAGTCGGTCAACAAATGGCTATTTTCTTTGATGGAGAACTTCAATCAGCTCCTCGTGTAAATGAAGCTATTTACGGAGGTAAAGCTCAAATTTCCGGAGGAGACAGCGGATTTGCTTATGACGAAGCTGAAAGAATGGTTAATTTATTAAATGCGGGAGCGTTACCTGTTCCGGCTAAAATCGTTGAAGAAAACACTGTTGGACCTACTCTTGGTGCAGACAGTATAGCAAAATCTAAAAAAGCAGGTATTATCGGTCTTTCTGCAGTCATGATATTTATGATTGCTTTTTATCATGTTCCAGGATTAATTGCCGATATAGCTTTGATTATTTATAGTTTAATTTTATTTGCATTATTCAAAACAATACCGGTAACCTTAACACTTGCCGGAATTGCCGGATTTATCTTATCAATCGGTATGGCAGTTGATGCAAACATTCTTATTTTTGAAAGAACTAAAGAAGAACTTAGAGATGGCAGAAACTTGTTTACAGCCATAAATTCAGGTTTTGACCGAGCATTTACAAGTATTTTTGACTCAAATATGACAACTATCATTACTTGTACAATTCTATATCTATTGGGAACGAGTGTTGTTAAAGGATTTGCTTTAACACTTGCAATAGGTGTAATTGTTTCAATGTTCAGTGCAATCACAGTTACTAAAAACTTCATGCACTTGATATTCGGAACAGGAGAACTTAAACATCCGGCATTATTCGGTTTAAGAAAAGATGAAATAGGACAATGCTATGAAGCGTCTGAAACTAAACGAGAAAAAGCTCGTTTTGGTATTTTAGACTAACGGATTAAAAAATTAAGAAAGGTAAAACAATGATAAATACAGGTAAAAAACACTTGGTTCATGTCGTAAAATACAGATGGTGGTGGATGCTTCTAACAACAATTCTTTTAGTTCCCGGAATTATTGCGATGATTTATTCATCAGTAACTTATGCAAACCATGCTCCATTAAAAGTAGGTATTGATTATACCGGTGGAACAATTTTACAATATGGATTAGAACAAAAACTTAATAATAGCGATGTTACAAAAACTAGAGAAAAATTGGAAAAAGTTGGAATTGAAAACCCTTACATTCAAATTTTGAATGTTAACAATTCCCAACAAGAAAACACTAAATCCAATATTAATTCAATTATTTCCATAAGAACTAAATTTATTGACAAGGATTCTAATACAACAGAGGTAATTACAGAACAATTAAAAAGCGAATACCAAAATCCTGAATTAATTTCAGTAAGTTCTGTCGGTCCTACCATGGGAAAAGAATTATTTAAAAATTCTCTTATCGCAGTAACTTTAGCATTCTTAGGAATTGTCGCATACTTGTCATTTAGATTTAGATTTGATTATGCACTTGCCGCAATATTAGGCGTATTACACGATGTCCTATTTGTAGTTGGCGTATTTTCAATTCTAGGTTTGTTGTATAACGTACAAATTGACGGCTTATTTATAACAGCGATATTGACAGTAATTGGTTTTTCTGTTCACGATACTATTGTTGTATTTGACAGAATTCGTGAAAATTTGAGATATTATTCTAAAAAAATGTCATTTGGCGAAATTGTTGATGCATCTGTAAACCAAACATTAACAAGAAGTATAAACACTTCATTAACAACATTGATTACATTGTTAGCATTGTATTTGTGGGGTGGTGTAACGACAAAAGATTTCGTTTTATGTATGATTTTAGGTATTGCAATCGGAACATATTCTAGTATCTTCTTCTGCAGTATGTTGGTTGATTTTTGGAATGATAAACAACAAAAAACAGTTAAAACTATTGCATAATATCTTAAATATAAAATAGTAAAAAGCTCTCTTATAAAATAAGAGGGCTTTTTATTCTAAAAAGTTTTCCCAATCCATTTTTTCTTCTATAATCTTCATTAACTCTGACGGTTTCATCTCTAAGCCTGACGCAAGACGGCAAAAAGTAGTTAATTGGGGATCTTTTTTACCTTCTAAAATGGAATATACAACACTTCGCGGCAAATCACTTTCATAAGCTAAAATTGATTTTTTCTTTTTGCCTTTTAGCTCCTGTATTACTAATCCCAAATATTTACACAATTCTTTATTTTTTGTCAACTTTGATGCTTGCATAAAATTAATTTATATGTTAATATAAAACAAAATGTCGCGTACGGGACATTAAGGAGATTGTTTATGAAAAGATTTGGTTTTACATTAGCTGAAGTGCTTATTACTCTCGGAATAATAGGAGTTGTTGCTGCATTAACAATGCCTGCAATCATCAGTAATATTCAAAAAAATATACTCAAAAACCAATTTAAAAAAGCCTATTCCTTATTTTCTCAAGGAGTAATGCAAGCTCAAGCCAATTTAGGCGGAGCTGTCAGTTGCTCATATTATTCAGATAACAGACAATTATGCAGACCTAAATGCAACGATAGAAATGAATATGGCTCCTGTACATCATATTCATGTGAAGATGGTTCTCCACTACCTGCTAATGAAAACGGAGTAATGAGTGATTGTGTACAATTTGAAGATGAATTATTCTTTAAAACACTTAAAACAGTAAAGTTTTGCCAAAATGCAGCACTTGCAAACGGTTGTTTAACTAGTCAGTACAAAGGTGTTGATAAGGTAAAAAAAGAATTGAATTCAAGCAGTAATCCTGATCCTAACCTTGGATTTACAGACTCAAATATTAAAAACAGATGGCCTGCTTTTATTTTGTCTGATGGTATTATTATTATAAAATATGGCAGTTATAGAGGCGGAAACCCAATATATGCAATAGACATAAATGGTCATAAAGCTCCTAACAAATGGGGACACGATATTTTTACATTCCAACTCTTTGGAGAAATTGACGGAATACAAAAAGTTGGAGACTCCTTACAAGGTGCAGTGGAAAAAGGCGGAAAAACAACAAGACAAATGATTAAAGATTCCTTATAAATTTAATAATTCACAAAACTGCTTTTATTGCTTCTACCATGCCTGTTTCATCTGCAACATTTTTACCGGCAATATCAAAAGCCGTTCCGTGCCCCGGAGACGTTCTTATTAAATCTAAACCAATAGTCATATTGACAGTTTTATCCCCTGCAACAGTTTTTATCGGAATTAAACCTTGATCATGGTAGTTTGCGATATAGCAATCATATTTAGTTGAAACTTCTTTACTTATATATTCTTTTGCGGCATCGACAAACAAAGTATCAGCAGGCAACGGATTTGTAATGTTTACACCTGACTCATGCAAAATTTTTACTGCAGGTTGCAAAATTTCAATTTCTTCTCTACCTAAAATACCGTCTTCACCTGCGTGAGGATTAAACCCACATAAAGCAAATCTTGGATTTTCTATTCCAAAATGTTTTCTGAAAAAGGATTTTAAATTCAAAACTTTCTCTATAACAATTTCCTTTGTTAAATTGATTTCTTTTAAAGCAACGTGACGAGTTAAAAGCAACACCCTGAAATTATCTGCGAGAAAAAGCATCTCTGCAAGTTGATTACCATGAGCCAAATATTTTTGCAAAATTTCTGTTTGACCGTTAAACTTATGTCCGGCCATATATAAAGAATTTTTTGCAACAGGAGCTGTAACTATTGCATTTGCACCAACTTCACAAGCTTTTTTAACTGATTGAAACGAAAATTCCCCACATTCGGCGGTAACTTTTCCAACTTCGATTTCTGATTTAAACGGAATTTCTATAAGTTCATAATTTTTATCTAATTTTCCATAAAAATCAAGAATTTTTTTATTTGAAATTAAAAGAATCTTATCTTTCGGCAAATCTAACTTATTTAAAGCTTTTATAGTTATTTCTGCGCCAATACCATTAGGATCACCGGTAGTAATAGCAACCTTAGACATCTTGCAAACCACCATGAGTTTCAAAATACTTTAATATATCAATTAAAGTATTTGCATTTCCAAGATTTCCTGATTTTGTAACTATCCATTGAGCATTATGATCTAAAGTTAATGCAATAGCAGGTGCAACTTCATCAACCAATTGCAACTGATATGCCCCAATTGCGCTACAACATTTATAAGAAGTTTCGCCCCCGAGAGTTATCAAAATAACTTCCTTTGTTTCAACAACCTTTTTAGTTAATTCCGCCAAGAAATCGGTTATAAGATTTGCCAATTTCGCCTTCGTTAACTCTGCATTTAACGAATCTTCAGAAAAACCGTCAAAATCCTTTATTAAATTAGAAGTATGCACTACAACGGCATTGTCAAAACGCAAATTTGACGCAATTCGTTGTACAAGTTCATCAGTTACACCATTCAAAACTGTTTTTAAATCTAAACTGATTGTTAAAACATCTTCAAATTCATCACTGTTTTCAAGCTTTTCTATTTGATTAGCAGTAATTTGAGTCGCACTACCTGAAACGATAAATTTTGGTAATCTTGGAAAAGTTTTTATTATATGTTCAGACTCTAAATCTGCAAACCAAAATTCTCCAAGAGCCTGAGCAAAAGCTGCTGTTCCTGCAGGTAAAATTTTATTGTCTGATTTTTTTATAGCAAGGGCTATTTGTTCAACATCAACAGTAGAAACAGCGTCAACAACAATAAGTTTTTTTCCCTGTTTTACCAATTCATTTATTTTTTGTAAAACAGGCCCTGCTCCCTTCATAACGGTTTTTAATTCTATACTTCCTATCAAATCCCTATATTCAGGCAAAATTTGCGATTTTAACAAAGTAGGAACATGTGACTCACAAATCGGAGAATGAGGGTCCCTAGCCATTTCTGTTCTTTCAATAGGAATACCTTTTAGTAGGTGATATCCGCCAACCGTAGTCCTAATTTCTGCAGGGAAAGCAGGAACTACAACCGCAGCATCATATTCTAACGCTGCCATAATACCCAAAACTTCAACAGCAATATTTCCCCTAAGAGTAGAATCGATTTTTTTATAATAAAAATCAGGATTTAACTTATTTGAAAGCATTTTTGCAGCCTTCAAAACTCTTTCATAAGCAACTTCCGGTTCAACATTTCTTGACTCCGTTGAAATAGCCCATGTTTGAGTCCCTTTTACATTAAAAGGCTCTATCTCATCAGATAACAAAATCTGTGTATTTGCACCTTTTAAATAAAATTGAAGCGCTGTATCATTTGCACCGGTGAGATCATCGGCAATTATTCCTACAATATTAGAATTAATTATCATATTTCTTGAATATCTCTTTTAGAACCCAATAACCTTATACCGTTTGCCAAAATATAGAAATTTTCTCTATCATTTCCTGAAGCTTTATCAGTCCATTTGTTAATAGCAATCCTACCATCAATAGCTACTAAACCGCCTTTTTTAACATGTTCTCCCGCAAATTCAGCAAGCTTATCCCAAACATCGACATTAAACCAATCAGCAACTTCAGCTTTCGTTTTAGCATCCCATCTATTTACGGCCACAGAAAAACTTGCTTTAACCTTACCTGATTCAAAATATCTAATTTCGGCATCACGCCCGACTCTACCTACCAATACTGCTGAATTCATTTATAACCTCTTTTCATGTAAATATAAAATCTTCAATTATTCTACAACAAACTATACTTCACCTGCAAAAATGTATTACTTTTTGTAAAGGAAATAATTTTTCGCAAAGAAACCTCGCTGTCCGCAAAGAGCAACTTAAGATGGGCAATAAGGCATTAGGACGTATAGGTTTAGTGAAAAGAGAGAAGTGAAACGTGAAAAGACCTTATCAGATAATTTCCCTCGCCCCTTGTGGGAGGCTGATTGTGAGCTGAGGGCGAACAGACTTGCAGAAGTGCAAGCCTGTGCAGACCCGTTAAACGCGAACAACCAAGCAGGGCAGGGTGAGGGGTTCAAATCAGTTTTGATAGACTCTGAATCAAGTTCAGAGTGACGATTTTCGTCATTCTGAGCAGAGCGAAGAATCTCCATATTAATACAAACTTGCTCATAATTTATATTAGTAGTATAACATTGTTTGTAGTATGGGGGATCCGCCCCGAGGACAAACGAATATATGAGCGTTGTCATTTATTGGAAGTTTGTCTATAAAAGGATAGAAAGTGAAAATATGGAAAAGAATGAACAAACTTTGAGTATCTTAAGACACTCAACATCTCACGTTATGGCACAAGCCGTTCAAAAGTTGTTTCCGTCTGCAAAGTTAGCAATCGGGCCGGCTGTAGAAAATGGTTTTTATTACGATTTTGACCTAACAGACGGTCACGCTTTTACGCATGAGGATTTGGTCAAAATTGAGGAAGAAATGAAAAATATTGTTAAACAAAATCTTTCATTCGAAAAATTCGTAATTCCTGACGTAGATAAACAAATTGCAGAATTCAAAGCAGAAGGTGAAATTTACAAAGCAGAACTTTTGGAAGAACACAGAAATGACAATCCGACTTTGTATTTGACAAGAGACAAAGACGGTAATGTTCTATTCAATGACCTTTGTGCAGGTCCTCACCTTCCAAACACATCATATATTAAAGCTAACGCATTTAAGCTTCTAAAAGTTGCAGGTGCATATTGGAGAGGTAATGCAAAGAACAAAATGCTCCAAAGAATTTATGCAACAGCATTTTGGACAAAAGAAGATTTGGCTGACTACTTGCATTTCATAGAAGAAGCGGAAAAACGTGACCACAGAAAGCTTGGCGCCAAACTTGATTTATTCTCAACAAGAGATGAATTAGGCGGCGGACTTGTATTATGGCACCCTAATTTGGCAGTAGTTAGGGAAGAAATTGAAAACTATTGGAGAACAGAACACAGAAAACGCGGTTACGTAATTGTAAACACCCCACATATTGCAAAATCAAAATTGTGGGAAATTTCCGGTCACTATGACCACTATCGCGAAAACATGTTCTTTATTCAAAAAGAAGAAGATAGCGATGAACAATTTATTCTAAAACCAATGAACTGCCCGTTCCACATCTTAATTTACCAAGCAAACAGACATTCATACCGTTCTTTACCATTAAGAATGGCTGAACTTGGAACTGTTTACAGAAAAGAAAAATCAGGAGCTTTATCCGGTTTAACTCGTGTTCAAGGTTTCACTCAAGATGATGCCCACATTTTCTGTACTCCGGAACAGTTGGTTGATGAAATCAATGAAATCATCGATTTCGTTGCTGATACAATGAAAATCTTTAATATGTCATTTGAAGTTGAACTTTCAACAAGACCTGAAAGCTATGTAGGTGAAATTGAAAATTGGAACAGAGCAGAAGCAGGCTTGAAGGAAGCTATGGACAAACGTGGAATGAAATACGAAATCAATGAAGGAGATGGTGCATTCTACGGTCCAAAAATCGACTTTAAAGTTAAAGATGCAATCGGAAGAACTTGGCAATGTGCAACAATTCAGTTAGATTTTAATTTACCTGAAAGATTTGATATCAAATATCAAGACAAAGACGGACAAATGAAAACTCCTGTAATGCTTCACCGTGTAATCTTCGGTTCTATGGAACGTTTCCATGGAATCTTGATTGAACATTATGCAGGCGCTTTCCCAACTTGGCTTGCTCCAACTCAAGTTGCAATTGTCCCAATCAGCAACGAAAAACATATCGACTTTGCTGAAAAAGTATACAAACAAATGCGTAATGCCGGCATCAGAGTAACTCTTGACGACCGTTCCGAAAGTATGAACTACAAAATCAGAGAAAGCTTACAAGACAAAAAGATACCTTATGTTTGCGTAATTGGAGATAAGGAAATCGAAGCAAACGCAGTAGCCGTAAGAGCTCGAGGTATCGGTCAAGTTGGCACAATGAACATTGATGAATTTATCGGAAAAGTTGAAGATGAAATCAAATCAAGAAGCACTGAGTCTTTTGCTAAAACATTAGCCTCAAAAGCTTAGAAATCAATTCTAAATAACCAAAAGGCAGATTTAAAAATCTGCCTTTTTAAATACAATAATATTATACAACTACATTTAACAAAAAAATTACCCTTTTGAAACATTACTATAACATTAACTTGCCAAACAAAAAAAAATATGTTACAATTATAGCAGGTAATATGTGTGCGAGGATTTTGTATGGCAGGTATTAACTTATTTTATCAATTTTCAAATCCTATAGAGAAACAAAAGGAACAACAAAGAGCTCAAAAAGAAGCTTTGATTACTAAAAATTATAATGAAATTTATGCTCACGAAGCAGCTCATAAAGCTGCAGGAGGAAATTTGGCAGGTTCTATTGTAATTGAGAAAAATGCAGATGGAATTCCTGTAGGTGGACATGTTGATATAAAAATGCCTTCATTAAACCCCAATAATCCGCAAAAAACAATTGATGATGCCAATACGGTTGTAAGAGCTGCTATGGCTCCTTCCGCTCCTTCTAATCAAGATTATAATGTAGCTTCTAAAGCCCGCGAAATCAAAATGCAGGCTCAAGCATTAAAAAGTAAAGGAGTTGGCAATAAATTAGATTTTAATGCTTAAAACTCAAAAAGTTCTGTAAGTTTTACATCTAAAGCTTTTGCAATTCTTTTTGCTGTAGAAATTGTAGTATCAGTTATTCCCCTTTCAATTGCGCTCATGTAACTCGGAGATATATTTGCACGAAAAGCAAGTTCTTCCTGACTGAATTCATTATTCAGTCTAAAGTTATGGATTTTTTGTCCAAATTTTCTGCATAGAACTTTATCAAACTTGTAAATTTTTTTACCCATAAAAAAATTTTAGAAAAAATTTACAAAAAAATTAAACTACTCCATAGTTGAAAATTGTACAAAATCGTGTTATAATAAGATTTACATGCATAAAATATAATACTACTGAATAGTAGAAAATCAGGAGAAAATATGAAAAAATTTGCTTTCACACTTGCTGAAGTCTTAATTACACTTGGAATTATCGGTGTTGTTGCAGCTATGACCTTACCTGTTTTAATAGAAAATCACCAGAAAAAGGTTATTGCATCAAAACTTGCCAAATTTTATTCAATTATGAGCCAAGCAACATACAGTTGGGCAGAAGATGAAGGTATAAGTCAAGGAGCAACTTATATATTTCCGGAAAATGCTACTCGAAATGGAGAAGGACTTGAAGCTTGGTACAACGACAATCTTGGAAAATATATTAAATCTATAAACCAAAATAGCACGCCTACAGGATTTTTTGTAGCATTAGCCGATGGCTCCGGTTTTAATGCCTATGTAAATTATGACATAATGTTTCTTTTTTATTGTGTAGACGTAAAATATTGTAATATTAAAGCTGATACATCCGAAGGAGGAGGGTTTGATGGCAGACACACTTTCCTTTTTCAATTTACAGACGGGAAATTTTATACTTCAATGAAAGGTTACGAAAATAAAACACGTAATCAAATATTAGATTACTGTAAATACGGAAATGTTGATAATCCGGAAATCAGTTCTATTGGAAGAAGACACGCCTGCACGAGACTCATACAAATTGACGGTTGGCAAATCAGCAAAGATTATCCTTGGCAGCAAATTAAGTTAGAAGAAAACAAATAATCTGTTGCTTTGTTAAACTTTTGTTAACCTAAAAGTTTATATATCCAAAATGTTTATGCTATAATTTTTTCGTATGAGTACACAATTTAGACACTATGCCAAAGAATTATTAAATATAGCGCTGCCAATTATTATGGGAAATCTTGGTTTCATTTTAATTGGAGCGGGAGATGTTTTAATTGCAGGACATCATTCAACAGACACTCTTGCAGCCATTAGTATTGCAACTGCAATAACAAATTGTATCCAAACTTTTGGTATCGGTTTAATATCAAGCGTTTCTCCTTTACTTTCGAATTTTAGAGGCGAGAAAAAATCGGCAAAGAAATATTTTTACCCGACAATCAGATTTGCGATGCTTTTAGCAATAATTGTTATGTTTGCAGTTTTAGCATTTATTCCTGTAATAGATTACTTAAAATTCGACCCAAAACTTGTCCCAATGATAAAACAATATATGTTTGTAACCGCATTTGCAACATTCGGAGCTTATCTCCATGCAGCATTAAAAGAATTTTTACAAGCTTTCGAAGTTGTAATGTTCCCAAACCTTGTAACTGCAATTTCTGTATTTTTAAATATTGCAGTTAACGTTCTTTTAGTATTCGGATGGGGAATTATACCTTCTTTGGGAGCTCTAGGATTAGCTATTGCAAGTTTTGTCGTTAGGTATTTTATGGGGTTTGCATTGTTAATTTATTGTTTTAAAACAATGAATTTCAACAATTATAAAGACCGCGAATATTACAAGAATTTGATAAAAATAGGGATACCAATTTCTTGTGCAATTTTAGTTGAATTTATTGCTTTTAACAGTATTGCAATAATTATGGGTAGAGTTTCCGGAGTTTATGCCGCTGCTCAAAATTTAGTATGCACATTAACTACTATTTCATTTATGGTTCCTCTTGCCATTTCGAACGCAATTGCCGTGAAAGTAGGTTTTGCTAATGGAGCAGGAAACATTAAAGATTTAAAACGTTACTCTTTCGTAGGAATTGTAATGTGCGTTGGTTTTATGTTATGTAGTGCTTTTACATTCGCTTCATTCCCTCATTTTCTTGTTGGGCTATTCACGCAGGACAATATATTAGTAAAAATATCTGTTCCAATTTTATATGTCTTAGCTGTATTCCAAGTGTTTGACGGTTTGCAAGTTGCACTTGCCGGCATTTTCAAAGGAATGAAAAGAACCGGAATTGTATTGCTTTCAAACTTTATAGCTTATTGGTTAATTGCAATTCCTTTAGGTTATACACTTGCGTTTAAATATCATTTGAATATTAGAGGTTTTTGGTTTGGGTTAGTTGCTGCTGCAATAATGCTCTGCACAATTATGTTGTCAATGATGTTCAAAAGCATCAAAAAACTTGAAAACTGTTAAATATCGTTTGTTTATGCTAGTATGATAATACGAATTGGAGGAATTATGTATAAAGAAGAAAGAACATTTGTTGCAATTAAACCGGATGGTGTTAAAAGAGGTTTTATTGGAGAAATTATCAGCCGTTTTGAAAAAAAAGGTTACAAATTAATTGGTATGAAAATGCTTCAAGTTACAGAAGAAATTGCTGCTAAACATTACGCAGAACACGTAGGAAAACCTTTTTATCCAAATCTTGTAAAATATATTACAAGTGGCCCGATTGTTGCAATGGTATTTCAAGGATATCAAGCTGTTCAAGGTATTCGTCACGTGCTAGGTGGCACAGATCCTTGCGAAGCTGATGTTGGTTCTATTAGAGCAGATTATGCTCAATTAAAAGCATATAACACTGTTCACGGTTCTGACAGTATCGAAAGTGCTGAAAGAGAAATTAATATTTACTTCAAACCGGAAGAACTTTGTCCTGATTACAAAAATATGATGGAATTAATTACAGAAAGTATAGGCGAAGATTAATGCGAGATAACGCTCACGAAAATTTCTCTTATGAATTAGTTCACGAATGTAAACAAACAGGTGCCAGAGCCGGCATCCTGAATACTCCTCACGGTTCAATTCTTACACCTATTTTTATGCCAGTGGGAACTAATTCTGCAGTAAAAACACTTACCGCAGAGCAAATAGTTGATACCAATGCTCAAATAATGTTATCAAACTCTTATCATCTGTATTTGAGAGCCGGAACAAAGCTAATAAAACAGTTTGGAGGAATTCATAATTGGATGAATTGGCACAAACCTGTATTAACAGACTCTGGAGGTTTCCAAGTGTTTTCTCTTTCCCATTTAAACAAAATTGGGGAGGATGGAGTTGAATTTCGTGACCCCAAAGATGGAAAAAAGCATTTTATAAATCCTGAAGTTTCTATGGAAATTCAACAGGATATCGGAGCTGATATTATTATGGCATTTGACCAATGTGCACCGTTCCCTTGTGATTACGACACTGCTAAAAAAGCGATGGAAAGAACTCACAGGTGGTTGGAAAGATGTTTTAAAGCAAAAACTAATCCTCACCAAGCTTTGTTCCCGATTGTTCAGGGTGCTTTTTATGATGACTTGCGAAAAGAAAGTGCTGCTATAATTTCATCTTATGATGCTGTTGGCTACGCAATAGGTGGTTTGAGTGTTGGCGAAACAAAAGATATAATGAACCATTTTGTTGAATTTACAGCCCCATTATTACCAAACAACAAACCTAGATATTTAATGGGGGTAGGTACACCTGAAGATTTATTAGACGGTATTAAACGAGGCGTTGATATGTTTGATTGTGTACTTCCAACAAGAAATGCTCGTCATGGTTCTTTCTTTACTTGGGAAGGGAAGTCAAATATTAAAACACAAAAATATTACGATGATGAACGCCCGTTAGTTGAAGGTTGTAATTGTTACGCTTGCAAAAATCATTCAAGAGCATATATAAGACATTTGTGGAGATGTGGCGAAAGTACAGCTTCAACCTTATTATCTATCCATAATATAAAATTTTTGGTAGACTTTTCTCAAAAATGCAGACAAGCTATTTTGGAAGATAGATTTGGCGATTTTTACAATGAACATTATAAAAATCTGATTAAGTAATAAAGCTTTTAAATCCCATTACAAAGAACTAAGTAATAAATGTAATCCAAAAATATTAAAAATAATGAGATTACGGCATTTCTTATATCAAAATCTTGACAAAATAAAAAACCTCATTATTAATAAGATAATGAGGTTTAATTATGGAAGAAATAATTTCAGAAAATCTTAAAATTTTATACCCAAACTTAGAAAAATATCCAAAATACAAAACTTACGACCTGAATGACCCAGTCGTATTGAGTTTTATTGCATTTGCGGAAAAACCATCTGCAATTAATCAAGATTTCCTTGACTTTTTCACAATTTAATTAAACAAATTCAATTGTGGAACATCGACTGTCGGCACATCCGCACTCTTTTTGCGAGTTGCAAGGTTGTTTGAATAATCTTTTTGCATCCTTGTCATAAGTTCTTGTGAGCGTTTAATAACACTTGACGGCAAGCCTGCCATTTTAGCAACTTGAATACCATAGCTTTTGCTTGCTCCACCTTGAACTATTTTTCGTAAAAATTCAATCTCACCATTTTCTTCTGTTATTGTAATCCTATAATTTTTAATTTGCGGGTAATTTTTTGTCATTACATTCAATTCATGATAATGAGTTGCAAAAATACATCTGGCTTTTATTTTTGTCGCAATATATTCTGCAACAGACCAAGCAATTGCGACACCATCGTAAGTACTTGTTCCACGACCGATTTCATCCAACAAAATGAAACTTCTATCCGTTGCAGAATTTAAAATACAAGCGGTTTCAATCATCTCAACCATAAATGTTGATTGACCTAAAGTTAAATCATCAGATGCTCCTACTCTTGTAAAAATTTTATCTATAATTCCAATTTTAGCATAATCTGCCGGAACCCAAGAACCAATTTGAGCTAAAATTGCAATTAAAGCATTCTGACGCATATATGTCGATTTCCCGGCCATGTTCGGCCCTGTTAAAATCATAAATTGAGTTGTATCAATAGAATTACATTTCAACTCCAAATCATTAGGAACATATTCTCCAAGCGGTAATATTTTTTCTAACACTGGATGACGCCCATTTTTTACAACAAAATCATCTGATTCATCAACTATTGGTTTGCAGAAATTATTTTCTGCTGCCACATCTGCAAGAGCTGTAAAAACATCACATCTTGCAATACATTCTGCTATTTCCCTTATCTTAGAAACAAATTCTTTTGAATATTCTCTAAAATCACAGAATAGTTTATATTCCAATTCTGTTGATTTGAATTTCGCAGAAAGAACATCGTCTTCATGTTTTTTTAATTCTTCTGTAATAAATCTCTCGCCATTGGTTAAAGTTTGTTTTCTAATATAACCGTCAGGAATTTGATTTAAGTAAGAATTTGAAATTTCAATAAAATATCCAAAGACCTTATTAAAACCTATTTTCAGAGTTTTTATACCGGTTTTTTCTCGTTCTTCTTCTTCAAAAGTTTTTAACCATTTTTCACCACCGGTCAAGAGTTCTCTAAAGTAATCCAGCTCACCGGACACTCCTTCTTTTAAAATCCCGCCTTCTTTAATTAATGCAGATGCATTTTCCGAAATTGTTTTATCTATTAATGCAGTATAATCAGCTATTTCATCCTTGTATAAATTAATCTCAGCAAGAGGATTATATTCAAGGTTATTGGTTGCCTCAAGTAATTCAGGCAACAACATTAAAGAAGTTTTTAAACTCAAAAAATCTTTAGGATTTGCAGAACTATTTGACATACGTGTAGCTAAACGTTGAATATCATAGATTTTTTCTAACAAATTCCCAATTTCTAACCTATATTCGGTTTTCTCAACAAGTTCTGAAACAGAATTTTGTCTTGTCAAAATATCATCAACTCTTTTTAATGGTTGGCAAACCCAATTTTTTAGTAACCTTGCTCCCATATTAGTTTTGGTTTTGTCAATTGCCCACAAAAGAGAACCAAATTTATTTTTATCACGTAACGTTTCAGTTAATTCAAGATTTTTTCTAGTACTGCCATCTAAAATCATGTATTCTGATAATTCATAAGGTTCAATTCGTTCAAATTTTGGAACATTATCTTTTAATGTTTCCCATACATACGCAAGCAAAGCTCCTGCAGCTCTAAATCCTGTTTTGTATCGTTCATAACCAAACGACTCCAAACTATTTGCCTGAAAAACAGCTTTTAAGTTATTTTCAGCAAAATTAGCATCAAAAACATTTGCAGGAATCTTAGAACAATTATAAATTTTTGTAATTTCTTCCGGCAAATCAATCTTTTCATCAGGCACAATCTGAAACGGCATAATTTTCTGTTTAACAGAAGGCCCAACAACTTCTGCGGGAGCAATCCTGGTAAGTTCAGCTAATATTAGCTCAAATGGAGCCTGAGTTACTTTAAACTCACCTGTAGAAATATCCGCATAAGAAAATCCCCATATACCACTTTTTTCTTCCTTAAAAAGTGCACATATATAATTATTTGAATTCTGTTGTAAAAAATCACTTTCAGTCAAAGTACCGGACGTAATAATACGTGTAACCCCACGTTTAACAAGCCCCTTTGCGAATTTAGGATCTTCCAGTTGATCGCATATTATAACTTTATAATTTTTCTGTACAAGCTTTTCTATATATGGATTTACAGCTTTAGCAGGAATTCCGGCAAGAGGGATTCTGCCAAATTTACCTTGTTCACGACCTGTCAAAGTCAGCTCTAATTCCTTAGACATAGTAACCGCATCTTCAAAAAAAGTTTCATAAAAGTCACCTAATCTATATAAAAGAATTTTATCCGGATTTTGGTGCTTAATTTTTAAATACTCCTGCATCGCCGGAGTTAAGTCTTCAACTTTAATGTCAGCCGTATTAATAAGATTGATTTCTGCTTTTTTCATAGTTATAATAATAATATAATATAATAAGGATTTCAACATGGGATGTTTAAGAAATTTTATTAGAGCAATTATTATAACACTTGCCGTTATTGGATTTATGGCAATTGGTGGTAAAGACTTATTTAGCGGATATTTAAAAAATTATTTCAACCCAACTAAAGATGAAATGCTTGAAAGAGCAAAAAAGGTAGGAGATTTTTCTCACATAAATGATGAGTTTGAACTGGAAAAAGCTGCAGGTATTTTGGGCTACAATGCAGTTGTAGCAGAACATAAGGCTAGTGGACAAAAAATGTTTGTAGTAGATTCCGGAGATAAAAAAATTCTAACAGAAGAAGATTTGAAATCTGATAATGTTGAAGAAAAATTATATAAGGCAATTAGTAAAATTAAATACCAAGCAATATCTGTTGATGACTTAAAAGTTACCAAACGAGGAACAATGCATTCATACGGCAAAGAAGTTCCTTACGTAAAATTTGAAGCAAAAGTAAAAAAATTACCTATAGGTGACGTTGGTGGAATAGTTTCTGTAGCACAAACTAAAGAAGGTAAACCACGACTATTGATATCCGCAAATGAAAAAAATAAATATTCTCAATTGATTTCTGATGAATTCTTTAAAAAAATCAAATAATATGTCAAAGTTGGTACTCTCGGAAGCGAGCAGAGGGCGAACGCTCAAAGCGCCAAGCTTTGCCGGTAGCCCCGTTTAACGCGAGCGACTAAAGAAAGAATGATTGATTATCATTTTGTGAGAGGGTGCGGGAGCACTTTTCACCACAGCAAACCAACAAAGATTGTGAAAATTGAATAGTAAATTAATATGTCGGAGTTGGTACTCTGCCGAACAAAAGGTGACTAAATGTCACGTTTTGTGAGAGGGGTGCGGAAGCACCTTTCACCACAGCAAACCAACAAAGATTGTGAAAATTGAATAGTAAATTAATATGTCGGAGTTGGTACTCTGCCGAACAAAAGGTGACTAAATGTCACGTTTTGTGAGAGGGGTGCGGAAGCACCTTTCACCACAGCAAACCAACAAAGATTGTGAAAATTGAATAGTAAATTAATATGTCGGAGTTGGTACTCTGCCGAAC
>CAKUZD010000006.1 GCA_934718275.1 uncultured Candidatus Melainabacteria bacterium | reverse complement strand
GCGGCTACGCTTATTAGTTCGTTGTTTGTAATTTACTTTACTAAATCTGAGGGGTGGGTTAAGCGGCTACGCTTATTAGTTCGTTGTTTGTAATTTACTTTACTAAATCTGAGGGGTGGGTTAAGCGGCTACGCTTATTCTCTGATATTGATTGCTTTGTTATACATATCATCAACAACCTTCATCATACGAGTACTAGCAAGAAGTGATGCATTTAGCCTTAGCATATCAGAAGTTGATGAATATATATTTGTATTTGAATTTTCGATATTATTTTGACAAATACAATCGTGGTTTTTAACCAACATTGGTTCACCGGATTCAGCAGTCGCTACAAGTTTATTCATTCCTCTTTGCTCTAAATTTTCTTGAGAAGCAAATCTTACAAGAGGTATTGTCCCTATTTTCTTTGGCTTTGTATTTGCAGCATCATACGTATAAACTTCCCCATTCGGCTTAATTTCAAATTTATAACAATTTGCAGGAATTTTAATACCTTCACCAACAATCCAATCATCAGTTGTCACAAGATAACCGTCTTTTCCTTGTTTGAAAGCACCATCCCTTGTATATGCTACTTCTCCTTCCGGAGATACAACCGGAATATAACCTGTTCCGTTAATAGCAACATCATAAGGGTTACTTGTAACTTGAATTGAACCTTGACGGCATTCTGTTCTTATCGCCCCCGTCAAGTATCCTTCTTCATTAAGCATTTGTTCAAAAGTTACTGTCTTATAACCTTTTGTATTCATATTTGCAAGATTGTTAGCAACATACCCCAGTTTTTCGAATTGGGTTGTTACATTACTTACACTTTTTCTTACAATACCTTGCATACTATACATAATTAATCACCTCTTATTATGAAGTTGTTCCCAGTTGAGAAATCACTTTTTGTAAATTTTGATTTTGAATCATAAAAATTTGTCTATTAGCTTCGAAATTTCTAATTACAGGCATCATTGATATAAATTCGTTTTGCAAAGCAACATTTGAATATTCATTGTATCCCTGTTTCACTTGCGGATCTGTTACTAATATTCCATTTGTATCAACAACCCCTATACATCCTGCTTGTTCGAATTTGTTAGTTTTTCTGTTCAAAACACTGACCATGCCCTTTGCATTAATTTTAACATCTTCTATTTTTTCAGGAACAATTGGAAGTTTTATTGGAATTCCGGCATTTGAAAGTACTTGTCCATCTTCCAATGTCAAAAGATTTCCTGATTTATCAAGTTTAAAACGACCGTCACGAGTTAATTTAATTCCCTCAGCAGTTTGTGTTTGGAAATACCCTTTGTTTGCTAGAGCCAAATCTAACGGATTATCAGACATGGCAATACGCCCAACTTTATCATCTATAGTTTGGGAAAGTCCGTGTATTCCTATATATTCCGTAAAAGAGGAAACTACCGGATCTTTACGCTGATAACCAATTTTATCAAAGCCTGTAACGTTTTCATTATACATACCGATTAGTTCACTTTGAACATGCATAGCTCTGAGTGATGCAGTTATACCTTTTTCACAGTACCTGATTCCACCGTTAATTTTCATGACTACCTCTTTTTCTAATACAGTCGGACAATTACATGTTTATTGCAATTAATACTAAATAAATCATCCATTTGTAGTAGATGCCATGAATTTAATTATTTTTTTCAAAAAGTCAATTTACTAAAAATTTTACTCAATAATTTCGTAAAGAGTAGGAGCTTCTTGCACACTCACATTATTCGCAGGAACTTTCAATACTTTTGCACAAACCGTTCTGTTAGTGTATTCTATACGAATTTCATCACCCTCTTTAATTTGTTTTGCAGGCTTTGCGGGATTTCCGTTTACAAAAACTCTACCTGTATCTGATACTTCATTAGCAACAGTTCTTCTTTTTATCAATCTTGAAACTTTCAAAAACTTATCTAATCTCATATTTTCTCCTTTTACTTATATTATAATTTATGTTATAATTTGTCTAGAGGGTACAAATGATAAAAAAATTATTTCTTACTTTAGTTTCAATAATATTACTCCAAGGTTTTGCTTGTGCAAACACTATAAAATTTGTACAAATTACCGATAGCCACTACGTTTCTGATAATAATTACAGAACAGAAACTTTACAAAATGCAGTACAAAATATTAATAATGAAAAAGATATTTCTTTTGTTATTTTCACAGGAGATAACATTGATTCTCCCAAAGAAGAATATATCCCAAATTTTGTAAAAACAATTAACAAATTGAAAGTCCCATACTATTTGGTAATAGGCAATCATGACGTGTTTAAGAATAACGGACTTTCAAAAAAGCATTATCTTGAGATTGTAAAAGAGAACAACTACTTTTATAAGTACAAAACCCCTAATTATGTATTCAAAAAAAATGGATTTGTATTTATAGTGGTTGACGGAGCAAAAGAAGTAATCCCCGGAACTAACGGTTACTACAAAGACAATACTTTAAAATGGCTTGATAAACAACTTTCAAAACACAAAAATTCACCTGTAGTAATTTTCCAACATTTTCCGGTTGTTACTGTCAAAGAAGTTGCCTCTCATTCTGTATATAAAAAAGAAAATTACCTTGACATTATAGACAAACATGACAACGTTGTATCAGTAATTGCAGGGCATTTACATTCAAACGGAGAAATAATGAGAAATGGAGTTTACCATATCACAACTCCTTCTCTTATCGGAGAACCTCCTGTTTATAAAATCATTACAGTTGTCACAACAAAAGATTTTTCTCCAATGATTTATACAGAACTTAAAGAAGTACAAAAGAATTAAAAGATTTGCATTTTTTTATAAAAAATACTATAATTACAAAAAGACATAGAAGGATTATTATATAAAATGGAAAATTCCGTTAATACAATATTTAATTTATTTATTATTGCATTTTTATTATTTTCAAACGGCTTTTTCGTTGCATCAGAATTTGCGATGGTAAAAGTTAGAAAAACAAGAATTGAACAACTTGTTAATGATGGAGATTTTAATGCAAAAATAGCATTAGACGCACTAAAAGATTTAGATAAATTTATCGCCTCTGTTCAACTTGGAGTGACGATATCAAGCCTTGGCTTAGGTTGGGTTGGAGAAAGCACTTTGGCTCACATCATAGAACCTGTTTTTGTATTCCTTCCCGGAATAAGTCAAAATATTGCAACACATTCAGTATCAGCATCAATTGCGTTCGCATTGATTACATTTTTCCATGTTGTACTGGGCGAATTAATCCCAAAATCAATTGCTCTTGAGTATACAGAAAAAACAGCTCTTTTAGTTGCAAGACCAATGCAGGTTTTAACATTTTTCTTTAATCCGTTTATTTGGTTGTTGAACGGGTTTGGGAATTTTGTTTTAAAAATATTACATATCCCGCACTCACATAAAGGTTCACTTGTTCACTCAACAGAAGAATTAGATATGCTTGTCAACGCAAGCTATGATGGTGGTGTTTTAAATGAAACAGAAAAAGATATGCTACATAATGTTTTCAAATTTTCTGATTTAACCGCAAAACAAGTTATGGTACCAAGAACGGATATGGTTTGTATTCCGGCTGATATGCCTTTAGAAGAATTAAATAAATTAGCAGAAGAAAATCAATATACAAGATACCCTGTTTATGAAGATGATATTGACCACATAATAGGACTTGTCCACGTAAAAGATTTATATTCACTATCAGTAAAAGATGAAGTCTGCCCAATATCTAAAATTTTAAGAGATGTTTTATTGGTTCCTGAAACAATTACAATGGACAACTTAGTCTTAGAATTCAAGAAACGCAAGGGGCAAATGGCTATTGTCGTAGACGAATTCGGAGGAACATCGGGACTTATAACATTGGAAGATGTTATTGAAGAAATATTCGGAGATGTTCAAGATGAATTTGATGAAGAAGAAGAAGAAACTGATGAAATAAAAGAAGTTGCTCCAAATACATATATCGCAAATTCTATGATGAGATTGGATGAATTTGCAGAATTCTTCGGAATTAATGAAAAAGAAATTGATGATGACGATATCGACACAATCGGAGGACTTGTTGTGAAGTTACTTGGTCGTCTTGCAGAAATCAATGATACAGTAACATTCAATAACATAACTTTCGTTGTAAAAGAAGTTGATGGTGCAAGAATAACTAAACTTGAAATAATAAAACAAGAAGAACAACAAACCGAAACAGAAAAACACGAAGAAAATATATAGTAAACAAAGTATTATTTTAATATATTAATTTTTAAATTCTATTTCATGGTATAATTTACCTATGGATAAGAAAATTCCGGATAAAGTTATTAACAGATTAACCCTTTATCACTGTATTTTGTCAGATTTCATAAACAACAAAGAAGATGTTATTTCAAGTAAACAAATAGCACAACTTCTTAATACTGACGATTCTCAAGTAAGGAAAGACATAAATTATCTTGATAATTCAGGAAAAAGTCGAGTTGGATATGGTGTTAGGGAACTTAAACTTGCAATTGAAAAAACTTTAGGTTTTAAAAAAACTAAAAAGGCTTTTATCATCGGAGCAGGCAATCTTGGAACTGCTATTGCGAATTATGGAAATTTTTCTGATTATGGATTAAATATTCTTTCTCTTTTTGATAATGACCCAAAAAAGATTGGCAAAGTTGTTAATGGAATGAAAATTGAAGACATTAAAAAACTACCTGCTATTGCTCAAAAAGATGAGGCTGATATTGCAATTTTAACCGTTCCAAGACAGTTTGCACAAAGCACTGCAGATTATTTGGTAAACTCTAATATTAAATATATTTGGAATTTTGCACCGGTAGTTTTATCTGTTCCAAATGATGTACAAGTTTGGAATGAAAATTTAATGGGAAATTTTTTACAGTTTACTTATAACATCTAGTTTATTTATTTGATAAAGATACCTTAATCCTTCTAGCGTTAGTGTTGGATTTATAAAATCAAACTGCCTTTTCAAGTAATTTGCGATTAACCCGGAATATCCACCTGTTGCGACAATGACAGCCTTTTCCCCTAATTCCTTTTCACACTGTTCAACCAGTCCGTCAATCATAGCCGCAGAACCTCGCAATACTCCTGACAATATTGCATCATTTGTATTATGTCCGATTGCACTATTGGAAGGAGAAACTTCTATTCTAGGCAATTTTGATGTAAATTTGTTTAATGATTTAAGCTGCAAACTTATTCCTGGAGCAATAATTCCACCAATAAATTCTCCTCTACCGTTAACAATATCAAATGTTGTTGCGGTACCAAAATCTATTACAATTACAGGATGATTATATAAAACATAAGCTCCTGCAGCATTAGCAATCCTATCTGCTCCGGCTTCTTTTGGATTATCAAGGCATATTTTTACCCCTGTATTTATTTTGGTTGTAAGTATTAGTGCTCCAAGCTTAAAAACATTATCTACTGCTGATTTAAACTTTTTAGTCAATTCTTCTACTACGGAAGATATAATGCATCCGTCTATTTTGTATTCCTTAAATAATGATTTTAAAAGAACTTCGTATTCTTCTAAAGATAAATCTTTGTCAGACGCTAATCTGTATTCTTCTACAAGGGCATCATTATCAAAAAGCCCAAGGGTAATGCTTGTATTTCCAATATCAGCTGTTAATAACATAATAAACTAATCCTCTTTATGAGAATTAGTTTATTACAAATAAAAGTTAATTGCAAAAAATTAAACTTGTGTTGCAGCTTGACCTGAACCTTTTCCATTTAAAAGTCCGCCAATATTGCCTAAATCAGGAAGATATGCAACTTGCATAGGTCTGCCCGATAACTGCCCGATAAGTTCATCTTGAAATTTTTTTGTTTTTTTCAAGCCAATAGGTTCTACCGGAGTTTGATTATACCCAACTTGTTCTGTCTTGCCGATTTCTAAACCCATAATTATCTCCTTAGAATTTTATACTATCTCTTATATATATACTAAGGATATAATTTCCACAAAATTGACATTTAATCACAAAGTTGTTACAAAAGTTAATATTATTTTAATATATTCTTTTCCAAAGCAACAGCTGTCTTAGTTTTTGCTAACCCACCTTGGGAACTTTCCTTTAAAAGTGGAGACATAAGCTGTCCTGTTTGCTCCATAGCATCTACAACTTCATCAATTGGTATCATTGAAATAATATCTGCTAATGCTAAATCGGATGCGGTAACTGCATGTATTGCAAGAAATGGATTACGTTTTACACAAGGTATTTCAACCAAACCACAAACAGGATCACAAGTTAACCCTAATATGTTTTTTAATGCAAGAGCTACAGCATTAATTATTTGTTTAAGATTTCCTCCACGCATTTGTGTTAACGCTGCCGCAGCCATCGCAGAAGCAACACCACATTCAGCTTGGCAACCTCCAACTGCACCTGCTAAAGCCATTTTATTTGAAACCAGTCTGCCAACCTCCCCTGCAGTAATTAATGCATTTATTTGCTCGCCTTCTTTTATGTTATTGTCCTCTGCATACGCTATTAAAACAGCCGGCACTATTCCACATGAACCGGCAGTCGGACAAGCAACAATAGTCCCCATTCTGAGATTTTGTTCACTCGTGGCTAATGCATAAATCATCATTTTTCGCGCTGTATCACCCAACAATGAATTTGCTTTTGAGTTTTGCAACTTGTTACAATCATCTCCACTCATACCGCTTGGAGATTTTTCGGTTGATTTCAATCCTGCTTGTATTGCTGCTTTCATCGCATCAAGACTTTTCTTAGCTTGTAATCGGACTTTGTACTCAGAGTTTTCACCTTGAGAAGCTTCATAGTCTAAAGCTGTTTCATAAATTGTTTTATTTTCTTCTTTACAGGCATAATAAAGTTGCCTAAATGTTGTTATAACGTGATTCATATTAATTTTCCAATTTTTCAATATATCTTACTAAATACATGTCTTTAAGTTCACTTACTGCTTTTGTGCATTGTTTTGAAAGCTCTCCATCAATACAAATGCACATAGAAGCATCTTTACCTTTTCCGCTCCTGTCACAATGCAGAGAAGCTATATTTACGTTATCCTCTTGGATAAGTTTTGTTACTGCAGAAATTACTCCGGGTAAATCCTCATAAACCAAAAGGAGTGTATTGTATTTTCCATTTAGCTTTACGGAGAAGTTATTAATATTAGTAATTTTTATCTCTCCGGCACCAACTGAATCTCCGGAAATTGACATATTTAAATCTCCTTCAAATATAAAATCCACAGCATTTGGATGCCTATTAAAGTCTTGTAAAAATTCAAAATTATAAACAATTGATTTTGCTTCCGGAGTATCAAAAACTGTCTTAATTCTTTCATCCGCAACAGAAAAACCTAATATTCCGGCAAGTAAACCTTTATCTGTTCCATGACCTTTACCTGTCAATGCGTAGGAATTGTATAGTTTAAATGTAATTTTCTGTGGAATTGTTTTATAGATATTTCTTGCTAAAAGTCCTAATCTCACCGCACCCGCAGTATGCGAACTTGAAGGCCCTGCCATTATTGGTGAAATTATGTCTATAATTGATGACTGATGCATGCAACTCTCCTTTTTACAAAATTATAACATCTCATTAACTATTGTAAATAATTTGTAAATTTATAACAATAAATTGTAATTTTGTGTTTTTATATATATGTTGTGTATGGAATATAGTGTAGCAAAGGAGTAATATGTTTAGTCCTGAATTCATGAAGTTTTTGATTAACTATCAGAAATCTGAGTTTACCCCTCAGAATACTAAAAAGGAAATTCGTTTTAAAAATAATAAATCGGGTAAATTAGCAGAAATTTATGCTGTTATTACAAAATAATTGCTATTTATTATTTTGAATTTGTTATTTATAACTTAAAAGTTTTACTATTTAAGTAAAAAAAACGCCATTTCTTTTGAAAATGGCGTTGGAATTCTTTGAATAATTCCTCGTAATAGTGTGAAGTGTAGTGTGCAATAAAACGTTTTTCTTGATTCCTCGTTTTATGCTTTTCCTCGTGTCATATATATAAACAATTTTTGTTATATATAATTGCCATATTGCGTTGATATTTATTATACTTTGTAACAAAACTTAATATTGCTTTTAGTTTTAGATTGAATATTGAGCTGATTGTGGGATTTTA
Organism: uncultured Candidatus Melainabacteria bacterium; assembly: GCA_934718275.1. GTDB lineage: Bacteria > Cyanobacteriota > Vampirovibrionia > Gastranaerophilales > Gastranaerophilaceae > Stercorousia. Next base: position 140,631 of record CAKUZD010000006.1, on the reverse strand, counting down.
CAATTAGATATTTTTCTATTATATTTTAGTTTATAGAGAGATTTTAAGGAGATTTTGATGAAAATATTAGTATCAAATGATGATGGGATTGCTGCTAATGGCATAAGATGTTTAACTGAAACTTTGGCACAAGAACATGACGTATATGTAATTGCTCCAGATAGAGAAAGAAGTGCAGCAGGGCATTCTTTAACATTACACACTCCTTTAAGAGTAGAAGAAGTTGAAGCTTATCATGGAGTAAAAAGGGCTTGGGTTACGACAGGAACTCCCGGTGATTGTGTAAAAATCGGAATTAACGCTATTTTAAGTAAAGAAGAACAACCGGATGTTGTAATTTCGGGAATTAATCACGGCCCCAATTTAGGAGCTGATATTTTGTATTCAGGAACCGTAAGCTGCGCTATGGAAGGAGCTATGTTAGGAGTTCCAAGTATTGCAATTTCCTTAGCATCAATGAGGTATGAATATGAGAGATTTAAATATGCAGCTAAATTTGCAAATTTATTATTACCAAAATTGAAAGAATTTATTTTCCCGAAAAAAAGTCTTTTAAATGTAAATATTCCTGCTCTTGATGAAGAAGATATTGCCGGCGTTGCAATAACTGAACTAGGCCGTAGAATGTTTACCGACAACTATGAAAAACGAGTTGACCCTAGAGGAAAAGTATATTATTGGATGGCAGGAGAAATGATAAACGAACCTGTTGGTTCAAATACTGACATCGCAGCCGTGAGAAATAATAAGATATCTATTACCCCTGTTACTTACGAAATGACAAAAGAAAACGTTATGTCTAATCTTGAAAGAATTTTATGTAAAGATAATGTTTGTAATTGGTTTGAGTAATAAAAAAACAATTAACATCACTAGGACACAGCCTTAAACCAATATTTAACGCTCTTGAAAATTGGGGGAAATAGTTATAAAAAACGCAGAAATCTCTATTCCATTATAATTCTTGCAGGATAATTGTTTCGAAGTAACTCATTTGCAATACTTTGCGCTTTTTCCCTAGTAGTATAAGAGCCAACTTGAATTGTATATGCTCCTCCAATATTTCTAACATAAGGTGATATGTTTAATCCTGATTCCGAAATTATACCTTTAGCTACTTCTGCCTGTTCTTTTGTCGTATAATAACCAACTACAACTTTAGCTGACGCTGACTGTGTCTGTTGTTTAGGTGCCGGAGATGAAGTTGCAACTGGTTTCGGATTAGCACTCTTATCAGGGAGTGTTACTGCTTCAGATTGAGTGTCATTATTAGCTTCACCAGACTGATTTTTACGTTCAGGTAAAACAACTTTTTCATCTAAGTCTGTTGCAAAAGTTTCGTCTTGAGCTTTTTTGCCTTCATCTTCTTGTTGCAATAATTTCAATCTGTCATCAACAGATGTTTTATCTGTAACTTCTTCTGCTGAAGTTGCATTTTCGTCATCTCCAATAGAAACATCTATTTCAGGTGAAAGTTGTTTAGCGATACCTAAAAATAGTAACAACAATATAAAAAATGCTGATACAAAAATTATAATCCCTTCATTAGGTTTTTTAGTAACTTTTTTTTGGTATTCTTTATAACTTATATGAGAAGGTTTTCTTAAATCTTCTTCCATTTATACACCTCTTACCTTGGTTGATGCCATTATTATATCATTAATTTCCTCAGAATAATTTATTAATACTTCTTGAGCAAACTCTTTAATATCTGTTATTCCCATTTCACTTGTTAAACCACTTGCTTTTACGGGAGCTCCTTTTGAATCAATATTTATACCGGTATGAATAAGTATTGAATTAACTGATTTGGTTGCAATAGAAACTGTCAATTTTTTGTTATCAAAAAATAAATCATCACCATTTCTTGTTACTTTAAATCCTCTTTTTTCAAGAGCTTCTTTTATCGTACAAATAAGAAGTCTTTGTCTAAAAACGCCTTCTACCAATCCAATATTAAATTGTTCAGAAATGAAGCTCAACATTAATTTACTATAGATTGGCTCGTTATTTATAACATCTTCAATATCAACCATTTCTGTTAACTTTACTTCGCATTCTCCAATAAATGCAACAGTCGCATCTCCTTGGATTTTAAAGTTTTTATAAATCCAATGCGGAGAAAGTTGCCAACCTTCATATTTAATTTCTTGTTCTAATAATCGTGTTTTCAAAAGAGTTCCTTTATATAGTATTCATCATTATTTGCAATTAAGGCATTTTTTAAGCGTGTACAGGATTCACATTTTCCACAATGTTTTTCGCCATCAGCATAACAACTTCTTACATATTTCAGCGGAATATTATACTTCAACGCCAATTTAACTATATCATTCTTGTCTGAATTTATCAAGGGGGCTATAACTTTTGGGTGTTTTTGTGTTGAATACTCAAACTCCGCGTTAATTTTATCAATAAAGTTTTGAGTATTGTCAGGAAAAGTTTGACCTTCTTCTTTGTTAGCTCCAATTATAATATAATCATAATTATCTCCATCTGCAAAACTACCTGCAATATTTAAAAACAACCCATTTCTGTTTGGAACCCAAACGCTTTTTGCAGACTGTTCCGGATTGTCAATTCCTTCCGGTAAATCTTTGTCACTTACCAAAGCGGTATGAGTAACATCTTTTAGCCAATCTAACTTAATAACTATATGTTTAATTTTATAGTAATCACAAATATTTTTTGAAGTTAAAATTTCCTGTGTCGCAGCTTTTTGCCCATAATCAAATGTTATGGCAAGAGAAATCCCATATTTTTTTATTCCCAAACCAAGGCTTACAAGCGAATCTAAACCTCCTGACAAAAGTATAATACCTTTACTCATGTTCGTCATCCTCGTATTCCGAAATCATTGAAACAGCTTCTATTTTGAGATTATCTGAAAAATTTTGTCCGTTTGCAACTTCATCCAAAATTTCACGTCCTACAAGATTATAAAGAGCTATTAATGCATTTTTCTTAACTTCTTCATCTGTATCCTCAAGTAAACAAGTTTTAATAGTTTCTACAGCTTGAGGATTATCACTATCCATAATAGCCTCAATTGCATTAATTCTGATTTGAGGAGATTCATCAACAAGAGAATTCTTTAAAGCATTAAAAACTCTTTCATTGTTATCAAGCCTAAGTTTTCCAAGAGCTTCAATAACTCGTTCTTTCAAAAAAGTAAACTTATTCCAAATTCCCTTTTGCGTTTCTAAAATACTAACAAGCGGATCTACTGCACGTAAATCCCCTAACATTCCAAGTGCAGACGCAGCTGTTTCCCTTAAATAAACCGATTTTTCTTCTTCATCTTTTACAACTTCAATAAGAGGAGCAACAGCATACCTATCTCCAATCCTTCCTAATGCATCTGCACAAGCAAGCCTTACTTTATAATTTTCATCTTTGTTATTTAAACAATATAACAATGGAGTTACCGCAGAAGTATCTTTAAGATTTGCAATAGCTTTTGCACACATAGCTCGAACATTGATAAAAGAATCTTTATCAGTTGTATCAAAATTTTTCATAAGAAGTAAATCTAAAAGTGGAGCAAGAGAGGATTTGTCCCTAAACCTGTCCTCACATTGAATTAAAACCGTTAGAACATCAGGCTTTTTAGAAAGCGCTAGCAGGTAATTATAGATTTTTACAAGATTTTCAGGCTCATAAACTTCGTCAAGTGACTGAATATTTGAAACAACCGTATCAGTGTCCGAAGCATCAGGCACACCACACTCTTTAGCGATTAAGTCTAAATTCAGTTCTTTTCCCACTATTTATCCTCTACAAGCGCAAATATACTATAAACTCTCTTTTTTTTCAAGTAATTGAAACAAAAATACTACAATTGTCGTAACAAAACAGATTAAAATTATTTTTTAAGACTTTGCTCTAAAAAAACGCTGTGGCCTAATACCTTAAATATTTACAAAGCTAAATTTTAAAAATTATCATCAATATAAATACCTTATTATACCTTTTCTTTTTTCATCATTAAGTTAAACTCCTACTATTTTGACAGAACAATTGTATTAATCTGCCATACACATGCCTTAACAAATCTTAAACATTTCCTCTTTTTAAATGATGTAACATTATCTATATTAGTTAGAATAGATATGTAAAGAACAATATTGGAAAATTTAATGAGCCAGAGTTTTGATTTTACATCATACAATAATATAAAAAGGCTATCGGAAGATGAGCTTACGGATTTATGGAATGAATATCTTAAAGATAAATCTAATAAAGCAGCTCGCGATACCCTTATTGTTCAATATATTTATTTAATCAGATATGTTGTCGGGCGTGTAAAAGTTACACTTCCGGCTACTATTTCAATTGAAGATATAGCCGGATACGGAGTTGAAGGGCTTATAAATGCTATAGAGAGATATTCTCCACAGAAAAATACAAGATTTGAAACTTATGCCCTTATCAGAATTAGAGGAGCTATTTTAGATAGAATTAGAGCTCAAGATTTTTTACCAAGAAGTGTAAGAAAAAAAATTAAAGATATTAAAGCTGCCCAAGAAAAACTTAAACAAGAACTTGGCAGAATGCCTACTACCACAGAAGTTGCAAACTTTATTGATATGGAACCGGAAAAAGTAAATCAACTTCTTGCAGAAGATACAACAATGACTTCACTTTACGACAAACGTGGAAATACAGAGGATAGTGTTGAAATCATTGATACTATTCAAGACGAAAATAAACTTAACCCACAAGAAAAAGCAGAAGAACAAAATGTTAAACAAGAACTTGAAAAAGCTTTAAAAAGATTACCTGAGCGAGAACGAATTATAATGGTTCTTTACTATCAAGAAAACATGACTCTTAAAGAAATCGGAGCAACTATTAACATGTCCGAATCTAGAGTTTGTCAACTTCATGCACAAGGTATTATGAAACTAAAAAATATTCTTAGCGAAAACAGAACATCCAGACTCCGTCAAAGCATTATCGCATAGCTTCATATTCAATTATGACGAAATCTATTCTATTGTTAAACCCTTTGGTACTGTTAGAAACATTATCCTCAAATGGCATAAAATTCCCAAACCCCATGGGAAAAACTTGTTCAAACGGAACTTTTCTACAGGTAACCATATAATCAGCAATATTCTGCGCCCGTGCTGTTGATATTTCCCAAAACTCTTTATAATCACTATCAACAGGAATTTCTTGTTGTGTATGGTTTTCTATAACACAGTAGTTTCGCAATCTTTGCACTATTAATGCAATTACATCCAAAGCATACAAAGAACTTTCTTTAATTCTTGCTTCCCCATTTGAAAAAAATTGACTTTCATCAATACTTATAACTAATCCGCGAGGCACCTTTGTATAAACAATACCATGCTTAATCGGCATATAAGCTTTAAAAATCTGTTCTATCTTGTCAACATTCGGTTGATAAGATACCGAAATATCAACTATTTTGTCAGAAAAGCCCGTACAAAAAATTATTACCATTATAAAAAAAATCAAATAAATAATTTTCAACAGTAAAACCTCTGAAATATTATTTATTATTTCAAAAACTAATACTATTAGTCATAATGATAAATTTAGATATTATTTTTATTTTATATTTTTGATTAATTACAAGACCTCACCCTAACCCTCTCCTAAATTAGGAGAGGGAACAATTAATCAACAAATTTAGATAAAAATAATTGCAATTTTTGGTAAACACCATCAATATTATTATTTACTTCATTATTCCAAAATCTAATTATTTCATATCCTTTAGATTGTATAAATTCAGTTCTTTTGTTATCATACTCAATTATTTCTTGTTCATTGTGTTGACCACCATCTAACTCAATAACCAACTTTAACTTACGACAAGCGAAATCAACAACATATTCACCTATAGGATATTGACGAACAAACTTATAGCCATAAAACTGTCTATTTCGTAATAACATCCACAATTTATACTCTTGTTCTGTATTATTTTTTCGCAATTTTCTTGCAATATAATATTTTTTATCCATTGTAATGTTCTTTCCCCTCTCCTAAATTAGGAGAGGGTTAGGGTGAGGTCTTGCATTAATTGCAAATTACGGTCTCAAAACAGATAGAACAAATTTATCATTAAAATATTTATTTGCACAATCCATAATATCTTGTGGAGTTACTGCTTTAATTTTTTCAACGGCTTCTGCATGAAAATTAAAACCAAATCCCATTATACCATAATGAGCAAGCCAATTAGCCTGTTGAGAATTCGTCTCACTTATAAACGCCCATTTACCAAAAATATTATTTTTAGCATTTTCCAATTCTTCTTCTGATACTAAAATAGTCTTAATTTTTTCAATTTCTTCTTCAAAACCATTTAAAGAAGTTTCTATATTTTTAGGTTCTGTTGCTATATAAATCGAGAAATTCGCAGATAATCTGGCCACATCATAAGCACTCCTAACAACATAAGCCAAACCTTTTTTATCCCTTAATTCTAAAAACAATCTTGATGACAAACCACTTGCACCTAAGATTATATTTAACAAGGCAATAGCAGGATAATCATTACTATCAGCAGAACCAACAAGCCAACCTTTTAAAATATGCGCTTGATTTAAATCAGACTGAATTATTTCATCTTTTTTATATTCTATCAATTCAGGTTTCTTTAAAACCGGAAGTTTTTCTATTGAATCCGGAATATCACCAAATTTTTCATCTAAAATCGTACTTATTTTTTCAAAATCAATGTCCCCAACAAATGCTGCAACTTTTTTACTATTTTCAAAAATTTCTTTATATGCATTTTTTACATCTTCTTTTGAAATATTTTTTAAGTTCTCTAAAATAACAGTATTTGTAAATCCGTAATTATGGCCTGCATAAATATTTTTGTAATAACTATCAATAATCTTTGCACGAGGCGCATCCAATTCTGCAATAATTTCACCTTCCAATTTTGTACGTTCTTTTTCAAATTCCTCAAATGTTGTATTTTTTACAATATCTTCAAAAATATCTATTGCTCGTTCAAAATCCTCATTTAAGCAAACAAACTTAAATTTTACATAATCTAATTTTAATTCTGCAGAAAATTCAATTGCATATTTATCTAATTCTTCAGAAAGTTGTTGAGCACTTCGATTTTTAGTACCTTGCATAAATAATCTCACCATAAGCGAATAAACTCCTGCTTGCGATGAAGGATTATTCAAAGAAAAATTCAAGTAAAAAGCCGAGCGCGGAGTATTTGAATTTCTTTTATATGCTAATTCTATATTATTTCTTAATTTCGTAATTTTTGTACTCATCAATCTCTCTCCTATAATTGTCATTATTCTAGCATAATTAGCAATAAAATACAAATTATGGTATTTTATGATAGAATAACCATGGAGAAAAAAAAACATGACACAAGGATTATTTATTACTTTTGAAGGACCTGACGGTTGTGGAAAAACAACCCAAATGAATTTATTGGCAAACTATCTTGAACAAAAGGGGAAAAATGTTATTTTAACCCGTGAACCGGGAGGTAAGGGGCTCGGCGAAAAAGTTCGAGAAATTCTTTTAAACTACAATGGAGAAGTTTCTGACAGGTGTGAATCTTTTTTATTCTTAGCAGACAGAGCTCAAAACATTGATGTTATAGTTAATCCTGCGATAAAAAAGGGAGGAATAGTTCTTTGTGACAGACACATTGATTCTACAGCGGCATACCAAGGTTATGGCAGGGGACTAGATATTAATAGAATTAATATGCTTAACAACCTTGCAACAAATGGCAAAAAACCCGATTTAACTTTAGTTTTTGATATTGACGTTGAAACATCTATGCAACGAGTTGGGAAAGAAAAAGATAGAATGGAAAGTGCCGGAATAGATTTCCACAACAGAGTTAGAAACGGCTATTTAGAATTAGCGAAACTAGAACCTCAAAGAATTAAAGTTCTTGATGCAACAAAATCTATAGAAGAAATACACCAAAATGTAATTAATATTTTGGCTGAAATTATTTAACCATAAGCATATAATTATCACACTCAATATTACATTTATCTTATAATTTTACACCAACAGGAACATAAATCGTAGTTACCTGTTCTCATAACTATTTTTGCAACAATACTAAAAAAATTTTTCAACATAACTAGCAAAAAATATTTTCACAGGATTTTACTATAATAGCAAGTAAAAGTTGTGAGGCATTCTATGGCTGAAATTAACCCAAATATGGCATACTACCCATCAAACCCTTCTGCATCAAGAAAAAGAAAAATTGGTGCAACTATCGCGGGAGGTTTAATTGGAATGAATGCCTATTATCTTCCGGTCAAAAAAGATATTTTTGTCCAAAAAGCTTTTGATGTCACAAGAGAAGAAGCAAATGCACAAATACAAGCTCTAGCAAGAGCAGCACAAGAAGTAGAATCTAAAAAAGTCAGCCCTGAAAGTAAAATGATTTTACAAGAAATGGGATTATCTGAAGATTTTCAAGCTATCACAAACAAATGCATAGAAATTGATAAAAAAGTTTCTGATCCGGCAAATGTAAAAAGATTAAAAAGTGATTTCGATACAAACTTCAAAAGCTATAAAAAAACTCCGGCACTAATGGATAATAATTGTGCAACTGCATACAAAGCCATAAAGAAAAATAAATTTTGGTGGGGAACCGGTATAGGTGGCGCAATTGGACTTGCATTAAGCTTAATGGGAAGCAGAGATTAAAACATATACTACCTCCTATACGTTTACAAATTTCTTTAATACAAATTACACTGCAATTCTATCCAATAATTTAGGATTTTTTATAACATCAATAACATTCATATCTTTAAAACTCGAAATAATTTTAATATTTTCCGGATGTTTAGTATTTTCTTTTGCTAAAATCGCACCAATTATAGCTTCTAATTGAGCCATTGGCATCATATTCGCAGGCAAATCAAGTCCCCATTCAAAACGTAAAGTTTGTTGTAAAAACTTGCAATCAGCAGGAGAGCGCTCCTTATAACACGAATCTAAATGTAAACTTTGACGAGTTAAATAAAGTTCAAAACGATTTATTTCAATTCCTTTTTCAGTTAATGATTTAAAATACTCACAACCTCTAGTTGAATATCTATGTGTCCAACCATCCCTATTAGGAATTAAACTATTTGTTGAAACCTGCTGATAAGGTTTGCCTAATATTCTCCACTTACCGTTTAACATAGTTCTATCCCAAATAAGAGAAGAACAAATTTTTGAATACTTTAACGAAGGGTAATTGTCAAAAAAGAACATTACGTCATTCATTGTATAAAGTTTATCTACAAGTATAAGGTTGTTATCCTCATCTATAATAGCAACCCCACTATCCATACCTGACGAAGCAGCCATAGACAAGCCTATATAATAATTCATAATCTTACTACTCCATCAACTGTGTAATAATTATAGGTTCATCATCTGTAACAAGAACTGAATGCTCAAAATGAGCAGAAGGCTTTTTGTCAACTGTGCTAACAGTCCATTCATCATCAGCAACTTCAACTTCATCACATCCGAGATTTAACATTGGCTCAATAGCGATTGCATAACCCGATTTCAACAAAGTTCTGTCTCCCACCTTATAATTAAATAAAAATGGTTCTTCATGCATCTCATGACCAACGCCGTGACCGCCATATTGACGAACAATACCTAATTTTTCTCTTACTGCAACAGCTTCCACAGCACCTGAAACATCATCAAGAACGTTTCCGGGCTTCATTTGTGCAATACCCGCAAATAAAGCTTCTTCTGTCGCTTTTAATAATCTCTGACATTCATCACTAATTTTTCCAACCGGATAAGTCCAAGCACCGTCACCAACCATACCGGCATAAGTAGCACCAACATCAATACTAATTATATCGCCTTCTTTAACAACCTCTTTTTCATGAGGAATTCCATGAACAACTTTTTCATTGATAGAAGCACAAATTGATGCCGGAAAACCGTTATAACCTAAAAATGTCGGAATAGCACGCTCTTTTCTAATAATTTCGTGGGCTATATTATCCAATTCTTTTGTACTAATTCCGGGTTCAATAACCTCTCTCATTTTCTTATGGACAAGAGCCACAATATGACCTGCATGTCTAATTCTTTTTATTTCATCTCGTGATTTTTTATGTATCATGATAAGACCTCGTTTATTCAAGTGAGAAGTGAAACGTGAAAAGAGCATTTCAATCGCTTCACTCTAAAAAAACTATTCACTATATTACTTAATTACTTCTAACAATCTTTCCCAAACTTCATCAATTGTTCCGTTTGCATCAATTGCCTTTAAAACACCTTTATTAGTATAGTATTCAACTAATGGAGCTGTTTCTTTGTTATAAGTATCAAATCTCGATTGAGCAACTTCTCTTGTATCATCTTTACGTTGAGTAAGTTCTGCACCATCTTTATCACAATGACCTTCTACTTTAGGCGGTTTAAATTCAAGATTGTAAATTTCTCCACAAACAGGACAAGAGCGGCGATTTACAATTCTTTCCACCAAAATACTTGTATCAATATCAAAATATACTGCTATAAATTTAGTATCTTCATTATTATCAATTTCTGCGTTCATTTTTTCAAGTTCACCTGCTTGTTCAACACTTCTAGGGAAACCGTCTAAAATATAACCGTTCTTACAATCATCCTGAGAAAGTCTGTTTTTAATAATTCTGGTAACCAATTCTACAGGAACCAACTGTCCTTTATCAATATACGCTTTAGCCTCTTTACCTGCTTCTGTTTCACCTTTAATTTCTGCTCTCAATAATGAACCGGTATCAACATGAGGAAAGTTCAAATATTCTGCTAACTTATTAGTTTGTGTACCTTTACCACAAGCCGGTGGGCCTAAAAAAATCAATTCTTTTTTTGTCATTTTAAAATCTCTCTTTCGTTTAATTCTATTTATGCACTAATCATACACCAAGCAAAAAAAGAGTTCAAGAAATGATTAGTTTAAAATAAAAAAGGACGTGAGAACTCACATCCTTTACAAAATAAAACTATACTATTTTTATTAAATATCAATATTTGTTGCATAAACTGCATGAGTTTCAATAAAGTTTCTACGCGGATCAACCTTATCACCCATCAGAATATCAAACAATTGATCGCATAACATAGCATCTTCAAGATTTACTTTCAACAACGTTCTTGTTGCAGGATCCATTGTAGTTTCCCAAAGTTGTTGAGGCATCATTTCACCTAAACCTTTGAAACGTTGGATTTGCAAACCTTTAGAACCTCTATCATCAATCAATTTTTGAAGCTTTTCAAAAGATGTAATTTCGTACTGCTCTGTATCAGTCTCCAAAATCAAACTTTCTTCTTCCTCAATTAAATAATCTCTAATTACAGGGTATGCAGCCTTCAATCTCTTATATTCAGAACTTTTCACGATATTTTGATTAATAATAACATGTTCTTCTTCATTAAAATTCAACTGAATTGCATATTTTGAATTTTCAGGATTATATTTTAAAGAACAAACATAATTTGCAGCTTCCGAAATATTATAATTCTTAGCATGGTCTTGCAAATAATGATTTAAATAATCAATAATTTCAGTCATTTTTGCTTGATCTTCAAAACACTCAGGAGTAATTTCAGACCGAATTAATCCTCTCAATACAACAGCAGGATACAAATTCAAAATAGGATTATTATATGAATTGTAGAATGCTGACATATTTTTAACTAACTCTAAAAGTTCTTCTCCGGATTTGGTTCTTGATTTAGCCTTATCAGACAAACTCAAATTTTTAATTCCACGTTCTTTTAACATTTTGTCTAATGCATGCTCATCATACATGTACTCGGAATTTTTACCCTGAGTAACTTTGAATAAAGGAGGTTGAGCAATATATACATAACCGTTTTCAATCAACGGTCTTGCATATCTGAAGAAGAATGTTAATAACAATGTTCTAATATGTGCTCCATCAACATCGGCATCGGTCATAATAATAATTTTATGATAACGCAGTTTTTCAATATCAACTTCATCAGGGTTTCTACTGATATTTATACCAAATGCCTGAACCATAGATTGAATTTCATTATTTCCATAAATCTTATCCAATCTTGCTTTCTCAACATTTAAAATTTTACCTCTTAACGGCAAAATTGCTTGGAACATTCTGTTTCTGCCCTGTTTTGCAGAACCGCCCGCAGAATCACCCTCAACTATGTATATTTCGCATTTTTCAGGCTCTCTATTTGAGCAATCAGCTAATTTCCCAGGGAGAGTAGAGTTTTCAAGAACAGATTTCCTTCTTGTTAACTCTCTTGCTTTTCTTGCAGCTTCACGAGCTCTTTGAGCTTGTAAAGTTTTTTCAATAATAATTTTTGCGATTTTAGGATTAAATTCCAACCACTCTTGCAACTTATCACGAACAGCATCTTGAGTAGCCCCCATAGCTTCAGCATTACCCAATTTTTCCTTTGTCTGTCCTTCAAATTCAGGGTTTGGAATTTTTACACTAACAATCGCAGTTAAGCCCTCTCTTACATCTTCTCCGGATAGGTTTTGATCAGAATCTTTCAAAATATTATTTTTTCTTGCGTAATCATTAAATACACGAGTCAAAGAGTTTCTAAATCCGGTTAAATGAGTACCGCCTGAATGAGTGTTAATATTGTTAGCAAACGACAATACACTTTCACTATAAGCATCTGTATACTGCATAGCAACTTCGATTTGCATACCATCAACAACTTTATCTATATAGATAGGTTTTTCATGCAAAACATTTCTATTTTGGTTTAAGAATTCTACATAGCTTCCAATACCACCAACATAGTGATAAACCTCATTTGCATCTGTTCTCAAGTCAGAAAAAATAATTTTCAAGCCTTTATTCAAAAATGCCATTTCTCTAAGTCTGTTAGAAACGACATCAGCATCTATTTCTGTAGTTTCCGTAAATATTTCAGGATCAGGCCAAAAAGTTGTTTTAGTACCTGTTTTGTCTGTTCCTTTAACTTTTTCAACAGGCGCAACCGGTTCTCCTCTCATATATTCCTGACGCCATACAAAACCTTGTCTTGAAACCTCTACAATATATTTTTCAGAAAGAGCGTTTACAACAGAAGCACCTACCCCGTGCAATCCGCCTGAAACCTTGTAACCACCGTCACCGAATTTTCCGCCGGCATGAAGAACGGTATGAACAATTTCTAAAGCTGATTTATTTGTTCCGGGCTTTACATCAACAGGAATACCACGTCCATTGTCTTCAACAGTAACACTATTGTCCTTATTAATTGTCACATAGATATCAGTACAAAATCCTGCCAAAGACTCATCAATTGAGTTATCAACGATTTCATAAATACAATGGTGTAAACCTCTTTGGGAAGTAGAGCCAATATACATCCCCGGTCTCATACGAACCGCTTCAAGTCCTTCCAACACACGAATATTACTTGCATCATATTCTTGGGAAGTTTTAGTTTCAATGGCTTCATCATTATCTGGAAGCTCATTAACTTCGATTTTTTCTTCCGGCGCAGCTTGTTGCGTCTTTTGCTCGTTACTAACTTCTGTTTCAGCCATTTATTTCTCCCCTTAATTTAGTCTAATCCCTTATATTTATTGTAGCATAAACATTTTTTTTTGCCCAATTTATGAAAAAAAGTAAACATTAGCCAATCAGGGCATTATTTTTATTTGTGCCCAAATTAAACTTTCTTTGTAAAGGAGGTTTTATATGTCAAAAAATTTAATTAAATCTATTAGCAAAATTGTAGAAGAAAGCGGTACACACAAAATTGCAATTTTTACAAACCACTTAAAAATTGATGGTCAAATATTTATTCCGGAAGGCAGATGTGAAGAATGCCATGACGATTTTATTACTCTTGAAAATGCTACCGTATGCCGTCTAAATGATTATTGCACTTGCGAAGATGATGATTGTAAATGCAACGATTACATGTGCTTTAAATATGACTGGATTAATATAGCAATAGAAAAAATTACAGCATTCAGCATTGTACAATAGCACAATACAAAAAGACAACAAGGCTTTAAGTCATTAATAGGTACAGAAAAAGTCATTTTGATAGCTTTGCCCGAAAGAATTCAGTTAATAAATAGTTGTTATACAAGAGCAAGTATCCCAAACATACATTCCTGATTGTTTCACTTTAGCTGCTCAATTGACTATTTCTAGCCTCAACATGACAAAACTACTCATTCAAACACTTATTGAACGCATTCTTTCAATGCCTGAATAACCACCGGATCCCATTTTTTACCGATTTCCGAACTCATAATTTCAAGAGCTTTATCCACAGACATAGCTTTTCTATAAGGTCTATCCGAAGTCATCGCACAATATGCATCAGCAACGGCAATAATCCTTGAACCAAATGGAATAGATTGTCCCTTCAAGCCTTCAGGCATACCGGAACCATCGTATCTTTCTTTCTGATAAGTTATATATGGAACAACTTCTGATAAGAAATTGATATTCATTAATAAATGAACACCAAAATCAGCATGCTCCTGTATTAATTTTAATTCATCAGTAGAAAGTTGTCCGTTTGCCGCAAATAATTTTTCAGGAACAGCTATTTTCCCGATATTTTGTAACAAACCTGCATAGTATATCAAATCTGTAGTTTTTTCATTCAAACCTAATTGAACACAAATTTTACGAGCAAGTTTAGCCGTATTTTTAGAATGAGCTACTTTATACTGCCCTTTTGTATCAACAGCATAAGCCAAGTGTTCAACAAAACTTTGTTGATAATCACACAAATCACCAATTAAAGCGGTTAATTCAGCTCTAGCATGCTGTAAATCAGCAACAGTAGATGTATTATCCTCTATAATTTTGTTAGTATCATCAATGCATGACTGCAAGGTCATTGATGTCGCAAAAAGTATTGCAATACTTTCAACAAGCTCTATATATTCTTCATTTATAACCGTATCATTATCAAGAACAATAACACCGGTAGACTTAATATTACAATGCATAGGAACAACAGTTGTTCCATCCGTCACTGTTTCGCCTAAAAGAAAGGCTCTGCCTACAGAACTTGTTTCATCTTCCGCATATTTAGCAATTGCCTCCGAAGTTGATCCAACAAGCTCTAATTCATTATTTTTATCAAGATAAATATGACATGCTTTAAGCTCCAACATTTGACAAACAGATTGAGCTATTGACGTATAAATAGCTTGTTCCTCAGATTTATTAACACTCAACACACAAAGTGTATTTTGTAAAGAATATATAGAAATAAGTTCTTTTAACTGATTTATTAGCCCGGCCTTTTTATCTTTTATATTATTACCAATCTTTCTTGCCAAATCCTCAGAAATAAGATTTTCGGCGATAAAATCACCTAAATTAAGTGCAAAAATTTCTTCAATAGGATCCTGTCCAACTAAATAATCAGACTGCGAAAACAGTGAAACACCGTTATTATTTTCTTCTCTTTTCATGAAATTTTCCTTACATACATGCCTTCATATATACTTACGGCACAGTATAGAAAAAACTTTAATAAATTTTACAAAAGTTCATACTTTAGTATGGGAAATTTCATACTTTAGTTAAAAATTTTTAATCTAATCTTTTTAATGTTATAATCAAATGAAAGGAGATAATTTTATGGAAATTCGTTGGGTTCAACGCTTTGAGAACTATAAACAAGCACTTTCAAATCTTTCTGAAACTATCGATTGTATAAAAAAAGAGGGAAACTCCAAAATATACACAATGGCTTTAGTTCAAGCATTTGAAATGACATTTGAGCTTGGATGGAAAACCCTGAAAGATTATCTCGAATATACCGGAATTGTCGTAGACACCCCAAGAACAACAATCAAAGAAGCTTTCAGAAGGAATTTTATCACTGATGGACAAGGCTGGATTGAAATGATGGAAGCTCGAAATAAAACATCTCATACATATAAAGAAGAATTTGCCAAAGAACTTTGCAACGACATTTTAACAAATTATTTTAATTTATTTAATGAATTATCAATTTTCTTGGAAGGTGAAGTTGATGAGTAACTTTGGACTACCCGAAAAAACAATTAACGAAATAAAAAAACTTCTTTCAAAATATCCGCAAATAAAAGAAATAAAGATTTTTGGCTCTCGAGCAAAGGGGAATTACAAACCATCTTCAGACATTGATTTGGCACTGTTTGGGAATATTGATGATAAACTTTTAAGACATATTGCATTTGAGCTCGATGAACTCCCTACACCGTATCAATTTGACCTTCTTAATTATTCCGATATTAATAACGAAAATTTAAAAAACAGTATAGATAAATTTGGAAAAAATTTTTAATCTTCAACTCCAAAAAATTCTATCAACATTTTATATTGTTTCCCAGTTAAATTGATTTGGAGTGTCTTTATTTCACTTACTTTTACTTCAAAAATTTTTATCAAAACAGTCCCATACAATTTAAAATCTTTAAAAGATTTGTCTAAAAAATAGTCTTTTCCATTATCAGAAACAATTATAAAATTCGGATAAATATACATCCTAACAGAAGTACCTCGCACCGGAACTGTTTTCCAACACTTTTGAGTATCAAAATATGCTAACGGTTTACCATATTGCTTTATTATTTTAACATGTGGCAATATCGTAAGCAGGACTACTATAATCCAAATAGCAGCAAAACAAGGAAAAATAATTCCAAAAAATAACGTATTAAACATATCTAATAACCGATAGCCCAGTTGAAAGAGGCTGTTTTTTCAGGTTTTGTAACTACCGGAGCAGCTGAATGCACTGCTTGAACTTCAATAACTTTTGCAGCTTTTTGTAACATATTATACTGCATCATTTTGCTATCAACATTGTTGAAAGACTTTAATCTGTCTAAATGATTTTGTAATTCTGCATTTTCATCATTAAGAGTAGTAATTTGACGACTCAATTTATTAAGAGTAAGTTCATTTGACATAGCAAAGTAATAACTAACAAATGCAACTAACACTGCTATTCCTAATAATCCACATAAAGTTTTATTTACTTTTCTTATTGCCATGGCTTTTTGTGATATCTCCTTTTGAAAATACCCCTCGATAACCTGATTTTCTTCCTTTACCGGATTACTTGCATATCCTCTGCTTGAATAACTAACCTGTTCAAATTCTTCTGTTCTTACTCTAGCTGTATTCAACTTCTATACCCCAATACTATCTACTCTAATCTCTTTTCTATCGTTCTAGTGCCTTATACATCTAGCTATCCTAAGTTTGGCACTTCTTGACGGTGGATTTTCTTTAATCTCCTGCTCACTCGCCATTATTGGTTTCTTATTTACCAACTCCAATATAGGAGGCGGGCAGTAACAAATCATCTGCGATTTATCACAATGACACTTCTGCGAGTGATATTTTAATAAGTGTTTCACCAATCTGTCCTCCAAAGAGTGAAAACTTATTACACTTATTATAGCACCAAAATCTAATAAATCCAACACATCATTTAGAGTATTTTTTACATTTGTTAACTCTTGATTAACTTCAATACGTATTGCCTGAAAAACCCGAGTAGCAGGGTGAATTGACGATTTTACATGCGGAGTGCAATTTACAATTAAATTAGCTAATTCCGTTGTCGTTTCAAGCTTTTTAAGCATTCTTTGCTCTACGATTTTTTTTGCAATTCTTTTCGAAAATCTTTCTTCTCCATATTCAGAAAAAATCCGAACCAAATCAGCCTCTGAATAGGTATTCACAACATCATACGCCGAAAAATCAGCGTCTTGATTAAATCTCATATCAAGAGGAGCTTCTTTTGAAAACGAAAATCCTCTTTCACCCTTATGGAATTGATGATAAGACGCCCCAAGGTCAAAAAGAACTCCTCCGGTGATTTTTTCAATACCCAAAGAATGTAAAACTTTCTTAATATTTGTATAAGAATTTTTTATGATTGTTAAATTTTTATAATCTTTTAATCTTTCTGACGAAGCTTTTATTGCATCTTCATCAACGTCAAAAGCTATCAACCTGCCATTTGGTTGAATACGACTCAAAATCAAGCCACTATGACCACCACCGCCAAGTGTACAATCAACATAAATCTTACCGTCTTGACATTCTAATGCGTCAACAGCTTCATTCTTCATAACCGTATAGTGCGTAAATTCTTCCATAAGAAAATTGTAACACGAAAAATTTCAACAACACTTGAAAAACACAAAAAATATGTTATAATATAAATATAGGGAAAAGACCTTAAGAGGTCGCTACTCTTAAAGTCTTTCTTCGTTCCCTATGATTTTAGATAGAATTCCAGTATCTCAAGTACTGGAATTTTGTTTTTATACCTTTGAATAATGAATTCAAAAGCTTTAACAAAACCTAAACTCATATTTACCACCTCCTTCGACCGTTTTCTTCGTTAACAGTGTGTATCGTGGAGGCTTTTTGGAACTTACCCAAACCTATTATATACATAAATATTATTAAAAAAAAGAACCAATCTTTACAGATTGGCTCTTTTAATCTTTAAATTATTAATAACTACACTGTTTGCTTCATAGCCGCTTTTACTCTATGGAATGTTTTTTCTTTACCTATAATTGCAAGAATTGCAGTCATATCAGCTCCACAAGTTCTACCCGTAACAGCAGCTCTAATTGCCCACATTGTAACTTTCGGTTTAACACCTTTTTCCTTATAATAAGCTCTAAAAGCTTCTAATTTTTCATGTAAATTTTCTTCTGTCCATTCCCAATCTTTAGCTTGTTCCATGAACGTCTTCAATACATCCTGAGAAACTTCGGTTGCAAGTGTCTCTTTGGCTTTATCTTCCATCACAACATCTTCCCCAAAGAAATAAGGAACAGCATCTGTAATATCTGACAACAATGTCAAAGGTTCATAAGTAACTTCAATCATACGAGTGTACTGTGCATCCGTCAATTCACTCAAATCATATTTTTTCAAAAATGGTTTCAATTTCTCTTTCAATTCAGGGATAGAAAGCATTTTAATGTAATGACTATTCATCCAATTCAATTTATCATATTCAAAAATAGAATTTGATGAAGAAATTTCATGAATTCTAAAATCTTGAGCAATCTCATCAACTGTTTTAATTTCTTGTCCATCAGAAGGAGACCAACCAAGTAAAGCAACAAAGTTAATCAAAGCATCTGTTAAATATCCTTTTTCAACGAATTCAGAAACAGCAGTCGCACCGTGACGTTTTGAAAGTTTACTTCTGTCAGGAGCTAAAATCATTCCCAAATGTCCAAATTTTGGAACTTCCGCCCCCAATGCTTCAAAAATCAAAATTTGTTTAAATGTATTTGAAATATGGTCTTCACCTCTGATTACATGAGAAATTTTCATCAACATATCGTCAATAACAACAGCAAAATTATAAGTTGGAGTTCCGTTAGATTTCATAATAACAAAATCTCCCAACAAGTTTGTATCAACGTGAAGTTCTCCTTTTACCATATCATCAAAAGTCAACATTGAACTATCGTGAAAAGCTTTTTGAGCCTTCGCAATATTAAACCTGATTGCAGGTTTTCTTCCTTCTGCCCTAAGTTTTTCTTTTTCTTCTTCTGTCAAATTCAAACATTTCTTTGTATAAACATAAGGTTTCTTATTTTTAGAAGCTTCTTCTTTTTCTTGTTCAAGTTCTTCAGGAGTACAGAAGCATTCATAAGCAAAGCCCTTATCTAAAAGTTCTTGCACATATTTAGGATAAATATCAAACCTTTGAGATTGAGTGTAAGGACCGTAAGGACCTCCAACATCAGGACCTTCATCCCAATTCAAACCTAAAGCTTTTAAACTATCAAAAATATTATCAATATATTCTTGTTTTGTACGTTCAGCATCAGTATCTTCAATTCTTAAAACAAATTTACCATTATTTTTTTTGGCAAATAAGTAATTAAACAAAGCTGTTCTTGCAGTACCAACGTGTAAGTTTCCGCTTGGTGACGGAGCAATTCTTACTCTAACTTCTGTCATAAATTTTCCTCGATTCTATTTATAATTTCGTAATTATAAAATTATCACGCACAAAATTTATTTTCAAGTTACACAGAAGATTTTTAAATTTATACAAAAACAAAAATTGTTGCCGTTTATAAACTAAATTAATTTGACTAATCTTTATTTACCCTCTAAAATGTATTTATGAAGAAAGCTTTATTAATAATATTATTATTAGCAATTTTTCAAATACCTTCTTATTGTGCAAATAAAAAAATGATTCCGGCAACCGGTTCATCTGGCACTATAGAAGCTCTCCCGAATATTTTTATTTACTCTATTCCTGATGAAAATTATAAAGCAACTTCCAACGATGAAACAGACGCCTCAGAAGATGAATATGTAAATAATACTCAACAGGAACAAACCGATGAAGAAATTATGCTAAACATGAAACAAGACACATCGGATGAAACTTCTGAAGAAAACGACAGTGACAATAACATAGCACTTGGAGCTACAGTTTTAAAAGGTTATGCTCAATATGTTGAAGATTCAAATTCTATATATTTAAAAGACGACAACAATAATTTCGTACTCAATTTAAAAAATCCTCAAAAAATTTCTGCTTCAAAAGGTTTAAACCTAATGGATAAAACAAACACAAAAACTATACACAGATATGCCGATGACGAATACCATATTGCTCCAAATTCTGTAAAAGCAACCGACAAAATCGGTAATTTTACATTAGGCGCGCTATACGGAAACGAAGTGGACAGTGCCGCTATGCTGGAAACAGAAACAGGATTTTTTACAAAATACGAAAAAAGCAGATTTGCAGTAAGCTCATCAGTAAAAAAATCTTTAAATACTACTTATGCCAAGGACTACAACACAATCTCGATTACGCCGGAATTTAAACTCAACAACTATATATCACTTCAAAACACTTTTAAGGCTGATGTAACAAGAAACAGACGTTCTTCAGAATTAAAATTTTCAGTCAATCCTTTTGGGAAAAAAGATTCAGACAAATTACGACTGGAAGCCGGAGCAAAACAAACTTATTATGTAGACTCCGGAGTTAGCAAAACCCAACTAAATTTTCAAGCAACATTCAAATTGTAAATTTATACAAATTTTGTTGTTTTAATAATTTATTTTGTTTATAATTTTCTCGTGAGGTTTTATGGCTGACGAGAACTCAAAGAAAACAGTAAAAGAAGCGAAGGCTCCTACAAAAAAGAAAAACAAAACAGGTTTTTATTATTCATTTTTAACACTTGTTCTTTTATTCTGCCTTATTCAGATAGGTTTTGGGGCAATTCTTAATATTACTAAAACAATTTCATACAGAGCAAAAATTTCAACACTAACTAAAATTAGAGATAGTGCAGAAAACCAAAACCAAGAACTCAAACAAGATATTAAGTTGTTTTCTACAACTCAAACTCTTGAAGGAATTGCCAGAAATAATCTTAAAATGGCAGGAGAAGATGAAGTTTTGGTTCTTATAAACAATAATCAACCTCAAAACACGAAAACAAAAAAACATAAACATAAAAAATACACAAATAAAAAAAAATAACGGAGAATAAATGCAAGAAACTTTAGAATACATTAAACAAGCATTTGATTTAAAGTCTCAAAAATGTTACAAGCAAGCAATTGAAATGTTATATAAAGCTCTTGAATTGGAAAACGATAACTTTGAAATCCTTTTTCAACTCGGAGAACTTTATTTCTTGCTAAAAAATCTTCCTCGAGCTAATCACTACTTGGAAAAGGTTTTACAAAAAAATGAAAATCACATAGAAGCTTTAAAACTTATGTTAAAAATATATGTTTTTTCTGATGAAAAAGAACTTGCTTACAAAACTGCTAAACATATTTTTAATATACAAAAAACTCCGCAAAATTTAATCGAATTAATTAAAACAGCTGCAAAAACAAATAATTTTAAGCAAATAGAAAATCTTGAAAAAGAAGAATGTTCTAATGATGAAGTTTTTTATGAAATAGCAAAAGCCTATTACGAAAACTGCGATTTTGAAACAGCTAAAACAAAACTTAACAAAGCTCTATGTTTAAACTCTGAAAACGAAGATGCTCTTATTTTGTTAGGTAAAATTAATTTTGATGAAAATAATTTTGACAAATCAAGAGAAATATTTAATTCTTTCCCAAAAACAACAGAAAATCCGGAAATTTTGAATTATTTAGGATTATTTGCACTAGAAGATATGAAATTTATTGATGCTATAAAATATTTTTCAAAAGCTTCTAATTTAAACAAAAAAAATCATAGATATTTATACAACCTCGGAAACGCATATTTTTACAACGGATGGATTAAAGAGGCTGCCCAAGCTTATATTCAAGCAATATGCATGGCTCCTGATAATTTAGGCTACAGATACTCTCTTGCATACCTTTACTTTGAACAAAAAAACTTTGATAAAACACAAAAAGAAATAGATTATATACTTGAACATGATGCAGAATACGGGCTTGCACATGTTTTGAATGCTCTTTTAAAACTTGAAAGAAAAGATTTCTTAGGTGCTCAACAAGAACTTGAAACAAACTTGAAAAACGGGAATAACGACAACTTTACACTTGTTTCTCTTTCAAATGTGTACAAAGAACTCTTGATGTTTGAAAAAGCAGAAAAAACAATAAAAAAAGTTATTGAAAAGAGCAACAACAGTTTAAATTACCAATGTCAACTTGCAGAAATCTTTGTTGCCGAAAAAAAATATGATGAAGCTTTAGAAACAGTTCAAAATGTTTTAAATACAAATGAAAATTACATTAAAGCTTATGAAATAGGTGCAAAAGCTTCTTTTGCAAAAAACGACTTGGAAACAACTAAAGACTTTGCTCAAAAAGCAATCTCTCTTGATATGAATTACGCTAGCGGTTATTTCTATTTGGCATTAGTCAGATTTGCAGAAAAAGATTATGATGAAGCTGTTGAATGCATGAAACGAGCTATTACGTATGACGTAAATAATGCTGAATATTACGCCCAAATGTGCGAAATTTATAAAGCAAAAGAAGATTACAAAACGGCTCTTGAGTATATAAAAGAGGCTGAAAGTATTTCAGAAGAAACAAAATATAAACTTATATATAAAAACCTCGCAGACATTAATAGAAAAAACAAATAAAAATTTGACGTTGGAATTAATATAATTATATAATATTACTACAAACGTAGTTTTAGAATAATTGGAGAGAATGAATGGTGAATACCAAAAATTTAAAAATAATTTTATTTGCAACAGCGCTTCTGACATCCTTGTCTTTACCCGCCTTTTCGGCTAAAAAGCAAGATAATGCATTAATAGAAATGCCAAAAACTTATCCCGTCAAATACACATATAATTATGTTAAACAAATAACACCTATGTATAAAGATATAGGCAAAGATGAAGTTTTGTATGTTGCGCTTGATATGCTGAAAGGAACAAATGGTGAATTTTCCCGTAACGCAATTTTGGGAAATAATCTTTCAGGGCGTCCGGTCAAGATTGAATTCAGAGATTTAGGAACAATAAACCCGGATTACGCAAAATTTGATGCACTTGGTTGGAAAAAAAATAAACAACTGTTTATTTATATAAACCCTCGCCATAAAGATGCTCCTCCCGGAGCTTTGGCTGCACTTCTATCACACGAAGCACTTCACCAAGACGAATATAATTCTCTTGCAGAAGAAACTTATGCTTGGACTATGGAAGCTTCTGTTTGGTATGAAATTTCAAAACTTTATCCTGAAAGTAACGACGAACTACATCCACTTGTTATAAGAGAAAACCAATTAAAAAAATTATTTGAGCGTGGTGGTTATTCAAACAAATATATCAAAAAAACAGTAATGTCTAATGAAGGCTACAAAAACCTGCCATCAACTTCCCCGGGATTTGAAGATTTATAGTTTATAAAAAGGCTATAAGGCATTAAAGCGTTAGGACAATAAGGAATTACGAGAATTGTCATTCTGAACGAAAAATCAAAAATATTATTAAAGTGGTAACGGCAGATTGTTTACCCTCTCTAACTCTCCCTAATTAAGGGAGAGAACTGTAGTCATTGATAGACTCTAAATCAAGTTAAGAGTGACGAATATTGTCATTGTGAGCGAATACGAAACAATCCGGTTTATCTACAAGAAAATTTACCACCTCAACCTACTTAAAAAGTATATTGATTATAAATAATCATTGATGTTAAATATTGGTATGAAAAAAAGAAGTCAAATCGTAATATTTATAATGTTGGTTGCAACTTTGTTTGCATTAAACAAAATTTTCTTGAGTCTTGACAATTTTGAAGTATCTGAAATGCCGGAGATGGTAGATCATGACCAAGTTTCTTCGCAAAAACTTTTTGATAGCAGTTGGAAAATTATTAGAGACAATTATTACGATGCAGAACTTAACAATCAAGCTTGGGGAAGATGGAAAGAACACTATCATGGTCAAATTAAAAATGATGAAGACGCTAAAGTTGCAATAGACACTATACTAGCAAGTTTGAACGACCCGTATTCCAGATACATGTCAAAATCAGAATATTTAGAACAAAATAATTCTATTAGTTCTAAAATTTCCGGAATTGGGGTAAACATTTCGTCTATAGCAGGTAAAATCCATATTATTAACGTCATGGATGGCACTCCTGCCCAATTTGCAAATCTATTACCCAAGGATATAATTTTATCAATTGACGGAAAAGAAGTTAACGGTTTATCTCTTTCTGAAGTCGCGAATTTGGTCAGAGGCCCTGAAAACAGTTTTGTAAATATAACTATTTTAAGAAACAATGACAAATTAACTAAAAGAGTAATGCGAAAAGAAATTAAAATTAAAACAGTAAAAAGCTCTATATTAGATAAGAATATAGGTTATATACAAATCACAAGTTTCATAGGTTCTACAACCCCGAACGAATTTCTTGAAGCATTAGAAAAAACTAAAAACACACAAGGTCTAATCTTAGATTTAAGAGGAAACACAGGTGGACTTTTACCAAATGCAGTATTTATAGCAAACCTTTTCATTCCAAAAGGGAATATTGTCAGTATTGTAGGAAGAAATGGTTATAAATATGATATCAATGCCCAAGATACTGAATTTGGAATAAAAAAACCGACAGTAGTTCTTGTAGATGGCAATTCAGCAAGCGCAAGCGAAATATTATCAGGCGCACTAAAAGATTACAATAAAGCTAAACTCTTAGGAACAACAACATACGGAAAAGGTATGGTTCAAAAAATCATCCCAATGCCAAACGAAACAGGTTTAAACCTAACAGTTGCTAAATATCTAACCCCAAAAGGTACAGATATAAATAAAAAAGGAATTACACCGGATATAAAAGTAAACTTAAATATTAATGATTTGAAAAATAATAACGATGCTCAGCTTCAAGCTGCGAAAAATACTTTATCACAAATGATGTTGAGCCAAAAATAATATTTAAGGAGCAATCTATTAATTTTACTCCCAAACATTTCCACACAAAATATTGCTTCTTATAAAAAAATCCTTCATACAAGCTAATATTCATGTAAGAAATCAATTATTTTTTTCTCAAAACCAATTCATATCCTAATATATCATAAAGCATTTTAACTTCACTATATTTTATTGTGTCTCTATTTAATTTTCCCGAAATATTATAAATCGAGTACGGTTTGCCTAAGCGTTCTGACATTCTTTTACATAACTCTGTCATTGTCATATCACTCATAACAAGTAAATGCTTGATTTGCTGCTTCGTGTTCATTCAAAAATTATATAATATGTTTTAACTAAAATCTTGACTTTTTAACTATAACGACTATAATTTAACTATAATATTAAAAATAGGAGTTCAAGATGGATAAAAAATTTGGTTTTACCCTTGCAGAAGTATTGATAACGCTAGGTATAATTGGAGTTATAGCAGCTTTGACTATCCCAACTCTTATGGCGAATTATAGAAAGCATGTCGTTGAAACAAAGTTAGAAAAAATTTATTCAGTTATGAACCAAGCAATAAATTTAGCAAATGCAGAATATGGAGATGCTTCAAATTGGGTTATTGATTGTGGGAAATCAGGCAGTGCAACCTGCTCAAATGATGATGTAGAAACTTGGTTTAATTCCACAATAGGTAAGCATCTTGAAATATCCAAAATAGAAAAAGCAGAAAGACCTCAATCAGATTTAGATGGAATTTTAATATTTCTGAATGATGGAGGAGTTTTATATATAGAAAAATGTATTTACGACATGGAATACTTTTTAAAACAAAGTGCCATTCAAAACCCACAATTAGGCAAAGATACTTTTCAATTCAGATTTAATCCTACAATTTTATCTCATCAAGACCCCACAAAACCATCTTTTGCTCACACATTTAAAACAACATTTGAACCTTACGCTTGGGATTGGGATGGCACAAGAGAGCAATTAATAAACGGACAGAATTATAGTTGCGGAGGGAGATATCATTCTTATTGTGCAAAACTTATCCAATATGACGGATGGAAAATATCAAAAGATTATCCGGTAAGAATTTAACTTCTTTTAAAAATATTCACATCTTTCAATTCTTCGCGTTTTACGACAAGTCCACATTTTGAACACGCCAAAACTTCTCCGGAACTGTCTATCGGGAGAAAAATATGCTCACAATCATCAGAGTTAAATTCAGAATTTTCCTCATCAAAAGCAAAAGGATTAAAATCTAAATCTTTTTTATACTTTTTACCTTTTATATATTTTGTTATTAATTCAAACAAATACATATTTTACAATTCAAAACTATCAGGCAACATTTCTTGAAGTGATTTTATCGCAATCCCATCTTCCGTTTCAAGAATAATATCCAAACCTTCAAGAGATACAAATTCACTCATAACCTGCCTACAAGCGCCACATGGCACACAATATTTTCTTTTTGGAGAATATATGGCAACTGCTCGAATTTTTCTTTCTCCCGCAGCAATTGCAGAACCAATTGCATTTCTTTCTCCGCAAATAGTCATACCATAACTTGAATTTTCAAAATTACAACCTGTATATATATTTCCACTTTCTGCAAGCACACAAGCTCCTACAGGAAAATGAGAATATGGAACGTAAGCATTTTCTGAGGCTTTTGCAGCCAACTTTATCATTTCTTCGTAATTCATACCCGCATTTTATGTTATTTTTCTATATTTGTTATCATCCGATTATATGATTTTAACTTGGGCTTATAACGGCTTTTTATGCTATAATTCAATTATGAAAACATTTGTAAAAGTTTTATTAATTTTAACAATGCTAACCTCATTTGCACAAGCGATAACATTTGATGTACTCGTATTACCGGCTGACATCTTTAATACCAAAGAAAACTATTATGGATTTAATGAAGTATCCGAAATAATTGCAAATGATATTATAAAAGATTTTAATTCTTCTAACGGAAAAATTCAATCTCCTGATTTGTACGAAGTTAGAACTAAATTAAATCAAAATAAAGAATCAAAACAAACTGTAGAAACTTTATTAAAAAAATACAAAGATACAAATAAACTTGACTATATTGCAATAAAAAAAACAGGAAATCTTTTTAACTGTAAATCAGTATTAATAGTTTCCAGCTATGTTGTTACGAACAAAAATTCTTTAAAAAGAAGTGCTTGGGAAATACTAAATATATCATCAATTTTTGACATATCATACCCATACAGACTGGAAACCTCCGTTGTCTTATTGGATACGGTCAATGACCTCGTAATGTGGAGTAACAATTACTCGACTAAAATAGGTGCTAATGACAACATTTTTGCTGCAACAAATTATGCTCAGGCAAATGCTGAACTCGAAAAAATTAAACTTTATTCAAAAACAGTTGTAGCTCCATCTGCATCTCAAAATATAATGCTCAGATTTTTCCCAAAAGCAATCAGACCACTAGATACCAAAATTAATGAAAACAATGGCGGAGCACTTAGATTTGAACGAACTATTCCTGAAAAACCGAAAAAAGATTTTGAAAAAAATCCGGAACCTTTTTACGGAGACATGATTTATGGAATTTAATGAAAACATTAAAATAATCAAATAAAAATATTTATTGTTTATTGTTTATCGTATTACGCCTTTTATCTACGTTATCCAATTGATTTTGACTATCTTGGCGACCGCTGTTCATTTTATCTTGAATAGATTGATTTCCTTGTTTTTCACTACTTTGAAAGTCCGGAACATGGTTTTTCATTTGTTTATCAGGTTTATTTATAATTTGTTTCATTTCTATTTGTGCGGGAGTATTTGCAGCAACTTCATCAAGTTCCGCAAACCTATCTTTTGCATCAAAAAATGCAATAAAAGCTACAACTAATATTGAGAAAAAAATTAATGACTTTTTCATTATTTTATTTCCTTTCTTTTAAAAATATTCTAACGTATTTATCACAACTTTTTATCAATCAGTCATTTAATCTTAACGACTTGCATAAAGTAACTTAGAATGATAAAATATTTTTGTAATAGAAAAAGAGGAAAGAATTATGGCAAGATTAATAAGACCAAGTTGGGCTATCAGATGCGTTCAATCAGGATGCAAAACTTTATTTGAAGTAGCAAAAGTAGAAGATGGAAAGCAACAAGAAGTAGTATGCCCAAACTGCGGTGAACACTATGTTTACCCAATCTATGATGAAGAAGAAAATAAATAAATTTTACAGCTTTGTATAACCTCTAACACAACAAGAGAAACAAAATCATTTTTCAGAATAGGTACACGGGCATTGTTCAATAATACTGACAAACGCTATAACCAATATAGCGCACATTTGAAAAACAAATTTGGCGTCAAGGTTTATAAAATAACTCTTGATGCCGGTTTTTCATGTCCAAATAGAGATGGTACGATATCTACAGGTGGATGTATTTTCTGTGATGAAGGAGGAAGTTTTTCTCAAGCACATTCCAAACTTCTCCCAATTGAAGAACAGGTTAGAGTTGGTGCTGAAACATTAAAAAATCGTTTTAAAGCGCAAAAATATATGTCTTACTTTCAAGCTTACTCAAATACATACAAACCCGTAAAAGAACTTGAAAAGATATATAATTCAGCACTCAATCATCCTGATATCATCGGAATTTCAATCGGAACCCGCCCTGATTGCATTGACGATGAAAAAATTAAACTAATTTCGTCATATAAAAATGACTATTATACTTGGATAGAATACGGGCTTCAATCTATTCATGACAAAACCTTGACAAAAATTAATCGAGGTCACGACTTCAATTGTTTTTTAAAAGCTTATGAAAAAACTAAAGAAGCAGGAATTAACGTTTGTGTCCACGTAATTTTTGGTTTATGGGAAACGCATGAAGAAATCATGCAAACTGCGCAAATGCTTGCGAAGTTAGGAGTTGACGGAGTAAAAATCCACATGCTATGCGCTCTTGAAGGAACTAAACTCGCCCAAATATACAAAAATAAAGGGATTGACTTTATGAGTGAGGATGAATACGTTCAAACAGTTTGTGATTTTTTAGAGTATTTACCTAAAACAACCACAATTCACAGACTTGCCGGAAATGGTTTAAGTTCCGAGTTAATAGCGCCTTTATGGCTTTCAAAAAAATTTGATTGTTTAAACAAAATAGATAAAGAATTTATTAAACGAAACAGTTATCAAAGTAGCAAATTTATTTGCAAATAATAGACCACATGCAAATATGAGACAGCGGATATGTCCATAATATTTGTAACGAATAATTAATAAAGTAGCAAGAAAAAATTTTTACATCCATTATGGATAATGAGCAAAATTATTGGAGAAAAATATGTTATCAATACAACCAAAAATTTCAGACAATAATATTACATCCTTTGGTCGCAGGGACAGAGAACGAAATTTAACACCTGAAGAAATAGAAGAAAGAAATTATCGCGCAGCTAAAAGAGAAATTGAAGAACAGCAAGAAGATTTTATTGAATTATCAAAAAACAGCGAATTCAATTTACCAAAGCCTGCCAAAACAGTAATCAAAGGCGGAGCAATAGTCACAACCGGATTGTTGGGAGGTATGGCAACAGGTTGGGGAGCTAAAAAATCAATTAAAGCTTTCCAAAAGTTAGGAAACACTAATGTTATGCAAGGTTTGAAAAAACAAGCCGTTGACACTCAAAAATTTATCAAAAAAACTGCAAAGATAGTAAAAACTGAATTTATTAAATCTGATGCATACAAAACTCCAAAAGCAAAACTTGATAAATTTGCAACAACAAAAATAGGGAAACCAATTACAAAATTCTTTAAAGCGATTGGAACAGGCATTTCAACAGTTTACGGCAAAACCAGAGATGGAATTAAATACGTTATTAATAAAATTAAAAGCGTAAAAAAAGAAACTTATGAAAAAGCTACAGTAAATACTGTAGGAGTATCAGGCGGTATCGCATCCGGAGTCACTGCATTAAAAGAACAAGACGAAAAAGGGCACAAAGACGAATGTTAACTATTTTAAATGAAAAAATTTCATTTACATCCTCCAAAACAAATCGTTCAGAAAGAGACAACGAAACTGAAAGAAAAGTTGTAACCGGAGGTGGTGCAGTAGCCGCAACAACGGCAGCAGCGAAAGCAAAAGCATCAAAATCAGGGTTCGATATGTTTAGCTCTGCCTCACAAGTTTCAAGAGGAATGAATGGAGTTACAAGCTCTGCCAAAGTAGCTAACAATGTTGCAAAACAAACCAAAGGCTTGTGGGGAAAAGTCGTTGAAAACGCAAAATGGGCCAAAAACGCTGTCATTAATTGGGGGAACGGCTTAAAAAACGCAAAATTCATTAAACCTTTAGTCAATAGTAAATTATTCCAATACGGTGCAGGATTTTTGGGTTATGGATTTGGCTTTGTAACTTTAATCTCCGGTCTATCAGATATTAGCAAAGTAACAACAGAAGCTGTTGAAAAAAATATAATAAAAAAAGATTAATTGATATTGTTAAACACATAAAATCGTGCTAAGCTACAACTATGCACGATTTTGTTTTACGAGAAATTAAAAATACTGATGTCGAAAAGGAAATAAAAAATATCGGTTTTGATAAATCTTATGCCCATAAAGCAAAAGAAAAATTCGAATACAAAAATATAAAAGTTTATTCTCTTTCTCCGGCTATGGCGAATATTCTTAAACAAACTGCGATTTCTGTCGGATGCGATTGCGCAACACACAGAGAAGTTATCACGGGAAAAATAGAAAACTCAGCCTGTATTTTAGGAGGAAGTATCTCTCAAATAAAAAAGATTGCAGAAAAACTAAAATATCAACCGTTTGGACTGAAATATTTGGGAAAAGAACTTGAAGAACAATGTAATTCTGACATAAATAACAACAAGTGGTCCAATATTGTTCAAAATAACACCATCAAATCACAACATTCAACAAACAATAAACCAACCAACACAAAACTTGTCGGAATTCTCAACCTTACCCCAAATTCTTTTTCAGATGGCGGAATGTATAACAATATTGATAAAGCCAAAGAGCATATTCTTCAACTTATTTCTGACGGGGCGGACATTATTGACATAGGAGCTGAATCAACAAAACCTTATTCTGAACCTGTTTCTGCAAAAGAACAACTTGAAAAAATTTTACCCATTATTGATTTTGCAAAAGACAAAATACCTGTAAGTATTGATACAAGAAGTGCAATTGTTGCAGAAGAAAGTATAAATGCCGGTGCAAATATTATAAATGACGTTTCAGGTTTTGACTATGACCCCAAAATGGTTGATGTTATTGCAAAATATAATGTTCCAATTGTTATACAGCATTCAAAAGGGACACCTGAAACAATGCAAAATTCACCTAAATATATAGATTTAATGGAAGAAATATTTTTAAATCTAAGAAAAAAAATTAAACTTGCTCACTCTAAGGATATAGAAAATATAATTATTGACCCCGGAATTGGGTTTGGCAAATCAAGAGAAAATAATTTTGAAATAATTAAAAGAATAGAAGAATTAAAATCTTTAAATTGCCCTATTATGCTTGGTATTTCTAGAAAAAGTTTATTAAATATGCCGGAAGCAGACAATTTCACAAAAGACATATACACAACTGCATTAAATACTATTGCTATTGAAAAAAAAGTTGATTACATAAGAATTCATAATGTAAAAATGCATAAAACATTAATTTCTTTACTTGAAAAATACTAAAACATAAGTTATAATTGGAAAGGGAGTTTGAAACAAGAGTTATGAAAAAAGCCTTTACATTATCAGAAGTACTTTTAACAATGTCTATAATTGGCATTGTTGCAGCTATGACAATGCCTGGGATTGTAATACATTATCATCAACAAGAATACGTATCACAATTGGCAAAAGCATTAAGCCAATATGAGCAGGCTATGCAAAATATAATGTTCAGACATGAATGTACTGATATTATTTGCACAGGTCTATATAATGATAGTAGCGAATGGAATACAAAATTTGACGAAGAAATCAAAAAATCTATCAAAATTACAAAAATTGCGCCTGTCGGAACAGCTATGAATACCGAAATAAAATCTAAAGCACTAAAACCAAGAGACACTTTTATTGAATCAAACTTAGATTGGCGCTCAACTTCAGGCTACAAATTTATGACTCCGGATGGCGTTATGTATGTCGTAGAGCCCAAAGGATGTAACAAGGTTGCTTATGACTCCAAAAGCACACTCACAAATATTTGCGCAGAAATAACAATTGACGTTAATAGCGAACGCAGACCAAACCAATATGGCCGAGATATATTTAAATTTGTCGCAGGACAAAACGGACATTTATATCCTATGTATGGATTAGATTATACAAAAGCAAATAGCGGAACTACAACAGGAGACAATTATTGGCGTTCAAATGAAAATCTATGTGGAGCTGCAGATAAAAACCTTAATCAATCAGCTGCTAATATTAGCGGATACGGATGTGCTTCAAGAATTATGGAAAATGGTTGGAAAATGAATTACTAAAAATATCTATTAAAAATCTTTGTTTATGGTAAAATGGAGTTATTAAGATACTATGGTATTAAGACTCTAAAGATTTTTTCAAAAAAAAAAGATTTGAAAAACTTAGTCTCTTAGTAGAAGGAGAACATAATGGAAGATTTAAGAGATAAATATGAAGTAGTAATTGGTTTGGAAGTTCACGCACAATTAAAAACCAAGTCAAAAATTTTCGCTCCTGACGGCTGCGAATTCGGGAAAGAACCAAATTCAGAAACAAGCCCTATTACGTTAGGAATGCCTGGGGTTCTACCTGTCCTAAATAAAGAATGCGTTAATATGGGTATTTTAACAGGTTTAGCATTAAATTGTGAAATTCCTGAAAGATGTAAATTTGACCGTAAACAGTACTTCTATCCTGATCTTCCAAAGGGATATCAAATTTCTCAATATGATGAACCAATCTGTGTAAACGGATATTTGGATATCAAAGGTAAAAGAATTGGTATCACTCGTGCTCACCTTGAAGAAGATGCCGGCAAACTTGTTCACGCTGGGGCAGACGGTCTTGCAGGTTCTTCTTATTCTCTTGTTGACCTAAACAGAGCAGGAACTCCTCTTTTAGAAATCGTTTCTGAGCCTGATATGAGATCTTCTGAAGAAGCAAGAAACTACATGGAAGAATTAAGAAATATCGTTCGTTACATTGGAGTTTGTGATGGAAACTTGGAAGAAGGATCTATGAGATGTGATGCTAATATTTCTATCATGCCAAAAGGCTCTAAAGAATTTGGAACTCGTGCTGAAATTAAGAACGTAAATAGCTTTTCTGCCTTACAAAGAGCTATTGAGTACGAAATTGACAGACAAATTGAAATCGTTGAAGAAGGTGGCAAAGTTGTTCAAGAAACAAGACTTTGGGATGACAATTCCAGAGAAACTCGTTCTATGAGAGGGAAAGAAGATGCGCATGACTATAGATACTTCCCTGAACCGGATTTGATGCCTTTGAAAATTTCAAGAGAATGGGTTCAAGAAATTAAAGAAAAAATGCCGGAACTCCCTCAAGCAAAACGCGAACGTTATATGTCATTAGGTTTGAGTGAATATGATGCATCCGTAATAGTTGAACAAATGGGACTAGCATTATTCTTTGATAAAGTATTAGAACTTGGAGCTTCACCTAAAGTTGCTGTAAACTTTATCATGGGCGAGATTGCAGCATATTTGAAAGAAGAAAAGAAAGAAATTACTGATACTAAATTAACTCCGGAAAATTTAGCAGAATTAATTTCTTTAATTGAAAAAAATACTATTTCAAACAATATCGGAAAACAAATTATTATTGATATGATGAAAGATGGTACAAAAGCTTCTGAAATAGTTGAAAAAAGAGGTTTGAGCCAAATATCAGACACCGGTGCAATTAAAGAAATAGCTCAAAAGATTGTTGATGCTCACCCGAATGAAGTTCAAGCATACAAAAACGGTAAAAACAATTTATTAGGCTTCTTTGTTGGTCAGGTAATGAAAGAAACTAAAGGTAGAGCTAATCCAAAAGCTGTTAACGAAATTTTGAGAGATATTTTAGGCTAAGAAACAATTAAAACGTCATTTTGGGCATCTGTAGAGGATTTTCTTCTAATCAACTCAAAATGACGTTTTCAAAAAAAAAACAAAGGAGGAGTATTGCTTTTCAATTCACATAAAACAACCTGTATGGAAACTGAAATTTTTGAACAATCGGAAGTTCTTAAAAATCTTTTAGATACTCATATAAATGACGACAATTATATTTTATTTGACATTCCGGTTGATATAAAAAAAGTTATATTTGTTGCAAGTGGTTCATCTTATCACTGTGCAAGATTTGCAGCTGATTTATTCGGAAATGTTGCAGGAATTGAAGCTCGAGCAATATACTCCAGTGAATTTTTATTAAAAGCCGCTGTTCCGCACGACAACGATATCTTATATATATTCATCACTCAATCAGGAGAAACATCTGATACAAACTCTGCATTAAAAAAAGCTAAGGAGTTTGGGATGCGTACCCTTTGTATAACCAACAAAAAGGGTTCTACAATATGGGAAGCGTCTGACTTTAAAATTGATTGTTGTGCCGGAGAGGAAAAAAGTATTGCTGCGACTAAATCTTTGACGACCCAAATGCTTTGTTGTACGTTATTGGTTTTAAAATATGCAGCACACAATGGAATTGATATATCCTGCTATATTAATGACTTAAAAACATTACCAAAATTTATCAATACTGCTTACGAAATGCATTCCGAAATTAAAGAAATTGCAAAATTTTTATCAAAATACAAAAATATAGTTGTAACTGCTGATGGTATTTCATACGCAATAGCCAAAGAAGCTTCTTTAAAAATAAAAGAAACGTCATACATAAATGTTTATTCAAACATTTTGGGAGAATTTATGCACGGGCACGTTGCTATTTTAAATAACAAACCAGCTATGGTACATATTTCAGTTAATGAACTAAGCTATACAGCAATTAAAAATTTGAACAAAATCGCAGAAGATTACAATCCACCATTAACTATAATCGGTTGCACAAATGATAAGCTCAACCCAAAATTCAACATTGATATAAAGTGTGAAAGTGAAATTGTAAAATCTTTCTGCTTGGTTATTGTTTGCCAATTACTTGCATTAGAAATAGCAACATCATTAGGAAGAAATGTCGATAAACCTCACGGTTTGAATAAAGTTGTACAGTAGGTAATAAATTACTTTCAAACGCTTATAAAAAAACTTGAAAATTCTATAACTTACCTAAACTTTTTAAAAATTTGTAAGTAATTACTGTTGTGTCCTTATCTGATTTCAACTTATTTATAATTGTGTCCAAAATCTTTTCATAATCATTTAGATGAGAAAATTGAAATAATTCAGCTATCTCAACATCCAAAACCCTACTCAATTTTACAATATTTTCAGGTTTTGGAAAAGATAATCCATTCTCTATACGCGAATAATTTTCAGGTTTAATATCTATTAATTCTGCAACAGTTTCTTGTGTAAGTTTTTTTGCAATACGCAATTCACGTAACCTTTGACCAAACATTTTCTTCATAAGAATATTAAACTCCAATCTACCACTTTAATTAAACCTGTATTATAGGCT
Source organism: uncultured Candidatus Melainabacteria bacterium (assembly GCA_934718275.1). Taxonomy (GTDB): domain Bacteria; phylum Cyanobacteriota; class Vampirovibrionia; order Gastranaerophilales; family Gastranaerophilaceae; genus Stercorousia. The sequence continues at coordinate 104,500 of CAKUZD010000006.1, read as the reverse complement.
ATTATTGATGTATTGCATTAAGTATTATGACGTGTTACAATATGAAAGTTGCAAAAACATGATTTAAAAAAGGAAGAAAGGAATATTAATGAAAAAAGTTGCATTTACTTTGGCAGAAGTTTTAATAACCCTTGGGATAATTGGAGTGATAGCAGCGTTAACAATACCAACACTTATCAATAAGTATAATCAACACGTTTTCAATACTCAATTTAAAAAAGCTTATTCAACTATTAGTAATGCACATGCAGCAGCAAGAAATGAATGGGGAACTGTACCTGTTTGTTACTACAACAGAGATAGTCTTACCAGAGAAGCAGTTACTACTGACTGTAATGACTTTTCATCACTTTTTTTAGAACAGTTTAAAATTGGAACAGAATGTGGATTAAATGCTATGGCTAATGGTTGTATTCCAAAATATAAAGGAGCGGAACAAGTTAAACAAGAAAACAATCCGCACATGAGCGAAGAAGATATCAACAACGCAATGGTAGGTTGTACAAATGTTAGCACGTCTGCATTAAGAAGGTACCCTGCCTTTATACTTAATGATGGCACAATAATTATGCCTGCAGCAGGCTCAAATACAGAAAGAATATCTGTAAATTTAATAGTAGATATTAATGGAAAAAAAGCTCCAAACAAATGGGGATATGATATTTTTTATTTTTATACATATTTTAACAATGGCAAATTTTCTCTTGAAACAGATGGTGGTTGCATGCCAATAGAAAAAGGTGGGCGCTCTACTGAACAAATGTTAAAATACGCAACATCTCATTAAAAAAAGAGGAATTTAAAATTCCTCTTTTAATTTTTATAAAACTTACAGACTAACTTAAAATTGTTTTAAAAATCTGACATCGTCATTAAAAAATAGTCTTATGTCATCAATTGCATATTTCAGCATAGCTAAACGCTCTACTCCCATACCAAAAGCAAATCCGGTATAAGTATCAGGATCAATACCGACTCCGCGTAGAACATTTGGGTCAACCATACCGCAACCCAATACTTCTAACCAACCTGTACCTGAACAAGTTCTGCACCCCTTACCTTCACACATTATACATTGAACATCAACTTCTGCAGAAGGTTCTGTGAATGGGAAAAAACTGCTTCTAAATCTTGTTGGTCTACTTGCACCAAAATATATTCTAATAAACTCGTTTAATACACCCTTCAAATCTCCAAAAGTTATATTTTTATCAACATAAAGTCCTTCAATTTGATGAAAAAAGTTATTCTTACGAGCATTAATATTTTCATTTCTATAAACCCTGCCAGGGGAAATAATTCTAATTGGAGGATTTTTACCTTCCATAGCATGAATTTGAGCATTTGAGGTTTGGCTTCTCAAAACAACATTTTTAGCAATCTCAGTATAGAATGTATCTTGCACATCACGAGCCGGATGGTCTTTAGGGACATTCAATGCATCAAAGTTGAAGTATTCAGTTTCAACTTCCGGAGCATTGGCTTGAGGGACAACAGAAAAACCTAAACTTTGAAAAATTGCAGTAATCTCATTTGTGGTAGATGTCAAAGGATGAACATGTCCCATTTGAGTGTACTGCCCAGGTAAAGTGACATCAATCATTTCCTGTTTCAATTTTTCATTTAATTCTTTTCTGTAAAATTCCTCATGCTTAGCTTTCAAAGCATCTTCAAGCTTTTTTGTAATTTCATTCGCTAAAGAACCAATAATTCTCTTGTCATCATTAGATAAATTTTTAAGATTTTTCTTAATCTCGTTAAACTCACCTTTACGACTTAAATATTTGCTTTTAATTTCTTCAATATCATTTATACAAGAAGCTTTTGACAAGTCCTCTGTTGCATTTGCATATATTTTTTCTAATTGTTCTTTCATTTTATTACCTTCTTTTTTTGTTTGGGCTTATACCCTTTTTTGAATTTATAACACTAGCCTTTGCTGTGCACAATCTTTCTTCTTCCTTAAACAGGAAGAATGTATATCAAACTATTTCATTATATTTTTTCTCGTAAGCAATAGTTGTCATTGGCCCATGCCCCGGAAAAACCTTTATATTTTCATCCAAATTAAACAAAATCTCTTTTACGCTATGCCTAATTTTTTCAAAGCTTCCACCAAATAAATCAGTTCTGCCAACACTCTGCTTAAACAAAGTATCTCCGGAAAACAAATTATCTTCAATTAAATAACAGACTCCACCTTCAGTATGTCCTGGTGTTTGGATGACTTTGATTTTCATATCTCCAACTTCTAACACTTCTCCATCAACAACAAATTTTTCATAAGTTGGTGGAATAATGTCAGGAACTCCAAAAAGTCTTGTAAACTCATTTACATTATCTGAAATTACAAGATCCTCTTTACATATTACAGCCGGAGCATTCAAAGATTTTTTTAAAGAATTTAATCCTACTATATGATCAAAATGCCCATGGGTAATCAAAATATATTTAACATTTACCTTTAATTCATTTATTACCCTATGCAACTCCGGAATATCGGCAGGCGCGTCAATAACCACTGCATCTCCAGTTTTTTCATCAATAACAAGATACATATTATTTTCAATTAAACCTGCTACAAATTGCTTTATAATCATTATGCTCTCACTAATTCAAAAATTTCTTTACAAATTTTAAATAATTCTTCTGCTTTATCAAGCGGAACCATATTAGGGCCATCGGATTTTGCATTATCCGGATCCGGATGAACCTCAAAAAATAAAGCATCAGCACCAACAGCCATAGCAGCTTTTGCAAGAGGGGGAACAAAACTTCTATCTCCACCGGAAGATGTTCCGTTTGCACCAGGCAGTTGAACACTATGAGTCGCATCAAATACTACAGGATAACCAAACCTTTGCATAATTGGGATACCTCTGTAATCTACAACTAAATTATTGTAGCCAAATGAGCTTCCTCTATCAGTCAACAATACCTTCTCGTTATTGCATTCTTCAACTTTTTTAACCAAATTACCCATTTGATCCGGAGCTAAGAATTGACCTTTTTTTATATTTACTATTTTCCCTGTTTCAGCAGCAGCTACAAGTAAGTCTGTCTGTCTGCACAAAAAAGCCGGTATTTGTAAAATATCCGCAACTTTTGCAACCGGCTCTGCTTGATCCGGAGTATGGATATCTGTTACTATCGGCAAATCAAATTTATCTTTAACATTTTGAAGCATTTCAAGCCCTTTTTCCATTCCCGGGCCTCTATAAGAATAGATAGAAGAACGATTAGCCTTGTCAAAAGACGACTTGAAAATATAATTAATGCCTAATTTTTTTGTAATTTCTTTTAAACCTTGAGCTGTTTCATCAAGGATTTCTTGACTTTCTGCAGCACAAGGACCGGCAATAATAGTCAACTTGTCGCCACCAATTTCAAAGTCTCTCAATTTTATTTTCTTTATACTCATAAGAAGATTATAAGCAAAATATGAATGAAATTCAACTATTTAAAAACGCAACGGATAATCTTTCGGAATTTTCCAACCGTTCATTTGGATTAGTGCTGTGCAATACGCCCGTTCATTACTAACTTGTTTTTTACAACCTATTCCATTATCATTTAACAACATTTCTTTTGTCCCATCCCAGTTCCACTTATATGACTCAACTCCTTTTTTATAATGATATTTATTTTTTTCATCATTCACAGTAGGATTAAAGAAGAAAGTAAAATATTTTACTCCTGACATTTCCATATTATGTTTTATTTTTCCAGTATTTTCATCTACCAAGAGATTAAAATCTTTTGCATTCGGCCAAAAATGAATAGCACCATTGGCAAAACTTACAGCACTACCATCATGTAAGTATGCTAACAAAAAACTAGAGTTATGCCCGTAAGGTTCAACTTTTAATGTTTTCATATATGCCAAAAAATATTTTTGCCAATATTCCGTATATGGCAATTCCTTAGTTTTATCGTCATTTCCGTTTTCATCCTTTTCATATTGCCTAACATAAGGTTCCCACTGTGTCATATCACCATAATCAACTTCAGCCAACTTCACTGCCTGATTGATTGTAGTATAAAATTTTTCTAGCCTTGTTTGAGCAACTTGCCTTCTATGATTTGCCATAAGTATCGGAATAGTCAGTGCCGCAACAACTCCAATAATGCCAAGAGTGATGAGAACTTCAGCGAGAGTAAATGCGTAAAACTTTAATTTCATTATATTCTTCTTTGTTATAAAATAATAACTATAATTAGTTTATTTAATTATAATTATTTGAGCAAAGTTTGTCAAGTATTTATAATTGACAAATGAATAAGCAAGAATTTCAAGAAAAATATGGCATGGAACTTAAAATTGCCAGAGTTAGAAAAAAACTAACCCAAGAACAACTCGCAGAAAAAATAGACAGTTCTTCTGTTTACATCGGATACGTTGAAAGAGGATTGCAATGCCCCACAATTTACCAGTTTTTAAAAATTGCAAATGCCCTCAATATTGATATTAAAGATTTTTTCAAAGATTTTCACGACTAAAAAAGCACCCCTAAAAGGAGTGCTTTTTAACTATATTAATCAACTGTTTATGCCATCAATTCTTTAACTTCTGCTGCAAAGTTTTTAGGATCTAATTTAATACCAGGTCCCATTGTTGTTGATAGGTAAACAGATTTTACGAATGTACCTTTTGCAGAAGCAGGTTTTGCTCTTAAAATTGCATCAGCTAAAGTTGCATAGTTTTTCAACAAATCTTCTTCACTGAATTCAATTTTACCAACAGGACAGTGAATCATACCTTGTTTGTCTGCTCTGTATTCAACTTTACCTGCCTTAGCATCTTTAACAGCTTTTGCTACATCCATTGTAACAGTACCTGTTTTTGGGTTTGGCATCAAACCTTTAGGTCCTAAAACTCTACCTAATTTACCCAACATACCCATACAGTCAGGAGTTGCAATCAATGTATCAAAATCAAACCAACCGCCGGAAATCTTTTCAATAATTTCTTCAGCGCCTGCGAAATCAGCTCCTGCTTCAGTTGCTTCAGTTGCTTTAGGTCCTTTTGCAATAACACAAACTTTTACAGTTTTACCAAGACCTGCAGGCAACACAACTGTTGATCTGATTTGTTGGTCAGCTTGACGAACATCAATACCTAATCTCATGTGGCATTCTACTGTTTCGTTAAACTTTGAAACTTCTTTTGAAATTTCTTTTAATTTTTTGATTGTATCAACTGCAGTAGCCGGTTGAACAAATCCTTCCAACATTTCCTGCATTTTCTTTTGTTTTTTAGTTAATTTACTCATTTTTTAAATTTTCCTTTCGTGGTATTAGCGGAACATTTGAGGATTATCTCCTCGCTTGATTTTGCAAACTATCTTTGACTAGCCAACAAAACCATCCCTCACATCAATCGCAAGAGATTTAGTTCCTTCCATCTAACCTTCTTTAACTGTAACGCCCATAGCTCTGCAAGAACCTTTAATCATTTTAACAGCAGCTTCCATAGTTGTTGCATTTAGGTCGTTCATTTTTATTTTAGCTATTTCTTCAAGCTGAGCTTCTGTAATTTCACCAACTTTGTCTTTGTTAGGAACAGCTGAACCTTTTGGAATGTTCAAAGCTTTCTTAATAAGAACAGGAGCTGGAGGTGACTTGATTACGAATGAAAAACTTCTGTCTTCGTAAACATCAATAATTACCGGAATAATATAACCAGCTTGAGATTCTGTTTTAGCATTAAATTGCTTACAGAAATCCATGATATTTACACCATGTTGACCTAACGCCGGACCAACTGGTGGTGATGGATTTGCTTTACCAGCCTCGATTTGAAGCTTAATTTTTCCTACTACTTTTTTAGCCATTTTTTTCTCCTTTTGTGGTACTAACGGTTTTTACCGACTATAGCAAAAAATCCTTCCACATGTTTTGTACATATTTATGAATAGCGAGTGGTAAATTGTGAGTAGTTCTTTACTTTTTATTATTGAACCATTCACTATTCACAGTTCACTACTCACTATAATTTATTAATTTGTTTATATTCAAGTTCAACCGGAGTTTCACGACCGAAAATTGAAACATTTGCGCGAAGTTTTGATTTATCCGGATAAACTTCAATAATATCAGCAACAAAATCTGCAAACGGCCCTGAAGTAATTCTAACCTTGTCACCGGCTTTAACATCAAGCTCAATTTTTTGTTGAGTAGATGTTGAACGATTAATAATCTTTTTAATTTCGCTATCACGAGCCGGAATAGGTTTTTTTGCAGAACCGACAAACTTTGTCACTCCTGATGTATGTCTTACAACATACCAACTGTCTTCATCCATTATCATTTCAACAAGAACATAACCCGGGAAGATTTTTTCTTCACGTTCTTGTTTTTTGCCACTTTTCATCTGAGTAACTGTTTTTTGAGGAACTTCAATTCTGAAGATTTTGTCTCCCATATTCATGTACTCAATACGCTTTTCAAGATTTACTTTTACCTTGTTTTCGTATCCTGAATAAGTGTGAACAATATACCAACGTTTTTGTCTTTTTTTAGCATCTTTAGCTTCATTTTCAGCTTTAGCTTCAATAGCTTCTTGAGCTTTATCTTCGTCTAATTGTTCTTTCATAGATTTTTCTTTTTCAGTCATAAGCCACCTTTTATTCTTCTACTGAATTATTTTATAAATCCAAGTAAAGTTTTAAAAATTATATCCATCAAATAAACAGCAACAGTAAAAACAAAAACAATCGCGATAACAAAAACAGTCTCTGCTACCACTTGGCGTCTTTCCGGCCACGTAATCTTACCCCATTCTGTCCTAACACCCCTAAAGTATGTTCTAACAGAATTTAATGATTTCTCTAGCCATGCCGGCGTTTGATTTTCTGCACCTATCATAATTTGATTCCTTATGTTTATAAAAATCGCGCCCTGAAGGACTCGAACCCTCGACATCCGGTTTTGGAGACCGACGTTCTACCAACTGAACTAAGGACGCAAGCGGGGATATCTTCCCCTTATCTTGCTAACTGGCACCCAACAAAAAGAGCTGCTTATTACGTTAAAGCACGCATCTTTTGCTAAGTTCGCCTGCACTATTTTGTTTCTTTGTGATTAGTATGTTTTTTGCAAGTTGGGCAATATTTGCTCAATTCCAATCTTTCTTTAATATTTTTTTTGTTTTTAGTTGTTGTGTAGTTTCTTTCTTTACAATCTTCACAAGCAAGAACTACCATTCTGTCATTTTTTCCTTTGATACCCATAGTTTTATTCCTTTATTGTTATTTATTTTCTTTTAAGTTTATGGCCTTTAAAAAAGAATGTGATGGACTCACATTCTAATCAAATCGGCTTATATTATTATAATAAAACAAAAAAAATAAATTGCAAACACATTGTAAACAATCTATAAGCAAATCAGCCGACTTAACATGTCGACTGATTTGAATTTATTTTAAATTGTTATTAAAAAAATTATTTTATAACAAAATCTGTTGCAGATTGAGAGCTTGTTGTTGAGTAAGACGATGGAACATCATACTGTCCGTAGGACTCAGAACGAAGTTGTTCCATATAAACCTGACCATTTTTTACAATCTGTTGTTGTTGAGTCAAGTTCTTTTCAAGATTTGTCAAAACTTGTTCAGCATAAAGCTCAGCACCTTCTTTGGTTTTTCTAGCATCATCCTCTGCTTGAGCTCTTATATTATCAGCTTCTTCTAATGCTTTACGTTTGTATTCTTCGCACTCCTGTTGAACCTGAGTTCTTATTTTTACTCCTTCACGTTCTAATGCTTTAATAAAATCAGCTTCTGATAATTTTCTATCAGCTTCTGCTTGCGCATCACTTATAATTTTTTCCGCCTTTTGTTGAGCTTCAACTTGAAGTTCGTCTCTACGCCTCAAAAAATCTCTTGCTTCTCTGATTTCTAATGGCAAAGATGCATATATTCTTTCAATTAGCGCTTCTATTACTTTTGTTTTAACAACCGCGTATCTGCCCGGAATAATAGGAAAACCTTCTTCCAAAGCGATTTCTAACGTTTTTAATACTTCATACACAGAATTCTGTTGTTGCATGACACATATACCTTTCTTACTCTACTAATATTCTACATAAGCGTATATTAATTGTCAAATAATTTATTGGCTTTACCTAACTATTGTTAACTTTTGTTGATGTATTTTATTGCTTTAGCACTTCCGGCAATTTTTCATATATATTTTGAACCTTGTTAATATAATACTTGTCAAAACAAACCACTTGATTCATAAAATTTGGGAAATCTTCAAGTAATGTTTCAAGTGATTTTAGAGCATCAAATACTCCTCCGTCAACTAATGCTTCTTCCCTTGCGCCTTTTACCTTTGCATCTAAAATATCACTTGGAATTACGGCGTATATTTTATCAATAATTGCTAAAACTTTACTTTTTTTTACCAAAAAGCACCCAAAAAATTTCTTCTTTGAATTTGGAATCATATACAATTCTTCAAGCAACAATTTTGTTTCATAAGCCATATTTTTTCTCCTTTTTCAAATATTCATTAACAGGTTCTGGCACAAACTTTGAAACATCTCCGTTATTTAAGTATATTTCTTTAATCGTACTTGAAGAAATAAAGTTATATTTCGGTTTTGTGGTTAAAAACACAGTTTTAATTTCACTTGCTAAAGCACTATTCGCTTGAGATAGTTGCATTTCATATTCAAAATCAGAAACAGCACGCAATCCCCTAATCAAAATTGTTGCCCCTTTTTCTTTTGCATAATTAATTGTTAACCCCTCAAAAGCATCTACCTCAACATTAGACATGTCTTTTACACTTGCCTTAATAAGTTCAATACGCTTTTCAACCGGAACAAAACCGACTTTAGCAGAATTATGCGCAACAGCAATAATAACTTTATCAAAAATTTCTGTTGCTGTTTTTAATATATCAATATGTCCTTTTGTAACAGGGTCAAAACTCCCAGGATAAATAGCTATTTTCATTTAATTTCCTCTTTTGTTTTTATTATAACACAAGAATTAATTAGAAAAATAAATGCTTTTCGAAAAATTTACGACAACAACACAAAACACTCTCAAAAATATTAAGTTTTGTAACAACATATCAAAATTATGCAATTTTTATATACAGAAATACTTTATATATATGTAAGACATAACAAACTGAATGCAAAAGCATTAATTATAAATTTTACACTACCTACTACACTTTCTACCTACTTTACACGAGAAATCATTTAAGATTTTAAACCTTCTGAATTTATTTAGAAGGTTTTTCTTTATACTTTTTTTGAAGTTATTAATAAGTAAAAAAAGCACCTCTCTCGAGATGCTTTAAATAAAACTTTTTAAACAAAAATTATTTAAGTCTTACGTTTACAGAAGCACCTTTTTTAGAAATTTCAACTTTGTCTTCTCTTGCTAACCAACCAAGACCTAAATCTGCAAAATTGCCTTTAAGATCCAATTCTTTTTTCATTTTAGAGAAAGTAGATTCTCCGTTATCACTCAAATAGTTGTAAATTTGACCTGCTGATTGACCAATTTTGTCTAATAATTCTTGCATAATTTAACCTCCAATATTACCTAGTTTTTCCTCTCCGTTTATGTCACTATGATAGTCTAATATCTGAAAAAAAGCAATAGTTCATAAGGATGAATACAAATTTTATTTTTTGTTGTTCATGCTAAAATTAATTTTAGAGGAGTATAGATGCTAATTTCAGGCGATTTATCAACAAATAAGACAGATTTCCTAATAAACGCTTACGCCGATTTGTTAAATTCCGGAATCAGTTCTTCTGAAATTTTAGTCATTGTACAAAATTCTAATCTAAAACAAAACTTCATAAATAAAACCTTAGAAAAACTTTCTGTAAAAAACATCGAAAAATTACAAGTCAACTCATTTTTTTCTCTTGTTTACAACGCAGTAAATGACAATTGGGCTTTTTTAGAAAACATTAATCCGTTTGAAAACCCTAAAATATTACCAAACTTGACCGGACTGGAAGTTTCACAATTTATTCTGAAAGATATTTTAAAGGATGTAAAATTTAAAGGCTATAACTCTAAAAAATCACTACTACATCAAATATTCAGAAGATATTCTCTCATAGTACAAAACAATCTTACAGATGAAGAAATTGAATGGCGCTCAAGAGTTTTGGGAGAAAGTTTTGCTGATGATGCAAAAATTACTCTTAAAAAGTTGCTTTCCAAAACACTTGCATTAAGAGATTTTGATTACTTGAGACAAGGTTTAGTTTTTAATTACATTTATAAAAATTCTGATTATTTTAAAAATATTAAATACTTAATCGTGGATGATGGAGATGAAATAACTCCAATATGTTTTGATTTTATTTCTTACCTTGCTCCGCAATTGAAAGATGTTTTTATTGCATTTGATGAAAAAGGTGCTAGCAGAACCGGTTATTTAAGCGCAGACAAAACGGCTGTTTGGAAATTTGAAGAAATATTCAATCAAAAAGTACAAAAATTGTCATCAACTAATAAACTTTCTGCAGATGCCGAAAAGTTATATTCAAATATCGCAGAAAACAAATCACAGAACTTAGAACATTTTTCATTAAATTCTCCATCCAAAAGAGCCTCAATGATTGATGAAGCAATAAAACAAATATCTGCTCTTTTGGCAAAAAATGTAGCTCCTAACGAAATTTCAATTATTACACCTGTAATTGATGACATGCTTAAATTTTCTTTAAGAGAGAGCTTTCACTGCAATTTAATATTTCTTTCCGGTAGCGAAAAATTAATCCAAAACCGTTTTGTAAAATCTATCCTTACAATTCTCAAACTAAACACAAACATGCAAATTCTAGAATTTGATTTACGAGTTGTTTTGTCTGAATTTTTAGGAATTCCCATTAAATATTGTAAAAACATTTTTGAAAACTTTTTTGCAACAGGTAAATTCCCTGAACACGAATTTCCATTGAGCGAATATTCCGAAAAATATCAAAACTTCCTCAATGTAATAAAAAAATTAGAAGAAAATAATTCCACCAAATTATCTGAAAAAGTTTGTGATATATTCAATGAACTCGCTCAAATACAGTACATTAATCCCGTTGAATTGAATAAATTGAACTTTTTTGTAAAGCAGTTACAAGATTTTGAAAACGTTTTTGGAGATAATTTTGCCTCAAAACAAGAAGAAATTATTACTCAAATTGAAAATTCCATTATTGCAGAAAATCCATATTCTTCTTTAGAGATATCTCAAAATGATTTAATAATATCAACTCCACAAAAAATCATTGATAATCAAATTAAAACTAAATATCAATTATGGTTAGATATATCGAATAACGAATGGATAAAAAGTGACACAGGTCCATTATATAATGCTTGGGTTTTTCAAAGAGGATGGGCTAAAGACGAATTTACGATTAATGACAATATTGAGTTATCAAAAGAAAAAACTGCCAAAATTTTAAGAAAATTAACTCTTTGCGCAACTGAACATATATATACGTACTCTAGCCTTTTTGACGGAAACGGGATTGAAAATTTCGGTGGAATTGAAGATTTTATTAAAATAAAAAGCAATACAGAAAATAAACTAGAAAACACTAATTCTTTCAAAATTATACCTAGAAAAGACCAAGAACCTGTTCTTGAATACAAACAAGGGGAAATGGCAATTTCTGCAGTTCCCGGAGCCGGAAAAACAACTATTCTTCTTGCATTAATAATCAAACTTTTAGATATGGGAATTTCTCCCGAAAATATTTTTGTAATGACATATATGGAATCTGCGGCAAGAAATTTCCGTGACAGAATTAAAACTGTGAGACAAAATTCGGCTCAACTTCCAAATATCAGCACCATTCACGGACTTGCACTTCGAATTCTTAAAGAAAACGGAAACTATGAAAGATTAGGACTTTCTTCTGATTTTGAAATTTGTGATGACAGTCAACGTTCAAGAATTGTTCGAGAAATCTCAACAAAATTAAAACTCAAAAAAAACGAATCTGAAGATTTTGACAGAGGTATTTCTGTATTCAAAATCGGCGATGGGAATTTTGACTCACCACTTATGTCCTCCGATACAAAATTAGAAAAATTTAAAACATTTTTTGATTACTACCAAAACATATTAAAAGAAAATAATTTAATAGATTATGATGACATGTTAATTTCTTCAGTAAAACTATTAGAAGAAAATGAAGATATCAGAAAATATTATCAAAATATTTGCCAATATATCATAGAAGACGAAGCCCAAGATTCTTCTTCCATTCAACAGAGATTAATAAATCTATTAAGTGCAAAATATGGTAATTTAATCAGGTGTGGAGATATTAACCAAGCAATTACAACAACTTTTTCAAATGCAGATGTTGATGGATTTAGACAATTTATACAAAATAGTAACAATGTTAGTATGAATTGCTCTCAAAGATGTACAAAAGATGTTTGGACACTTGCAAATAATTTAATCAAATGGGCAGCAACAAAAAACGAAACCCAAAGAGCATTTTTTAAAATATTTATGCAACCGGTAGAAGGCAGAAATCCTGTTTCTGAAAACGCAATTCACTCCAATATCTTTGAAAAACCGTTAGAAGAACGTAATTATATTCTTAAAGAAATCAAGCAAGCTTTAAAAAAAGAACCAAAATGCACAATCGGAATACTTTTAAGAAGTAATTTCCAAGTTGCTCAATGGATTAATTTTGTTAATAATAGCGGATTAAAAAGCATTACAAGGAGTGAATGTTTAGAACAAAAATCAATTTTTAGAACTATTTATGCAATCATGCAAATAATTTTAAACCCATTTGACAACAACATAATAGCCAACAATTATGAAATTTTAGCAGAAATGGGATTTTATAAGCCACGTCTCGGCCTTGAAATCCGAAAGTACGAAAACCCTTTTATTCAAATCAATTGCGACAATATTGAAAACATACACCTTGCTCAATTTTATTGGGATTTAAACTATTGGAATTCTTTTCCACATCTTGCTCCGGAAGAACTTGCCATAAAAATAGGCCTACATTATTTTTCTTCTGAAATAGAAAAATCAAATGTCTACCTAATATCAACACTTATTAAACGTTTAAGTCTGAATTACAAGGATTTTTCCGTATTACTAGAGCGTTTAGGAGAACTCGCAAAAAAACCATCATTAAGCGGATTTAAATTTTTCTCGGAAGAAGACGAAAGTAACACAGAATTTTTTGCAGGAAAAGTTCAAGTTATGACTTTACATAAATCCAAAGGAGATGAATTTGACTATGTTTTTATTCCGGAATTATCTGAAAAATCTCTTACTTTTGATTTTGAGCAAATTAAACTTAAAAATGCTTGTTTTATGGAAAATCTAAAACGCCTTAACCCAAAATATAAACCTAAAACTGAATTTGATATGAAACAAGAACTTGTTTCTGAGAATTTGAGACTTCTATATGTAGCAATAACACGTGCAAAAAAACACTTATATTTTTCAACAAGCAGAAAAATTAAATCATTCGAAAAAATTGTAGACCAAGAACCTAATTTGATTTTTACAGAACTTTTGACAAATACGGAGGAATTTAATGACTAATTATTCACCCAACATGTTAAAAACCTTTAAAAGTTGTCCTCTTAAATACAAATTTAAATATATAGATAAAATTTCCTTGCCGCAAAAAGCAAGCTTTTTTGAAAAAGGTAAAAAAGTTCATGCTCTTGCAAATTACTATCTTAAAGGATACGAAATTTCAAAATTTGAACCAACTCTTAATGAAAACGAACAAAAGGCTTGGTACAACTTAAAAAACAATGAATTTTTTAATATGAAATACATCAATTCAGAATACAATTTATCTTGCAAAATAGGAGACTTTTGGATTGGCGGAAGATTAGACGCAATAGTAATGAAAGACGATAATTTATATATTTTGGATTACAAAACCGGCTCAATCCCCCAAAATCCGGAAACAGATTATCAAACCATGGTATATCTGCTTTGTCTATCTGGTGCGCCCTTTGTAAAACCTCAAGACAATATTAAATTTGTCTACATAGATTTGAAGAACAACCAAAATTATATAATTAATTTTACGCAAGAAAGAAAAAAAGAATATGAAAAAGCAATAACAACAGTTTGTTCAAATATAGAAAAAAAACAATTCCCTGAAGAAATTACACATCAAAAAATATGCGATTTTTGTGAATATAAAAAAATTTGTCTATAACCTAACCCCCATCATACTCTTATACTGCAAGTATTGCTATCCATTTTCAACAAAAAAGGACTTCCTAAAATAGGAAGTCCTTTTTCAAAAATCATAATCAATTGACTACTTAATTTCAACAGTTGCACCAGCTGCTTCAAGTTGTTTTTTGATAGCTTCAGCATCTTCTTTTTTGATGCCTTCTTTAACAGCTTTAGGAGCACCATCAACTAAATCTTTAGCTTCTTTCAAGCCAAGACCTGTGATAGCTCTAACTTCTTTCAATACAGCAATTTTGTTAGCACCAGCTGATGCCAAAATTACGTTTACTTCAGAAGCTTCTTCAGCTGCTGCTTCACCAGCTACAGGAGCTGCTGCTACTGCTACAGGAGCTGCTGCAGATACGCCGAATTTTTCTTCCATAGCTTTTACTAATTCAGCTGCTTCTAACAAAGTTAATTTTTCAATTGATTCTAAAATTGTTTCTACGTTACTCATTATTTTTCTCCTTTTGTTTTTTTGTTTAAGTTTTCACTAATGTGTTAAATTACTGCAAAATTTAAGCTGATTTTTGATCTCTGACTGCTGCCATAGCTCTTGTAAGTTGAGCCATAACTGCGTTGATAGATCCAACAATACCTGAAGCTGGTGAGTTGATAGAACCAAGAATTTTCGCAAGAAGTTCTTCTTTTGAAGGCATTTTTGCCAATGCTTCAGCTTCTTTAGCTGACAATAGGTTTCCATCCAATGCACCACCTAAGATAGCACCTTTTTTGGTATCTTTAATAAATTTTGCAACTGCTTTTGCAGGACTTACTTGATCTTCAAAACCGAAAGCAATAGCTACAGGTCCTGTTAGAGAATCAGCAAGTACTTCAAAATCAGTACCCTTCAAAGCGATTTTAGCCAAAGTATTTTTTGTTACCATGTAATCGCCACCATCTTTTTGAATATTTCTTCTCAAGTTAGTGATTTCTTCTACTGTGTAACCTTTATACTCAGTCAAAATAGCTACTTGGGCTTTTTCTGCTTTTGCTTTTATAGCATCTATTTTTTCAGATTTAAAAGCTTTTGTTGCCATGATTAGCTCCTTTTGTTTGTATTACTTGATTGATTTAACAATCTGTTATCGACCGATTTCACCCAAATACTAAAAAAGACTTTGCTTTTCCAATATTGGACCGCAAAATCACATAGGTTAACAAATCTATAATATATTTCGACTGTTCACCTCGGTTAGCTGATTTATTAAGGAAGCTTCAAAAGACTTCCGCTAACTGTCTGCGGTATACGACAATAGTATATTAAAAATTATAAAAAATCAATAGGAACGTTAAACTTTCTTAATCAATGACCATACATCACATTGATCATTTATATTGTATGAGCCACGCAAAAAAGGTGTATACATTGGTTCCAGATGTAATTCATACCTCATACAGAAGTTACTCAAGCAAACGGCTTCATTTTGAATATGCAAAGTCAAGAGTTTTTCCAATAACGGATAAACATCTGCCTTAAAACTGATATTTTCATCATATACATCAACAGCGATATAACTAGTCAAAAGCCATCTTTTTTTCTTCATATTAATTCGAATTCTATTAACAGACAAATCAATATAATTCAAAAGATTATCAATATTATCAAAATTATCTAACATTATAAGCATTTTGTCTCCGGTTTTTGCGAACTTACAACCTTCAACGTTTTTTATTGATGCATAAAAAGTCTTAAAAGCTTCATCCTCTTTTTCTTTAACACCTTCAACTGCATCTCCGCCCCAACAACTGTCAACCATCATATTTTTAGCTTTTAACTGAACTAATACTGCAACATTATTGCTTTTTCTTATATTCTTTTCTACTTCTTTTTGAAGTGATTTATTGAATTTTTCTTCCTTCTTTTCCTGACATCCGTTAATTGCTATATTTAAAGAATCTATCATTCTATGAAAATAATATTTTGATTTTGCAATACAAAATACAACAATAATTGCAAGTAAATCAAATAATAAAAGAGTGCCGTCAATAAATACACCGCCAAGTTCAACATCTTGTTTATAGAACAAATGCATAAACTCTGTTACCATATCTGCGATAGGCTTAGCAAAATCAAATGCACCTACATTAATAAGACTAAAGAACCAATATGTTGCAGTCAGAAAAACTAAAACCATAAGCACTATCTGCACAACAAACAACAGGTTAATTATACCCTTAATTATTTTTGATATTAATTTATAAAATCCAATCATTAATTTCCTAACGCAATATTATCTATCAATCTTACATTTCCAATTTTTACAGCAATAAATACAATTGTATTGTTATCTGCAACTTGTTTTTCTTCTAAATCATCAGCATCTCTGAACTCTAAATATTCAAGAGAATGATTTTCATTTAAAAACGAATATGCTGTTTCGGTCAAAGCTTTTACATCTGTAATACCTTTTTTATAACAAGCATTAATATTAAACAAAATTTTACTTAATGCAAGAGCATTTTCTTTATCTTCCGCAGACAAATATTTATTCCTTGAAGATAAAGCCAAACCGCTTTCTTCTCGAACAATCGGACAAGGCACAATATGAACAGGAATATTCAAATCTTTAACCATTTTTTTCAAAATTATTAACTGTTGTCTATCTTTTTCCCCAAAAAACGCGTAATCAGGTTGAGCAATATTAAATAATTTATTTACAACGGTACAAACTCCGTCAAAATGGCCTACTCTTGATTTTCCACACAATTTATTAACATAGAAAAAAGGAGGAATTACGTATGTTAAAAAATCATTAGACATTATATGTCCTTCTCCATACATTTCTTTAGGAGACGGAGCAAACACAATATCAACTCCGGCTTTTTCACATAATTCTTTATCAGCATCAAGAGTTCTAGGATATTTATCTAAATCTTCTCCGGGGCAAAACTGTATCGGATTAACAAACACTGACACAACGGTTTTATCACATTTTTCAACACTTTTTTTAATAAGGCTTAAATGTCCATTATGCAGAGCACCCATTGTTGGAACAAGCCCAATTGTTAAACCTTGTTTTTTCCATTCTCTAATCTTTTCTCTAACTTCAGCTATTGTATGAACTAACATGTTTTTCACTCTCTTTCAAAAAAATTATAGCACAAATTTTTTTTTACAATTTTACGTCTAAAAAACTTCTTCTTCAGATGGGAAACGCCCATTTTTTACATCATCATTGTATTTTTTTGCACAATTATAAATTAACTCTTTCATATCACCATATTTTCTTGCAAATTTTGGTTTGAAATCAGAAAATTTCCCAAAGACATCGTCTGAAACAAGAACTTGGGCATCACAATACTTACCTGCTCCACAAGCAATAGTAGGAACTGACAAATTCTCTGTTATATATTTCGCCGTATCCTCAGGAACCATCTCCAAAACAATTGAAAAAACACCTGCTCTTTCTAATTCTTTGGCCTGTCTAAGAATTTCTTCAGCAGCTTCTTTAGTTTTTCCTTGAATTTTATATCCTCCCAATGTATTTAAAAATTGAGGAGTAAAACCCAAATGCCCCATAACAGGAACTCCAGACTCAACCAAACGTTTAATTACACTTAGAATATAATCACTAAAACCTTCTATTTTTACAGCATTTGCCCCTAATTGAATCATTTTTCCACAATTTTTAATCGCAGCTGAAATATCAGTGTGATAACTTAAAAATGGCATATCCGTCACAACCATCGCATGAGAAACTCCCCTAGCAACAGCTTTTGTAAAAATTGCCATTTCTTCAACCCCAACACTATGAGTTGTTTCATAGCCAAGTGCAACCATAGCAAGACTATCGCCAATCAATACAATATCAACACCGGCTTCATCAATATATTTAGCTGTTGAATAATCATAAGCAGTAAGGACAGAAAACTTCTGTCCTTCTTCTTTATATTTTTGAATTGATTTAACTGTAATTTTTTTTGTCATTATACTGCACAACCTTGTTTTTCTGATGTTAACTTGTCAGACAGCTTTAACTTTTGACCTTTTTGAGTTTTTCTAAACCAATAATAAATAGCTCTCGCAACACGATTAGAACTATGCCTTACCAAGCCTTCTTTGCTGTCTTCAATCAATTTTCTTGAGAAAATAGACACACCTAACTTTTTAATATTTTCTACATCTATTTTTACAGGATAAGAGCCTGATAACTGATACTTTTGAGCTAAATTTGACGGCATAAAATCATTTACAAGAACAGCATCAATAATTCTCTTGCTACCAGCATGAGCCATCAATGCACTAATATGATCGCTTACACTATAACCGTCTGTTTCTCCGGGTTGAGTCATAATATTGCAAACATAAATCTTTTTAGCATTTGATTTTGCAATTTCATGAGCTATTTCTTTTATTAATAAATTCGGAGTAACACTTGTATACAAACTTCCAGGGCCTAAAATTATTAATTCGGCATCTCGAATTGCATCAATTACATCAGGTAAAGCCTTGCAATTTTGAGGATCGGTAAATAATCTTTTTATTTTTCCCTGAGCCTCCGGAATGTTTGATTCTCCGTGAATAATTCTTCCATCTTCCATTTCAGCTACAAGTTTCATATCATCCAATGTTGAAGGTAAAACCCTACCACGAATAGACAATACATTTGATGATTCTTTCACGGCTCTGAACATATCACCTGTAATAGAACATAAAGCAGTCAAGAACAAATTTCCAAAACTATGTCCTTCCAACCCTTCACCTGTTTTAAATCTATATTGGAACAATTTAGTAACCAAATCTTCATCATCAGCTAATGCAGCAATACAGTTTCTGATATCTCCCGGAGGAAGTACCCCCATTTCCTCACGCAATCTGCCTGAACTTCCACCATCATCACCAACAGTAACAACAGCAGTCACATTATTCGTAATATTTTTTATTCCGCGCAAAAGCATAGAAAGTCCTGTACCTCCGCCAACAGCAACAATCTTAGGCCCTCTATTTAATTTACGCCTTCTATATAAATTTTCTAACAAAGAATGATTACTTATTCCGTCAATCATTGAAAGGTTCGTTTTTTGCCAACCTTTAAAAAATACCCCGGCACCAACCATTACAAATGCAAAAGCCAACCATTCCGTAGAAAGGTTCATCGCAATTTTTCTAATAAATTCCATTGTATAAAAAACCGGTTTTATATCAAATAAAATCAAAACCCCAAGAGTCATCAAAACAGCACCTAAAAATATAAGTGCAAACCATCTTTTTACCTGTAATCCCGGCATCAACCACATTACATCTTCCGGCAATCTTACATTTTTTCTGAAATTCTTTATCACAATATACCTTCTTCTATTCTACCCAACCTGACAAACAAGCATTTTTGTAATTAACCGGGACCGGATTAATTATTTTATGAGCCTGTTTTATTAATTCCAACGAATTTGAAAGCCTGTTCGTAAAATGAACCGTATCAGCTCTTACAACAGTTTTTCCGCCCTCAATGTTTGAAACCTGAGACGTAGCTAACAACTGTTTCAATCGTTGAATTTCTACATCTGTATTTTCATCATCTTTCGCAACGGAATTAACTGTTCCGTCAACATTATACATTTTTTCTAAACAAATTTCATGTGCAACAGGAATATTTATTAGTTCACCTGTTTTTTGAGTGATTTCTCCGGTAGCGCCATAATAAACGAGCCATTCCGAACACTTGCGAATTGCTTTAGCAACAGAACAAGCAAAAGAAAAATCTTCCGCACATCTTTTGTACATAGCCCCATGAGGTCTTACGTGTTCGATTTCCATGTTCATAGACTTTGCAAAAGACATCAAAGCTCCAACTTGATACACAACAAGAGCTTCTATTTCATCCTCATCCAAATCCATATCACGATACCCAAAACCTTGAATATCATCAAAACCGATATGAGCGCCCACAACCACATTTTTTTCTTTAGCTTTTAATAAAGCATTACGAATAGTCAATGGATCTCCTGCATGAAACCCACAAGAAACATTTACAGAACTTGCATAATCTAATAAATCAAATTCTGCATTATTTTTGTAAATACCAAAGCTTTGTGCTAAATCAATATTAAAATCGATATTTTTTATTTGTTTTCTCTCTAAATTATCCTGCATAATCATCTTTCCTATATAATAAAATAATTATACTTGATAAAAAATTAATTACCAATATCTTTACATAATATTAATCAAAAATTTTACGCTCTATATACATCTTCAATCTGCAAAAACATATACTGCTTGGTATAATATGCGAGTTGAGCAACATCAGACTTACTATAGTTTTTCAAATTAAAACAAAATTTGAATTTTTTGGAACCTTGTACATATTTTTTATCAAAAAACAAATATAAATACCCGTTAGTTAAAACATAACATTCACCCCAAAAGTATGTTTTATTCATTAATTCATCAATATTTGCACCCTGAATACGATTATCATTATATATTTTATTTTTCAAATCAACAGCATCTTCTGAAAAATTTTCATATTTTATATACATAGAACGTTTGCATAAACGACTATTATCCCATTTTTTTGTTGTATAGTCCGGCAAAAAACTTTGGCGTTTCGTAAAAATACGAAATTCTCGCATATCATGAGTGTTGTACCCAAGTATTTGAAAAAATGGAATAACAATTTTTTCGCGAATTGTTTCTTCATCCAAACTATCAAAATCAGCTAAATATTTTCCATTTTTTATAATAGCAAGATTTCTTGGAAGAACACGCTTATTGAGCTTGTATATTAATCTTTTGCAAAAAAGATAAATCACAAATGAAAACAATAATACTATAATGAATATAAAAAGAGCTACAGAAACCATATTTATATATTAACATTTTTTGTTGATTTCTGCAACCCATATAAACAATTCTTAATAACTATTTAGCCCAATAACTAATCTCCCAACTTTTTAACATAAAAAAATACCCATTGTCGCATTCAAAACAACAACAGGTATTTTACTTTTTTGTAAATAACTATTTAGCTTGTAATTTATTTACTGCTTTAGTTAATCTAGATTTTTTTCTTGCTGCTGTATTTTTGTGCAAAACACCTTTAGAAACAGCCTTATCGCATAATTGATAAGCTTTTGACAATGCTGTATTCAAAGCATCTTTATCTTCAGCGCTTGCAAGTTCTAATACTTTCTTAACTGCTGTTTTAATAGATGTTTTGAACGCTTGATTTCTTAATCTGTTTCTTTCAGCAACTAATACTCTTTTTTTAGCAGATTTAATATTTGCCATTTTATTTACCTTTCTTTACTCTTACGTTCGGGTAATGAATCCGAACACATTTGAGGATGTGAGTATGTTCATACTATACAAAAAACCTTTCTATTGCAACCCATATTTTAAGATTTTTAATTAATTTGTAAAGAATTGTTAATAAAAAACATTTTTTACTAAATTATTTTGATTAACATTCCGTACACAATGTTAAGAGAATTAGTAGAAGAAAGGGTATTAATGGGAATATCACTTAACCCACAGCAACAAGCAGCAATTAATGCTTACAGAAAAAAACATAAAATCGCACCTATTATCACTGATGATGCAGTAGTATCAATGATAAAAAAAGAAGGTGGAAACGCTGCTTCAATTTTTAACGCTAACAAGTGGGCTACTAAACAATATAAATCAACTTACAACAACTCAACTCCAAAAACCAAAAAGACAAATCAAACTAAGTGCCCCCCCCCGATAAAAAGACTCAAAACAAAGAATTAAAAGACCTTGAATTAATTAACACAAACGGAGCCGGTACAAAAGTAAAATCAAAAACAGGTAAAGAGTATACTCTTGTTGGAAACGCTTCTAACGGAAGAAAAATAGTTAAAGACGCAAAAGGTCAGTACCAAATCCTTGCACATGACGGTACATTTTTAAACAAAGAAGTTATTAAAAAAAATAACAAAGTTAATGCAATAAAAACAAATAGCCAAACGGCACATTCTGCAACAATTAATACGATGCAGAAGCAATTAGCTTCGGCACAAAAAAGTTTTAACCACCAACTTTCTCAAGACGGTTGGGCAGGTGATATAGCAGATGGAATAAGTGTATTATGGGGTTCTGATAATAGAGCTTCTAAAGTAAGAGTTGACTTAAATGAATACAACAAAAATATTCAAGACTTACAAAAAGCGGCTAAAAAAGGAGACGCTCAGTTTAATGCCAAATTCAAACAAATTTATGGCAAAGATTTTAACCAACAAGCCATGGCTGAGTATGCAAAAAATCCAACTCAAAAAAATTATGAAAAAGTTTTTGGGACAAAAAATAACATATATGCAAGAGTTCAAAATTACAATAACTCACAACAAACCGGTGCAGAAGTTGTAAAAACAAGTGCAAAAGTCACTTCAGGGATTGTAATAGGAGCAGCAACCGTTGCTACCGGAGGAGCCGCCGGATTAGCAATAACAGCCGTAGGGACAGCTTTATCATCTGCAGCTATTGATGAAACAGACAGAATAAACATTTCAGATGCCGTAACTAAAGGAAAAATTAAGTTTAGAGAAGGAACTGACCATAAAAAAATATTAACCGATGCCGCATTTGACGGCGTTTCTACTCTTACAGGCGGTGCAGTCGGAAAAATTGCTTTAACTACTGTAAAAGGAGCTTCAACAGGGGCTAAAATAACAAGAGCAGCTATTAATGTAGCGGGCGATGTTGGTGTTGGCACTGCCCAAGAGTACGTAGAAACAGGACATATTAGCAAAGAAGGAGTTATTTCAAATGCTCTAATGAGCGGAGTTGGTGGAGCCGTAGTTTCAGGCACTCTAAAAACCGCGACAAGCAGTCTTAAATTTACAAAAAGAAAAATAAAATCCTTCAAAGCAAAAATAGAAAATCATCCACAAAAACTAAACCAAGCAAACAATGTAGCCCAAACTGCTGCTAATAAAAAAACCTCAACAACCAAAAGCACAACAACGAGTGTAAGTAACCCGCAAAATATGCCAAATCACATATATGATGAAAACGGGAACGAACTTGCCGGAGGTATATTTGACCACAAATCTTCCGGAGAATCATTTGTTTCCAAGTTATTTGGGACTTCAAGAACAAAACAACTACAAAAACAGGCAAAAGCAAACCTTATAGAACAGAGCAAAGAACCTGACCCCGGAGTTGTAAACATTTCAAAAAAACTACAAGATGAATTAAATAATCCGACTATCGCCAAAGAATTACCTGCTGATTTTGACATAAATGAAATATCTTCTCAAATAAAATCCGGAGATGTTTGTGCTGTTGGAACCGGCAAAAACCAAAAACTATATATTAACAAAAATGGCAAAGCTCAAGAAATACACTTATCCCGAGAAAAATTTGATGAATTATTTCCTCAGGGAGGCTTCGCCATGGCTTCACAGCATGGTCAAAGTTATTGTTGGCTTTTATCACGTATAAATGCAATGACAGGTTCTGATGTTGGTAAAGCTGAATTGTATTCAATGTTTAAAGAACTTCCAAACGGAGATATACAAATTACATTGAATGGAAGCACCAAACCAATTATATTCCCAAAAGGGAAACCTGTAAAAACAGCATCTTCCGCACAACTAAAAAAAGGTGGAGCACCTGGAGTTGAAATGTTAATGCAAACAGTTCAAGCTAACAGACTTGCAGCTGCCGATCGCCCTTACAGTTCTAATATTAGAGACTTTAGCATAACCGCATTAGATAAAATAGCAAACAACATGGATTCGGATATACAGGCTAACATTTATCTGTTACCATCACATAGCTACTCAACAACATCCATTAAATGTGATAACTATGATGGATTAGAAGAAGCTCTATCATCTTTCAATCCTAAATCAGATATGGGAACAATAACGTTCGGAGCACATGCCAGAACTCTTGTTGATTACAATCCGCGAACCAAAATGGTAACATATCATAACCCGTATCACGGAGGCGTTGATAACACTTGCTCACTTAATGAGTTAAAACAAACACACGCAAATTTCGCGATAACAAAACCAAATAATTCACAGATAAACACTCCTACTTCAAAGAAAGAAATTTCCAATTCAGCAAAAGCAACTCAACAAACACCTGCGCGAAAACCTGCAGCCCAAACGCCTACTGAACAAAAAACAAATATTATTAGAGACAATTTTAGAGAAATTGCTAAAACTGCTGACGGAGCACCTATAAAAGCAATGATTTCAGGTAACAGCGTCATAATAAACAAGAATGGAAACAATCTTGAAATACCTTTATCAGAAATTAAAGGAAATAGTTTCTATAAAAATCCGGAAGTAAGCTTGTATTGTATCAAAGAAACAAGTACAAATTCATACATTATACTAGAAGCCGACAAACGTGGCGCTATTCGCACCAGAAGTGTTAAAAACGAAGATGAAATGTATAAACTAATAGATGAATTCGATAAGAAAGCAAAACAAAAATTTAACTCCACTACACCTAATACAAGTAATGATACTGTAAGAGCTGAAATTACACCAAAACAACCTTCAAAAACTTCTCAGACAACTTCAGGAACAACAGAAGCTTCTAGAACTTCAACAGTTTTAAGACAAACTCAAAGTATCGTTCAACAATCTACACAACCTAAAATGAGAGTTGACCTGCCAAACGATAAACCAATAACAAGAACAGAAAATGCTGCAAAATATACTGCAGCACAAACTCAATCGACACCTATGCGAAAACGCGAAATTCCTAAACCTACAGAACAAAAAACAAATATTGTTAGAGATAATTTTAGAGAAATTGCTAAAACTGCTGACGGAACACCTATAAATGCAATGATTTCAGGTAACAGCGTCATAATAAACAAGAATGGAAACAATCTTGAAATACCTTTGTCTGAAATAAAAACAAACAGTTTTTATAAAAACTCTAAAGTAAGCTTATATCGTGTTAAAGAAACAAGTACAAATTCATACATTGTAATAGAAGCCGATAGATATGGGACTATTCGCACTAGAAGCGTTAAAAATGAAGATGAAATATATAAGCTAATAGATGAATTCGATAATAATACAAAACAACCCGGAAACCCTTCTACAACCCAATTAAATTCAGGCAATATCAGTACAAGCAATAACAAGCCGCAATCACAGCCGATTTCAACAAAACCTGCTCGTATTGCCGTACCTAAGGGTTTTATAGTAAACCAAGAAGTAAACGGGAAAAGAACTTTAATCAGCACTGATGGCAAGGCCAGAATCCTAATGGAACGTAACAACCGTTGGATGGAAATAGACAACAATGGAAGATTTCGTCAATACAACGGCGATTAGAAGCTGAACACAAAAAACAGAATAACTGTCAAAAATCAACTAAACATTTGATGGATTTATAAAGTATAATGCTATTATTAGGTAATAGGAGATTTTATGCCTCAAAATTTGACGGATGAACAAGAATTGAAACTTCTTGAAGAAAAAATTAAGCTCGCAGAACAAAATGGACAACCCATTGAAAAGTATATATTACGAGAAATTGAAATATTACAAACTGCAATAGATACTTTTGTTGTGCAAGCAAAAGAAAAAAAGAATCTGGACGAATTTGATATTGGCGAAATTGAAATTAGGCAATATGCATTTATGCGCCAACTTGCACAAAAAATTAATCATCCTACAGAAAAATTTGACACAGCCATAAAAAATGTTAAAATCAGACTTTTTGGCGAAGAAAATTATGATATTTTCTTTGGAAACTAAATTTTCAGACTATTACTACATTTATAGCAAAGTATTATTTTTTACTGTAAATATTTGTAACAATTACACACAAGAATTAGTTCTTAAGGATTATTTTTTTTAGACATTTGTGGTATAAATAATATATAAGTAAGAATTATAGTTATATAATAATTCGTTTAAATAAGATATGGAGGCACAAATGTCAGTAGGACAATTCGTATTTATGTTACATAGCCACCTTCCTTATTATAGAAAAGCCGGCATGTGGCCTTTCGGGGAAGAAAACCTTTATGAATGTATGGCAGAAACTTATATTCCTTTGTTGAATGCAATTTCTGAATTATATGACGAAGGAATTAAAGCTAAGTTAACAGTAGGTATTACACCAATTCTTGCAGAACAACTTAATGACGAACACCTTAAAGAAGGTTTTGTAAAATATGTTGATTCCAGAATTGCGCAGGTATCTAAGGATTTGGATAGATATCCCGATCCCAAAGTGCCTCATTCTCAACATTTAAAATATTTAGCAAAATATTATTTTGATTGGTTTTCAAACATAAAAGATTCTTTTGTCAACAAATACGGCATGGACTTGATTGCTCAATTCAAAAAATTTCAGGAACTCGGATGTATCGAAATTACAACTTCAGGGGCAACTCACGGATTTTCTCCGTTATTAGCAACTGATAGCAACTTGAATGCTCAATTCAAAGTTGGCTCTGATACAACTAAAAGATTGTTTGGCAAAAAAGCATGTGGATGTTGGTTACCTGAATGCGCATATAGACAAGGATATGAATATGTTGGCAAAGATGGCAAAAAACATTGGCGTCCGGCTATTGAAGTAACCCTTCAAAATAATGATATTGAATATTTCTTTACTGAATCACACGTAATTGAAGGTGGAAATTCAATTGGAAACAGACGTGTAATAGGAGTATACGGAAATATTGAGTATATTCCGCTTCCTGACAGACCTGCTACAGGTTACGATACGTATTCTGCTTATTGGTTACCTGATGCACAAGTTGCAGTAATGGGAAGAAACGAAAGAGCCGGCTACCAAGTATGGTCAGCAGCAGACGGCTACCCTGGGGATGGTGTATACAGAGAATTTCATAGAAAAGATGCTAAATCTGGCATGCATTATTGGAGAATTACTTCGCCTAAAACAGATTTAGGTGACAAAATGTTATATGATCCGGTATTAGCTCTTAACAAAGTAAATGAAAACTCTGATCATTACACAACGTTAATATATCACATGTTAAATGATTACAAAAAAGCAACCGGAAAAGAAGGTTTGGTAATGGTTTCATTTGACACCGAATTATTTGGCCATTGGTGGTTTGAGGGAGTAGAATTCATCAAGCAAGTAATCAAAAAATTCAACACATACCTTCCTGAAGTAGAAAGAATGACTGCAGGAGAATATGTTCATTCTCACCCTCCAAAAGAAGCTATCCAAATTCCGGAAAGTTCTTGGGGACAAGGCGGACACTTCTACGTATGGAACAATCACTTGACGGAATGGATGTGGCCAATTATCCATGCTTGCGAAAAACGTATTTGTGCAATTGCAGATAAATACTCTGAAATTCCGGAAGACAAACTTCTATTAAGAGCATTAAAACAAATGGCTAGAGAAAATCTATTATTGCAAAGTTCTGATTGGCCTTTCTTGATTACAACTTGGCAGGCAAAGGATTATGCAACCGATAGATTTAGAGAGCATGTTGACAGATTTGAAACAATTTGCGATATGATTGAAAGTGGAAATATTGATGAAGCAAAATTAAGCGAAATCGAAAATATAGATAATTGCTTCCCTACAATCGATTACAGAGTTTATCAATCAATTGAAGAAGGAGTTATTCCGCAGCAATCCGCAAAACTTGCTCCATTATATAAATAAAGACAAATGCAGAATTGAAATATTTAACAAAGAGTTTCTACTATAGAAGCTCTTTGTTATTCTTTATTGCATAAACTTTTTCTTTGAATTTGTAGGGAAACATAAATTTGGATGACTTAATTTCAAAAAACGTAATTCACGTTCTGAAAAATCTACATCATCATATTTTTGAAAAGAAATATTTGAATTTTCTGTTAGCCCTCCAAACTTTTCCAAAAATAAATTTTTATATTTGACCGACATATTTGATGCAAAATCAACAACACCAAGCCAAGGGTCAATAATAATAGTTTTTTTCAAATTTTCATTATCAAATTGAGAACCATCCTTATTAAACAAACACACAACATGATCTTGCACATCACCATCTGCCTTCAACGTTGCAACACAAGCATTTTCAACTCCATTCATTTTAAGAATAGAAGCTGCCAAATACGCATCTTCCCCACAATTTCCAAGCTTTTCATACCTAAATTGTCCTAAAATATTATTAACCCTTCTGTAAGAATTATTACCACCGACATCCCATTCTCTTCGAGCTTTACTAATATTTTTTACAAGTCTTTTATACCAAGAAAAAATTTTGACACACTTTATCGCATGCGGGTCTTTAGGAATATACCTATTAACCTGAGATTGATGCATAAAGCGGTCATAAATTTCAAAATTTTGCTCGGCCAATTTTACTACATTTGCATTCCAATAAGTTGTAGAAATATGTGGAAAAGAACGAACTTTTCGACAAACCCACTGAGCGTCTCTAATTTGAGAACAACGAGAAGTAAAAGTAATATTACTTGATAAACTATTATTATCCATGACAATAGTTCTAAACAAACATAAAAAAATTTTTTGATACCGTCATTACAAATATTTACACTTTTATAAAAATTTTCAATAAAAGTATTGCAAAAAAAAATTTAGCATATTATAATAGAACTTGTCGAGAGACTTGACAATAGAATATGGGAGCGTAGCTCAGTTTGGTTAGAGCGCATGCCTGTCACGCATGAGGTCGCGAGTTCGAGCCTCGTCGTTCCCGCCATTATTAAAAGAACCCTTAACGGGTTCTTTTTTTTGCTGTTTTAACGAGTACTCGCAACTTTGAGTAATATGTTGCTTAATAAGAAGTTCTATTAAAATTTGCAATAATAGCAAATTCTTGCAAAAAGAAATTTGTTTTGCTAAAATTTTGGAGAAAAATTTTTGAACAGGAGAAAATCATGAAAAAAATATTTGTTTCAATATTACTTGTAGCACTTACATCAACTACATGTTTTGCTGAAGAAATATATTCTATTAAAACTTTACACAAAATGGAAATAACCGCAAATTCACCAATCAAGAAAACTGATTTAGAAAAAGCAAAAAACATAATGACAAATGTATATCAAAAGACAGCAGAAGGAGTAAAAAATGGCAAAGGTCCATTTTATGCTGAAATATATGACGAAAACGGGAACTTTGTAGTAGCATCATCGAACAGCGTTGTAGAGGACAATTGCGCTTTATACCATGCAGAAATTAACACTCTAAAAAAAGTATTTGAGATGTACAAACAGTATGATTTATCTCCACAAAATTTGACAATATATATAAATGCAGAACCTTGTATAATGTGTGCAGGAGCACTTATGTGGTCAGGAATTAAAACGATTTATTTTGGTGTTCCATCTAAAGATGTTGAAAGAATTACAGGCTTTGATGAAGGCTATAAACCTAACTGGATTAAAGAATTTAAAAAACGAGGAATTACTGTTTACGGAAATATTGAAAAAACAACAGGAGAAAAAGTCCTACAGGATTATGTAAATAGCGGGAAAGAAATCTACAAACCATCTAGAGAAGAAAAATTAATCGGGATGCCAAACCCTTGGACAGAGTGTAACACTGATTTTAAATGCGGCAGGGAAGTTGCAGGATTTAATTTTCCTCTGTCTCTATCAAATTATACAATTAGAGCTATGAAAGGAATTTTTGAAATCTCTTACCCTCTTGATGAACATAGAACTGTAACCGTCAGAAAAGGATTTGATGAAAGTAACAATGGTGATAATAGCGGAGATTATAACAAATACTCAAACAACAAAACATATACTCTTAAAAATAGTGTAAATATCAATATCAGGGGAGAGCAAAACAAGATTTATGTAATGTATTTTATGGCAGAATCCGGAGTGTATTCTGCAAGATGTGAACAAGGTATGACAGAAAAAGAAATTGAAGGAATTTATAATATAATCAGAGAAGCAGAAGAACCTAAAAATTTAAACTACAACTAAAAATTTAAAACAGCTATGTAACTCAAACTCCAACATTTTTATAAACTTAAAAATATATTTTATTTGTTAATAAGATTTTTTCCTTAAGTTTATCTAACAATTTTCCTAATACAATAATATCCTCGTTAGAAAAATCGTTTAAAGTATGCATAGCAATTTCTCTATATTTATCATCGGTATTTTTATAAAGACGCAATCCTATTTCTGTTAAACTAGTATGCTTTATCAATATATTCTTTCTTTTGCAAACAATACGAGTAATATATCCTTTTTTTTCCATACTGTTCAAAATTTTACCAACATGAGCTTTCCCTTTATAAACAAGTTTTGAAATATCATTTTGAGACAAATCCGAATTATCTAAAATATGAGACAATATTTTAAATTCATCAAGCTCCAACATCTGTTCATTACCATCAATATACGTTTTGTAATAATTTCTTGCCATCAATTCAGAAACCCTTGCAGTATCCCCTAATTTGTAAAAAACATTTCCGACATAGGGCATATTATCTATTTTTTTTTCATCCATATATGAACACCTCTTTTTTTGATAATACAATAAACCTAATGTTTTGTAAAAATCAACCATAAATCTGATTTTTTATAGGACAAAAAATTATAGAATACTCGTGTTGTAAAAATGAGAGGATTTTATTATGAAATGGATTATTATTCTATTATTAATTGCAGCCGGCGTATGGGCATACTTTAACATTGATTTTACCGGCGCAAAAAATAATGCACAAGACGAAGCTATGAACGCTATTCGAAACGAAAAAACAATAAATAAATTCTTTGATGCTGACAAACAAAATAAACAAGAAACTCAAGATACTATTCAAAATAATTTTTAAAAACACATAATACATATTCATAAAAAAATAAGACCGGTTTCCAACCGGTCTTTGTAATTCCTATCCTAAAAAATTTTCCTATTCTATTCCTATTGATTTCTATTCCTTAATTAGCCTATCGATTTTCCAACAACTTTTTTAATGTCTTATGCAATAAAATTTGTACCAAATCTGCTTGCCCCGTGGAAAAATGACTGTTTCATCATGTCCACCAAAGTCTTTTTAACGACATATCTTTTATTTAAATCAACCGCATTAACAGCTTCTGAAGTCTCTTTATATGTATCTGTAACTGTATTTGAAAATAAAAGCATAGTTGCCATAGCCTTTTAACCTCTCTATTTCTTTATTTAGCTCTCACACTTATATAAAAAATTTTTATCTAAATTTATTGACTTTTTATATATGATTTACATAAGTTTTGTTACATTTGTTTACAAAGTTCAAAGTTTTTACCATTAAATTCCGTCAATAAATAAGTATATGAAAGGAGAAAATTAATGGCAGATTCAATGAGTGTTACAGGCGGAACCAATAATATAGACGCACTAAGATGGAAAAAATTAACCGCAGAAGAAATTATAGAAGAAAAGAGTAAAGGCGAAGATATACCAACTGAAATTGTAACTTGGGCTCAACAAATGGCTGCATTCGCCAAAATACCTGATGACGTAACTTATGAACAAGTTGACGGAGACATTGGGTTAGAAGCTCTTGACAAACTTGGAATACCTCCGGAAGAAGTCGGGCTTACATCCCCTGAAGAAGAAAGACCTGTACAAACAGAAGAACCCGATGCTGTAAAAAATCCTGCCAAAATTTCTGAGGCACCACCTGAAAGAAATAATATCTTCATGAATGCAACTCCGGGCCAAGCAGGAGATGTAAAACCTCAGGATACAATAGAAGAATCAGACCAAAACACACTCACCCTTGCAGACCCAGCATTAACTACAGATCCGGAAGAAATCAGAAAACGGAAAGCTAGAAAAGGTCTAGCGTAAAGATTTTATAGCAGCCTGTATATCACAAGATTTATAAATATAACTACCCGCAACTAAAGAATTTGCACCGTAAGATGTGCAAATTCTTGCTGTTTCAGCATTTATTCCACCATCAACTTGAATAATCAAATTATTAGGAGCATTATTTTTAATAACAGGAATTTTTTCTGCACATTCTTTCATAAATTTTTGTCCGCCAAACCCAGGCTCCACTGTCATCACTAATACTAAATCTAAATCTTTTAAATAAGGTAAAATATTTTCAGGAGGAGTTTGTGGCTTTATTGATAATCCTGTTTTTATCCCAAAAGATTTAATTAAATCTATAGTTTTTTGAATATCAGAACCGCATTCATAATGAAAAGTTAAAATATCAGCCCCTGCTTCAACAAATGCTTTAACATATTTTTCCGGGTTTTCAATCATTAAATGAACATCCAAAGGCAATTTTGTTATTTTACGAATAGATGCAATAACAGGAATTCCAATAGTTATATTTGGCACAAAATGTCCATCCATAACATCAACATGAACCCAATCAGCTCCTCCATTTTCAATTCGTCTTATATCTCTTTCTAAATTTGCAAAATCCGCTGACAGAATAGAAGGTGATACATAAATCATTATTATATTGCTCCCAAAATTTTACATGCTTCATAAGCTGCATGCTGCTCGGCCTCTTTTTTAGTCTTGCCACTGCCTTTAGCAATAACTTTATCCTGATATGCCACTTCAACCTCAAAAGTTTTATTATGAGCCGGTCCTGTTTCCCCAACAAGAGAATATACCGGAGTCTTTTTCGTCAACCCTTGGGTATATTCTTGCAAAATTGCCTTTGCATTAAATTTTTCAAAATTCTTATCAACTTCTTCAATATAAGGTATAAGAACTTTTTCCAAAAATTGAATTACAAGTTTAAATTTTCCATCTAAATAATATGCACCTAAAACAGCTTCAAATGCACAGGCACAAACAGATTCAATGTGAGCTAACCCTTGTTTAGCCTCATGTTTAGCTAATATAATTAATTCACAAAAACCTATTTTTTCTGCAATTTTAGACAAGGTATTGTCCGAAACAACTATCGAACGGATTTTTGACAAA
The DNA here is from genome assembly GCA_934718275.1 of uncultured Candidatus Melainabacteria bacterium. Taxonomy (GTDB): domain Bacteria; phylum Cyanobacteriota; class Vampirovibrionia; order Gastranaerophilales; family Gastranaerophilaceae; genus Stercorousia. The sequence goes on along the minus strand of CAKUZD010000006.1, from coordinate 71,427 downwards.
TCTCCTTCCGTATAATCAGGATATTTTTTATACAAGATATCAGAAACCGCCAATTTTAAGACAGCATCTCCTAAAAACTCTAGTCTTTCATAGTTTTCTACATAAGCAAGTTCTCGCTCTTTTGTATAAGAAGGATGCGTTAATGCCCTTTTGAAGAAATCAGGGTTATCAATATTTATACCAAAAATTTCTTCTAAATCTTTCATCTAAAACAACCCTTTAAAAAAGTTCACTATATCATTTGAAAAGACAAAATACTTACAGAAGTAATACATTACAGGAATAGTAAAGATAAAACTGTCAGTCCTGTCTAAAAATCCACCATGTCCGGGTAAAGAATTTCCGGAATCTTTAACTCCCGCATCACGCTTCAGTAATGATTCACACAAATCTCCTATTTGAGCAAATACTGTACATAACAATCCTGCACATAGTGGAACATACCATTTAATATCTAATATATAAACTTTCGAAATAAACAATCCTACAACACCAGCACCAACTATTGCACAAATTGCCCCTCCGATAGAACCTTCTATTGTCTTATTTGGGCTTACAACAGGTGCCAACTTATGTTTTCCAAGTTTTGTCCCCGCATAATAACAACCCACATCTGTTAACAAGATTGAGGTAAACATCATTACAACAAAACCAAGACCATCATGATATTGTGTTGAGTGCATATCTCTCAATAATTGCAAGTGGAGAGGGAAATACCCGCAGTACACAAAACCTAAAATAGTAGTTGCAACATTTGCAATATATGGTTGTCGGCCTCTGAACAATACCCACATAAATGCCATAAACGTGCATAAAATTAATGCAGATGCAACATATTCAACTCTATCAAAATATGTTATCACAGCTAACAAGGCTTCTGCAACTAGGATGATTTTAAGGCTTGGATAAAAACCTTTGTGTTCCAATATTTTTACATATTCTTTTGATGCAAAATAAATTATTAACGCAAGTAATATCAAGAGAGCAACACCACCAAGCATAATACAGCCCATGGCAATTGTTCCCATAATAAAACCTGTTAACATTCTGGTTGCGTTTTTATTCAAGCCTTTTTTTTCATCCATTATACTGTCATAACCTCTTTTTCTTTGTCAGTTACAGCTTTATCAATAATACCTGTATATTTATCAGTCAATTTTTGAATTTTATCTTGATTATCTTTAACTGTATCTTCAGGAAGATTTTCGCTTTTTTCTACTTTTTTCAACTCATCAGTCATGTCTCGGCGAATATTTCTAATAGCAACTTTTGCTTCCTCGCCAATTTTCTTAACTTCTTTAGCAGTTTCACGTCTTCTTTCTTCTGTTAAAGGAGGGAATGGCAAACGGATACAAATACCATCACTATTCGGCGTAATCCCAATTTCAGCTTTAATAATTGCTTTTTCAATTTCTTTTAAAATTGATTTATCATAAGGAGTAATTACCAAAGTTGTTCCATCCTGAACAGACACTTGTGACATCTGTCTCAATGGAGTAGGAGCTCCATAATAATCAACCAAAACTTTATCCAAAATCATCGGATTAGCTCTACCTGAACGAATAGAGCCAAATTCTCTGTGAAGCTGAGTAATAGATTTTTCCATCTTTTCTTCACCGAACAAAAATAGTTCTTCAAGTTCCATTTTTACCTCTTTCTTTTATACCTGAATTATTATTATACTAATTTATATAAGTACCAATTTCTTTGCCTTGTAAAATCCCCGGAATTGCATCTTTTGCATCAAAATCAAAAACGACAATTGGAATATTGTTCTGTTTACAAAGCGCACATGCAGATGTATCCATTACTTTCAAACCATTTACAATAATATCATCGTATGTAATTTTATCTAACTTCTTTGCGTTAGCATTTGTTTTTGGGTCATCGGTATAAACACCATCAACTCCGTTTTTGGCCATCAACATAGCTTCTGCATTAATTTCAGATGCTCTTAGGGCAGCAGCTGTATCTGTTGTAAAGAACGGGTTCCCTGTTCCTGCAGCAAATATTACAACTCTACCTTTTTCCAAATGTCTTATTGCACGATGCCTTATATAAGGTTCTGCAACCTGATTTATAGCCAAAGCACTTTGCACCCTGCACGGAATATTCATTTGATTAAGTGCACTTTGCAAAGCAATTGCATTCATAACTGTGGCAAGCATTCCTACATAATCACCAGAAGCTTGATCCATACCTAATTTTGCACTATTTCTCATCCCTCTGAAGATATTACCACCACCGACAACAACTGCGACTTCTGCACCTAATTCTCTAGCTTTTTGGATTTCTTCAGCAATCATTTTTACAGGTTTTTGGTCAATACCAAATTGCTGATCACCTAATAATGCTTCTCCACTTATTTTTAATAATATACGTTTATATTTCATGTCCAACGAATCCCTCTTTTTTAGTAATACTAGCGCAAAATCACTAACTTGTAAAGCTGTTTAAAGAAAACTTTCCGAATTAATTACATATAAAAATATTACAATATATAGAACAAACAATTACTCATAAAAAATAGATTTGTGAAGTTTTATGAAGAACAAATCCGGTTCATTATTCAATAATAGCAAGACTTTTCAAAATTTATATATATTTTTTGTATAAAAAATAGCACTTTTTTAAATCAAAATGTTTTTATATAAAAGTAAGGTTCACAGACAAAAAAGGAGAAGATATGGCGCGAGTACTTATTTCTATGCCGGAAGAATTTTTGCAAAGGATTGATCAGGTTGCAGACGGAGAAAACAGATCACGAAGTGAACTTATCAGAGAAGCATTAAGAACTTATATTTACAAGCAAAAAGTCCGAGAATCAACAACTTCCGCAAGAAATGCTGAAATTTTAGAATCTTTATTAGAATAAGGCCACGAAAGTGGTCTTTTTTTATTAGAATAGTAAATTAATAAACCTCAAATAAGATAGCATCAAAAGCGTATTTTTATTAATACAATTCTCTTAGTGCCATAACAACATAGTTCAATTTATTCTTTGTAAATATTCCTTCACAAAACCGCAAAATTTTTCTTGATGTTTTTTTATAAATAGTGTATTATTAGGTATAATTTTTTCAATAGAGGTGTGTGTATGAAAAAATATATTAGACCACAAAAATCAGAATTAAATAAAATAAAAGTTTCTGACATTTCTACAGATCTTCCGGATTTAAAAAATATTTCAAGCTCAAAAGCAATTGCAATCGGCAAATGGCTTATAAATACTATAGAACGCAATAAAAACATAAAAGCAAACTGTCTTTTACCGTCAAAACCTGAATTGGCGTATCTTTTAGGCGTAAGCATAGGAACCATTCAAAATGCACTAAGATATGTCGAAGATTTAGGATATGTAGAATCAAAACAATGCATTGGCACAATCATTAGAGATAATAAACATTCAGAAACAAGTATTCGAAAATTAACCTCAAAAAGAGAAATTGCAATTAATGAAATAAAAAAATACATCCTTAATTCTGGGATGAAACTAAATTCCATTTTACCATCTTCAAGAAATATTTCTTCTAAAATCGGCTGTTCAACTAATACTACAAGATTAGCCCTTGAATTTTTGGGAACAACCGGAATAATTGAGCGTCAAGAAACAAAATCAAACGAAACAGGGTGGATTTTAAAATCTATAGATTTCAAACTTGATGAAAACCAAGAAGAAAATTTAACACTGGTAAAAAAAGTCGAAAATGACTTAAAAAATTATATAAATTCAAATTTAAACGTTGGAGACAGACTTCCTGCACACGCCGAACTTGCTGGCAAATTATCTGTTAGCATAAAAACAATACATGATGCTCTAAAATCACTAATTAATGAAAAGATTTTACTTGCTCGCAGAGGGCGTTATGGAACAACTATTTTAAGAATGCCAAATGCAAATACAATTCCTGAAAAGAAGGAAACGTCGATATTTGCACCTGCTCCGGACACAGCTTTTTATTATTACGAAAAAACACAAAATCACATAAAGAAAATGATTGCAGAAAATTATGAAATCGGTGCAAAATTGCCATCAATATTAGAATTTTCAAAACAATTAGACCTTAGCCCGAATACAATCAGAAAAGCTTTTCACAACTTAGCCAAAGAGGGTTATTTAGCATTTTCTCGTGGCAGGTATGGCGGCACTTTTGTAATCGACATACCGGAAACTGACGAACACACATTTAAATGGCTTGCAGTTAATCCAAAATACGCAGAAGTTTATCAAAATTAATATGGATACGTAATTTTCCAACCATCTCTCATTATTTTAGCAGCACAAAAAGTTCCTGAACCATTTTCACTGCAATACCTGTTAATATCTTGTTCTTCTCTTGAGTAGCCATTCGGTCGTACTGTTCCGCTATCAAAATCAACCATAAATACAAAAACATCTTTTCCAAAAGTATTTGGAGGATTTAGCCCATTAACATCGACATAAACAGTTTGTCGTGACTTATAAATCGGATCTTGCGATAATACGTTACCGTCATCGTCATACTTTGTATTGGTCCACATCATAATATCCAAATAAAACGTCATATTATCAGCAGTTGCAAAAAAGATTCGCCCGTTAGCATAGTCCGTATATATATGTGTAGAATCCAAACCCCCATTATACAACCTATAAAATAAAGTACCATCATTTATAGGAGTTAGCCCTCTATAGACTTTTACATCCTTAAAATACTTTAACCAATAGTTCTCAAAAAAATCTTTGGTTGTAGCAGCATCTACACTATCCCCTGCCACTATTTCAGCAGGAGAATTCTCACTTACACCTTGTTGTGCAACTTGTCCCAATATTGAATAAGCCTTTTTTAATTTATTTACAGTAACCTGTTTTTGGTAACTATGTATCAACGCAGGCATTGTCATAGCTGCAACAACTCCGATAATACCTAGAGTGATTAAGACCTCTGCAAGCGTGAAGGCACAAATAGTATTACACTTTCTATTGTTATTGTCATTCTGAGCGATAGCGAAGAATCTTTTTAAAACTCCATCATAAAAAGACGAGCTTTTTAATGCTTCAACCAGCCCAAAACCATGATTATGAGAGGCTATGCAGCGATTGCCCCCCCCCCGAAAACGTTCTCTAATTCAAATCTTTTCATAAAATCCTCTCTTTTTAAATGTTACGTTTTTATTATGGCATATTTTTTATGATTTTTCAACTGTCACCAAAAAATCGCTCCGTACCCAAAATAAAAAAGGACAAATTTTATATATAATCATAACTTCTAATTAACTTAACTTTAGGGACATAAACTTTCCCAATCCGGTTCATCATCATTCTCACCGGGTTCTACTATATGTTCCCCACTTTCAATCATTACCTGGAGAGTCCATTTTAGTTGCTTTTTATAATTTTGTTTAGCTTTTTCCTGTGTTTTAGCACAGAAAAGAAAACTTGGAATTTCTTGTATCTCAATATAATGATAAGGATTTCCGTCAAAATCCAAATCCTCACCCTCAATCAAAGTCCAATTCAAATTAAGATAATAATCCAAATCTTTTTCAGTCATTTACTAACCATCCAAAGAATTTTCATTTAACGGTTGAGTAATCATAATTCCTTCACCGCCAATAACCTCAGCTTTTTGTCCTTCAATATACAAATAAACCGGTTTGTTTGTATTTCGCTTAGCTGTTTTAATCAATTGATAAAGCCTTTTATACAAACTATCCGTACCACCTCCGTTTTCAAAAGCCGAATTCAAATTAATCACAACTTTATCTGACGTCTCAGATATCGAAATTACCCTTGTTCCTGCCGGAATTTCGGAATAAACCCCCTTTGATTTTTCATAAGCTGTTGGACCGGAAATCAAATTATTTATTGCAAACTTTATTTTTGAACCATCTACTTCCTTATCATATTGCCTGTTCACAGCTCTGTATATCTCTTGTTTTGTTCCATCCTGACCAATGAAAAACACATTTACATAAACTTTTTCTACAGGCTTTTCTACAGGTTTCTGTTCTTCCTCTTGAGGAATTTGAGTTTCAGGAACCGGAGTTAAAGGGCCGGAAACATTTTCATCATTATGATAAAGCATTCTCAAACCTAAAACACAACATACAACAACCATTATTACTGCAGTTACACCTAAAAAAACTCTTTCATTTTTACGCATTTTATTGTTCCTTATCCTTTAGAATAACCATATTTCCGTCTATATTAATTTTTCCGTCAGAAATTTTAACATTTTCTACACTGAATTTTGCTTCTTTATTTTCTAATATTTTAGCAGAAAAATCAAGAGGATTAATATAATTTATAAGCTTTGAAAGCTTGTCTACATCAAACGCCATATTATTATTTAAAAAACTTGTATTATCAAGTATTATTTGTCCATTTTCAACTTTTAAATTTGCACTGATAACAAGTTCTTTAGTTTTTCTAACAAATGGCATAGAATACTTCATAATATAATACATTTTGCCATTTTTCAATTTTATACTTGTGGATGTAATTTGAAATACGTTAAAACTTCCACCAATACTGTTTATATCATCAATCATACGCTTATAATCAGTAGAACTCATCGTTTTGTTCAAATCTTCTTCTGTAATTTCAGCATTAAATGATGCAGGAATATCTTCTTTTACAACAAAATTCCCTTTTTTATCATTAGCTATATAGTTAAAATTGCACAAGGTTTTAGCATTAAAAGAGGAAATATGAATTCCCTGAATAACAACATCCTTCCCTTTAACCTCTAATGACTTAAATCGACCTGCCTTTAAATCTCTAACGCTATAAGCATCTAAATCAACTTTAACATCTCCACTCGTAATATTCTTTTTAATTGCTTTCTTAGTAAGACTTTCGCCTATTTTTTCAGCGAGAAATCTTTGACCGGTAATGGTGCTCATCCCCCTTGAAAAACCGGAAGTCAAATCATAGGGTTCAGAACATTTCAAAGTAGAACAATCCTGAGCTTGAACATTTTGAGCAACAAGTAATAGTACTAAACATAAAATTATCTTTTTCATTATATAAACACTTTCTTCAGCTTTATTTTATTGTTATCTGCAACACCAACCGCGCAGATTTCGACATCATTATATACCAAACTTACAAAATTGCCAATTTTATCACAAGACTTCAAAATCGGCATACCATTTTTGATTTTTGTTAAATCATAATCATCTACGGGTATTTTAGGCAATAGCATAACTTCAAGAGGATTAATCAAATTACTTTCAACATCAATTCCATCCGGTTTAACACTATTTTCAACCCTAAAACATCCGGCTTGTGTTCTGATAAGTCTTATCAAATAACCGCCACAACCTAAATTTTGCCCTAAATCATTTGCAATTGAGCGAATATATGTCCCTTTAGAACATTTTATTAAAATCTGAGCCTGTTGCAATTCTTCATCAAAATTTTTCAGTTCAATGTTTTCGATAACTACCTTTCGCGGCTGAATTTCAACTTCCTCGCCCTTTCTTGCGTATTCATACAGTTTTTTGCCTCTTATTTTTATCGCAGAAAATATTGGAGGCAATTGAGAAATTTCACCTTCAAAAATTTTCAGTCCTTCTATTACTTCCTCTTTTGTAATCTTTTTTTCAGAAACAAATGTTTTTTCACCGTCTAAATCAAAAGTATTTGTTGAAGCTCCAAATTGGACTGTTGCTAAATACTCTTTATCGTCTTGCAAATATTCAATTAATCGAGTGGCTTTTCCGATACAAATAGGTAACACCCCTTCTGCAAACGGATCAAGAGTTCCTGTATGCCCAATTTGTTTTATTTTAGTAATTCGGCGCAAAACAGCAACAACATCGTGAGATGTCATTCCAACAGGTTTGTAAATATTTAAAAAGCCAAATAACTGCTTTTTATCAGGACAACCTGACATTATAACTCTCCACGAGAAATCTTATCTATCAACTCACTAACTCTCGAGCCTTTTTCCAAAGAATCAGTATAAACAAATTTCAACTCAGGAGTTAGTCTCAAACGAATACGTTTGCCAACTTCATAACGAATTTTAGGAGTACTTTTTTCAATAATCTCTTTTGTTTTATCTATTTGCTCAGGATTTCCTAAAACACTGTATATAACTTTAGCAAATGAATTATCATGCGAAACTTCGACATCTAAAACAGATACAACACCTGCTAAACCTCTAATCTCTTTTCTTAAAATATCAGAAATATCTCTCATTAATTCTTTTCTAACACGTTCATTTCTTAAAGTCATAATTTTCTCCTTGGTAGTAAGATTATATCACAAAATAATAAAAACACATACAAACACTTGACAAAAACAAACACATAGTAAATAAAAAACATAGAGAGTCTTAGCACTTGTACTAATTCCACCAATTATGTTGTGCTAGAGAAAGGAACTTTAACGGTTGTTCCTATATTTTATGTGTAACGTTCGATATGTTAATAATACTGTAAAATTACCGCCCTAAACGGATTTCATCAAAATCTATATATATTCTATAACCCAATATTTTACAAATCAATTTCATTTCTGAATAACGTAAAGATTCACTTTTTAATTTATGAGAAATTAAACTTTGAGAGTAATGTTTACCGCTTAACTCGGTCATTTGCCTTGCCAACTCTGTCATTGACATCCTTTTAGATGTCAACATTATCTTTACTTCATCTCGAATATCCATACTTTAATTATATATTTATGTTGATAAAATATGAAAATATGTTATAATCATGAATATATTTCATATATTATAAAACATGTTTGTAGTTATTTTACATTGGAGGAAAAATGAAAAACTCAATAAAACCAGCATTTACATTAGCAGAAATACTGATTACTCTTGGAATAATCGGAGTAATAGCTGCACTCACACTACCAATGCTTATAGCTAACTACCAAAAACAAGTTACTGTGAACAAATTGCAAAAGTCATATTCAATTCTGAACCAAGCTTTTAAACAATCTGAATTGGATAATGGTTCCTCCGAATTTTGGCAAGAAACTTTTGAAATTGGAATTCAAGAATATTTTGAAAGATATTGGAAACCATATTTCGCAAACATTACTTTATGCAAAACTTATAATGAATGCGGCTATAATTTATTACAACCATTCTCCGGACTAAACAATTGGAAATCAGAATTGGCTATAACCTCTGATAGAATAAAATTAAAAACCAGTGATGGAACATTATTTTTCTTTACAGATGCAACAACAAATTCTGAAGGAGAAAGAGTTCCTCTTTTCAATGTATATATAGACATAAATGGCGGCAAAGAGCCAAATATTTTTGGAAAAGACGTTTTCATATTTAGAAGAATAGCAGGCAAAGGAATAGTTCCGGCTTGCAACAGCGTAACCCAAAGAGAGATAGAAAGTTCTTGTAGTCGAAATGGAGCAGGAAATTGTTGCGCTGCCAAAATAATAAGAGATGGTTGGAAAATTAACAACGATTATCCTTGGAGATAAACGCCGCTAATTTAACAATATAACACCACGCCCCAAATTAACAACAAAATTTTGAGCGATAACAAATATTTTACCGCGACATCCACAAACTCAACAGAACAAACAAGGTAAGTGCGAATCTACCTACACACAATTCCTTTTTCACTCTGTCTCAATTTGCATTACAAGCTTTGACGTTCAACTTCTTCTTTTGTAGAAACTTCGATGATATCGCCTTCTTCAATGTCGTTCCATTTAGCAAAAGAAATACCGCATTCAAAACCTTGTGCAACTTCTTTAACATCATCTTTAAAACGTTTCAACTGATCAATTGCACCACGGAAAATTTCTTTACCATCTCGATAAAGAACAGCATCCTTGCTTCTTACAATCTTACCTTCTGTTACGTAACAACCGGCAATTCTGGTTGTTTTACCAATCGTAAATACTTGACGAACTTCAGCTTTACCAAGTTCGACTTCTTTAACTTCCGGTTCTAATAATGACAACATTGTCTTTTCAATATCTTCAAGAATTTGATAAATGATATCATACTTCTTGATTGTAACACCTTCTTTTTCTGCAGCAGCAAGAGCATTCGCATCTTCTTTTACCGTAAAGCCTAAAATCAAGGCATTTGATGCAGATGCCAACATAACATCGGCTTCTGAAATATCACCAACACCAACGTGAATGATTTTTGTTTTAATTTCATCTGATTCAAGCTGAGCAATAGCCTGAGATACAGCCTCAGCAGAACCGTTAGTATTGGCCTTAATAATCAAGTTCAATTGAGGAATATCATCTTCGCCTGCAACCGCTTCTCGTCTAACATGAGCAGGTAACATAGCATCTAAGCGTTTATCTCGTTCTTTTTCTTTTCTATCTTGAACTATAGATTTCATTTCTTTTTCATTCTTAACTACTTCGAAATAATCGCCGGCTTGAGGGACTTCTGTTAATCCTAATATTTCAACAGGAGTAGACGGTTCCGCTTTCTGAATTCTTTCTCCCGAATCCGATAACAGAGCTCTAACACGACCACAAGCTGTCCCGACAACTATACAATTTCCAACACGTAAAGTTCCGTTTTGAACTAATAGTGTAGCAACAGGGCCCTTACCTTTATCCAAATTAGCCTCAATTACAACTCCAGAGGCCTCAGCTTTAGGATTAGCTTTCAAATCCTGAACATCTGCAACTAACAAAATATATTCTAACAATTCATCAATACCTGTACCCTGCAAGGCAGAAACTTTTACAGTGATTGTTTCTCCACCCCATTCCTCAGGCACAAGTCCATGTTCCGTTAACTGTTGCAATACTCTATCCGGATTTGCTCCCGGCTTATCAATTTTGTTTACTGCAACAATAATTGGAACATCTGCAGCCTTTGCATGGTTAATAGCTTCAATTGTCTGTGGCATAATACCATCATCAGCGGCAACAACCAAAATCGCAATATCTGTAGCCTTCGCACCACGAGCCCTCATTTCCGTAAATGCTTCGTGACCCGGAGTATCTACAAATACAATCTTTTTATCCTTATTGTCATCTAAATAAACTGTATAAGCACCAATTGACTGAGTAATACCACCAACTTCTGATGCAACTATTTTATGTTTTGAAGCTCTAATACTGTCAAGTAACGTAGTTTTACCGTGGTCTACGTGCCCCATGATACTTACAACCGGAGCTCGTTTTTTCAGCAATTTCTTGTCAACTTCAGTTAACTTCTTTTCTTTTTCTTCTTTTTCGAGTTCTTCTTCCATATAAGCATCTAAATCCTCATCCAGGACCTCAAGCTCATATTCTGCGCAAATCTTTTTGATGACATCAATGTCAATCAATTGATTTACTGTCGCCATAACTCCGTTCAACATTAAAAATTTAATAATTTCGGCAGGAGTATGTTGAATTTTTTCAGATAACTCACTAATTGTCATAGCTCTATTTACAACAACTTGAGTTACTTGAGCCGCTTCCTCCTCTTTATGAGAACGTTTCTTGTGTTTTTGAGCAGCTGCCTTCTCTAAAGAAATTCTTTCCTGTTCTTCCTTTTTGTTATTAAAATCTTTACCTTTCTTTTTGCCATCAGTACGTCTCCTACCTGTTCCTTTATTCTCATAAATATCTTGAGAAATAATTGTTCTTTGAATAGGTTTTCTTTCTCCTGACGGTTTTTCAAAAGGTTTCTTAGGTGCTCCATCTTTAGACCGAGGTGAAAACGGTCTGTCACTTCTTTCTGTTCTTTCTCCTCTTTGAGGGCGTTCCCCTCTTGGCGGGAATTTTCTTTCACCTGTTCTGGCAGGTCTGTCTGTAGAATTTGAATTTTCTCCAACAGGTTTTCTTGGGGCACGTCTAACTATTTCCAATCTGCTTTGCGGTTTTGGTTTAACTATTTCAACCCTTGGCGAACTCGTTTTTTTTACCGTTTCAACTTTAGGAGGTTCTTCCCTTTTTTCTTCTACCTTTTCTACAGCCGGTTTTTCAATTGATTTCGCCTTTTTAACAACAAAAGCTTTAGGTTTTTTGTGTTCTTTAACACCACCTGAAGCAATAAAATCTTTTAATCTTTTTACCTGTTCCATTGTAACAGTACTTGAATGAGTTTTGCCCGTAACGGAAAGTTGTGCAAATTTTTCGATAACTTCCTTACTGGTAAGCCCAAGTTCTTTTGCTAATTCATTTATTCTAATCGTTTCAAAACTCATTTAATAATTTTCCTTTCAAGTTTTCAGGTACAGAAGCTTTCAAAATCTTCGAGATTTTGTCTTTTTTAAAAGCACCTTCTATACACGAATTATTATAACAGAGATATACCGATCTGCCAAATATTTTATTATCAGGGTTTACAATAACGTTACCGTTGCAGCTTTCGTGCGTAATTTTAATTAGTTCATCTCGATTTTTAATTTTTCCGCACCCCGCACACTTACGTTCTATTACCACTAATTTACCTCTGCCAATTTTTCCAATTTTAACTTTTGATCGTGTTCAATCAACAAATTAATTAATTCATCCAAGTCACCGTCAATAACTGTATTAACATTCAAATTGTGATTAATTCTGTGATCTGTCAACCTACCTTGCGGGAAATTATAAGTTCTGATACGTTCGCTTCTATCACCTGTACCAACCTGTGAACGGCGAAGATCCGTAATTTCTTGCATTTGTTTTTGAACTTCCATATCATATAATTTGGCTTTCAAAATTTGCAAAGCTCGTTCTTTGTTTTGGAGCTGAGAACGTTCTTCTGTACAAAAAATCATAATTCCTGTAGGTTTATGAAATACTCTGGCAGCAGTTTCTACTTTGTTAACGTTTTGTCCACCTGCACCACCTGAACGTGCCGTTGAAATTTCAACGTCATTCATATTCAACTCAACTTCAACATCATCAACTTCCGGCATTACAGCAACAGTTGCGGTAGATGTATGAACTCGACCTTGAGACTCAGTAGCAGGAACTCTCTGAACTCTGTGAACACCTGATTCATACTTCAATTGAGAATAAACTGCATCACCTTTGATAGAGATAATAATTTCTGAAACACCACCGGCTTCGCATTCTGTTTTACTCAAAATTTGTGTTTGCCATCCTTTTTTGTCCGCATATCTCATATACATACGAGCTAAGTCTCCGGCAAAAATATTCGCCTCATCACCACCTGCACCGCCACGAATTTCTAACATAATATCTTTGTCATCCATCGGATCACGTGGCAAAAGAAGAACTTTCATTTTTTCTTCATAAGTTGGAAGTTTGGCTTCATTATTAGCAATTTCACCTTTTAAAAACGTTTTCATATCTTCATCATGTTCGACTTTTAGCATTTCTTTCGCTTCATCAATCGCATCAATCGCTTCTTTCCAAGCATAATAAAGATTTACGGTTTCTTCCATTGATTTGCGTTGTTTTGACAAATCTCTAAACCTGTTATAATCCTGAATTACCGCAGGATCGGATAGGGTAACACCTAATTCATTATATTTCTTCTCTATTTGAAGAATTTTATCTAGCATATCTTTCATAACTAAAGTATATCAGGAACAAAAAATTTTTCAAATACAGTTTACAAGATACTAAATTCCGAAAATTCTACAAAATTTGAATGATGATTTTTGCGAATATTTAACCTATAATCACGCATAAAGAAGGAGAAAACAATGTTAGAATATTTTATTGGTTCATACATAGTTACAATTGTAGGACTTATCGGTGCATATTTGTGGGGTGAACACGTTCATAGCGGTAGTGGTTTAGCTTGCGTGTTTATAGCAGTGGTTTTAGGCATTTTGGAAATAAGTTTATCTTTTGATAACGCAGTTGTTAACGCGATGAAACTTGAAAAAATGTCACATAAATGGAGAGTTAGATTTTTAACTTGGGGCATAATTATTGCTGTATTTGGAATGAGATTTTTATTCCCTATTCTTGTTGTTTCAATTTTTGCCAAATTAAGTATGATGGAAGTCGCAAATATTGCCTTGACAAACGCAGATAAATATGCTTATTATTTGCACCAAACTCACGCACCAATTGTAACTTTCGGTGGAATGTTCTTAATTATGTTATTCCTTAACTACTTCTTTGACCATCAGAAAGAAACTCATTGGATAAAATATATTGAAGCCCCTCTTTCACACCTTGACCATATTAAAGGTATTGAAATTGTAATTTCCTTATTTATGCTATTGGCAACACAAAACTTCGTTCCAACAGAACAAAAACTACACGTAATGATATCCGGAATTTCAGGAATCATCACATATTTAATGATTGATGGATTTACACACTATCTCGAAAAGCATGAAGAAATGCGACTTGCAAAATGTACAACGGGAGCTGTTGGCTGCACAGGCTTAATCAGCTTTTTATACCTTGAATTAATTGATGCATCTTTCTCTCTGGATGGAGTTTTAGGGGCATTTGCGTTAAGCAAAGATATCATAATTATTTCAATCGGACTTGCAATAGGAGCGATGTTTGTACGTTCTTTAACAATTATGCTCGTAGAAAAGAAAACATTAAAACAATTTTTATATTTAGAGCATGGCGCTCATTGGGCTATTGGAGCTTTAGCCTGCCTAATGTTAGTTTCCACTGTTAAGGAAGTTCCTGAAATAGTAACCGGAGGAATTGGTTTAGGCTTTATACTTGCAGCATTCATTTCTTCTATTGCACATAATAAGAAAATGGAGAGACTTTTAGCCACAAATAACAACGAGGAAACAAATGCTTAAACTTCCATTAATCTCATTTGTTGTAACCTCGTACAATTATGAAAAATACATTTTAAAAACACTTGAAAGCATAAAAAAACAAAGTTATGCAAACTTTGAAATAATAGTTGTTGACGATTGCTCTAATGATAACTCTTGCGATATTATAGAAAATTTTATTGCAGAAAACCAAGATTTAAAAATAACCCTGATAAAACAAACAACAAATCAAGGTCAATTTGCCTCAATGATAAGAGGCCTAAAAGAGGCTAACGGGCAATTTGTAAGTTTCATAGATAGTGATGATATTCTATTTGAGAATTATGCTAAACACCATATTCGGATACATTTGGAAACATCTGTCGCTTTTACATCTTGTCAGATTGCTGAAATTGGAGAAAACGAGGAAGTGCACACTTTAAACTCAATTTCTTCTCCACATTCTCAAACATTAGACACTATTTTAGCTGAAGAAAAGGTTAATTACAAAATCTTAAAAAATAAACATTTCGGAGGTTGGTATTGGTCTCCTAACAGTTCAGCCATGTTTAGAAAAGCTGCTATTGAAATGATTTTAGAATATCCTACTCCACAAGATTGGCGAATTTGCCCCGACAAATTTTTGTTTAATTTTGCAAACTTAATAGGAGGCTCTGCAATAATTTACACTCCATTAATAGGCTATAGGCGACATAAAAATAATGCAGGAAATTGTTCTTTGGTAACAGGTAATAAAAAATTACATAACGACCAAACAACTAAAGTAAATTTAGCAAACAATCTAAAAATCAAACCATTGACAATTAAATTCTTGTGGGCCGAACGAAAAAAATTAGGAATTAGAAATACAATATTATTAATCATTAAGACATTTTTATAATAAAAAAAAGATTTGGCTGAATATATAATTTGCCAAATCTTTTCTTTTATAAGATTTTTGTTATTAAAATTTCCAACTATGTAGATATTCTTCTTGTTCTTCTGTCAAAGTATCAATTGAAATTCCCATTGATTTTAGCTTCAATTCGGCAATCTTTACATCAACATCATGTGGCAAGGTATACAATTTCTTTTCCAATTTTCCTTTATTTTTAACCAAGAATTCAATTCCTAAAGCTTGATTAGCAAAACTCATATCCATAACACTTGCAGGATGTCCTTCTGCAGCAACAAGGTTAACAAGTCTGCCTTCTGCTAATACATAGATTGATTTGCCGTTATTCAATTTATATTCTTCAAGATTTGGCCTGATTTGCTTAATCTCTATTGCATAAGCTTTCAAATCACCCACATTTACTTCCCAATCGAAGTGTCCTGCATTTGCAACAAATGCACCATCTTTCATTGATAACAAATGTTTTACATCTACAACATGCTTATCTCCGGTAACTGTTAAGAAAATATCACCTTCTTTTGCCGCATCTGCAATAGGCATAACCCTATAACCTTCCATAGCTGCTTCAAGTGCTTTAAGCGGATCAACTTCACAAACGATAACATTAGCACCGAGAGCTTTTGCTCTAAGCGCACAACCTCTACCGCACCATCCATAACCGGAAATAACAACTGTTTTACCGGCAATTAAAATATTTGCAGCTCGCAAAATTCCGTCAAAAGAACTTTGCCCTGTACCATATCTGTTATCATACAAATGCTTTGTCAAACTTGTATTAACGCCAACAGCAGGAAATTTCAAAACACCTTGAGCTTCCAAAGCTTGAAGTCTTATAATACCTGTAGTTGTTTCTTCCGTAGAACCTATAACTCTGTCTGCAAGTTCAGGATAATCTGCGTGAATCATTGAAACCATGTCACATCCGTCATCAATAATAATATCAGGATTGTGTTCCAATGCTTCTCTTATATGAGATTTATACTGTTCAACAGATTCACCCGCTACCGCATATGTCGGGATTCCATAATGTTTTACCAATGCTGCAGCAACATCATCTTGCGTAGACAACGGATTAGAAGCAACAAGCACTGCATCAGCGCCACCAGCTTTCATTACTACACATAACGCAGCTGTTTCTTTTGTAACATGCACACAAGCAGATAATCTTAAACCTTTGAACGGTTGTTCTTTAATAAATCTTTCTTGAATTTGTTTCAAAACAGGCATATCTTTGAATGCCCATTCAATTTGATTTTTGCCTTGATCTGCCAAGTTTATATCTTTTACATCACATTTAATATCCATGGTTTGCATCAATTTTCTCCTTTACAAGCTTGATTATATCAAGAACATATAATTATAACTTTTTTTGTAAAAATTTCTTAATAAAACAAAGTATTCTGACAAAATTTTTCTTTCAGTTGAGTTATAAATGGAGTAGTAAGGAGTTTTCACGTGAAAATCAATTTGAATTTAAATCAGCCTAAAATAAGAAACAATGTTGCTTTTGAAGGTTACAAGCCAACTAAAAACCAATATGGTGGCAGAGAATATGAATTTAACTATGTTTATGATGACAGCAAATATGACTGTTATCTTGAGCTGTTTTCTGTTGACCAAGATATAGATAACAACTATTATGTCACAGACATTCTAAAAAACTTTGATGCTGACCCAAATTCCAATGAACATGGTATAAAACTACAGAGCGGTAAAGCAACAAAAATTGATTTAGCCGGAGATTATGATATAGCTCCGGATGAAGCGTTTGCATACCATTACAAACTTTATCCGAAAGGCACACACAATTCTCCAATTTACGCACTTGATGCAGGAAATAAAATTGACGAAAGAACTCAAAAAGGAACAGCTTACGACTTATATAATATAGTTTCGGACAGGGCTTCAACATCTACTAAGGGCGGAGCTATGAAACTTATTATTCCTGACAATTACAATATTGTTTGGCAATATGATGATAAAAATAATATAAAAAAGAGAAAACCGGAAGAAATAAAAACACTGTTGAATTCCTCAAAAAACTTTGCGAATAAAATCGGAGGCTCTTTAGCCGGCATAGAAAAAGATTTGGATGATGGTAAATTAGATAATTTTAAAAGAATAATAACAACTCCATTATTTACCGATGACAGCCTTTCTGCCCATGCCTATTGGAACAAAAACTGCTTCCAAATGGCAAACTCATTAGGAAATATAAACAATTATGCATCTATTCAGAGGAAAATGTTTGCCAAAGGCATTAACTTAGTTTCTGATGGAGCTTACGTAAATGAGGGGTTAGAAGGTATTCACTTCCAAAATGTATTAAAATGGGGCGAAAAGTCTCCTTATTTTAATTGGTTTAATATTTCCGGACTTCAAGATAGTCCTTTAAGTCTCGGAGTTTTTGGAAAAAAATTAAACCACGTAACGCACAGATTAATAAATTCTCCATATAAATTTATCCAAAAAGAAGATGGTTCTATTGATATCAAATCTGTAAAATATGACAAAAACAAACCAACTTATATTCAAATTTATGATGACAGACTTGTTAACGCTGAAAAGCTTTCAGACAGCGAATTAATTGATGCATACAATAAGTTTGACGATAATTATCTCGATATTAACAACCACAATGACACGGTTGTCCCATACAGTTTCCAAATTAATCCTGAAACATATAAGAAAAATATTAAACTTTTAAGTGATTACAACAAACACGCAAAACCGGAACAAAGATTAAACCTTAAAAGCGGAGAAGCAACCAGAGCAGTTGCACAATTTGAATATTTCGGGCTTGACGGAAAACACGAAAGCGGCTTCTACACTTGGGATGCAAACCCGGATATTGCAAAATTAAACTTTGTACCGTCACATGCAGAAACACAATCGTTAAAAAATATAGTAGACCCAATTAAACGAGCAGAAAAAACAGCTCTTTTAAAACAAAAGAAAATGGAAGTTCAAGATTATGCGGTTTCTTCTGCAAAATATTGGACTAAAAAAACAAATCAAATTTTAAACCTAAATGTAGCCCAACATCTAAAAAATATTAACGGAAAAGATGCACACGAAATTTATAAAACAATAAAACAACAAGAAAACGGAAAAGTTTTCCCTAAAGATTTAGATGTTTCCGAAACAATAGTAAAAAATGTAATAAATGGCTCTTATGAACTTGAAGGGACTGATACTGAAACTTCATATAAAGATGCAATTGTCCAAGGCTTAATGAATTTACCGCTTGACTCAATTGAAATTGGAGATGATATTGCGGGCGTTTTAAGTTCCCCATATATTTCTAAAAGAGCTACAAAAGAAGATCAAATCGGAGTTCCCAGATTTGACATGTTCTTAGACGGAAATCCTCATGTAAAACCGGAATATGAAAAAGCATATAAATTAACAGACAGAATGTATACCGGAGAAATGGCAGACTTAGCCAAAGAAGTTTTATCTGCAGTTGATGCCAAATTACCAAAAGATAGCAAACTTCAAGATAAATCCGGAAATACAACTCCATACGGCGAATACGTAATACCTCTTTTGACAGCAGAAATTGCACGTTTCGCAGTAATTAAAGGGGTTTCTCCAAAAGCTGAATTCAATTATAATGAGCAAACGGGAGAAATTTCATACGATTATAACAAATTGAAAAAAACTTCGTTAACGGAAATGGGAGTTATCGCAGATTGTCCTGAAAATGAAGCTATTTCTGTTATTAGAAAACTTAAAAACAACATCGAAAAAATTAATTCATCAGATAAAGAAAAACTTGAAAAAGCACTATTCCAATCTATAAAAGACACTAATGTCAATAGTTTCAAACTTGCAGACATGATTGTAAACAGAACACAGGCCGGTTTGGATTGGAGAATAGACGCAACTAAAGATATTGGCGATATTGAATCTTTAAGAAATAAAAAAACAGATTTTGAATTTACTTGGAATCAAATAATTAAGTTTTGGTCTAAATTCACGGATGCCGTGAAAGAATACCATCCTGATGCATATATTGCTGCAGAAGTTACTGACGAAGGAGACATTTATGCAAAAGGTTCCGGTCAAAACTCTAGAGCACGATTTAGCGATCAAAAAGAAGCTGTAAAAAAATTAATTAATGAAGCCGGCTTCACTACAACCGCTAACTATACTTATTTTTCTTCGAACTTAACAGGAATTTTTGGAAAATTATTTGCAGATGAAAATGGGGTTGAAAAAGGAACCGATCAAGGTTTGGCAATTCTCAACCAACTTGTCGGCGGTGGCAACTTCCTAAATTCAGAACCTCTTGAATCATTAATGTATACCTACACATTTGCAGGCAACCATGATAAATGTCGCGCACTTGAAGGCTTTGCGATGGATACCGGATTAGTTTATACAGATTTAACCGACCCTGCAAACTTTGATTATAGACAAAGAGCGTACAAAGTTTTACACGGAATGGGTTACGGCGATACACCTAGTGATGACGAAGTTAATGGTTTTAATTATGACCGAGTAAGTAGCCTTGCAATTGCCAAAAGTGAATCTATTATAAGTGGAATGGGAAAAGCCAAAGAAAGAATTGGCTTAAACCAAGTTCGCAAAGACTATATATATGGAAAAATGCTTAAAGCTACAGAAAACTTAGCAAATGGCAAATATAAAGGCAAAACAATTGAAGCAGATGGTTTTGGAACTAAAGATTATAACATAGCCCTTGAAATTGTTTTAAACGAAATGGACTATTTGGAACCTAATGCCGATAAACGTCTTACTGCAAAAGAAAGAACCGACCTTAAAAATGAGACAATGCGAAGAATAATTGACCCTGCGATGTCAAAATTGTTAGGTCAAACAAAATTCTTAGTAGCATTAACAGGTAATCCTACACTTTTTGCAGGAGATGAACTTGGCTCAACAGGTTATGAAACAACTACTAAAAACATATACTTGCAAAATAGAAACGTAATCCATAATGAATGGGTAGACCCATCAGACAAAGATTATAAAGAATTTGTAAATACGTTCAAAAGCAATATGGACTATCAATTTTCACTTAGAAACAGACCTGAACTAGAACCTCTTAATTCAGGAGCTCCGTTTGCATTAAAAGAGCAAAATGCAAAATTTGAAAAAATAATTTATAATGATGAATTAGACCACTCAAAAGGTATTAATAGAAAAGAAACAGGCGACATTCAAGTTTCTGCTTTATTAAGACAATGCCCTGACGGAAGAACAACTGTTTCTGTTTTCAACACTGCCGGTTTAAATCACGAATATGACCAATATTATAGTCCGGCAGAGTTAACGATGAACAATATTGACCTTAACGAAGGTTATGGCGGAAATGCAGGACTTAAATGCGGTCTAAAAGCCGGAATGAGATTTAAAAGTGCAGATCCGAATGACCACACAATCTACTATGTAAACGGGAATAACCAAATTACAGGACCTGACGGTAGCCCTATAAAAATTAAAGATACAACTTTAATTTTGTATAGCATTGATAATCAGCCTCAACCAACTTTTACAGGAAGAAGAACAATGTACAACCCTCAATACAATATTGTTTCAAACCCATACGCTCAAATTAATAAAAAAGAAAACAATATTGGTGAGAAATTGGCGCTTGTTAGCAGATAAGCTGTTAAAAGTATAAACGTGACGAGTAATAAGAAAAATTTCAAGTAGCTTTAATGACTACGTACTTGGAACAGTTGGTCCTTCGAGTTTTTTATACAAATCCATAACTTCTTTAGAAGGTTTTTTACCTTCTATCAGCTTTGCAAAAGTTTCAGCAATAAATTCCCCCGGCCCATGAGTTGAATACGAAGAAACTCTGTTTGCAACTTGAATATATTCTTCGTTATCGACCCAATTTTTTAATTCTTGTGGATATTTTGAATAATCATATCCACATTTATCTGTAGTCACACAGCGAGGTTTCATATCCTGCAAGTGTCCCATCTCATGATAAATTGTTGTAAACGGAGATGTTTTCTCAATATCTTGAACCGCTAATTTAATTGGCAAAAAGCATATTTCTTTACCGGTATATTCCTTTGTATAATCTATGATTTCAAGTAATTTGTCAAATTTAATAGAATCAACTATTTCCGGTTTTGCAATAAACCCTTTTTCAACTAATTTACCTGCATATTCTTTATCTTTTAAAATCAAGTCATTAACATAATTTACAGCATTTCGACCTTCCAATAAAGATACCATTTTTTCTCTTAAATTTTTTTGTTCATTTAAAGAAAGCTTTTGAATTTCTTTCAAATCAGTAGAAAAACCGGCTTCTTTTAAGTAAGTGCAATTTTCTTTACTTTTAAATAAAACTTTTATTGTATCTAAAGGATTATTGCTATACGAATTAAATGCCTTATACATATTTTCAATTGCATTACTAGCCTTCACCGCAGAATTAAATGATTTGTTTTTCTTAAAATCTTCAATCATCTCAATAAGAGTATTTGCGGTTTCAGCGGAATATAATTCATTAACTTTTATTTTTCCATTTTCTAATGTTTCAAAAACATTTAATTTCATAGCTTTTTCAAAATCTTCATTTACAGATTTTATTGGATCTGCAAAGAATTTTTTGTTCACATAAAAATATCCCGAATATTTTTTTAATTCTTTAGGCAAATTTTCGCCAAAAACAACACCTGCCATTGTGTGCTCTCCAAGGACTTTAGTATCGTCTATAAAAATAACATGTTTTGGCATTCTTAGTTTGCCCTTCATTTTATTGGAGACATTTACAAATCCTTCGTTTAACCAATTTATGGCATCTAAATCATTTGTTCCAAAACCATCATAAGATTTTATTCCGAGATTTTCTTTTCCAAACTTTATTGCATCGTCTATGTTTTGTGCAGATTTAAAATCAATATGCTCTGCTAAAGTTTTTGCTTCAGATATTCGACCTTTTGCAACAAAAAATGCTATTGTTGCTAATGTTGCAATCCCAACTCCAATACCAACTTTTGTACCGGTTGAAAGTTTCTTTTTATCTTCTTCTTTATTTTGTTTTACAAATTCATCTGGTTTAGAAGCCGGAATTGAGGCATAGCTATTAGTAATGCCTCTAGAAGTATCCACATTAGAAATATTAGGATTTAATCCTAAAAATTTCACATTATTTCCAACAGTTTCGAGCATCTTACCCTTTCAAAACTTTTCCCTATACTGTATATAAAAACAAAAACAGAAGTAAATTTGCGTGTTTTGCCATAAAGTATTAAGAAAGTTTTACTATTAAAAAATCTCTTAAAAACAAAACATCCGGTTAACTTTCTCTTTTAAGTATTTGTCTTATCACTCATTTACACTGAAAATCTAAAGTGAACCAAGTCTCCATCTTGAACAACATAATCTTTACCTTCAAGACGAGTTACCCCTTTATCTTTACAAGCGACATAGGAACCATTTTTTACAAATTCTGCATAAGGCGTAATTTCAGCTCTGATAAAACCTTTCTCAAAATCCGTATGAATAACCCCCGCAGCTTGTGGAGCTTTTGCTCCTGCCGGAATTGTCCAAGCATGTATCTCCTTTTCGCCTGCAGTAATAAATGTTCTCAAGTTTAACAATTTGTAAACAGATTTAATCATACGATTTATACCACTATCCTCTACTCCTAAGTCCTGCAGATATTCCTTTGCTTCTTCCGGAGAAAGTTCTGCCAATTCTTCTTCAATTCTTGCTGAGATTATCACCATTTCAGCACCGTGAGAAGTTGCATATTCGCCAACTTTTTTTGTATAATCATTTCCATCTTTTAAATCAAATTCCGAAACATTTGCAGCATAAATAACAGGTTTCGTAGACATTAAATTTAAACTTTTAGCAACCGGAATTTCATCCTCATTAAAGTGGTCATTTATATTTACAAATGAAGCCCCTTCCAAAAGTTTTTGCATCTTTTCAAGAACACTTAATAAAAGAACCGCATCTTTATCTCCTGATTTTGCAACTTTAGAAACTTTTGCAATTTGTTTTTCTACAGAAGCCATATCTGCCAGTGCTAATTCTGTATTAATAATTTCTATATCATCCAACGGATCAACTTTCCCTGATACATGAATAGTATTCGGGTCATCAAAGCACCTTACAACCTGAATTATAGCATCAACTTCCCTAATATTATGCAAAAATTGATTACCTAACCCCTCTCCTTTGCTTGCTCCTTTTACAAGTCCCGCAATATCAACAAACTCAATTGCCGTTGGAATAATTACATCTGTTTTGCACAACTCTGCTAACTTATGCAATCTTTCATCCGGAACATTTACAACTCCAACATTAGGTTCTATTGTACAAAACGGATAATTAGCACTTTGTGCATTTTTAGCGCTTGTTAAAGCATTAAATAAAGTCGACTTTCCTACATTTGGCAATCCTACAATTCCGGTTCTAAGCATATTTATATTCCCTTTTTCTTAAACTTCACTATAAGACAATTTTAACATAAATATGAAAAACAAAAATGATTTCAAATTTATTTTAATTTACCAAATTTTAAAACATTCTTTAAATATTTATCCCCATAAGCCGCCGCCCAATCCGTGTTCCCAATATTATTTTTATAAACACCGATAGCAAAAGCATCTTGTCCAAATTTATTTGGTTTTTTAGAGCAATTTACATCAAAAAAAATATTTCCACAAATTACAGAATTTTATAAAATATTAAAAGCAATTGTTAACTAATAACGATTTTTATTATTTAACACACAATTCACAACACATTTGACATGCTCCGAAAACTTTTGCGGCATGCAAATTTTTCCTAAAACACCTATAATGCGGCAGATTAAACACTTCCTTAACAGGCATATCTTTTACATTTCCAATTTTCTGAGACAAACAAGGGTAAACATCTCCCTGCGGATTAATCATCATATTTGAATACGGATACATACAAGGTTTATAAATTTCAGAAACCGGTTTATCTGCAGGAGTATTAAAAAATTCTTCTATCTTTTCTAACGGATTTTTGGAATACTCAAACTTTGGTGAAAAACGAATTTTTACGTTAGATTTTTTACTTAAACATTCTAACTCTTTGTAAACCTCTTTAAAATGTTCCATATCAAAGTACTTTTCAATCGGATAATTAGCATTAAATTCCGGAACAAAACTATCAAACAAAACTGAATTTTGTTTCAAATTATTATTACGCAAAAAAGAAATTGAAAGGAAATTAAACCTCTTTTCATCACACATTTTATAAAGTTTTACCAAGTCATCAAGATTATTTTCAAGAACAATTGTCTTAATATCTATCATTGGGCGTTTTTTACGAGAATTCATATTATCAAAATTATCCATAATCTTGTCCCAAATTCCTGCTTTATTTCGATTTATATTATGATTTTCTCCATATCCGTCTAAAGACACAGACAAAAGCATCATTTTACTTTTAATAAAAGCCTCAATAATATCGTCATTTATCAAAATTCCATTTGAAACAACATTTAACTTCCCAAAAGTTTTTTTAGACGTTTTCATCAAAATATCAATAAAATCTTTTCTTATTAATGGTTCTCCCCCAACAAGAGTTACAAAAGAATACCAAGGAATTTGTTCTATTACCTTAAACCATTCATCAGTAGTTAATTCGTCTTTTTTTCTATCATCACCAACGTAGCAATACGGACAATTTAAATTACAACGATAAGTTAATTCAAAAAAATATCTTAAAGGCATCGGAGCTAAACCGCTTCTACCGTTGTATGCAGGTAATGCATATAAATTTCTAGCAAAATCAAATAAGTTAGATAAATTCATTTTAATCCTTTTATTTAAAAATTTAACCACCAATTAAAATTAAACTAATCCAAATGACCAAAATTCCCGAAAGAATTCCCACAATTGATTGGTGCCAATCTCCATACTCTTTTGCAAGCGGGAGCAAAGTATCAAATGATATATAAATCATAATTCCGGCAACAGCAGCCATCAAAGCACCTATCAACACTTGCGGCAAGAACAAGCCAAAAATAAACATTCCAACCAAAGCCCCAATAGGTTCTGTAATACCTGACAGTGCAGCATATAACATAGCGTAACGTTTTTTACCGGTTACATGATACATTGGCAAAGCCACCGCAATTCCCTCAGGAATATTGTGAATAGCAATTGCCAAACCTACAGACAACCCTAAAGTAATATTTTGTGTTGTTGTAAAAAATGTCGCCATTCCTTCAGGGAAATTATGAACACAAATTGCAATTGCCGTAAAAATTCCGGCTCTTTTAATTCTATAATTTCTATGTGCCGGTCCATCCGGATGTAAAACATCTTCCGTATCAATGTGATCAGGCAAGAAATAATCTATTAAAACCGCAACAACCAAACCAGCAATAAAACCTGCAAGAGTTAACCACTCATGCGTAGTCGGGAAGTGTTGCGCCAAAAGTTTTCCGGCCTCCGGCAGCATATCCATAAACGATACAAATATCATTACTCCCGCAGAAAAACCTAATCCTACGGACAACGCTTTTAAATTATTCTTTTTAACTACAAATGCGATACCGCCACCTATTGCAGTAGACAAACCCGCAAATAAAGTTATTAACATAGCTGGGGCAAAATTATTTGGTATAATCATCTTTCATTAATTCCTTTCAGGTTAATGATAGCATAAATAATTTCAAATAAAAAAATTTCTTAAATTTCAACTCCCCGCATCATATCAACAAGAGTAGAAATAGTCGTATCCATGCTTACAATATCAGATGTTCTTTGTTGTAAAAAAGCATTAATTTTTGGCATCATTTCAATTGCGGTATCAAGTCGAGGATTTGTTCCCGGCTGGTACATACCTACATCAATCAAATCCTTATTTTCTCTATAAAGAGCCATAATTGTACGCATCTTACCGGCAGCTTCTTTGTGTTCAGGCGTAACTATTGATGACATCAACCTTGAAATACTTCCCAACACATCAATAGCCGGATAATGATTCATTTCGGCAACTTTTCTTGATAAGAAAATGTGTCCATCAACAATTCCTCGAACAATATCAACTATCGGGTCAGAAATATCATCACCTTCCATCAATACAGTATACAAAGCAGTTACAGAACCTTTTGGGCTATTTCCGGCTCTTTCCAAAACTTTTTGTAGCCAAGAAAAAATTGAAGGAGGATAACCCTTCATAGTCGGAGGTTCTCCTAAAGATAATCCAACTTCACGCCCTGCCATCGCACAACGCGTAACTGTATCCGTCATCAAGAAAACTTTTTTACCTTGGTCTCTAAAATATTCACAAACTGCAGTTGCAGTCAAAAGAGCTTTTTGCCTGATTAACGGCGGTTGATCTCCGGTAGAACAAACAAGAACTGACTTCGCCATACCTTTTTCACCTAACGCATCTTCAACAAATTCTTTTACTTCACGACCACGTTCTCCAATTAGCGCTACAACGTTAACATCCGCATCAGAATTTCGAGCAATCATACCAAGAAGTGTACTTTTACCAACTCCTGAGCCTGCAAATAAACCTAAACGCTGTCCACAACCCATTGTCATACAACTATCAATTGCTCTAACTCCTGTCGAAAAAACTTCCGTTATTATAGGTCTTTCAAATGGACCGGGAGGAGGACCTTCAACAGGGCGCCACGTAGCTCCCGTAGTATCAAGCGGTTTGCCGTCAATCGGTTCCCCCATAGGATTTATCAGACGACCTAAAAGAAAATCTCCAACGGGGATTGTAATCGGTTTTCCCGTAGAAGTAACCAAACTTCCCTGCCCAATACCCTCACCATCATAAAGCAAAAGTAATTGTGCGACCTCTCCCTTAAAAGCCTGAACCTCAGCAGGTTTTCTACGACCATCCTTGGTTTCTATATAGCATAAATCTCCAACCTTCAGCCCGGGAAGTTTAACCTCAACAGTCAAGCCTAATAACTTTGAAACAGACCCTTTAAAACGGTACAACTCTGTCTCTTTCAATTTATTGCTTATTCGAACTTTTAGTTCATCCAATTTACTTGTATCAAGTTCATCCATATAAGTATTATAATTGTGGCTAAAAAAAATATCAATTTATTTACATTTTTAGTTAAATTTTTCTTCCAAAGACTTTTTCAAATTATCGGTAATTTCTCTATAATCTACTGTCACAGGAGTTGGTTTTGATGAAGAAATTACATCTAAAAATATTTTCGAATGCTTTGGCTGCTTACCATCAAGAAAATATTTTGAATTTGCAGCATCAACCCTTGCCGGAACTATCAAACCACTTGAGGCAAATTTTTCACTATTTTCCATTGAAGATAAATATTCAACAAGTTTTAGTGCTTCTTCTTTATGTTTTGAAGATTTTGTAATTGCCCAACCAGAAGCGTCTAACTGAACAATACTACCTTTTGTTCCTTTTGGAAACCTGGCAATATCCCAATCAAAAGCAGCTTCTTCTCGCAGCTTTGGAACCATCCAACGTCCGGAAATATACATCCCCAATTTTTCCTGCAAAAACATTTGTGCCATGGTTGCACTTGCACTTTCTGACCTTAATGGCGCAACATGATATTTTTTTCTTAAATCAGCATAAAAGTTCAAACCAAATTGTGACTCTTTTTTATTTATTTCATCAGGCAAAAAACCACCACCATTACTCATCAGATATGGTAAATAAAAAAGAGGTTCTTCCTCAAAACTTACCCCGAACACATTTTTATCCGTTAACTTTTGAGCGATATTCAAAAAATCAGAAAAAGTCCAATCTGAATTGGGATAAGCTAAATGTTTTTTATCAAACAAATCTTTATTATAAAAAACAACTAAATTTGAAACATCTCGAGGAATTGCATACAATTTTCCATTCCAACTTAAAGCATCTAAAGATTGAGCATAAAAATCTTCTGATGGCCTTAATTCCTCTAACAGACCTGCATTTGCATAAACAGGCAAATATAAATTATTAATAAAAATCACATCAGGGGCCGTATTTGAGGCAAACAAAAGATGAATTTTTTGAAAATAGTTTTGCGGAATATGCATAAAATCCACTTTTATATCCGGATTTTTTTTCTCAAAATCAGCCAATATAGGCTTCAAAACATCAATTTCAGACTTTGACCCCCAACTTGCAAATTCAACAGTTGTTTTTATATCTTTCTTACCACAACCGGATAAAAGAACAGTAGAAAGCAGTAAAATCAAAAAAATTTTTCTAAAAAACGCATACCAAATATCTTTATGGGAATAAAACTCTAACTTCACTACTTAGTCCTTTACATCACTATAATTCGATTAATACGCCCATTTTTTTATCGTTTACTTCTACTAAAGACTTAAACCCGCCTGCTTTTACCATATAAACATTGGCATTATCCTGTCTTACTTGAATTGGGCTGGTAACATTTGAGTTAAATCTTTTTAACACAAATACTTCATCATTAACCTTACCAATCAAAGCTGATTTACCTTCCAAGTTTACAATATAAAAACCTTTGTTATTATCAATATTATAACCTGATTTTACGATTAAACCATTTAAATAAGACGCTTTTGTTTCCTTTCTCAATTGAGTAATAGGATTTGTTTGAGGCTTTGAAACTTTTTTCTGCGGCTTATTAACAGGCATAGCTTGTTCTTTTTGAGCAACAGGTTGAATTGGAGTTTGGGCTGCCGACTGTTCACTGACAACTTTTTCCATTTCATGTTCTTTATCAATTATTGAGAAAAATTCATCTACTGATGACATTATATAGTTTGAATCAGAAAATCTAATTCTGTTTCTATCTACATCTGCAACATCAAGAGCACCGCCCCTTAGTTTTCTTGGATTAGTATGAAGTGCCGAGCCACCAAGTTTTACATTCTTTTGTTCTTTCAATGGTAATTCATTTTCATACTTTTTAAATCTGCTTTTTGCTTTTGCGCGACTCGTTTGCTCAAGCTCAGTTTTGTGCCTGTCAAATGCCTTGAACTTGATAGTATTTTGAATAGCATCATCTTCACTTTGAACTTCAACTATTTCAGGTTCAATTTCCCTTTTACGAACTGTATTCTCCGCAACTTCCGAAACCATTTTTTCCAAAGCTTGACGTTTTTTATTCAATTTTTTTACAGGTTCTGCAGGAGTTTTTATAAACGCATAAGTTCCTTTATTATTAGCACGCGGAACCGGTTTTGCAGAAGCATCCAAGTATCTTCTGTATTTTTCCTGCCAAGATAATTCATCATTATTGGTTATATCGTTATACTTAAAAGTTCTATTTCCTGTATAACTTTGTTCCATTTGCTCAGCTAAAGATGCCTGAACTTCTTTTGAGGCAGAAGCAATTGCACCAATTAATCGAATTACAAACATCAAACCAAACAAGGATGCTAAAGTAATACCAACCGGTTTTATGCCTTTTTTAGTTTTATGCATAATCTTTGAAAACACCGAAACATTCTCAACTCTTGGCATTTCTGAAACATCTCTCATTTCTTGAGAAGAATTATTTTGGGCAAAAGTTTCCGGCGAAGGAACAACAGATGAAATAGATTTATTTGGAGCTTGCGCTACTTTTTCTTGCTTAACCTCATTTATCAATTCAGTTAATTGCGCACGTCTGTCTTGTCTATTCTTTTTGTCCAAAGGATTTACTTCAGTCAAAGCAATTTTTGGCGTATTTGCTTGTTTTTTGGTTTCAACTTTTTTATTATTTGGAATATTTTGAGAATTTATACTTTTTTGAGCATTTTTATCGTTTGTATTTTTTGTTACAACCGAAGCAGGTGCCTTATTCACAGTAACTTCTGTTTTTGGAGCATATTTTGGTAAAACATCTTGCTTACCAATGTTATTTTTCACCGCATTTGCCTGAGCAATTAACGTTTTATATTCTTTTTGTTCTTCTGTAACAGGAGTACTTCTTTGTGCATTTGTCTTAATATCAAGCGGCTTAGTAGTAATCAATGTAACCTTTGTATAACCGCCATTTGTATCATTTACGGTTTTTACATCAACGTTTGAAACTAAATCTCTAACCCCACTTAAATTTGATGCACTATAACCGGAACTTTGAACTTTTGGAATTAGAATTACATACTTATTGTCAGATTTCTTTCTGACCATAACATTATCGTTATAGCCATTAGAAGTAAATAATGTAACATTAACGGAACTATTTGAAGCTCTTTTCAAATCAAGCTGCACAAGATTATTTCCGCCATTGGCAAATGTTTCGGAAACAGATGCAGTCGCAAGAGCAAGCAATAAAGTTATACCAATTATATTAGATTTTTTCACTACCATTTTCTACCGTCAAAATTTTCCCTTATATTATATAATACTTTGAGAGTTCAAAAATTGCCAATTTGTTAAAAATTTCTTCTTTTATGTTACAATTTATGAAGAAATTATAGCACAAATTATAGGAAATATATCGTATGAAAAGCGGATTTACTGCAATTATAGGACGACCAAATGTAGGGAAGTCAACATTATTAAACCAAATTCTTGGCCAAAAAATAGTTATAGCAACAGACAAAGCTCAAACAACCAGAAAAAGAATTAAAGGAATTTATACAACAAAACAAGGACAAATAGTGTTTATTGACACCCCGGGAGTACACAAACCTTTAAATAAGTTAGGAGAATTTCTTCTTGAAGAATCCAAAATGGCTGTACCTGATGCTGATTTAATTCTATTCCTGGTTGATGGCTCCGAGCCTGCAGGCAAAGGAGATAAGTGGATTGCTCAAAACATATTACAAACCAAAATCCCTATAATTATTGTAATGAATAAAGTTGACAAATTAAAAAAAATCAACAAAGTTGAAGAAAATTTGATGACTTATAAACTATTATTTGAAAATAATTACCCTGTTGTTAGAATTTCTGCTAAAACAGGTCGAAATATTGATACCTTAATTAAAAACATTTACAAATATCTTCCCGATGGAGACTTATTATACCCCGAAGATGTCGTGACAGAAGAAACAATGAGAGATGTTACAGAAGAAGTAATCAGAGAAAAAATCCTGTTAAATACATCTGAAGAAATTCCGCATTCTGTAGCTGTAAAAATTGAAAGTTATACAGAAAGTGATGAGATAGATAAAATCTATGCCTCTATTTTTTGTGAAACAAAAAGCCAAAAAGGAATTTTGATTGGCAAAGGCGGAAGTCTTCTCAAAAAAATAGGTACAGAAGCGCGATTAGAGTTAGAAAAAATAGTTGAAAAAAAAGTCTTTTTAGGCTTAGAAGTAAAAATCGACAAAGATTGGCGTAAAAAACAAAAATCTCTAAAAAATTTCGGCTATGAAAATGAACGCGACTGACAAATATTTGTGGATATATTATTCACTTCTCTTACCAAGGTAAATTATTCCAATATTTTTTAGTGCTGTCATCAGGATTAACATCATTTATCGCAAACCAGGCACACCCCATACCATTATACAATTGGTTAGAAGCTTTAGAACAAGGCCATCCTGCAGTTTCAGGGAAAACCATATCTTTGAGTTCTTCTTCTGTATAATTTCTAACCTTTTTCCCGGGTTTCACAAAATCACTAGAATCAGAAATAACAAACTCAAAAGTATCAAACCCCAGACGGTTTGGTCTTTTATACGGCCCATTCACATCAATAAAAAATATCAACCTATGATTATTTATTTGCCTGCCAACACTGCTTCCATCTGCTAATATGAGTGGTGCTTGCGGCAAATCTCTGCCATAACTGGTAGTTGTTGTGGTGGTTCCGCTATAATTAGTTATTGGATAAGAAGAATTCAGTTTATGCACAACTTTCATATATTTATCAAACTCATTATAAAACAATTCTGTGTCGGTGTAACGCCCTGATTCTGCATCATAATGCACAAACTCACCCATTAAATTATCAATACCTAAATCCTTTTTCATATACAAAATGGTTTGTTGAAGATTTGAATAGGATTTTAGTAATTGTTTTTGTAAAACCATGCTCCTATATTTATGATTAAAACTTGGAAATGTTAAAGCTGCTACAACCCCAATAACTCCAAGTGTTATCAAAATTTCAGCAAGTGTAAATCCAAATTTTCTCATCAATCCTCCAAAAAATTCATTCTAATATAAATTATACTCAATATAATATCAATTATATTTATATGAGTATAATCTGTCAAGTAATTTGTTTATTTTAAATAGAACTTTTATTATAAAAAAATGGACTACAAATTTGAAAACATAACATTATTAGATTTTATTAAAACACTAAGTGCATACAGAGGCACTACACTTCGTAAACTTCTGCACAAGCTGAACTCAGAAAAGAATTATAGCAATTCTTATGCCGGCTTTTATAATAAATTAAAAAACGAGACACTAAAATTTAAAGAAATGAACGATATAGCCCAAAGTTTGGGATATGAAATAATTTTAAAAGACGTAAAATAGTTATTACACATTCAATTTATAACCGCCACCATAAATGGTTTCAATATATTTTTTACCGTCTGCAATTCTTTCTATTTTACTTCTTAAATGCCTGATATGCACCCTAATTGTTTCAATATCATCATCCGGTGAGTATCCCCAAATATCTTTCAACAATTGAGCAGACGAAACCATATTCCCATGATTTTGGAATAACAAATTAAAAATTTCAAACTCTATTGGCGTTAATTTTGCTTGCTTATCATCAATTTTCACACTATATAATTCAGGCAAAAGAGTTATATTACCTAGAGTCAAAAGTTCCCTTGTAGACGCACTTTCAGGAATCTGACGAGCTCTTTTCAACAAAGCCCTTACCCTAACCTGCAACTCCTCCATCTCAAAAGGCTTTACCAAATAATCATCAACACCGATATTAAACCCCTTTACTTTATCATTAAGCTGAGAAAGAGCCGTTAACATTAATATCGGAATATCTTTCGTCTCATCATTCTTTCGAATTCTTTGAGCAACAGTAAACCCGTCAACATCAGGCATCATTACATCTAAAACGACAAGAGCAGGAATTTCTTGTTTGCACAATGCAAAACCTTTAATTCCATCATACGCTTGAACCACCTGATAACCGGATAACTCAAGATTAACCTTTATAAGCTCATTTATTGCGATGTCATCATCAATTACTAAAATCTTATTCATACTTTGAATTTTATAAATAAAACAAAAAAAATACAATCCTTTTTGTTAAAAAATATTAATATAAATAGGACAATGGAAGAATACATTATAACTTAATTTCAGCTATATTTATATGAAAAGATTTGTAAATAAATTTAGAAAAAGTGTAAAATTTACGTATTTTTAGATTTTTATTGTATTATGTTAATTGCATAAACAAAATTGTAGAAGTAAGTATACATTTATAGGAGGCACATGAATTGGCAGTAACATCACCATTTACAGCATTTAAGAACGGTAAAAAAGAAGTCCACTTAGGACAACACGTGTTGGCAGAATTTTTTGAATGTGATCCAAACACGTTAAATAGTGTAGATAAAGTAGAAAAATACATGGTGGATGCCGCCCTTGAATGTGGTGCTACTGTTGTTCAGAAATGTTTCCATGTTTTCAATCCTTACGGAGTTTCCGGTGTGGTTATTATTTCAGAAAGCCATTTAGCAATTCATACTTGGCCGGAACTCGGATATGCCGCAGTTGATTTATTTACATGCGGTGATAAATGCGACCCGAAAGTTTCTTACGAATTCTTAAAAAAGAAATTCAATTCTAAAAAAGCAACATTCTCTGAATTAAAAAGAGGAATTATTGACGAAGAAACTCTTAAAGTTGCAGAAAAACCATTTGAAGTAATGCAACAATTTGCTGACTAGGAATAACCAATTAGACATTTGGAATTATAATAGCAAACAAATTTTGATAAATTTAACCAAAAAGTCACCTTAACAATAGGTGGCTTTTTGGTTTCAACTTTTTAATATGAATTCCACCTTATTTTTTCATAATTTATTAACTATTTAAATATTGTTAATTCATGTAAAAAATTTGCCCAAAATACATGACAACAAACCTCGCTTTTTATAATATTTACTTATTAGGGGGTAGAAATGCCGGAAGATTTAATAGAAAAAAAATCAAATTTTGACTTAACATCTAGGAGCGCTTTTTCAAACAACGAGGAAGTATTTACATCTCGCTCTTACGCCGCATTATTGGCAAAAAATACAATTCCGTATTTTCACAGAAAAATGGCTGATAACTATGTAATTATCAAAAAAGTATTTAAGTTCCAAGCTGTTATGCCTAGAATTTCAAACGCTGAAAAAGCTCTTTTGGCTAAATACGATTTTAATACGCTTGAATTTACAACCGTAAAACAAATGTATGAAGAATTATCACTACTTCAAAAATGGTCAATGTCTGCAAACGAAGAATTAAAAAAAGACTCCGATGCCATTTTAGAAATAAGAACAAAAGAATTAAAGTATATAGTGGCTACAAGCTATGCCAATATTTCAAATGAAATATACAAAGGTTATTTGGCATTGGAAAACTACTTTATTGAAATTAGTAAGTATAATGACTAATTATTCATTTATCGTTGCTTTTATAAGTTTGTAAATAGTTTCAATTTTTGCTTTATCTTTGAGGTTTTGAACATCAGAGATTATTTCATCAATCAATTCTTCCTGAGATTTAATATGGTCGAATGCAAATAAGTCTGCACTGGAAACATTTAGAACATCAATAATTTTCTCTAACGTATCCGCAGTCAAAAAGTTTTCACCATTCTCTATTCCACAAAGAGTTCGTGTGGCTATATCAATCTTTTCGGCAAGTTGCTCTTGCATTAAACCCTGTTTTTAAGAAAGCTCATAGTATTGGTTATATATCGTTGTATGTTTTTACTAAAAATTTATAACAAAAAAAAGACTGAGAAATTTCTCAGTCTTTTTTATAAAATGTTTATCTGATAAACTACGCTTGAGCTTCTTCCGGAGCTTGTGCTGCTTCTGCAGCTGCTTTTGCTTCAGCTTCAGCTTCAGCTTTAGCCTTAGCTTGAGCTTTTTTAGAAAGTTTCACTGTTTCTTTTTTTACATAGTTCAAAGTACCATCTTCGTTGCAATTTTTAATCAAATAAGCAACAGTCTCAGTTGGTTGAGCTCCTTTTTTAACCCAATCCAAAGCTGCAACTTTATCTAATTTCATTTCTTTTGTTTTTGGATTGTAGTGTCCAAGTTCTTGAACCGGTCTGCCTTCACGTTTTGTAGTTGAATTAATTACAATAACTCTGTATGTAGGGTTCTTTTTAGCGCCCAATCTTTTCAATCTGATTTTTAACATTTTAATTTTCCCTTATTTTTGTTGTAACTTGCGAACTCTTAAACACTGCAGCCGCGCCGTATTCTCAAATTCTTGAACAAGGCTAAGAGGAATTGCCTTATTCCACTACAGATTAAAACACAAAAAACTTAAGTAATCAAGAAAGAATTAACAAATTTTACGAAATAATGTTTTAAAACCTAACCAATAACCTTTAAAATATAAATATTTCATTAAGGAGATATCATATTTTTTTTATCCATGTTATTATAAAAACACTAATATAACTAGACGGAGAGGAAATTTTTATAATGATAAGTTTTTTATTAAAATTGTTGGGAGATCCTAACGAAAAAAAAGTTAAAAGCATAATGGGCATAATTGACCATATTAATGCACTAGAACCACAATTTGAAAAGTTAACCGATGAAGAATTGAAAGCTAAGACTGATGAATTCAGAGCAATCTTGGCAAAACGCCCTACATCAAAAGACTTTAAAACGGATAGAAAACTTGAAAAAGAAGCTCTTGATAAAATTTTACCGGAAGCATTCGCAACTGTTAGAGAAGCAGGCAAACGTGTTTTAAATATGCGTCACTTTGATGTTCAACTTATTGGCGGATATTTTTTGCATAATGGACATATCGCAGAGATGAGAACCGGCGAAGGAAAAACCCTTGTTGCGACATTACCGGCCTACTTAAATGCTTTAACAGGCAAAGGGGTACATGTAATTACAGTAAATGATTACTTAGCAAAACGTGATAGCGATTGGATGGGAAAAATTTATAAATTTTTAGGGCTTTCTGTTGGTGTAATCCTTTCCGGCAGTCGTTCCGCAGAAGATTTTACGGCAAAAAAAGCTGCTTATGCCTGTGATATCACTTACGGAACCAATAATGAATTTGGTTTTGACTATCTTAGAGATAATATGGCTTCCAATATTGAAATGTTGGTACAAAGACCTTATAACTATGCAATTATTGATGAAGTTGACAGTATTTTGATTGACGAAGCAAGAACTCCGTTAATTATCAGCGGACGTTTAGAAAAATCGGCAGAAACATATCAATTAATGGCTAAAATCGCACCTCAATTGGAAAAAATTAAAGATTACGAAGTTGATGAAAAAAATAAAAATATAATTTTGACTGAAGATGGTATTGACCACGCGCAAGAACTTATCGGAGTGAATGACTTATTTGATATTAATACACAGTACGCTCACCATCTGCTACAAGCTTTGAAAGCAAAAGAACTATTTGTAAAAGATACTGACTATGTTGTAAAAAATGGAGAAGTAATGATTGTTGATGAATTTACAGGCCGTTTAATGGAAGGCAGACGTTGGTCTGACGGCTTGCATCAGGCAATTGAAGCCAAAGAAGGAGTTCAAATCCAAGATGAGACTCAAACTCTTGCAAGCATTACATTCCAAAACCTATTCAGATTATATCCTAAGTTATCAGGAATGACAGGAACTGCCATGACTGAAGAAGCAGAATTTGGAAAAATTTATAACCTTGAAGTTACAACAATTCCAACTAACAAACCTGATATTAGAATAAATTACCCTGATGTTATATACAAAACAGAACGAGCAAAATTCAATGCCGTAGTACAAGATATTATAAAAATGCACAAGATTGGCAGACCTGTTTTAGTAGGAACAATTAGTATAGAAAAATCTGAATATGTTTCACACTTGCTACAACAGGCAGGAATTCCACATCACGTATTAAATGCAAAACACCATGAAAAAGAAGCATATATTATTGCTCAAGCAGGTCGTGTTGGAGCTGTTACAATCGCAACAAACATGGCCGGTCGTGGAACGGATATCTTGTTAGGTGGTAATGCGGAATTCTTAGCAAAAGAAATGCTTGATGACAAAGGGATTACTCCGGAAAATGAAAATTATGCCGCTGAAAAAGACGCAGCATTAGCTGAGGCTCGCGCTATTACAGAAAAAGAGCACGCCAAAGTTGTTGAAGTTGGCGGATTACATGTTATAGGAACAGAACGTCACGAATCTCGCCGTATCGATAACCAATTGAGAGGTCGTGCTGCTCGTCAGGGAGACCCGGGGTCTACAAGATTTTTCTTGTCACTGGAAGATAATCTGATGAGAATTTTTGGAGGCGAAAAAATCACAGCATTAATGAATGCTCTTAATGTTGAAGAAGATCTTGCAATTGAAAATGTTCTTATCACAAGACAAATTCAATCCGCACAGAAAAAAGTGGAAACTTACCACTTTGATATAAGAAAATCTGTTCTTGAATATGATGATGTTATGAATATTCAACGTGAAAAATTCTATGCACAAAGACGAAAAGTTCTTGCAGGCAAAGATTTGTCAGAAGATATTTATTACATGATTGAAAAAGAAATTGATAGACTCCTAAGAAGTTATATTGCTCCGGATCTTCATCCTGAAGAATATGTATATGACGATTTGCAAACAATGATTAAAGAGTTACACTCTATAATTCCTCAATTATCCGGTGTTCAGGTATCTGATATCCAAAATCTAAGATTTGAACCAATTTTTGACAAATTAAAAACATTAGCAATTGGAGCATACCGACAACACGAAGAAGAAGTAGTAAATTTTTATAACCAAGTTGTTACGCAATATGACCCTGAAGCTCCGTTGCAAGAAGCATTTAGCAGCAATAATGTAATAAGAAATCTTGAAAAAGATATCTTATTAAGAGTTGTAGACAATAAATGGATTGATCACTTACACAATATTGATATGTTAAGAGAAGGAATAGGTTTAAGAGCTTACGGACAAAAAGATCCGCTAATTGAGTACAAAAAAGAAGCTTATGATTTATTTAATAAAATGATGTATGAAATTCAAGGTGATACCGTTAAGCACTTGTTTAGAACAAAATTTGGTATTCAAGTAATTGGGCCTGAACCGGATAATGGCGAAGTTGCATAAATAATAAAAAAAACTAATATTAATTAAAAAACAGGATAACATTATTGTTATCCTGTTTTTTACATATTCCATGTTTTCATGTACATGCCTGCATGTATGCATAATCGTGGACTTTTCAAATATTGAATATACGTTATACTAAAAATGTGGTCAAGGTTCACGCCCAAGATGGCAAAACTGTTTACCACCGAAGGAGATAGTGACATGGGGTATATTCATTGTTGCGGAGCTTTGCATAAGACTCGAACTTTCCGTCTTGTTCCGCAAAACGATTTTGTGTTATGCGAATTGGACTACTTGGGCAAATGTCCCGTCTGTAATCATACAGTAGTTCAACTTACAAGAATAAATAAGGAAAATAATATTTCTGTTATCAGAAAGACAAATAAAAAAGCAAGAGAATTTTTTACAAAATTAAAAAATTTAATTTTGTATGAAATTAAACCTACAAAATATAACCTTTTTAATAGCGGAAAATTTTACCTGAATTACAATGAGTTTGGAATAAAAAAAAGATGTTATTCAAATCTTAGAACCTTAAAAATAGGACTTACAGAAAATAAATACTTAAAAACCAATCCTTAAAATTATCTTACTCTCTGGGCGAGATTTCTCGCCCTTGTTTTTTTTGAACGGAAATATTATGAATGCAATTTACATATTTTTTAATATGCTGATAGTAAAAATAAAGATAAAGGAATTAAGAATATGGGACTCTCTCCAAAGGAAATTGAAGTAATAACTTTGGTTGCATTGGGATACTCTGATAAAGAAATTTGTAGTGAATTAAAAATAGCTTATGGAACAGTACGAAACCATATTGATAAAGCTGTATTAAAACTCAGAGCTCAGAATAGAACACATGCCGTAATGATTTATAAGTTTATGAATAAAGAATGGTTAGAGGAATTTTATGAAAAGAATAATCATACATTGGACTGCCGGAACCTACTTTCCAACTAATTATGAAAAAGAACATTATCACTTTTTAATAGACAAAAATGGAAATGTCCACAACGGGAAATTCTCTCCCGCAAGTAACGAAATTTGTAAAATTGGGAAATATGCAGCACACACTGGAGGTGGAAACACCGGAAGTATTGGAGTTGCAATTTGTTCAATGGCAGGATTTAAAAATTCTAAAAACTTAGGAGAATACCCAATTTTAGCAAAACAATTTGAAAGCACTATGAAGTTTTGCGCAAAACTTTGCCAAAAATATAAAATTGTAATCTCTCCACAAACAGTACTTACGCATTATGAATTTGGACTTAAAAATCCTCAAACAACATCCAAAGGAAAAATTGACATTATATATATTCCATCATATCCATGGGTTAAAAAAGAGGAAGTCGGGAGTTTTATTCGAAGCAAAATCAAATGGTATTTGCAAAAACTATAAAAACTTTTAAAGGAGCAATTAAATGGAAATAGCATATTACAATCTCTCCGGAGGAATTAATCAGGCATTAACAAAAACTGAACTTGGTCTCGATACTAAAAAAATTTATTGGACAGATTCTGAAAACATTGAAATTTTACAAAACAGAGGCATTGTTAAGCAAAAAGGCAATACCTTATTTTTAGACATTGGAGAAAAAATTACAGGAATGGCAGAATTATCTGCTTATGATAACACTAAACTTGTAATTACAACAATTTCCGGAAAAATATATATTTATGATGAACAACATTCTGCAAAAACTCAAGTAAATAAAACTTTAAACGGGAAAAATCCAAAATTCTTAAACTTTTTAAACGGGATTTTGATTATGACAGAAACTGATGGTTTATTTTATATAAAAAATAACCCCACTTATGATGTAATCGAATGCAACTTGCAAGATTTGAACAAAGAAACATTAACAGATGGAATTATGACCATCTATAAAGGAAGAATTTGGATTGCTAAAAACGCAACAATTTATTATTCAGCACTTGGAAGTTATACTGATTTTTCAACAGAAAATGATGCCGGATATATTAACGAATTTCATACAGATACCGGCTCTATTACAGCTCTTAAACCATATAAAGACTATTTGGCTATTTACAAAAAAGACAGTGTTTATCTTTTATCAGGAAGCAAACCGGATGACTTCGCAATAACTCTTTTTGCAAATAAGGGAGCTGTTAACACAAATTCAATATTAAATATTGAGAATAAACAATATTTTTTAAGTAATGGGATTTTCGCTCTTGAGCAAGTAGGGGAATTAAATCAAATTCAATTAGGTAGCGAAATATCACTCAAAATAAAAGAAGAATTTGCATCGTTTGAAAAATTAGAAAAAGCTATTGCATTACATTATGAAGCTAAAAACCAAATATGGTACTTCTTTCCATATATTTCAAACAATTATTTTCATATAATTTGGATTAATGACTATGTTAACAAAGCTTGGTATAAACGAAAAATCCCTCAAGATATAGTAACTGCTTGTGTATACAATGGAATGATTTATACTGCAGACAAAGATGGAAAGATATACAAAGAAGATTTTGGAAAAACTTTTTCAGGAACTCCAATAAAGTTTCTGTGGAAATCTCCATTTT
Organism: uncultured Candidatus Melainabacteria bacterium; assembly: GCA_934718275.1. GTDB lineage: Bacteria > Cyanobacteriota > Vampirovibrionia > Gastranaerophilales > Gastranaerophilaceae > Stercorousia. The sequence goes on along the minus strand of CAKUZD010000006.1, from coordinate 30,141 downwards.
TAGCAATTACAAATCCGCATCACCGAAAAATGATTGATGAATTTTATTTTTTACTTGATACAGAATATGACAACAATTTCAGTTTTTCTGTTTATAAGGACTATGATAGCGAATATTCAGACGATACAGAACAGATTTACTCCGTCTATCCGTCTCATTTGATTTGGGCAGATGATAATACTTCTGAAACTTTACCTTGTCATTGGTCAGATAAAGAAGATATTGTATGGACTATTAATAAAGACACATTAGAAAAAGCCGAAATATCAGAGGCAAATTATTCTGTTCAATTATGCGTTGAAGGGTCCGAAATTACACACTCTTGCGCAATTATCGGACTACAATTTAGAGAAATTTATATTGATGATTAAACAACACCACTCATTTTTTGAATATACAAACTAACATCAAAGAAAGGAAATTTTTATGTCAGAAACAACTAACTCTTACTCAGCATTTATTCCAGAAATTTGGAGTCAAAAATTAAACAACATGTTAGAAAAAGATTGCGTAATGCTACAATGCGTAAATAGAAATTGGGAAGGAGATATTAAAAATCAAGGCGATAAAGTTAAAATAATTACACCTGCACAAGTAACTATTTCAACACTTGACTCAAATGCAATAACTTATAGCGAACTTGAGCCAAAAAGCCAAGAACTTGTTATTGATCAAAAGAAATTTTTCGCATTTAAAATCAATGATGTTGCACAAGTTCAATCAAACACAGATATTATGGAAGCACATCTTAAAAATGCAAGAAAAGCAATCGAAGAAGTGCAAGACGCCTATCTTTTATCACAACATGCAAATGTTGTCTCTAACAATATAGTAGGTTCGGATGAAACACCTGTTAAACTTGACAAATCAACAATTTACTCTCAATTTGTAAAATTAGCATTATGCTTAAAAAATTCAGATGCCGTAACGACAGGAACAAGACCTTGGGTAGTTATAAACCCGACAATTGAATCATATTTACTTCAAAGCACTGAATTTATTGGAGCGCATAATGTAGCCGATGAAACGTTAAGAGAAGGTGCAATCGGTAGAATTGCAGGAATGGATGTTTTAGTTAGCACCAATTTAACCGCTACTTCTGATAAATACTATGTTTTAGCCGGAACAAACGATGCTATTACTTTTGCATCACAATTAGCAAAAATTGAAAGTTTGAGAGATAAAGACAGTTTTTCAGACTTGGTCAGAGGACTTTACTTATATGGAGCCAAAACCGTTCAACCTAAAGCCTTGGCTAAAATGGTAGTTAGCGCTTTATAAATTTCACAGAGGATAAAATGTTTTTTAAATTAAAATCGGAAATTAAAAATTTAGCTAAATCTGCAGTTTTAAACGCAGAAGCTACACTTGGAAGTAGTAACGGGAAACAAAAAAAAGAAATTGCTATAAAATTTATCATCGAAAAACTTCCAATACCCATTATATTAAAACCGCTAATTTCAATTATGTTTTCAAAGTTTATTGATGAAACAATTGAATTCGCAGTTGAATTTATGAAAAAACAATAATAAGGAACTACTTATGAATGAATTAAATAATGAAAAATTTTCATCTACTGCCGATATTCAAAATTCGGCATTTGAGCAACAGCCAAATAATGCAGACAAATATAAACAAATGGCTGTAAATGATATAAACACAATCCAAAATTTTGTAAAATCAGGACTTATGACACAAGAACAAGGACAAAATTTAATGAATTATGTAACTCAAAAGGCGTTTGAGAAGTACACAACAAGTCAAACTCCTGCATTTACAAATACAAAAATTTCTGTTCAAAAGCAAGAACCTCCAACCATGCCGGACTTTTTTAATCAAACAGGAAGAATTGATGTTTATGATTACTTAAAAAACTCAAATGCAGATTTTGATGAAGATGAAATCTCTAGAATATCCGCTCTTGTTGAAAAAATTGAAAATACGGCAATTCAACGGTATTTGGAGAAGCAAGAACACGAAAAGGCATTAAATAATGAAAACGAATCCGCGAAACAAAGATTGCGAGCGAATGCTCAAAATACTTCCTCTGACGGACTAAAAAATTTGGTCTTTACTCGTGAACAAATCGGCAAAATGAGTGGTGCTGAATTTGCCAAGCACGAACGTGCGATTATGAACCAATTAAAAAATGGACTTATTAAATAGACAAATTCAAATCTTTTGCGAAGAAACAGTCTGAAAAGACTGTTTCTTCTTGAAAGAAGGAAAGGATAAATAAATTCTAATGAACTATCTCGAACTTATAAATAAATGTCTTGTAGAACTTAATTACAAACAAGTAAATAATTTCTCCGAACTAACTAAAAATGAACATAAAAAACTTAAAAACATCATTAATGTTATTAATTCCGAAATATGTTCTTCTGAAAAATGGAATTTTTTATTGAGAAAAACAATATTAAAATTAAATAAAAATTCCGGAGAATTAGAAAACACAATTAACGGAAGAATTAAGGCTATTTTTGTAGAAGGAATTAAATATGATTATTATTCAAACTTTGAAAAATTTTTCACTAATTCTCAACCTCAAAATACGTATAGTTTATTTAGTGATAAAATTTTGCTTCCAATTTTTAATCATGACAAAACTGTAAATATTTTATATTACACACAAAACTGCGCCAAAACTTCAAATGGAGTAGAAAAATTTAAATTTGAAAACGAAACAGATATTTCTCTAATTCCGGAACTATTTGTAGAACCACTGTTAGTCTATGGTACTTGTATGAGATTAAAAGGAAATCCTCAACATGCCAGATTTAGTTATTGGCTCAACATGTACAAAGATGCTCTTGCCAATTTAAGGTCGAGAGTATCTAAAACAATCAACGAAATACCTATAATAAAAATCTACAGGCAGTAAACACAAAAAAAACAGGAAGTTTAAAATTCATTTCCCCTCCTGTTAAGATTTACACTAGCCGAAATATAAATAGCATGACTATTATACAATTTTTTTCAATAAATATCAAATAATACAAAGAAATGTAACGAAAAAGACATAATTTAATTTTAAGAAAAAGCTATGAAAAACCTTACCAAACAACAGAAAACATTCGTACTTGAGTATATAAAAACACTTGATGGAGAACATTCTGCGAAATCAGCAGGCTACAAATCAAAAACCTTAAACGAAACAGTCTCAAATCTTTTATCAAATGAAAATATTATTCAAGAAATAAAAAAACAACTAAAAAAACAAATTTCATCATTAAGAGTAAATAAAGGATACGTAATACATAAGCTTTTACAGATAGCAGAATTTTCACTAGAAGAAGAAGATATTTTAGATAAAGAAGGTGGCTTTACCGGTAAAAAGAAATTAAGAGATACTTCTGCCGGTTTAAAAGCACTTGAGAACCTGTGTAAATATCTCGGTTTAAATTCTAAACAAGATGAAGAAGATTATAACCAAGCCAAAATTATTACTATCTCTAATCTTGATGATGAAAAAATCTAACAAAACTTTAAGGAGAAAACATGAAAAACAGCGATGCAGAGGCTATTTTATTAAACAATACCTCTTTAGAAGATTTAATAAAAATGAAAATAGAAAAAGAATTTATGGAAGATTTAAAAAAATCCAAAGAAAAAACCGAAAAAAAGGAAGTTCTTGAAATCAAAAATCTGCCAAAAGATAAAATTTTCTCAAAATTTTCTGTATATAAATACTTTAACAGAGATACCGGTTGTGAAACCTTTATCAACGGCATTCAGGCTGAAGCCCTAATCGGTTTACAAAACAATATTAGAGAAAAAATGTTAAAGGGCGAACTAAATGCTTTTACGACAGACAACGCATATATAAAATTTGAAAAAGCGGTATTTTAAAATGCCTAAATTTTTAAACCCATTAAAAAAACCTGTTTACTTTGAACAGGCCTTATTTTTATACAAAAAATACTACAAATTTTTAGATGATGACTATGCTCAAGACAAATTAAATCTTAGAAATTATTTTGCAAATTTAATTTTAAGAACAGCCCCATTCTTTTGGGTAATAACAGAAAATGATATTGTTAGCGGCTTTGTTTATTTAGATAATATTATAGGAAACAGTTCAAAACTGCATAGCGCAGAATTAACAACCTGTTTTGACAAAAGATTTTGGGGAAATTATACAAAAATTTGTGCACTTATTTTTATTAAACATATTTTTCAAAAATATAATTTTGTAAAAGTTAAAGCTTTAGTTTATCCTCAAAATTTTCGTGTAAAAAATTTATTAAAATTCTCCGGCTTTGAAAAAGAAGGCATCTTACAAGGAGAAACTTTTCGTAATGGGAAATTACAAGACATTGAAATTTATTCAATTTTTAATGAAAGGACAAAATTATGAAAATAGAAACAGAAAACTTAACCCAAAAACTAAAAAGAGAGACCGAAAAGTTTTTAGTTAGCAAGATTATTGAAAAATTTGACAAATTTGATTTGGAACGAACCCCACAATTGACTGATATTAAACTAGTTAGAAATGCTATATATAACTCAGAAATCCCTAAAGTTAACGGATGGGACAACAAAATAGTACTTCCTGACATTTATGAGCTCGCTCAAACACTCAAATCTCACATTGGAGAAAATTTATACTCCCATCCTGATGCAATGTTTGACGTTTCCGGCACGACACCACAGACTCAAAGTTTTGCGAATCGACAAAAAGCAATGTTAGTAAACACTTTTGAACAAATGAATATTGAAAACGAAATGGAAAAAGTTATAGACGGAATTATAGAAACAGGAGAGAGCACTCTTTTTGTTGGTTGGGAAACAAAAATAAAATCAACCAGACGAGCGCAAACTTTGGAAGAACAGATTACATCTGCAAAACCAAATAACTTTATAATTTCTCAAAAAATAATTTACGACAATGCAAAAATAAAATATATAAAAGCAGAAGATTTCGTTTTTGATAAATTTAATAGCGACAATTGGGACAGCTGTGCAAAAATATATCGAACATATTTAACCTTAGATGAAATTTTTTCTGATAAATCAAACAATACGCTTGATAACGAAAAACTTGAAATACTGAAAGGAGTGGTGGCAAGCAAAAAATACAGAAATAATGATAATAAGATTTTAGAAGGTGAAAAAGTTGAAATTTTAGAATTTTGGGGCGACATAGAACTAACTGACGGAACTATTTTAAAAAATTGGCTTATTGTAATAGCCGGGCGGCAAACTATAATAAGATTTGAAAGTAACCCATTTGTAATCAATCCTTTTATTCATGCCAATATTATTGAATCTCCTCAAACAGGCAGAGGTATTTCTCCTCTAAGAGTTGCCCTGATATTAAACAATATTGCATCAACAATTTTAAACAAACAAATTGATGCTCTTGCTTTAATGATGAATCCTCCGTATTTAGCCCCAAAAGGATGTTTCAAAGGACAACAAGATATAAGTCCGGGAAAAATTATAGAATATGATGCGGCTTTAATGCCGCAAGCGCCTACTCCTATTTCCTTTGATAAAGCTATGGTCGGATGGGATTTTTTAAATTACTTTAAATCAACAATCGAAAGCGCAACAGGCATTTTTAAAAATATGGCCGGCAATTTACAAACAACAGAAAGAACTGCAACAGAATTAAATTATTCTGTAAGCGGGCAAGAAGCCCGTTTAAATATGATTTTGGATTCAATAAATCGAAAAATAATTGTTCCAATGGTTGAAAAAACTGCCGAAATAATTTCATATTTTAAACTGGGCAAAGAAGTAATTGGTATAAATGACAGAGGGAAAACAAGTTTTATTGAAATAAATGATGACGTACGAAACGCAAATTATATATACCGTTATGGAGATAGAAAAGCCTCTTTTGAACGAAAATTAAGACTAAAAGAACTTTTTGATGTTGTAAAATCCTTTGCTCAAATTCCGGAAGTTGAAGAAAAAATTGATTGGCTTGAATGTTTTAAATTTGCATTAGAACAATATGGCATCGAAAACGCAAATAATTTCTTACTTAATAGCAATTTATAGTGTCGCAATTGCGACACTTTTTTTATGAGAGGGGGACATTTTGTATAAATTATTAAAAGCTCAGCGGGAATTTTTAGAAATCCCGCACAATTATACACTTGATGTTGCGGTATATCAAGGCGGATACGGCTCCGGCAAAACATTTGCCGGTTCGTTATTAGGAATTTTATTAGCCCTTAAATTTGCAGGCATTCGAGGGTTAGTTGGGGCACAAACGTACACATTAGTACGAGATACTACATTACAAACATATTTTGAGCATCTTGATAATTTCGGTTTTATAGACGGTAAAGATTATGAATGGTCATCTTCATTACAAAAACTTACATTTAAAAACGGTTCTGAAATCCTTTTCAGGCATTTTGATGAACCAAACAAATTAAAATCCTTAAACCTTGGTTTTGTTGAAATAGAAGAAATGTCAGACATTCCTTATGATACATTTAAAATGCTTTTAGGGCGTATGCGTCAACGAGTAAAAAAGAATTGGAAAGATTTTACATACCGAATTTTCGGGCATACAAATCCTGAAACTCAAAGAGGTTGGGTATATAAAACCTTTTTTGAAAATTCAGCTCCTAATTACAGACTTATAACAGCACCTACTACCCAAAACATTTATCTTCCTGATGGATTCTGTGATGAACTAAAAAAGCTATATGATGAACAATATTACAAAATTTTCGTTCTTGCCGAAAATGGGGAATATAATAATGGACTGGTAATAAAAGATTTTACAGACGAAAATATAAAAGAAATCTCTTATCAACCTGAAATGGATTTACATATTTCATGTGATTTTAACGTAGACCCAATGTGTTGGGTATTAGCTCACAAAACAGATGACAAAGTTTTCTATTTTGACGAAATTGCGATAGAAAACACAACAACAGCAAAAGCTTGTGATGAGTTCCATCGAAGATATCCGCACCATAAAGCTAAAGTTATTGTAAACGGAGATGCTTCCGGAGATAACAGAAGTTGTACCAGTGAATATACAAATTATGTAATTATCAAAAAGAAACTTTTACAATATGGCTATGACGTAGAAATCCAAATAAAGGCCTTTAATCCACCTATTAAAAATCGAATTATGGCATTTAATTCAAAAATTCGCTCTGCAAACGGAGAAATATGCCTATTTGTTGATAAAAAATGCGAAAAATTACTATACAACATTTATAATCTTAAATACAAAGAAGGTTCTTCTAAAATAGACATTCCGACATATCAACAAATTAAACAGTCAAAAGAATTGAAATTCTTATCACATCCAATGGATGCCGCCTCATATCTTGTTGATTTTTATTGGCCAATAGTATTATAAAGAGAGGATTCAAATGGAAAAATTTATAGAATATTCTCCAATATTAATTGTTACTTTAATGTTTTTTATTCAACAAAAAATTTTTGTAACACCTGAACAATTAGAAAAAAAACATAGAGAAATTATTGAAGAAATTGAAGAAAAATTTGTAACTATTAACAGCTTTATCGACTTAAAAGAGCAATTCTCTGAAGTTAAAGACAAAATAGATAAAATATATGATTTGCTAATTGATTTAAAATAATCATTCAAAATAAAATTGTAACGAATATTTAACAAATCTTCAAACTCACTAAAGTTCGCATCTTAAAATGCCGTTAATACGAGTAATAGACATGTAAGTTACTAAGGTAAACTGAAAGGAAATTGTTAGTACAATGGGATTGGCGGCTTCACAAGCAAGATTTTTAGCCATAACAGCAAGGAAAATGAACTGCGAATTTGAATCAATGCAAATTGCGCAGCAAAAACTTTCTGTTACAAGAGACCAACAAGCTGCAGCTCAAAAATACCAAAATTCATTGAGCGCAACTAAACTCGTTTGGGATGCTGACAACAATTGCGATGGAACCGGAGATGTTTACAATTTAAATTATGGACTTATGATGACTCCTTCTGCATTAAATGAATATGACCCTTATTTGATTACAGATACTAAAGGAAAAATTGTTTTAAGTGAAAGTATGTTTAAAGCTGCCTATGATGCAGGAATTATTGACGAAAACGGAGATCCTGTTACTTCATATAAAAATGCAGCCGGCAAAGATGTAGCAATAGATTTGCCGTACAGCGGAAGTTTTTCTGCACAAACGGATGCAGCAACAGGAAAAGTTACCGGCTATAAATTTGGTGGAGATACAAATGATGGTTCTCGTAACGCATTTTTGTATCAACTTGGAGTTCAAAACCTTGCAGATCCGACAACAATTGAATCAATTTATAATCTTGGACCTTCAGGCTATACAAAATCCGGTATTGGTGGAGAAATTATTGACAAAACATCAACAAATGCAATGACATCAAACGCATTCATCAGGTACATGCAAGAAACCAAAGACGATGCAGGCAAATCTGTTTACGCATTAAATGTCATTTCACTTCTTGCAGATGCAAATAATGACGGAACCGTAAGTGATGATGAATTTAACAAAACATTCTGTACAACAACATCCCCGAAAAATATTGATAAAGCTTTTATTGGAACCGAACTTAATGCTAATAAATTAATTATTACCAAAAATGGAAATGCTCTTTCCAGAAGCGATATCGAAAAATTAACGCTTGGAGATTTGCTAAGCGGGAAATATGAAATGACAGGATTAATGGGTGCTACAGATTTCTCTGCAATAGCCGAAAAAGTTTTAGTATCAATGGCTAACTCATTTGGGCTTGGTGAAAGCGCTAACATTAAAGGATTGAACGTTGACACTACATCTGAAAATGCATTAAAACAAGCTTTGGAATTTTCAAAACTTCAATTAAATTCAAGCTATGCTCAAGAAACAAGCGGTGATACAAATTATAAAGCAATATCAAGTGCAATCTCAAAAGCTCAAGAAACTAACGTAATTTCTAAATCAAACAAAAATGTTTCTTCCATAAGTTTAACAAACATGTTAAAATCTTACCTAACCAACTTTGCTATTGCTTTAGAGGGTTCTGATGCCGGATTTAGCATTGATAGAACATCTACAAAAGAAAGTAAATATGTAACTGACGATTATTCATACTACTTTATATTCAAAAATGAAGGAGCCATAACCGATCAATCCAACTTAAATGCAGATTTTTATAACATGCTGTATAACCAAATCTGTATGAACGGAGCTTGCTCTGATAAGAATAAAATGCAAATGGTTAATGACCCTGAATATCTTACCAATGCATTGAAAAACGGACAATTATTTATTTCTTCATTAAACACTGATGGATATTTTTATCAAGGACATTACACTCAAACCGGTCATATAGCTGAAGTAACAGATGATGACGCAATTGCACAAGCGGAAGCAGAATACAATGTACAAAAATCAAAACTAAGCTATAAAGAAGAAACTCTTGAACTAAAAATGAAAAACATTGACACAGAACTGTCTGCACTGTCTACTGAATATGATACAGTTAAAAATCTAATCAGTAAAAATGTTGAAAAAGTATTTACAATGTTTAGCTCATAAGTTTAATGTATGAGAGATATTCATGTTTAATATATAATTAAACTATGAAAGAATACGATTTTTATATAATCCCAACTCCAATAGGGAACTTAGGCGATATAACCATTCGAGCAATTGAGACTTTAAAAAAAGTTGATGTTGTTGCTTGCGAAGATATTAGGGTAACTCAAAAACTGCTTAATCATTATGACATAAGAACAAAATGCATTTCTTATCATAAATTTAATGAAAAAGAACGAGTTAATTATTTTCTCAATTTATTAAAAGAAGGGAAAAAAATTGCACTTGTTTCAGACGCCGGGACTCCACTATTCTGCGACCCTGGAGCTGTTATTGTTGAAGAATTACGCAAAAATAACTTTTCCGTAACCTCACTTGCCGGAGCAAATGCAGTAGCAACATTCCTGTCTCAAGTTCCAAGAGAAGGAGAAGATTTTGCTTTCATTGGTTTTTTACCAAAAACAAAATCGCAAATTGAAACATTATTAAAACAATACAAATCTACAGATATGGTATTTTATGACTCCCCAAACAGAATATTGAATACTTTAGAAATAATAAATGAAATTCGTTCTAATAGCAGAGTTGCAATAGGCAGAGAACTAACAAAAGTTTTTGAAGAAATCGTAATCAACAGCCCCGATAAAATTATTGAACATTTTACAAATAATGTTCTGAAGGGAGAAATTGTCGGACTGGTCTTTAGAGAAAACGAAAATTGTTACAATATTGATATTGATGAAAAGATTTCTATTCTTAAAGCAAAAGGCTTTAAAGATAAAGAAATATCTATAATTTTGGCGGAATTGTACAAACTAAATAAAAATGATATTTATAAAAGATGTTTATTATAATTTACATATTCCACTTTTTTTAATTTATGATATAATATTTTTAGGATAGTTAATTGAAGTTTTTAAGGTAGAAATTTTTTGAATAATAAAAAGTATATATCTTTAATAGCCCTGTTGTTGGTTATAATGTGCCCGCTTCAGAGTGTTGCAAAAGGGAATTTCTGGGGAAATACTACTGATACTGAAATCCATGACCTGCAAGCTCAACCTGCGACTCAAACTTCTTTTGACCAAACACCTATGACTTCTGCATCAGTCAGTACATCTTCCAAAAATGCTAACAATAAAAAGATTAAAAATATTGAATTTGTAGGAAACAACGTTATAGACAAATCTCTAATCCTACAGCAAATGAAATTACAAGCCGGAGATAATTATAGCCGAGAACTTGTTCAGAGAGACTTAAAAGCAATATACGAAATGGGTTATTTTACCGAAAATATGAAAGCAATTCCGGTAAACAATTCTGATGGAACTGTTACTTTAAAAATTGTGTTAATTGAAAATGCCCCGGTAACAGATTTTACAATCGAAGGAAATACCGTAATTTCTACCGATGAAATTTTATCCTATTTACTCCCAATGAAAGGGAAACCCCAAAACATTTCCGAGTTAAATAATGCTATTTCAAAAATTCAGGACTGCTACAGTTCAAAAGGGTATATCTTAGCTAGAATTGATTCTGTTTCGGATGACCCTGACGGGACAGTCAATATTAGCGTCAAAGAAGGCACTATTAACAGAATTCTAATATCAGGAAACGAAAAAACAAAAGATTATGTTATTGAAAGAAATGTGTTGACAGAACCCGGCCAGGTTTACAATGAAAATTTACTTAAAGAAGACCTTGTCAGACTTTATGCAACTCAAGCATTCAAAGATGTTACCAGAGAAATTGAACCGACAGATGACCCTGACAAATATGATATTACAATTAATATCGAGGAACAAAGAACCGCTAGTATTTCTGTTGGTGGTGGTATAGACTCAGTAACCGGTGTGTTTGGGTCTGTCGGAATTGCAGATAACAACTTTATGGGAAGAAACGAAAGAATTTCCCTTAATGGAATTGCCGGTACCGGTGTTATCTTGAATGATTCTTCTATCAAAAGAAGAATGAATTTGCAAGCAGAATTAAGCTATTTTAAACCTTATTTCTATAATGCTGATACGTCTTTAATGAGTAAAATTTTCTATAGAGATTTTGGTTCTTATCAAGTCCCACTTGCAATTGAAAGAAGAATTGGAGCAGAAGCAACTGTTGCCCACCGTATGAAATTCAATAAACACGTAACGGGAACGTTCTCTCTCGGAGTTGAAAATATTAGTGTTTCAGAAGGCGATGCAGGTAAAATTTCAGGCTTGTATTCAAAATACAATATACCAATTTCCGAACGCGCAAAACAGTTAGAAGGCGGCTTGTTCCTTTCTTTAAGTCCGGCTCTCTTGTATGACACAAGAGACAGTGCTACTGTTACCAGAAAAGGAACAATGGCAAGTTTAAGATTCGATGAAGAAATCGGAATTCTTGACTTTGACAAAACACACGGAAAGTTAACCGGTATGGTAAAACAATACGTTCCTATCGGGAAAAAATCTTCTTTGTCATTCACTGCTAAAGGTGGTGGAAAAATTCACGGAGACAATATGCCGGAAGTCATGGCTTACCGTTTAGGTGGTCCGTACACTGTTAGAGGCTTTAAAATGAGCGGTGTTGGTACAGGTGATGCTTTTATTATGGGTAGTGCAGAATTTGCAACTCCAATCCCATTCTTAGATAGAACCAGAATTAATTTCTTGAACAATTTAAGATTTACAGTATGGGCTGATGCAGGTAAAGTTTTCAACCCATCTATTACGGATAAAATATACGACAGACCACTTTATGCAGTATCTGCCGGTGTGGGCTTAAAACTGTATATTCCTGGAATGGGACCGTTATCTATAGATTACGGTATTCCACTTACAAATCCGGGTAGTAACGGTAACAACAACGGTTACTTTACTTTTGGTGTAGGCGACATAATGTACTAATGGAGGTATAATATGAAAAATTTAAAATTAGCAGCCTTGTTAATGGGTGCAGGTTTATTTCTAACTCTTGGCAACCAAGCAAATGCAGCAGGAGTAGGATATATTGATTATCAAAAGGTTCAAGAGAACTTTCCTTTTGCTCAACAAGCAGTAAAAGATATTGATGCAAAAGCTCTTGAAATGCAGCAATACATGGTTGATAAAGAAAAGCAATACAAAGCTCTTGATACTCCTTTGAAAAAACAAAATTTTGAAGATCAGACTGCAAGGGAATTTAAACTTAAACAAGATGCTTATATGAGATTGAAATCCGATAAAGAAGAACAAGTTTATAACAAAATTCAAGCAGCAACAAAACAAGTGCTTGTTGAACAAAAACTTGATGCGATTGTTGATTATAGAGTAATCTTTGTTGGGGGAGTAGACATTTCCGACTTAGTTATTCAAAAACTAAAAAGCGGTCAATTTTAATTAAGGAGCAATTATGAAATATTCTGAACACGGTGAACAATATCATATCGGTTTAAATGTTGGCGATGTTGGTGAATACGTAATTCTTCCGGGAGATCCAAAAAGATGTGCCAAAATTGCGTCATATTTTGATGATGCCAAATTAGTTGCAGATAGGCGCGAATATACAACCTATACAGGTTACTTAAACGGAGCAAAAGTCAGTGTAACTTCTACCGGAATTGGCGGTCCTTCCGCTTCTATTGCGCTTGAAGAACTTGTAAATATCGGAGCTAAGACGTTTATCAGAGTCGGAACTTGCGGTGGAATTCAAACAGAAGTAAAAGGCGGAGATATCGTAATCGCGACAGGTGCAATTCGTATGGAAGGAACAACAAAAGAGTATGCTCCTATTGAATTTCCTGCAGTTGCAAATTTAGACGTAATAAATTCTCTTGTTGAAGCGTCTAAAAATCTTGGACACGAATACCACACAGGAGTTGTTCAGTGTAAAGACTCTTTTTACGGACAACACAGTCCTGAAAAAATGCCTGTCAATTATGAGCTCTTAAATAAATGGGAAGCTTGGAAGAAAATGGGCTGTTTGGCTTCTGAAATGGAATCAGCAGCATTATTCATTGTAGGAAGTTTCTTAAGAGTAAAAGTTGGTTCAGTATTCTTAGTTGTTGCAAATCAAGAACGAGAAAAATTAGGATTGGAAAACCCTGTAGTCCATGATACGGATATAGCAATAAAAACGGCAGTAGAAGCTTTAAAAATTCTTATAGAAAAAGATAAGTGTAAGGAGCAATAATGTTCAATAAAAAAATGCAGTATGTTATAAAAACTTGTGCAAGTGATAACACACAAGAACTTCAAAATCTCTTGAATGAAATGTCTATGAACAATTGGGAATTGTATAGTATGCAAGAAGTTGAAGGCGATGACGGACAAATTTTATGCAACTGCATTTTTATGCGAGAAGCTGAAACTTCTACAAATGATATTAATGCAGACTCAATAAACATTTCTTCATTTAAAAGCCAAATGGAAAAAATGCTTTCTACAGAACAATCTCCATACGAGATTTGTCTAGACATCCAAAGTAAAATAAAAGTCCAAAAAGCCAAAATTGCCAGAGTAAAAAAAGAACTTGATGGAGAAGCTCCGGCATCAATTAATCGAAAAAAACTTAATGATAAAATTTCTGCAGGATTAAAAGAGCTGGAAGATTTAAAATTAGAATTAGCCAAAGCCACTTCTCCTGACGCTATGTATGCCAAATTAAAAGAAGAAAAATTGTCTATCAATTTGAGTGAAGAAATTTTGGGATATATTGATACTGATAACGAAATTGACGAAGAAGAACTTGTTGCAGAAACTGTTAAAACAAGATTAAAATTAACCGAAGAACTCGGCTACGTAATCCCTAAAATTATTTTTCAAGATAGTGAAAACTTAAATCCTTACGAATTTTCAATTAAAGTTCGTGGAATTAATGTTTTCAAATCAACAGTTTATCCAAATTATTTAATGTTTTTTGCAGATGAGTTACACTTGGAAAAGAAAATTAAAGACTCTATCCCTGCAATCGACAAAATTACAGGTAAGAAAATTATTTGGATTAAAAAAGAAAAAACAAAAGATTTTTGGCAAAAAGGCATGTCCGGTTCGGAATTTATCGGTAGAGCATTGGAATACTGCGCAATTAAGTATGTTGAAGAACTGTTAGACTATGCCGAACTTGATAAATACATTGATATAGTAATTAAAACAAACGAATTTTTAGTTACTAATATAATTCCGGATTTCATATCTGTTTCTGATTTGAGATTTATACTAACAAGCCTGATTAGAGAACGAATATCAATAAAAGATATTATAAATATTTTTGAGAAAATCAATGATTTTGCGGAAGATAGCACAAAGGCTGATTTAATAAAAAAAATAAGACTTACATTATCTCGTCAAATTTGTGAAAAATACAAAAATGAAGACGGTATCATCTCTGCATTTGAAATTTCAGAAAAAACTCTTGATAAATTAACACCAAATTTTGATGAAGGAGAAGATGCAATAATTAGGATTGACGCAGAGTTTGCGGAGAAATTAGCTGATAAAGTTATTAAACAAGCCAATCAATTAGAAATAGAAGAACCTAAATTGTTTGTTCCTCTAGAATTAAGACATCTAATTTTTACGCTTTTAAGTAATTATATCAACAACATTGTTGTTTTATCCAGAGAAGAAATCGGATGTAACGCAACTATTGACATAATTTCCGAAATATAAAAGTAGCAAAAAAAATTTTTTATGGGTTTTATATAGTTGACATGCATGTACTAGGAATAAACAATCAAATAAATTTCACAAGAAAACCACGTTCAAATGAAGAAGCAGGGCTTAAATCTACTTGTAACAATGCTTTTGTAGCCATTGGGGCAACTGATAGAATTGCAATTACACATGGTTCTTGCTTCCCTTCAGACCAAAGAAGTTCTTATATTGGCAGCCCTTATGGGAAAGCTGCAAAAGAATATATTAAATTCTTGTCTCTATATGGTTTTAATGGAAACCAACTTGGACCGGGAGGAGAATTAGAATTTAATGATGGAGAAATTAAACCTTCCCCATACAATTCCTCTGCATTTGCAAAAAACAGATTATTTATCGATTTGCAAGATTTAACAACTGATAAATATGGAAAAATCTTATCAAAGCAAACTTTTGAAGATGTAACGGAAATTCCTGATACTGAAGAAGATTACGACATCAGTGATTTTGAACAGGCAACAAAGTCTTATGACAAAGCTCTTTCAGAAAGTTTCAAAAATTTCAAAGCCAACGTTGCCAAAGGGCAACCACAAGCAATTTCTTTAAATAAAGAATATCAACAATTTTTGTCTAAAAACAACAAAAGACTTACAGATGAAGGTGTTTTCAAAGTTTTAGCAAAATACTACAACACAGATCAAATTGATAAATGGGAGAATGATTTAGACGAAAATCTTATCTCTAAAATAAATGATGGAGATATTGAGGCTATTAAAAGATATAACAACATAAAAAAAGCTAATAAAAATGAAATAGAACAACATAAATTTGAGCAATTTATTGCAACAAAACAAATTAAAGAAAATAAAGAATGGCGTGACAAACAGGGTTTTAAGTATTTTAATGATTTATTGGTTGGTTGTTCTCAAATGGATAGATGGCGTTACAAAGAAGCCTTCCTTGATGATTGGGAAATGGGAGCAAGAGAATATAATGGGAAGTCTCAAAGATGGCATATTCCTGTAATTGACCCTAAAAAAATATTTAAAAATGATAAATATGAATTAAATATTGGTGGAGAATTTCTTAAGGAAAAAATAAATTATGCACTTGAATTTAATGAAAATATCAGAATAGATCACGCTATGGGGCTTATAGAACCTTACCTTTTAGCAAAACATGCTTCTCCTGATGAATTTTCAAATAATGAATACAAGAATAACAATGTTGAAAAATATCTGTCACAACTCACAGATGCCAAAGGGGAAGAATATGACAAATATTGGGATTATCCTAAATTGCTTACTAAACTTATTCTTCCTGCCCTAAAAGAACATGGACTAAATCCGGACATGCCTGTATGGGAAGATTTATGCACATATCCTGAGAGATTTACAGAAATTTACGACAGACAATTGCATCTGCCTAAGATTATAAATCTCGACTGGAACAGAGCCCAAGAAGCGACTAAAACAAATAGAAAAGGGGATTGGTATTTAATTGGTTCTCACGACAATATTCCGGCTATGAACTATCCTGATAGAGAAGGAATGTATAGAGATGGCACAAAATTCAAATACACAAGAGGAACTTCTGCTTGGAATACCGGATATCTTGCAGGATACTTAAATATGGATGATGGCAGACACAATATTGGAACTATCAGAAATGAAATGAAAAATATCATAGAGCATAATGATAGAGCTTTGGTGCGCGCAAAATTTGCAGAATTAATGACTACCCCAAAATTTCAAATTTCTTTTGCTGACATACTCGGAATTACTGATGTAACATACAATATGGGCGGTACTGATAGAGAAGAAAATTGGAAAGAGCGTATTCCTGCAGATTTTCTTGATAAATACTATGAAAATCTATCGGGCGAAAACCCTACAGCTTTAAACATCCCTGAATTATTAAAACAGGCCTTGCAGGCAAAAATAGATATACAAGTAACGCAAAGCGATGACAAAGATAGAACTCGAGCTGAATTAAATAAAAAATATGCTCCGTTGTTAAACGATTTGCAGAAATATGCAGATATTTTGAAAGAACCGGAAAACTAGTATAACCAAATGCAATATTGTCAAGCAGAATACAAATCTGCTAAAACAAACTTTAATAGCGTTGTTTCCACCAATTTGGCTCTTTATAACCTTAAAAAAGATAATTTACCAAACATAGATATAAAGAAAATTATAGCCTTAAATGTGACGCCTATTATTCCTTATCTCTGTGCATGCCTGTTTCAATCCCAGGAACACATAAAAATGCCGGAACGACTCTCTGAATAAATGACGCAAACGGAGATTTTTCTGCCATCAAAGAAACTGCCATTCCAATATCATCAACATGTGGTGCAAAGTCTGTCGGTTTAATATTTCTATCAACTTTTTTATGGTAAACCTTTTCATTTATAAAGTTGGAAACTTTATTTCCGGCAAAAATCCCTGTTGCCAAAGCCGCAATTGTAACTACTGACATCGGAATTGCTTTTAATGCCCCATTAAATATTTTTGAAGCTTTTCCTGTCTCTTTTATTTGAGGAACAATTTTCATTATACTTTTTTTGTTTTTTGTATAAATTTCAGAAGCAGTCCAAACACACCCAATAGGAACTAAAACATTCCCGAGAAGTTGGTTAACTGCTTCTTTATATTTTGCTTTACGATGTTTTTTATCATCAAAAATCAAACCGCCAACTAAACCTCCTGCCACAGAAGCAGAAGCCAACTCAATAATTTGAGGGCCTTCCAAATCAATTAATTTTCGATTTGGATGATTTTTATTATATAGCCCAAAAATTGCCCAATCCTTCATAGGAGTTTTCGCAATTTTAGACGGACTTAAAGAAAAACCTTGTCTCTTAGAAATATGCGCAAGAGCTGTCGCAACACCTAACGCAGAAGTTGCAATAACCCCTGTTTTTAACTTTTTATCATTATTCTTTTTATTATTATAAACAGTCTGGTTTAAATTATTATTTACCGGAGTTATTGGCATATTATCACCTTCTATTTCTATTCTAACAAAAACACTGAATATAAAACATTGTTATTTTTGAAAACAAAATTAACAAAACTTAATCACACTATCGGGGCGTTTTTCAACTGTAACGAAATGTTAACAAGTTAAAATTTTCAGGCAAATTTGGATATTCAGGATTATTTAGATATGCGGGAAATTTTTTTTAACATGGCAATACCAAACTTAAATATAAATATAAAACCTAACCAAACTTTAAAAGACTTTAGTTACAAACAAAAATTTGTAAAAGGTCTTGCCAGTCGTTCTATTGCTCCTGTTATTTTGCTTGAAGCATTTGTAGAAGCGGGAAGAACATACCAAGCTTACCAAAGAGGTGGATTTACAGAAGCTAGAGAACGTTTAACCGAAGAAATGACCGGGGCATTGTTTTGGTTTAGTGGTGTGCCTGTATTTAATAGCCTTATTGACAAATTTGTCGGTAAAAAAATATTTAAATTACCTGAAACTGATTTCGATACAGGAAAAGACTCCGTCAGAAACCCATTCAAAAACTACATGAAAAAATTCCAAAAACAACTGAAATTGGAGCCTAAAAAAGCAGAAAAAGTTATTGCCGGCTACAAGTTTGGCAAAGTAATGACAAGTATTTTACTTGCAAACGCTCTTGTAGGGTTTGTTTTACCAAAAGCAAATCAGGCCGTAACAAAACATATTATGCAAAAGCAAAAAGCAGAAAAAACAAACACTAAACAACAAAACCAAAATTCAACAAACACTCAACAATATACAATGGATAAGTTCTTGAAGCAGGATAACAACGTTTCATTCGCGGGAGTTTCTCCTCAAACACTAATGTCATTAGCGTATAGCTTTGAAAACAATCCAAAATACGGACTTATCTCAACAGATGCAGGCGTTTGGGTTGGCAGGGGAGTTTCTGCAAGAAACAGTCACGAAAGAACAGAAGTTTTATTTAGAGATATTTCTTCCAGTTACTTCTATATGTTCAACATGCCTGTAGTTGCATATATGCTAAATAAAATGCAAACAGGTCAAGGAACAAGACTTGACCCTATAGCAACTCAACAGGTTACTGATCTAATGCAAGAAGTTTTGAAAGCAAACAATGGCAAAATGTCATCAGATGATTTTAAAGAAGCTATGCTTGGCAACAAAGATAACACAGCATTTATGACTCCAAAAATAAAACAAGCAATTCGCGAAGGCAACGGAGTTGTTGAATTGGATAAATTCTCTGAATTACTTCAGGATGTTAAATCGAAATATCCGCAGGTTGACGTTGAAAAATTCAAAAAAGCTGCTAAAGGCATGTCCGAACTTCAACCAAAACTTGATGGTAAAGCGATTATTACAGAAAAACAAATTGCGGATGTCTTTACTGATGGAGCTGTTAATATTCCTGAATTCTTGAAAAACGTATACAGATGTTCTACATCTGACCAAAACTTGTTCACAGGTAAAATTTCTGAGCCTGTATTTGATAATGAATTACACTTTATCCACAAAGAAACATTTATCAAAAAACAAAATGAAATGGAATTATATATCAAATCCGTCATCAAAAAAGCTAAAAACGGAGAAATTACCAAAGAACTTCTTGAAAAAGCTCGCAAAGAAAACTTCGGCAAAAACGCATTTAACTGGGGTGTTGGTT
The DNA here is from genome assembly GCA_934718275.1 of uncultured Candidatus Melainabacteria bacterium. Classification (GTDB taxonomy): domain Bacteria; phylum Cyanobacteriota; class Vampirovibrionia; order Gastranaerophilales; family Gastranaerophilaceae; genus Stercorousia. The sequence goes on along the minus strand of CAKUZD010000006.1, from coordinate 10,350 downwards.
TTGCAATATCCGCAGCATTCTTGTCGACATTTATCCCAAAAATCCAATATTGGATTACAAGAAAAGCAACAGGCTCTAATGCTTTTCCCGGAACCGCAGATTATTCCAATGAAAAGAAATAATCACTATTTAATATAAAAAATACCTATTGTCCCCAAGGATAATCTTTATTAATTTTCCATCCGTCAAACATAATTACTGAAGAACAGAAAGCTCCCGCATAGGTTAGGCTTCTATCTTTTTTACATGCAAATTGCGATTCATTCAATAAATAATCTCTGTCATTTATTGCCTCACAAGATGCTCCAACAGGGAAAAACCCTATTTTGGTCAAAGTATCTTCCGGACAAGAAGCGCTTACCCTCTGAACAAATGCTAAGTAGAAAGCAAAAATATCTTTTCCTAATGTATTTGGCTTCTTTAAACCGTTTACATCAACATAAAACCAACCACCATAACCATGTAACCAATAATAAACCGAATAGCCTGATGCAGTGACGAATGAACTATTTCTTGCATTACTATTACCTATATATCCTCTCAAATTCCGTCCGCCTAACGAAGTAGGACTATCTGCCCAACATTCACCGGATGAAGGAATACAACTTTTTATAACTTTTATATTTGTAAACAAATAATTACTTGAAAAATCTTTTATTTGTTCTATACCTTCACCTTCAAAATGCCAACTATCCATTGAACCATAATCTTTTTCTGCCACCTTTATAGCTTGGAACAATTCTGAATAAGCTTTTTCCAATTTAACCGCAACCTCTTTTTTTTGATGCTGTGCAATTAAACCCGGAAGTGTCATAGCTGCAACAACACCTATAATACCAAGCGTGATTAGTACTTCTGCCAGCGTGAAGGCAACTTTACATCTTTTACCCTCGCCCCTTGTGGGAGAGGGTAGGGTGAGTGGTTTTAAACCTGCATTAATATACACTGAATCAAGTTCAGGATGATGTGAATTTTTACTGTCATTACGAGTTGCGGAGCAACGTAGTAATCTCATTATTTTCGATGTGATTGCCACGCCTCGCTCGCAATGACTATTTAATGGCGAAGTAGGTACCACCGCCCTACTTGTACTTTTTACCCCTCTCTTAAATTTGTAAGTTCGTTTACACTTACTAACCAATTTATTCTCTAAATTGGTTTCTTCTCGAAGGTGTTGCCCCCTCCCCTTAGTCCCCTCCCTCGTAGGGGCGGGGATATGAGCCTTTATACTCGATAAACCAAGATTATGAGAGGTTATGCAGCGATTGCCCCCCCCCCGAGAAGCGTGCAGCTTCTTACGTCACTTAAAGCATTGTCCTTATTCAACAATGACTGTGACTCTAAACTTAATCTTTTCATAAACGTCCTCTCTTTTAATGAATACATTATAATTTTAACATATTCTTAATTTATTTTCAACAGAAATTACTTGTAAATATAATTTGAGCATGCAATAATGAAGTTATTGAAAGGCTTGTCATGTCAAATATTTTAGTATATTTACTCGATGGAAAAATTTATATTAATTTAACCAACAGATGTACGAATGACTGTATCTTTTGCCTTAGAAAAGATAAAGATGATGTTGTGGGACAAACTTTGTGGTTGGATAACGAAAATTCTACCGCAGAAGATGTTATTGAACAGTTTGAAATAAAACGAAACGAGCTTCTCACAAACCACAATTCAACACTAACTGAAGTAATTTTTTGCGGATATGGCGAACCGATGCTAAAATTCGATGTTTTAAAACTGGTTGCCAAATATATTAAAGAAAAATACCCAAAAACAAAAATCAGGGTTAATACAAACGGACACGCCAACTATGTTTATAAAAAAAATATAGTTCCGGAATGCACCGGGCTCATTGATGAATTTTCAGTAAGCCTGAACGGCTCTACAAAACAAGAATATAATGAACTTTCTCAGCCCAAATTTGACGAAGCTTATGAAGAAGTCAAAAAGTTTATTAAAGCTTGTTCTGATGAAAACATTTCAGTCGTTGCAAGTGTTGTAGAAGGTTATAAAGGCAGACATTTAGACTTAAAGAAGTGTAACGAAATAGCAACTAATCTTGGTGCAAAATTCAGAGTTAGAGAATGGATTAAGAACGGTTACTAATTAAAACAACTAAGGAGAAAATTATGAAAGTACAAACTATCTCGTCAAATCAAAACTTTCAAGGGTATGTTTCTATTTCAAGAAACTTAAATTCAAAAGTAGCCGGCTATATGTTAGGTGCTGCTCAGAATGCAGGAATTGCAAATAAACCTTTTAATATTGAAATTAAAAATATCGAAAAAGGAAAATTTTTATCTATTGAAGCGATAAATCCAAATAATTTAAAACAAAAATATACAGTGCTTGTACAAGACTTTTTACAAAGAAAAGATATTTTAAAATTGGCTATGCAAGATGCTATTGCTAATTATGAAAAAAATGCATCTTCACAAAATAAAAATATAAATAAAGTAATCTAAGATATAATTAGAAACCAAAAGAAAGGAAAAAACATGAACATTTTAGACAAAATCATGAAACCAAAATCAATTGCGGTTATTGGTGCGTCAACAAAAGAACACACTATAGGTTCTGATATCATGAAAAGATTACAGGAATATGATTTCAACGGAAAAATTTATCCTGTAAACCCAAAAGGTGGAATTATTGAAGGACTTCAAGCATATACTTCAGTTTTAGAAGTTCCCGGAGAAGTTGATTTAGCTATTATCGTTGTTAATGCTAAATTTGTATTGTCAACTATTGACCAATGTCACGAAAAAGGCATCAAAGGTCTTTGTATAATTACAGCAGGCTTCAAAGAAACAGGTAAAGAAGGTGCTGAAGTTGAAAAACAATTAGTTGAAAAAATTAAAGAATATGGTATGAGATGTGTTGGCCCTAACTGCTTAGGTGTAGTAAACACTCACCCTGACGTTAGAATGGACGGATGTTTTGCAGAATCACTTCCTGAACGCGGAAATATCGGTTTTGTATCTCAATCCGGAGCTTTAGGCGGCGGTATTTTGAATATTTTAAAAGACTTAAACCTAGGTTTTGCTCAATTCATTTCTATCGGAAACCAAGCCGATGTTAACGCTGAAACAGCTCTTGAATATTGGGAAAATGATGAAGATGTAGAACAAATTTTGTTATACATGGAGTCAATTCAAAACCCTGCTAACTTCAGAAAATTAGCTTCAAGAATTACTAAGAAAAAACCAATCTTAGCATTGAAATCAGGTAGATCTGCTGCAGGTGCTTCTGCTGCATCTTCTCACACAGGTTCATTAGCAGGTGCTGATAAAGCTGCCGCTGCATTGTTACACCAATCAGGTGTTATCAGAGAATTTTCTTTGAAAAATTTATTTGCAACAGCTAAAGTATTCTCAACATGCCCAATTCCAAATGGAGACAGAGTTGCTATTATAACAAACTCAGGTGGCCCTGGAATTATGGCTACAGATGCGGTTTGCGAATATGGTATGCAAATGGCTAAATTAACAGATGCTACTAAAGACAAATTAAGAAGTTTCTTACCTTCTGCAGCATCAGTTAAAAACCCTGTTGATATGATTGCTTCTGCTCCTATCGAACACTACAAGCAAACATTAGAAACAGTTATTGCTGACGAAAATGTTGATATGATTATTACAATCTATCTTCCATTCTTAGGCTTAAAAGATATTGATGTTGCTAAAGCATTAATGGAAATCAAGGCAGAACACCCTGAAAAACCTGTTATTGGTGTATTTATGACTAAGAGTGAATTCTTTACAAAACTTTCTGATATGAAAGTAAATATGCCATTCTTCATGTACGCAGAAGAAGCTGCTGACGGCTTGAACAGATTGAACGAACAAAGACTTTGGATTGAAAAACCGGAAGGCAAAGTTCCTTGCTATTCAGACGTTGACAAAGCTAAAGTTGATAGCATTATTAAAAATGCGTTAAAAGAAAACAGAGCTCAATTAACAACGCTTGAATCAATTGATGTATTACAAGCTTATGGTATTAGAGCTTGCAAATACGGTTTAGCAACAAACGAAGAAGAAGTTGTTAATCTTGGTAATTCAATCGGCTACCCTGTAGTTATGAAAATGACTTCAAAAACAACTTCTCACAAAACAGATGTTGGCGGTGTTGTCGTAAACATCAAATCAGAAGAACAATTGAGAAAAGAATATAAAGGCTTGCTTGAAAGATTGGAAGCTAAAGGCTTGCTAGAAGGTCTTGAAGGCGTTATCATTCAAGAAATGGTTAAAGGTTCTCGTGAAATGGTTTGTGGTATCGCTACAGATCCTCAATATGGCCCTATGATGATGTTCGGTTTAGGCGGTGTATTCGTAGAAGTTATGAAAGACGTAACTTTCAGAATTGCTCCTTTAACAGACACAGATGCTATGGATATGATTAAATCAGTTAAAGCATATAAACTTCTTGAAGGTGCAAGAGGTACAAAACCTGCTCAAATCGACCAAATCCAAGAAACATTATTGAGATTGTCTCAATTAGTTAACGACTACAAATTCATTGATGAATTAGATATCAACCCATTGTTGATTTCTGAAACAACCGGTGAAGGAATTGCTGTTGACGGTCGTATCAAAGTTAGATTAGAAGAAGCTAAAGCAGCTTTATCTTGTAATTGTGAAGCTTGCTCTTGCTGCTAATTAAACTTTAAAACATATAAAAAAACGGTATCTTTATTCAAGATGCCGTTTTTTTTAAACAAACTTTCTACCAAAACAGAAAAAAAATTATGAAAACTATAGAAAAATTTTTCTTAAAAATTATTAATTTTTCGCTCTTTTTTAGCAATTATTTTTTTTTAAGAGTATTATAGAGTATGTAAATATAATAGTTACCCTAAAAGAAAGAAGGTTTTAAGTATGATAATAACACGTTCTGTAAAAGCTGCTTACGGAGCTTTTTTGGATAGAAAAGCTGTTACAACAATGAATAGAAAATCTTTAAAAGGAATAGATTTGCAGTATTACAACAAATTGGTAGAAACTTCCGGTCCATCTGTACATAGACCAAATAGAGTTGTAAAAAGCTTTATTAAAGCATATAAACATCAAGTTGCTAAATTAACAGAAATAGAAAAACTAAATAGCCCTTTCAAAACAACTTCATCTCTAGTATCTAGCACTAAATTATTATTAAAAGGTGTTGTTAGTCTTTTCAAAAAAGGTAAATAAATTAACTAAAACAAAATAGCATAATAAAAAAGGGATTTTTAATCCCTTTTTTACTGTTTAAAATTCATTATTGCACCTATTGGCAAGCCTAACACATTACTCAACTCAACTATTTTTTTTATTGTTAGATTTTGTTCTCCTCTCTCGATTTTACCAATATAATTAGTATGAACATTAGCAATTTCTGCAAATTTTTCTTGCGAAAGATGCCTCCTCACTCGTTCTATTCTAAAATTTAAACCTATTTCTTTAAGAACATCTCTATAATCTAGCATAGCAACAATTTTACACTATTGACAATGTCCATTCTACACTATTATAATAGTGGATATATTATTATAATGGAGGAATTAAACATGCAAAAATCTTTTTTTAAGGCTTTTACGCTGGCAGAAGTACTGATAACACTAGGCATAATTGGAATTGTTGCAGCGCTAACTATTCCTCAATTTATCGCAAATTACAAAGAAAAAGTTTTTGTTACAAAAGCAAAACGAAGTTTTAATACAATGACTAATGCACTTACAAACTATAATACGAAAAACGGAAGTCTTGGAGATTTTTCATCATTATTTATAAATTATGAAAATGCAACCGAATTAAACAATAATTTTGCATCCGAACTAAATGCCATAAAGGTTTGTAACGAAAACGTCAATCAATGCGGAGGGCCATACAAAGCCAGACAATACAAAAAACTAAATGATGGCAAAGGGCATACTCAAGAGATTTCAGGCAACATGAATTCTAACAGAATTATTATGAATGATGGGAGTTTCGTTTCTTTACGGAATTTAACCGAAAATGGGAATTGTATTCACACATATCTATCGAACTACACTGATGAAAACGGGAATTATATTCCTGATTCTACCAGTCCTACCGGCTATAAGTCATACATTGGCACCAGCGATTCTTGTGGAGTAATTTATATTGATACAAATGGGATGCAACCACCAAACCAAACAGGAATAGATTTTTTTTGGATAAGGGTAACTTCTGAAAAAACAATTCCAAGTAATTCCTACTCCGAAGGCGGATTAGGATATATTTTAAAATATGACAAACTTATTCCAACTGAAAATTACACAATCGGAGATTATTAAATTAAATTGACCAAATAACTTATTAATGCTTTAATCATAATATGAATTATATTTTCTATTTTTTAATAGTAATATCAATAATAGCAGGAGCTATCAACGGGAAATTGCCTGATGTTGTAAATTCTATTTTATCAGGAGCAGAACTTTCTGTTAAAGTTGCATTTTCATTGATTGGAATAATGGCGTTTTGGCTTGGCATGATGAAAATTGCAGAAAAATGCGGACTCATTTCAATAATCGCAAAAATTATAAAACCAATTACAAAAAGACTATTCAATGAAATTCCGCAAGAATCTCCGGCTATTGGTGATATTGCAATGAGTTTCTCGGCTAATGCATTCGGTCTGACAAATGCCGCAACTCCTATCGGAATAAAAGCGATGGAAGAACTCCAAAAACAAAATATAGACAAATCATCGGCATCAAATGCTATGTGTATTTTTCTTGCTATGAATACAGCCGGTTTTCAACTTATCCCTGCAACAGTTATTGCTATTTTGATAGGAATAGGTTACAAAAATCCAACAGAAATTATAGCCCCAACACTTTTGGTAACAAGTATAGCCTTTTTTAGTGCAATTATATTAGCTAAAACCTTCCAAATGTTTTGGAAACCACAAACCAAAAGTAATACTCCTCTCTCCTTACAGGATGAGCAGAAGAAATTTGATTTTGAGGAGGAAGCATAATGTTTCAATCCATAATGAACATAATTTCTCTTTGGGCGCTACCTGCTATAATTTTATTAATACTTACAATGGGCTTATTCAAAAAAGTTCCATTATATGAAACATTTACTACAGGCGCAAAAGATGGCTTTAAAGTTGCAATAGATATAATCCCGTATCTTGTTGCCATAATTGTTGCTATTTCGATGTTTAGAGCCTCCGGAATAATAGATTTGATATCCCATGCCTGCGCTCCGCTACTTGCAAAATTAAACGTGCCTGCAGATACAATTCCGATAATGCTAGTTCGTTCATTATCAGGTTCAGCTGCTCTTGGAGTATTTTCAGATATCGCAAATAATTTAGGACCAAATGCTTATGCAACAAAGCTTTCTGCTGTTATGGTTGGCTCAAGCGAAACCACTTTTTACGTTTTAGCCGTGTACTTTGGAGCTGTTGGAATTTCAAAACTCAGATACGCGCTTTTAGTTGGATTAATCGCGGACTTTATAGGGATTGTTGCAGCAATTGCTGTCTGTAATTTTGTGTTTTAAAGTCTGTTTCAACCCAACTTTGAGTAACATTTTGCAATTTACTATTGTGTACAATTGCCTTAATTAATACTGCATAACTTATATCTATAAAATTAATTTTGTTAATTCTTTCAACAACATATTCTCTACAACCACAATTATGACAAAAATGTCTTTCCGGAATTATTTCTTTATTCTTTATAATTCCTTTAAGTTTAACACCACAACAAGCACAACGAACAAGGTACCACTGATTTTCAACTAATTCACCACAGTCAGGACAATATGCAAAATCAACATCTGGTCTTACTCTTAAATGAGCACATTCTTTATTTAATTTAAAAAACTCCAATAAAGTCATACTTTTTTTATAATTATTATTTTTCTAATGTCAACTTACCCACTTGCCTAATATTAAAATTACCCTACAAGTCAATTGGAATAAAGACACTTCTTTTATTAAATATAATTATTAAATCTTTTTCATACTTCCAGCTATTCTTAATTCCAACGAGCCTGTCTAATCAGGCTCTTTTTTTAAGCGTGCCGCTTAACCCGCCCTTTTGAATAATATTTATACATACTTTATTTGTTATTACACACATAGCCCATTGTATCAACATTCATTCATAAATCAGACACTGATTTAAAACTTTTACGCACGTAATTTTTATGACAATATTATTTTTTCCCAACTAGCAATTTTATTTTTTCACAAGTTTTAAGAAGAATATGAAAACAGATTTACCTCCATATATGACTGTTGTTGATAACAGATTAATCCGAGGGAGAGCCATAACTTCTCCTATACGTTTATACAAAATGAAAAAAGCAGGAATAAACCAAATTATAGATTTGCGAAATACATCCTATATAAAAAGTCCTATAGAAAAAATTTTTTGTAAACTTTTTGGTATTAAGTATAAAAACTGCAAGTATTCACATAGAATGAACAAACTTCCAAAACCATACTTTTTCTATGACATAAATAATTCAATAATAAAAAATAATGGCAAAACATATATCCACTGCCAAAAAGGGAAACGCAGAACAGGTATCTGTGTTGCTTTATATGAAAAATATTTTACCAACAAACCTATAGACAAAATTATATCTGATATGGTAAAGCTAGGTTTTCAAGATATTTTTGAAGCTCCAAATAAAAAAAGCTCCATTAAGTATTTTAATATCATAAAAGAACTAATCAAAACATATTGGTTAAAAAAACTTTAAAACGCTTTTACAAGAAAAATCTTTATACCACTATCAACCCGTTCTATTCGTTTAACATATTTAATATCAGATATTTGTCTCAGAATTATCACAACAGCCGGTTTTTTGCCTGTCATTTTAGCATAATATAAAGCCTGCCCAACACTTTCTGCCCATTTTTTAGCAAAATCAAACTCTATTGCATAATCTTTTGTTAGACAATCCACCCTTGTTAAATCCCAAAGAACAACTTCCCTTTTTCCAAAATCAGGTTTGCACCATTGTTCTACATAATAAGCTTCTTTTTGATTCGGTTTCATTGTCTGAGTTTCGTATAACTCTTTTGGGACAAAATTTAACCCCAAATAAACAAAACCTATTACAACAAATAAAAAACTTATAACAAAACTAAACAACTTTTTCTGATACTTCTTTTTCATAAAAATATTATATCAAAAAAAATAATAGCCTTTGTGGCTAATCAAAATTAAACAGGTTACTAATTTCTTTACAAGGCTTTTTTATATTAAATATTACTATTAAATCTTTTTCATACTTCCAGCTATTCTTAATTCACAGAGCCAATATTTGGCTCTTTTTTTTCTCTTTTATAAAAATAAATACCTAATTATATCATTAAAAAAAGAACAGGTTTTAACCTGTTCTTTCTTTTATTCAATTATTTGCTAACTAAGCAGCTGTTTCTTCACCATCAAATAAAACTTTTACTTTGTCGCCGGCTTTTAGCATAGGGCTTGGATGAATTCCATCTTCTGCAAATTCTACGCTTTCTTCCTGTGCAACCTTACCTATTTCGGTATCATCATCCGCTTCTGCTATTGGTGCTGTTGGAACTACTTCTTCTTTTTGAGTTGTAGGTATATCCTGTTTTACTGCTGTTGTATCTGTAGGAACTGCAGCTTTAGGCACTGATGGTTCTGATGGTTTAACCGATGCAGTTTTTTCTTCATCGCCTGTAAACAACTTATATGCGTAGGCACAAAAAGGCCATGCTCGGCGAAATTGCCGAACACAACCTGTAAAACATTTTATTTATTAATGAATATATTTGTCTGAATTTACAATTTTACCTGACAAAACATTTTTTATAAAATCTAATGCACTTTCTTTTGTCAAAGGAACTTCTTTATCTAAATATGGCACACGCAACATTGGATTTTTTGGACTTTGTAATGAACCTTGAGCTATTAATTGCATTTTTTCGCAACTTTCTGTATTATTTGAATTTTGCCATACTTCCAAATAGCCTTCTTTTTTACCAATTCCCATAACCCCCTTTTTCTGTAGAAAAATCGTAGCATCGCCCACCCTTGATTTCTTTACTTGTTTTGTACACTAACATATATAAAAAGTATTTATCCAAAAAAGAATTGCCCTCGCCATATCATACTTACATTACCATTAAGCCCGCTATAACTAAGTTTGGACCATTTTTAGATTTATCTTTACATTTAGTAACATGTTAAGTTTTTAAAAATTAAAACAAAAAAAAGAAGAAAACAACATTCGTCATTTTCTTCTTTTAAAATAGGCGCTGGCAACGAGTTATCTTCCCAGGCGGTGGCCCGCCAAGTATTTTCACCGAGGTGAGTCTTTACGACCGTGT
>CAKUZD010000005.1 GCA_934718275.1 uncultured Candidatus Melainabacteria bacterium | reverse complement strand
TTGAATAGTAAATTAATATGTCGGAGTTGGTACTCTGCCGAACAAAAGGTGACTAAATGTCACGTTTTGTGAGAGGGTGCGGGAGCACTTTTCACCACAGCAAACCAACAAAGATTGTGAAAATTGAATAGTAAATTAATATGTCGGAGTTGGTACTCTGCCGAACAAAAGGTGACTAAATGTCACGTTTTGTGAGAGGGGTGCGGAAGCACCTTTCACCACAGCAAACCAACAAAGATTGTGAAAATTGAATAGTAAATTAATATGTCGGAGTGGTGAAACAGGTAAACACGTACGTTTCAGGTGCGTATGGAGCAATCCTTGAGGGTTCAAGTCCCTTCTCCGACATTACTTTTTTTAGAGCCTTCAAAATTAGGCTCTATTTTAATATTCAAGAGCTTTTTACGGGTTCCATAGTCAACTAAATCGTTAACGTCAGGATGGATATTTTGAAGTGCCTGTTTTGCTCTATCTGAACGGGTTTGCAGGGTTCCATCTAAGGTTTTAAAATCTGCCATAAATGACTGTTTAGCAAGCCTTAAATGTTCAAACACAGGTCTAAGCCTTACGGTAATTGTCTCAGTCTCAGCATTTATCGTTATACTCTCTGCAATTGTAGCAAGTATCATACGTTTTTCGTCTAAGTGTGCCTTCAGGTATAATTCAGGCACTCGGTTGGCAAAATCAGCAAGTATATTCATGCGTGTCATTGTATCTTTCGTTGATTCGCTGAGGTTAGTAATTTGGTTGCCAATCTCACGTTTTTGGTCTTGCCACTTTGATATAAGCTCATTATACGTATCTTCGTCAACCTTTAAATCTCCTGTCAGTTTTTCCTTAACAGCATTCGCTATTGTGTCAGTAAGTTTGTCGTAGTCTTGTTTTAACTTCTTTATTGAACTATGTTCATAGGCTTGTAACTCTGTTACTGCCTCAAATATTGACTTCTTAACCCGTTTCAACTGCTCGTCGGATACATCAAAGCTATCTAACACTTCCTGCATAGCCTCGTCAATGATATATTCACTTATGTTCCGTTCCTTAGCATGAGCTTTATTGTAGTTAGAGCACCTGTAATATGTATAGTTTCCGCTATTATGTGCTCCGTGTTTTACAAGTCCTGTATATGCACAGTCACATTCTGCACACTTAATAAAACCAGTATAGGTTTTAACGTCTCCCTTAGGTCGTCTGTTTGCAGTATTATTAAATGTCAATTGCACTCTATAAAACAGTTCTTCGGATATAATAGGCTCATGTTTCCCCTCGTAGAGTTCTCCCTTATACAATATCTTTCCCATATATACAGGATTTTTAAGTATATCTTCTATGCGTTTCTTCGGGTATGCTCTCCCTTTACTATCAACAAATCCAAACTTAGCAAGCTCACGCCCTATGCCTTCTAATGAGAATATACCTGTTGCACGCAGTTCATAAGCTCGTTTAATGTGGTTCTTATTATTATCGTCAGGTATAATTATGCCTCTCTTGTCCTTTGTTCTTACATTTAAGTATCCTACAGGAGCTTTACCAAGATAACCACCATGTTTAGCTCTATATTCCATTACAGTTTGAGTTCTTTTTTTAGTGTTTTTGAGTTCCTGAGCTGCCATACCTACATACATGGCTAATATCACAGGTTCAAGTTTAAATACATCAAAAAACCCTTCGTCTACACTCGCAATTGTTGTATTACACTTTCTCAGCAAGGGTTGTATTGTTCCGTAGTAATCTTCTATATTTCTTGTTATACGGTCAAGTTTCCATACAACAATACATTCAACCTTATGTGTTTTGATATACTCAACCATTTTATTAAAAGCAGGTCTATTCAGATTATCGCCTGATTTATTATTATCTTCAAAGTACACAAATGAGTATTCTTTTTCTTTTGCATACTTTTCTATTTGGGCTTGTTGGTTGTCTAAGCTGATACCTTTCGCATCCTTATCTTCTTTGCTTTTTCTGCCGTAGCCTACGATAATACCTTTACTTTTTTTCGTCGCCATGTTCCTTCTCCTTCTTTATTATATCACTATTTGCACTAATTCGGTCTGTCCTTAATCCAACTCTTACAATTGGAACCATTAGCTGTGTTATAAGTGCATCTGTAATAGCTTGGTCAACAGGTGCAGGGGTTGACTCAAAAACTACCTTAAATTTTTTCTTCTTCTCCGTAGCCATTATTCCACAGCCTCCGTAGAAAAGTTGTAGTAGGCTTGTAGCCTGCGTATTATATCAAGCATTATTGTTATAGACTTTGGCTTGAAGTAAACAAGAAAATTAAGTATATCCTGTCTATTGTTCGCTAGTTTATTGAAGTATTCAAGCTCTGTGTCGCTTGCATTTGCGTACTCCGTTCGGATATGACTGCGTGCTATATCTATGTCATAGTCATTGTCAATCAGTATTTCGATAAATCTTTCAGCAATAAATATCTCGGAGAGAGTCATACCCTGAGGTACTGTAACTGTGTCTTGAAGCCACATAACACGGTCTAACAACATTTTAGGACTGCCACAAAACAGCTCAATTTGCTGTAACATTACAGGTACTGTAGAGTTAAGTACGTCCATAAGTCTTACAATTCCAAAACCTGCACTCTGAACATTTAATATTTTCTTAATTGAACTTAACCTGTATAGCTTTAATTCAAGTCTTAAAGTACGTTTGGCAAGTTCTTGTCCCTCTTGACCGATTACATCGGTGTATATTGTTGCTCTTGTGCTACGACGTATACTATAGTTAAGTTCTTGCTCCTTTGAATAGATAACAAATGAAGTCGGCAAAGACTTTGACTTCGGTATCATTTGGAGTCCATGCCTGCCATACTTTGTTATTCTGAAACGGTTTGAGGCTAATGGGAAGAAAGAACTGATACCATCAATATATCTCGGTATCTGTCGTTCATTCTCTAAGAGCAGGTCGACGCAAACATCGCATAAAAACACTTGTGCTACTTCCAATAATCTATCAATATCAAAGCTGACAATGTTAAATTCTCTTATCTCTAAAAATGCGTTTCTAATATTGTTACGGTTCAAACTCCCAAGTACACCATTATCCGCCATAATCTTGCCAGTCATATCAAAAACGACATACCCTTTTGATATGTAAATGTTGTTAAGTCCTACAATATCCCTAATATCGTCAAATCTTATACGTCTTTTTACACTTCGGTCGGTAAATATATCAGGTTCGTCATTTGTGATATTATTGTTTTCTGCAATATTACGCATTTCAGCGGTATCGGTCAATTCTTCCGCTTCGTCAGACTCAATATCAAAATCTTCTCTCTCAGATAATATATCATTGTCTTCGTCGTCGAATAGGTCTGATATGTCGTATTCATTTTCGTCTTCTATAATAGGTCTCGTACGCTCTTGAGTATCGCTCATGTTTTCTAAAAATGAAGGTGGTTTCTCAGGAGTGGTAACGTTTTCCAGTCCCCAATCTTCAAAACCTATGTAATTGCCGTGTTCAATTAGGTTTACGCCTATCTTTAACCTATCAAATTCTACCATTATAGGTACGGTATTTGCTGTGTTTACCAATGTTTTAGTTTGCTTAATCTGACTTTTTATCGTGCTTAGCGGTGGAATTTTACCTCTGTTGAGGTCAAAATCATTTGTTTTAATGTCTCCTGTTCTGCTTTGGTCTGTTGCTAGTTCAGGAATAATAGGTTTAGTTTGTTTATTCTTCATGAGAATATCTCCTTTTCTACTCTCATTGAAGACTTTCTAAACTCACGTCTTTATTGGGTTTTGGGTGGTTAGTTTGGTTATAATTAAAGAGCTGTCGTAATCTTCACGACAGCTCTTTGTAAATTAATGTAACAATCTAAACTTGCAAACTAACCGTTAGTTTGTATACTTTCGATATATTCGGGTGAAATTTCATAAAGCCCTGTTCCCTTATGCTTTATAAGTAATTTCTCGTCAGTCTCGTTTATCCGCATATAGCATTTGTTCAGTCTTGATACGGCAGAGTCCAAGTTTCCAAACATTATCTTTGCTCTGCTGACTATTATGCCAGCAGGTATTTGGCTCTTATTTTCAAGGTTTACCCACCGTTCAATTATGTTAAGCATAGTTTGCTGTTGTTTGGGGTACTTATTATTCACCTGCTCAGGTTCACTTGCGGTATTGTTATCAATAATAGTCTTTAAGTACCAAGCCATATCTAACTCAAATCTGCAATCAAAATATTCTTGCCAATCAATTTTTTCACTCTCAATATCCCCACTATCGTTATACTGATAAATTTGTATCGGGTATTCAATAACCTCAGGAGATGCAAGCTCTATACTCATATCTCTTATGAAGTCGCTATGCTGTAAATATTTTTCAGCTACTACAGGAGTATATTTAACTCCTGTAACTATATGCCGTCTCTTACTTTTGTTTGAAGACTCAGCAATTGTTTTCAGTTCTTCACTTAATGAAGTTATGGAGTCGTACTCATTCTTATTACCGTACTCTTTCAAGTCTTCGTTTATATACGCTCTAATATACTCTATCAGGTATGTTTCAAGCCGTCCTATATCTTCACAACGTATAACAATATCAGTTATGAATGTCTTATAAGTAATGCAGGGTTTATAATTCTCTTCAAAGAGTTCGTCGTCTTCTATTGATAGGTTTGCAGGCTTATTCTTTAACAATGCCTCTATCCAACTTATATAAACTTGTAACTGTTCTAAAGTATCGTAATCATTTGCATGCAAACGCAATTCATGGGTTCTATGCAGGTGCAATAGAATTGTTAGTGTAAGGTTATCTATATAGTCCATTTGTATATCCTAAGTTTTGAAAATTCCAAGAAATTTTGTCAGGGTATTAACAGGTATTTACCTACTTCAGTTTCAGACCCTCTATCGACGTTTTTAACGGAGTCATTTCTATCTCATAACCAAGTATATTACATATCCGCTGAACGTCTATGAAGCGGAGCGAACCCCTGCTTAGTTTGTTTGATAAGTTATTTTTACTCTCTTTTGTTCCGTAACGGCCTCTCAGTTCATTAGCAACCTTTTCAATAGTAAAACCCTGAGCAACCATCATAGAACGAAGCTGACGCTTCAGTGTTTCAGCTTCTTCTTTAGTTATATCGGACTTGAATTCTTCAGACATAATTTTTCCTCCTGATTATAAGATACACCACGTAGTTTATTTTGACAACTACCATGTAAACTTTTGTAACGCCTAAATGTATTTTGTAGTTGACTTTGCACACTCTGCGGTGTACTATATAAGAGTAGTCAATCATAAATCGAAAGGAGAAAACACTATGACAACAGTAATTATCACTTCTAACTTAGAGAATGAAATCAGAGACATTAGAGCTCTTGAAGCAAAAATTGCAGAATTAGACGAAATGAAGAAAGAAAAAGAAGCTCTTATTAAGTCAGTACTTGACGAAGCAGGTCTTGAGGAAATGAAAATTGGAGCTTTCACTGTTCGCTTCACAAACATTGTCCGCAATAATTTCAATACAACCGCATTTAAGAAGAAATACTTAGAGCTATACAATGCGTTCATTAAACAAAGCAACTATAGAAAGTTCAGCATAGTGTAGGGTTTACCCCTACACTATCGGGAGGGGTAATATTATGAACCTTGAACATATATTACGTAAAATCTTCCAAGTTGAAGGACTTGTTGTTGCTATACACAAGCTACTTGAATATGACATATATGTATCGCAGGACTGTCAAGAGTCGTTTAGTGCAATTTGTTCAATGTCTGAACTACTAAACTATAAGGTCAAAGAAGTAAGAAGCGACATATCAAAAGTCGTATAAGATAAACGGTCGTATATATTAACTGAATTCGTACAACAAAAAGGTATGTCTTTTATAGTAAGAAGTCATACAAAAAAAATATGAAAGTGAGGTTTTTATAGAATTATGAGCACTAAGGCATTTATCAGGGTCAGTACCCTGCTTCAAGATACGGAGAAAAATAAGATTGATATACTGCAATTTGCAAACCGCATGAAGCTCGGTAATGTAGAATTCACTGAAGAGCACTGCTCAGGTCGTATAAATTATAAGGAACGCAAACTCGGAGCACTTCTTGACAGTATGCATTCAGGAGATATTCTTATTGTTCCTGAGCTTTCACGTATAGCTCGTTCTATTACACAAATACTGGAAGTAATTAAGATTACTAAGGATAGAGGTATTACACTCTATTCCCTAAAAGAAAATTTCTGCAATAATGAAGACTCTATTACTAACACTGTTACCAGTACTATCTTTGCACTTGTTGCACAAATTGAACGTGAGCTGATTTCTTTACGTACCCGTGAAGCATTGCATGCTCGTAAATCACAAGGTATAAGACTCGGTCGTCCTACTGGTAAAGGTAAATCAAAACTTGATACGCATAAGGACGATATTTTAAAAATGTTATCCTACGGAGTACCTAAAACTATGATTGCAAAGCAGTATAATACTTCAGTCGGAAATTTATACAATTATCTCAGCCGTATAAAAATAACCCCGTCTTAAATTGCCTGCTATTTTCAAAAATAGAATTGTAAAGTATCCGTAATTAAGTAATATCAACACTTTTAGAAACAACACGTAAAAATGGGTATAGTTTTATGCCTACGGAAGATTTAACACATACTGTTGACTCTCCTGGCAGCCTTAGATTTAAAGATTAGTGCTTATTATGTTTGTCTATGGTATATTTAACTCATAGGGGTACAAACATGGCGGAAGTAAAACAAAGAATCGCAGCGAAAGAGTTTGCTGAATACTGGAAAGACAAAGGATATGAAAAAGGAGAGAGTCAAAAGTTTTGGTTATCTCTATTGTCGGATATATTGGGAGTTGAACACCCTGAACAGTTTATATCATTTGAAGACCAAGTTCACTTAGACCATACAAGTTTTATAGACGGATATATCCCTACTACTAAAGTTTTGATAGAGCAAAAAAGTTCTAATAAAGATTTGTATAAACCTATTAAACAGTCTGACGGCAGTTTGCTTAATCCGTTTCAGCAAGCTAAACGCTACATCACAGAATTACCGTTATCAAAACATCCTCGTTGGGTTGTAACATGCAACTTTCAAAAATTCTGTATATATGATATGGAGCGTCCTAACGGAGAACCGCAAGAAATTCTCCTGAAGGACTTAGAAAAAGAGTACTATAGATTATCTTTCTTAGTAGATACAGGAAGTGAACTTCTTAAAAAAGAAATGGAAGTCTCTATTCAAGCAGGAGAGATTGTCGGTTTATTATATGATGCATTCCTTAATCAATACATAGACAAAACAAGCGAAGAAACATTAAAGAGCCTAAATATGCTATGTGTTAGACTGGTATTCTGCCTGTATGCTGAAGACGCAGGGGTCTTCCCTAAGCATAATATGTTCTTAGATTACTTAAGTCATTTTGAGACAGGAAGAATGCGTAAAGCCCTTATTGAACTTTTTGAAGTACTTGATACAAAACCTGAAGACAGAGACCCGTATTTAGAACCTGAACTTTCGGCTTTCCCTTATGTTAATGGCGGTTTATTCGCCAATGAACATATAGAGATACCTAATTTTACTGAAGATATAAGAGAATTATTACTAACTAAGGCAAGTGAAGAATTTGACTGGTCTGAAATAAGTCCTACAATATTCGGAGCAGTATTTGAAAGTACATTAAACCCTGAAACACGTCGTTCAGGCGGTATGCACTATACTTCTATAGAAAATATACATAAGGTTATTGGCCCGTTATTTATGGACGAATTGAATAATGAGTTTCAATCAATCAAACAACTTCCGCAGAATAAGAATAGAGACAAGAAGTTATCAGACTTTCAATCCAAGATTTCAAGTCTGAACTTCTTAGACCCTGCTTGCGGAAGCGGAAACTTCCTTACTGAAACATATATTTCGCTTCGTAAACTAGAAAATGCAGTATTACATGAACTTTATAAAGGACAGATTACTTTAGGTGCAATTACAAATCCTATAAAGGTTTCTATTAAGCAGTTCTACGGAATAGAGATAAATGACTTTGCTGTAACAGTTGCTAAGACTGCTCTTTGGATTGCAGAAAGTCAAATGCTGAAGAAGACAGAAAACATAGTACACATGGACTTAGACTTTTTACCTTTAAAGACCTACACAAATATAGTAGAAGACAATGCACTTCATATAAACTGGGAAAACGTAATACTTAAAAACGAACTCAATTATATAATGGGCAATCCTCCATTTGTCGGTGCAAGACTAATGTCGCAAGCTCAAAAGGACGACATGATACTTGTATTTGGTGATAAGTGGAAGAATGTAGGCAATCTTGACTATGTTTCATGTTGGTACAAGAAAGCTACTGACTATATGCAGGGTACAAATATTTGTACTGCTCTTGTTTCGACAAATTCTATTACACAGGGAGAGCAAGTACCTATACTGTGGAAGCCGTTGTTTGAACAGGGCATTCATATTGACTTTGCACACAGGACATTCCGTTGGGATAGTGAAGCAAGTATAAAAGCACACGTACACTGTGTTATAGTCGGTTTCAGTTATACTAACAAACCTAAGAGACTGTATTCAAGTGAAAGAATGCAATATGTAAATAATATCAATGCGTACTTAATTGACGCAGATAATGTATTTGTTGAAAGTCGTCAAAAGCCAATATTTGCAGTACCAGAAATTGGAATAGGTAATAAACCCATTGATGGAGGTAATTATCTATTTACGTTTGAAGAAATGAATGAGTTTATAAAATCCGAACCTCTATCTGAACACTATTTCAGGCCATGGATTGGAGCTGAAGAATTTATAAATAGAAACCCCCGTTATTGCTTATGGTTAGGCAACTGTTCCCCATCAGAACTACGGAAAATGCCAAATTGCTTACGCAGGATTGAAAATGTTAAGAACATTCGTTTAGAAAGTAAAAGTGCAGGGACAAGAAAACTTGCAGAAAAGCCAACACGTTTTCATGTTGAAAATATGCCAGTATCTGAGTATATAATTATACCAAGAGTATCTTCAGAAAAAAGGAAATATATCCCTATGGGATTTTTAAATCCTACTAACTTATGTAGCGACTCTGTTCATATAATCCCTAATGCTACCATATATAACTTTGGAATTTTAACCTCAAATGTGCACATGGCATGGACAAGAGCAGTATGCGGAAGATTAGAAATGCGTTATCGCTATTCAAAAGATATTGTATATAACAACTTTCCATGGTGCACTCCTACAGACGAACAGAAAGCAAAGATAGAGAAGACCGCTCAGGCAATTCTTGACGCAAGAGCATTATACCCTGAATGTTCTTTAGCAGACTTATACGACGAACTCACTATGCCTCCCGAACTCAGGAAAGCTCACCAAGACAATGATAGAGCAGTAATGGAAACATACGGTTTCCGTAAGGTTGATAGTACTACAGGGAAATCACGTTTTCTTAATGAAGCTGAGACAGTAGCTGAACTAATGAAAATGTATCAGGAGTTGACTAAGTAATTATGACTTATGAGCCGTATATAGTAGCATTCATTGACATATTAGGTTTTAAGGATATGGTTGATAAGTCTGAGTCTGAAGACTCAAGTAAGTTCAATACAATACTTGAAACCTTAAACAAGTTCAAGAGTATTGAAAATCCTGAGACTTGGAATAAAGCTAATTTCTTAGTAGAAATCGAAGAAGACGCACAAAGAAAAAACATACAGGACTTTAATATAAAAGACGTAGTACAATGCAATTGCTTCTCTGACTGCATTACTATATTTGTTAAAGCAGATACCAATATTAATGAACGCTTTTCAACACTTGTAGCATTCCTATCTAAAATATCGTGTGAGCTACTACAGAACGGTATATTTATAAGAGGAGCAATAACATACGGAAACCTATATACTAATGAAGACGCAAGCGTATTCTTTGGTAAAGCTATGAACAAAGCATATACACTTGAAAATACCATAGCCGTATATCCGAGAATACTTATATCAAAGGAAATGGTATCAGTGCTAAATTACCCTATATTAGAAAAAAGGAACAGATACCCGTACCACCAATACATAGAACGTTTTAATGACGGTACTGTAGGTTTTACACCTTTAATATTCTTTCAGGTAATGCAATCAGCTTCTGATATATTCAATGAAACAACATTTCACGCAGCATTAACAAGAGCACGATACAGTATTATTGACGCTATTGATAACAATATTGATAATCCACATTTGTATGAAAAATACAGTTGGTTAAGAGACCGCTACAATAACTTGTATGTCAATGCTCCTTATCATAAGGACATTATAATAGACACGAATAGCCCTGACTCTTATTCCAATATACAATTCAGACCTATAAATGAGTTCATTGACAGTACAAAAAATAGGAATACTAATTACCTATAAAAATTTCTTATTCAGGAAACATAATTATTTTTGTTTATCAATTTTATAAAGATACCTATTATACAGACAGCATAAGTATGATAGGGGTAATAAACATGTGCCCGTAAAACTAATTGTTATTACAATAGATATTAGAGAATATTTAATTCCTCCAATATCTTTATAGGATTAGGGGCATTCAGGCAGTCAAATAAACACATAGCATTCGTAGTTCTATCATATAACTGTAGTTTATAATTTTCCTTTTCAATAATCCATTCAAGATTAAGTGCGTTTGTCGTTTGAGGTAGTTGACTAAAGATGTATTCTCTTTGTTCAATAATAAACTTTTCAACTTCTTTTAATACAACAAACAATCTGAGCTTAGCTTCTTGCAAGTATGTTATTGACCGCTTATTAAGGCTTGGTGCATATACATTGTTTTCAAAAGATACACAATATCCTACATTGTTACTCCTAAGATTTTTTATTGTCTCAGAAGAATAATTCTGTGGTAATGGTTGAATTCCTACTAATTTGTAGTGCTCTAAAATAGAGGGAGCATTGTCATAGATATATTTCAAAAGGTCTATGTTATAAAAATCTTCATGCGTCATTATTGATAAGAAGTGAATAATGTCGTCTGACTCAGTTATGAACAATATGTCGTTTGTTCGTTGTTGTTTTGAATTGTTAGGAATAAAGTGTAAATGGTAAATGTTCCAGTCTAACAGTAATCTGTCGTCAAAGTATATTTTATTAACTTTATTACTAAGGTATGGTCTTATTGAGCTTCCATTTTCAAAGATATTTTTTAGCTTCGTAATAGAGCTTCTATACTGCTGATACTTTTCATTTCTTAGCAAAGAGTTATGTATTATGACTTTTCTTTTACGTCCTATTAATAGTCTGTTACGTAGCTTTGAATATAATTCAATAAGATTTTCTGCACTTTCAGACTGAACGCTATTAAGTTCGTCTTGGGAAGCATTTACCCCAAGTTTATTGAGATTGTCTTCTTGAAACTTATCTTTTAGGTAAAGTTCCAAGTCTTTTTTTAAATCTATTGATAATGCAGGTTCTTCCATATACTTATTATACCATATCCTAATTAAGCACATTTAAGACCTAATACAATTCTCATATTATAGTACTCTTGCGTCGACTGTTTCATTACAGATACAATCCTTTGATATATGTTGTCAGAGTCAATATCATGTGATACAATTTCTTTGTCGTTGGGTTCCAAAATAGTCCCCCCGTCGACATTTATTATACGAAGTATAAAATATTCACGTGAGGGACGCAGAATCCAACCGAACGAAGTTCGGTCAAGGTTCAAGCGCAAGCGAGCAGAATGCAAAGGCTTGATTGCAAATAATTGAAAATTATGAAGCAATCAACCGTAGTCACGTTTAATGCGAGCGCAGCAAGACAGTCCCTTCTCCGACACCATTTTTATAAAATCTTAACAATGGAGGACATCATTATTACTAACCGACTTTCCGCAATACGGACACGTTACTAATTTATCATACGTACAACAAATTTTACAAAAACTCGACTATTAAGTTGGTAATTTGTATAACTTTTTGAACAGACTCGAAAAGTTATTTAATATCAATTAACTCCTAATAAATATTTATAAATATCACCCCGTGACAAATATTGTAATTCTTACCAAGTTTTACGAATATTTTCGTGTCGCAGAGCTTCAAATGGGAACCTATCGCCATTTTTTTACATAAATAATGTCCAAATCTTACTTCTCATTTGAATAACTAAAATTATGTATACTTGAAATATTTTGTAATATATGTTAACATAAATATATGAGTGAATATGATGAATTATACAAAATCCTGGATAAAGAAAAGGTCTCCATTAAAGAATTAAGAAGTTTAACAGTAAATGAATTAGTTGTCTCCATTTCTCCATCAAAATCTGATAAACTACTATTTCACAAGTATGATGTACATTTAAAAAACGGTGAATTATATTATGTTTATTTGAAAAAGTCTATCTTTGAAATTTTGACCCTAGCTAGTAATAGAGAGATTTAAACATTTCCTGTAGAACTGTTTCTATCATCTTCAAGTTGCTTTATGTCAATATTGTTATCGTCAGCATAAGTATTCATAATAGGCACCTCTATTTCAACATTAACATCTGCATCAACCATTTCAATGTCATTTTTAAGAAATTCTTTAGTCTTACCGTCTTCCATTTTTACTGCAACTTTTCCACTCATAAATTGAAGATAACAAACTTTTCCAAGCCCGTCAGGTGTCATAACTGAAGAACCTACAGGTGGCATACCTTTTGCAGCATTTATATAATTTGAATATTCATAAGTTAAGCAACATAATAATCTTCCACAAGTTCCGGAAATTTTACCTGGAGCAATAGGCATCCCTTGATCTTTGGCAAGCTTTACATTTATAGTTGCAAACTTCCTCAAAAAACTTGAGCAACAGAATGGGCGCCCGCAAACACCAGCCCCTTCAAGAATAGAAGTTTCGTCTCTAACTCCAATATGACGCAAATCTATCCTTACTCGCGTAAAAACTTGAGTTAAATCTTTAAGCAACGCCCTAAAATCAACTCTTTCAGGTGCTGTATAATAAAATGTAATTTTTCTTCTATCAAATGTAATTCTACATTGAACTAAATTCATATTTAATTTGTGCTGTTGAACCAAAGCTTGACATTTGAAAAACGATTGAACTTCTTCTTTTTTTATTTCTTCAAGCGTTTGCAAATCTCGTTGTGAAAGAGTTCTAATTACATGAAAAGCTTCCGGCTTATTTTTTGCATGTTCCCAAAGTTTTTCAATCTGAGAATTTACAACAAAAGCCTTTAGAGCTTCTTCTCCCTTTTCTGTTCTAACAAGAACCATTTGACCATCCTCAACATGAATTGTCTCAGGTACATTGAGAGGGTAAAATGTATTCTTTAAATATTTAACAGCAAATTTAAACATATCTTTCTTCTTCTTTTAACTTTCTATTCATTAATTTTTCTAAAAGCGCCTGAGGTGTAATATCTGTGTATACAGCTTCATAAATTGCATTTGAAACGGGAACTTCAATATCTAATTTTTTAGCAAGTTCACATATTGCTTTAGATGTCTTAACTCCTTCAGCAACAGACCCCAATTCGGCTAAAATATCATTAATTTTTTTACCTTTAGCAAGCATAGAACCAACGGTATAATTTCTTGACATAGGGCTTGAACAAGTTGCGATTAAATCTCCCATTCCTGAAAGTCCATACAAAGTTGAAGGATTTGCACCAAGAGTAATACTAACACGAACAATTTCTGCCATACCTCTTGTTAACAATGTTCCGGCACAATTATCTCCAAGGCCCATTGTATGTGCAAAACCTGAAGCGATAGCTATTACATTTTTTAAAGAACCTCCAAGTTCTACTCCAATAACATCAGTATTTGTATAAAGCCTAAATTTTGACGGAACATTCATCGCTTTTTGTACAAATTCTGCAACCTTAATATCTTCACAAGCAACAGAAGCCGCTGTTGGCAAACCGGCAAGAACTTCTTTTGCCAAAGTTGGACCTGAAAGAATTGCAAGTTTTTGATTAGGAAGAACATCTTTTATAACTTCAGACATCCGCATTAAAGATGGGACTTCAATCCCTTTTGATGCATTTACTAATACTTGTTCAGCCTTAATACCTGCTTCTTTTAATTTTTCGCATACATCTCGAGTTCCTGAAGTTGCTATAACAGACAAAATTATATCTGCACCGGAAATTGCTTCTTTCAAGTTAGATGAAATTTCAACTTTTGTATCAAGCTGTACTTCAAGAGGTTTTGAAGTATGTTTATTTATTCGCAAATCATCCGAAATATCTTGTTCTCTCCCCCAGACAGTTATTTCTTCAAAATTGTTTGTTAATAGCCAAGCTAAAGTCAACCCCCAACATCCTGCTCCAAGTACTGTTAATTTCATAATCTCTCCTTTATACTGCCTGATAAGTTTTTAATAATTTACGTAAAACACCACCATGTTTTTTTAGCTCTAATCTTGCTTTTTCCGGCTCAATATTCATTAAGATTGAAACTATTGAAGTTTTTATTTCCCAATTACATTTTAAAAGAGTGGCAAGAGCTGTACTATGTGGCGTTTTTGCAATTTCTGCAACAATTCTTATTGCCCTATCTTTTAGTTTTTCGTTTGTTGCTTTTAAGTCTATCATAAAATTTTCATAAGTCTTACCTATTTTTATCATAGAACCTGTTGTTAACATATTTAAAATCATTTTTGTTGCAGTTCCGGCTTTTAACCTTGATGACCCTGCAATAACTTCAGGTCCAACTTCTGCACATATAACAATTCCTGCTTCCTCTGCAATTCGACCTTGTGAATTACAAGTAACACCAATCGTTTTACAATTTATTTCTTCTGCTTTTTTCAAAACTCCTTGTAAATACTTTGGATTACCGCTCGCAGAAATAACAACCGCAACATCATTTTGAGTTAAAACTCTTGCATCATCATACCCTAGTTGAAAATTATCTTCTGCACCTTCTACTGCAACTCTAAAAGCACTGTCACCACCAGCAATAATACCTTGCACCATATCAAAAGGAACACTAAATGTAGGAGGGCATTCAGATGCATCCAAAATCCCTAATCTTCCTGATGTTCCGGCTCCAAAGTAAAACAACCTGCCACCTTTTAAAAACTGTTTAGCTATTAAGTCAATAGCTTGTGCAATATTATCGGTTTCTTCTTCAACAGCAAGAGCAACAAGTTTGTCCTCCTCATTCATTTTTCGAACCATTTCAACAGTAGAAAGAATATCGATATCCTTTGTATTTTCATTTCTGTATTCGGTAATAACTTCACTCATATTTTTACTCCATAGAAGGAATTAGCCTTCCTTTATAATGATACTAAAAACTAAACCAATTTTAGCAAATTAGCCATTTCAATAGCAGCCTTAGCAGCATCTGCTCCTTTATTTCCTGCTTTAGTGCCCGCTCTTTCAATAGCTTGTTCAATATTATCTGTAGTTAAAACACCAAATATAACAGGAACTTCTATTTGTAAACTAACTTGTGCAATTCCTTTAGAAACTTCAGCACATACATAATCATAATGGGATGTTGCTCCCTTAATAACTGCACCTAAAGTAATAACTGCATTATATTTTCCTGTTTTAGCGAATTTCAAAGCCGCAATAGGAATTTCAAAAGCTCCCGGAACTCTTACTATATCTATATTATCCTCTGCTACGCCATGACGTTTAAGTTCATCAATAGCACCTGATAATAGTTTTGAACCAATAAAATCATTAAATCTTGATAAAATTATACAGAATTTCTCACTACCTGCAACCAGTTGCCCTTCATAAGTTTTCATATTTTCTCTCCTTTGTGCACATTATACGATATACAGGCGCTTTTTACAACTGTACGTAAAGATATATCACAAGAAAGATTGATATAAATTAATTTATTATTTTATAATCAATGGTGCAAAAATTTTGTAAAAAATATAAATAGAAGCAATTACCAGTAATCCTCCACTTATTTTCAATAACCAATCCGAAAACCTATAAAACCCTTTCCAATTTTTCAAGTGAGATGTTAAAAAACCTGCTAAAATCAATATCAAACCCTGTCCCAAAGAAAACAAGAAAAGCATAACAATAGCTTGAACTATACTTGCAGAAAGCGAAGCAAAAGCCATAATTCCTGCTAAAATCGGAGTAGAACAAGGTGTGCCCGCAAGAGCAAATACACCTCCTAATAAAATTGGGTATAAATAGGTATTTGTACCATCATTTCTAGGCATCTCCTTAATCATTACAGGTAATTCAAAGTCTAATATCCCCATTAGTTTTAAGCCCATTACCATAATTATACCTGCAAGAAATATTCCAAAATATCCTCCTGCAAAGGATATAAATACTTTACCTGTTATAGCACAAATTATACCTATTATTGAAAAAACAATAGCACTTCCAAATACAAAAAACAAAAGTTGTATAAACGTTTTAAGAGGTTTTTCTTTGGAATACCCTCCAATATAGCCAATTATAATTGGCAACATAGCCAAAGAACAAGGAGATATTGATGCTACCAAACCACCTAAAAAAGACAATCCAAATAATAATAACAAACTCCCGTTTTGAGTAAATAGGCTAATATAATTTTCCATTATTTAAGCTCCTGCAAATACTTATCCATTTGGTTTTGAGGAATAGCGCCTTCAATTCTTCTAACTTGTTGACCATTAGAATTTAATAAAATAATAGTTGGCACTAAAGTTACGTTATATTTTTTTATTTGTTCATCACTAAATGCGTTCCTGTCTTGAACCTGAATCTCGGTAAGTATAATTTTTCCTTGATACTTAGGAAATATTTCTTTAAAAACTTTATTCATGGTCTGACAGTCCAAACACATTGTAGATGTAAATTTCATAACTTGTGGTTTTCCAACTTCAGTTGTTTGTGCTGTAGTAGAATTTGATGCTGTAAGTGCCATATAAAGCATTAATGGAATAGCAAATATTAAAGCAACAATAATAATATTTTTCTTCATGGGAAAACTCCTTTCTATTTGATTTTAGCATAAAATAAAAAGAGAATTTTTCTAACCCCAAGCGGGTAATATTAAAGATTAAAAAAAACTAAATACCAAACTACAATACAGCATAATCAATTTTCAGGATTGCAAATTTTAAGGTAAAGCACTAAAGAACCAAGCATCAATAATTACACATCTTCTGGGATAAAAAAATCAGCTTTTGCCAACAATTCTCGTGTATGTTCATAACAACATGAATTATGACAAATTTCCTGATACTCTCTAACAATACTCAAAACATCATCAACAGACATTTTTATAATCCTTCTTTCTCCATCAATAATTCTTGCCATAGTTTAATTCCTTTCAATTATCTTTACGTCATTTTTTAGAAAAACTTTTGACTAATCATTTATAGGGTTTAGAAAAAATATTTTTAATTTTAATAAACATAATAAAAAATCCCCTCAATTTAATAATTGAGAGGATTTTTATATTACTTATGCGAATTATTTATTTTCGTCATCGTTGCCTAGTTGAAAATCAGGAGCTCCAAACATTCCTTCGATTTCTTCCAAAATCGCAGAAGGTTTTCTTGCTTGATTTCTTTGTGCAACTGCACGTTTTCTTTCTTCACGTTCTTTTTCTTCATTAGCATTTGATAAGTGATGGAAACCAGTACCTGCCGGAATTAAACGACCGATGATAACGTTTTCTTTCAAACCTCTCAACATATCTTTCTTTCCATCTACTGCAGCTTCTGTCAAGATTCTTGTTGTTTCTTGGAAAGATGCTGCTGAAATGAAGCTTTCTGTATTCAAAGAGGCTTTTGTAATACCTAACAACATGTATTCACAAGTTGCAGGAGTTCCACCCTTTTCTGCCACTTCATTATTTTCTTTTTCAAATGTTTGCATTTCAACAAGTTCACCCGGTAACAACGTTGTATCACCTGCATCAACAATTTTAACTTTCTTTGTCATTTGTCTTACAATGATTTCAACGTGTTTATCAGCGATTTCTACACCTTGAGAACGATATACCCTTTGTACTTCGTCTACAAGATATTGCTGAGCAGCTTCCGGGCCGCAAAGTCTGATTACATCGTGCGGATTCAAAGGACCACTTGTTAGCGGCTGACCTTTTTTAATTTTTTGTTTATTTTGAACAACAATGTTTGCATCAATTGCATACTTGATTTCAGTTCTACCATTATCTGACACTAAGAATAGTCTTGGTAAATCATCGTCAGTTTCAATTTCAGCAACACCGTCTTCTTCCGCCAAAATTGCACAATCTTTAGGTTTACGACCTTCAAGAAGTTCTTCTACTCTTGGCAAACCTTGAACGATATCACCTGTTTTTTGTCTTTCAAATACAAGAGTCGCAATATTATCACCACGAAGAACTAAAGCTCCGGCTTCAACCTGTAACATTGTACCAGGACTAATCAAGTACGGACGACCGTTTCTGATTGTAATTTCACCTTTATTAACAGCTGTTACCATACCTGAAACAGTAGAAGTTTCTCCACTGTCAGCTAAAACACCATCAAGTCTGATGAAATCACCCTTCTTAACAGTTGCTTTACCCTTGATTTCAATTTTTGTTTCATAAGTAGCACTTGTTAACAACAGTCTTCTTGCTTCTTCCCTATTAGATTTAATGGAAGCAACACCGTCATTAATAGCTAAAACTTGTGTTTTAGCAACCGGAGTTTTAGGGTCAATAACCTGACCGTCTTTTACAAGAAGTTCTGTTTGAAGCGCAGACATTGTTTTAGCGTTACCTTCAAATTCACGGCGTATAATCAAGTTTTCAAGAACAACTATTCTTAAATTTCCTTTATCATCAAGTTCTACCATACCTTTAAGATGAGATAAATAGCCTTGCATTTGAAGAACCAAGCTTGTTCTTGTAATAGTTGCACCATCAAGGTTTCTAACTCTTGCACCATCTTTGTACTGCAATTGAGTAACAGGGACAATGTCAATCAATTCATCAGATGTATTGAACTTGATAGAAACATTTTTCTGTTCAACATCTAAAACTTGAACAGGTCTTACCAAAATTTGGATAGGTTGATTTGAAATACTATCTTCATCAATTGACAAATTAGTATCTAATTCTTCATCCAAATCATCAATATCAATATCATCCATAGATGAATCCATAATTGTAACAATAGAAGTTTCGGTAGCTTTAATTCCGTCAGCAATTACTGTTCCTTTTTTAACTACTTCTCCTTCATCAATTTTCAATTCAGAAACACTTGAAAGTGTATGAACTTCTCCAGGGCGTACCGTAATTTCGTGAATAATGTCATTGTATTCTTTAAATTCAACAACACCATCAATGTGACAGTACACATCTTTTACGATTTCTGTACCTGCTGTAACATGTGTTCCGTTTTCAACCATTTTCAAAGAAGCATCTTTGTTGATTTGATGAATTTCTTCAGGAATAAATACTACAGAACCCGGTTTAGTTATAATTTGATTTTCATCAACTTCAACATCAACATATCTGATTTCACCAGAAGAAGAAACAGAACAATCATCATCAATAAGTTCTGCAATAATCATACCATTTTCAACCGTAGTATCTACAGGAGCTTTAACGATATATCTTTCTCCGGTTTTAGTAACTGTCCATAATTGTTCTTTTTTAGTTTGTTCAAATGTTGCATTTTCAGGCATCAAAGAAGCAATAACAATCGTCAACTCTTTACCTTGAACAATTTTCTTGATATTTTTACCTTCAAATTTAACATCTTCAATAGCTAAATCTTCACCAAAACGAACTTCACCACCGTGTTCAGAAATAGTTAAAGTTTCAGCAAGTCTTTCACCTTCTTTAATAGCCTGACCGTCTTTTACCAAAACTTTAGAACCACCTGGAAGGTTATATACATCGCCGCCAAGAACCCAAATAATACCTTGTTTATTAGTTGTTCTTGAAATGTTACCTTGTCTGTCTTTCTTTTCATCAGCTACGAAATCTTCATATAATACTTCACCTGACAAATCAGATGTAATATCCTTTGTAGCTTTTTCTGTTAAACGAGAACCTGAACCTTGTGCTGCAGGTTCAAATTGAGCCAATTTGTAACCTTTTTTAACTTTCATTCCATTTGCAAAGAACACTGTAGAACCTGCCGGAATATGATATTTTTCAGTTCTTTTTTCACCTTTTAATTCGATATCTGCTTCGTAGTTAGAAATATTTACGATATCACCATGGCGAGTTCTTAATTCTCTTGTTTTTACATTTGAAATAACTTCACCATCTTGTTTTGCAATAACTTCTTTAATTGCATCTTTTACACCAACAGCACCACCTGTGTGGAAAGTTCTCATTGTTAACTGTGTACCCGGTTCACCGATTGACTGAGCTGCAATAATACCGATTGCTTCACCGATATCGACAAGTTTTTGAGTTGTCATAGCCCAACCATAACATTTTTGACAGATACCGTATTCAAGACCGCAGGTCAAACCTGAGCGAACCTTTAATTCTTGAAGTTTCAAGTGAGAAACTTTCTTGATATCTTCCCTGTTCATAGTAGTTCCTGCAGCAACCAAAACTGTTCCATCAGTATCTTTGATATCTTCGGCAATTGTTCTGCCTAACAATCTATCAATTAAAGGAACAATTACATTGTCACCATCAGTAATCGGTTTCATGTTAATAGATTTTGTAGTATGGCAATCATCAGCACGGATAATAACATCTTGTGCAACGTCTACCAAACGTCTTGTCAAATAACCTGAATCGGCTGTTTTTAGCGCTGTATCTACAAGCCCTTTTCTTGCACCATAAGAAGAAATGATGTATTCTGTAACGGATAAGCCTTCTTTAAAGTTTGATTTAATCGGCAAGTCGATGATTTGACCTTGTGCGTCTGCCATCAAACCTCTCATACCTACCAACTGAGATACCTGTGATAAGTTACCTCTCGCTCCGGAAAACGCCATCATATAAACAGGATTTAATCTATCAAAGTTTTCAACAACCTGAGATGTTAATTTCGCTGTTGTCTCAGACCAAGTGTCGATAACTTTTGTATATCTTTCTACTTCAGTAATTTCACCTTTTAGGTATCTGTTTGTAGATTTTTCAATTTCTGACTCAGCTTCTTGTAGTAATTCTCTTTTTATTGCCGGAACTTGTAAGTCTGCAATAGAAATAGTTGTTCCGGATTTTGTAGCATACTTGTAGCCAAGGTTTTTAAGGCTGTTAGCCAATTCTGCGGTTTTTGCTCCGCCAAACTCAAGATACATTTGTGAAAGCAAATTGTTTAAACCTTTTTTGTCCATTTGCTTATTAATGAAATCTACAGTCTTTTTAGCATGTGTGTATGTTGTTTCCATTATACTTTTATCCTTTTGATTTTAACTTTTCTTTTGTTTTGTTAAATAGTTTTATTTATGAGGCTAGTGGCTGAAACGTTATCAAAACTATTCAGCCATTAACCGTTATCTGTTATGCCAAAGCATTTCTTACAGCTTCGTTGAAGATAATTCTTCCGGCAGTTGTTTCTATTCTCTCACCGTGTTCATCTCTTACGATAATTTTATCGTGAAGATCAATTACTCCAACCTCAAGAGCTGAAATCGCATCTTGGAAGTTATAAAAATAGCCTTTTGGTTCCATTTCAGGATTTTTCAAGATTGTTAGGTAATACATACCCAA
Organism: uncultured Candidatus Melainabacteria bacterium; assembly: GCA_934718275.1. GTDB lineage: Bacteria > Cyanobacteriota > Vampirovibrionia > Gastranaerophilales > Gastranaerophilaceae > Stercorousia. The sequence continues at coordinate 194,421 of CAKUZD010000005.1, read as the reverse complement.
TACCATATCCTGCGTAGGAGTGATAATTGGTTTACCTGTTGCAGGAGCTAAGATGTTATTAGTAGCTAACATTAACATTCTAGCCTCTGTTTGAGCTTCAATTGACAAAGGAACGTGTACAGCCATTTGGTCTCCATCGAAGTCAGCGTTAAACGCTGTACATACTAATGGATGAAGCTGTATAGCACGACCTTCTACCAATTTTGGTTCAAATGCTTGAATACCTAGTCTGTGAAGTGTTGGAGCACGGTTCAATAAAACCGGATGTCCATCAATTACTTCTTCTAATATATCCCAAACGACTGCTTCAGAACGTTCAATCTTTTTCTTTGCAGATTTGATATTTTGAACGTATCCTCTTTCAATCAATTTGTTAACAACAAATGGTTTAAATAATTCAATTGCCATTTCTTTTGGCAAACCACATTGATTTAATTTCAATTGTGGCCCTACTACGATAACTGAACGACCTGAATAGTCAACACGTTTACCAAGTAAGTTTTGACGGAAACGACCTTGTTTACCTTCAATAATATTAGACAATGATTTTAATGCTCTGTTGTTAGGCCCAACAACTGTTCTTCCTCGTCTACCGTTATCAATTAAAGCATCAACAGCTTCTTGTAACATACGTTTTTCGTTTCTAACGATAATTTCGGGAGCACCCATTTCTAACAATCTTTGTAAACGGTTGTTTCTGTTAATAACACGTCTGTACAAATCGTTTAAGTCAGATGTAGCAAAACGGCCACCATCCAATTGAACCATTGGTCTTAAATCCGGAGGAGTTACAGGAAGTACATCCATAATCATCCAAGTCGGATCTGTTTCTGATGAAATCAATGAATCCAACAATCTTAAACGTTTAATAAGTTTACTTTTCTTTTGTACAGAGTTTATTGTTCCTGCCAATTCTGTTCTAATTTCTTCAGCAAGACCTTTTACATCAACTTCAGCAAGAAGTTCTTTAATTGCCTCTGCACCGATACCGACTTTTAATTCGGAATCTTCATGTTCAGCCATATAATCTTCATATTCTTCCTCTGATAATAGCTGAAGTTTTTTGAAATCACTTTCACCGGCATCAAGCACTACATAGTTGTTAAAGTAGATAACTTGTTCCAAGTCTTTTAAAGTCATATCAAGAAGTAAACCTAGGTATGAAGGGATTCCTTTCAAAAACCAAATATGAGAAACAGGGGCAGCTAGTTTTATGTGACCCATTCTCTGACGTCTTACTTTTGAATCTGTAACTTCAACACCACAGCGTTCGCAAATGATGCCTTTATGTCTTACTCTTTTATATTTACCGCAATAACATTCCCAGTCTTTTGTTGGTCCAAAAATTCTTTCGCAGAATAGACCATCTCGTTCCGGTTTTAGTGTACGGTAGTTAATAGTTTCCGGTTTAGTAACTTCCCCGTAAGACCATTTAAGTATTCTTTCCGGTGAAGCGATACTAATTCGTATATAGTCAAAATAATCTATGCTTGTTGACATTGTTTGTCTTTCTCCTTTTTATTATTTAAGTGAAAAGTGATACGTGAAATGTGAAAAGAGTTTTTAAATAATATTTACTTTTCTATGGTAATTTATGAGAAGTAAAAGTTTTATTTAATTGACTTTTCACTTCTCACTTCTCACCATTCACTTTTATATATCTCCGAATGTAGTCGGTGTTTCAAAGAAATTGATATTTAACAATTCAGAATCAATATCTGACAATGTACGTTTTGGAGCTGATTTTCTCAAATCATCCATATCTGTCATTAAATCAACTTCTTGACCGTCTTTTTTCGCTACCGTAATATCCAAACCTATACTTTGCAATTCTCTTACAAGTACTTTGAATGATTCAGGAATACCCGGTCTTGGAATATTGTCACCTTTAACAATTGCTTCATAAGCTCTGTTACGACCGTTAACATCATCAGATTTAATTGTTAACATTTCTTGTAGAGTATATGCCGCACCGTATGCTTCTAATGCCCAAACTTCCATTTCTCCAAATCTCTGGCCTCCGAATTGAGCTTTACCACCCAATGGTTGTTGAGTTACCAGTGAGTAAGGTCCGGTAGAACGAGCGTGAATTTTATCGTCTACTAAGTGGACAAGTTTAAGGATATATGATAGACCAACCGCAACAGGTTCATCAAACGGCTCACCCGTTCTACCATCAATTAGTCTAACTTTACCATCTTCGTTAACCCAATCGCATCCAGATTCTTTGATACCTTTCAAAAGTTCTGCTTTTGTAGCTCTTTCAGATTGGTTATCGCCATATCTTTCATCAAAAGAAGGTGTTTCGTAGTAGTTACCTGTCAAGTATGCAGCCAAACCTAATAACAATTCATAAGTTTGACCAACGTTCATACGAGAAGGAACACCAAGTGGGTTCAATACGATATCAACCGGAGTACCATCAGGTAAGAATGGCATATCTTCTTTAGGAAGAATTCTTGAAACAATACCCTTGTTTCCGTGACGACCTGAAAGTTTATCACCAACAGAAACTTTACGTTTTTGAGCGATATAAACTCTGATTACTGTATTTGCTCCAGGAGGTAACTCATCACCTTTTTCCCTGTCAAACACCTTAACGTCAAGAACTCTACCACCTTCACCGTGAGGAACTCTTAATGAATTATCTTTTACGTCTCTTGCTTTTTCTGCAAAGATAGCTCGTAACAATTTTTCTTCCGGCGGATGTTCAGATTCACCCTTCGGTGTAACCTTACCTACCAAAATATCATCTGCATAAACTCTTGCACCAATACGAACAATACCACGTTCATCCAAGTGTCTCAAAGCATCTTCTGAAACGTTTGGAATTTCTCGAGTAATTTCTTCCGGTCCAAGTTTTGTTTGACGAGCATCTATTTCCAATTTTTCAATGTGAACTGATGTGAAGATGTCATCGTGAACGCATCTTTCTGAAAGCAAAATAGCATCTTCATAGTTATAACCTTCCCAAGGCATATACGCAACAATTACGTTTTTACCTAATGAAAGTTCTCCACAATTTGTAGAAGCACCATCTGCAATTACATCGCCTTCTTTAACTTTATCGCCTTCATGAACCAAAGGTTTTTGATTAATACAAGTATCTTGGTTACTTCTTACATATTTCATCAATGTGTGTACGTGTGGTTTGTTGTGAATATCGCGGATAATAATTTCTTCACCGACAACTCTTTCAACAACACCGTCACAATCTGCAACTTCAACCATACCTGAGTCTTTAGCAGCTCTCTTTTCCATACCCGTACCAACAACCGGTCTTTGAGTAATCAAAAGAGGAACTGATTGACGTTGCATGTTTGAACCCATCAATGCACGGTTAGCGTCATCGTGTTCAATAAACGGAATTAAAGATGTCGCAACTGAGATAATCTGAATAGGAGAAACACCAACAAAGTCAACTTTGCCTGATTCACCCATTGTAAATTCAGATCTGTATCTGATAGGAACATATTCATCTTTAAATGAATTATCAGGATTTAACTGAACGTCAGCAGGAGCACATCTAAATTCTTCGTCTTCGTCAGCTGTCATATAAACAACTTCGTCTGTAACTTTACCATCTTTTACAACAAAGAATGGAGCTTCAACAAAACCATAGTCATTAACTTTAGCGTGGGTAGCCAATGAACCAATCAAACCTGCGTTAGGACCTTCCGGAGTTTCAATCGGACAAATACGACCGTAATGAGAAGGGTGGATGTCACGAACAGCAAAACCAGCTCTTTCTCTCATCAAACCACCAGGTCCTAAAGCTGAAATACGTCTTTTGTGAGTCAATTCAGCTAACGGGTTAATTTGGTCCATGAACTGTGACAACTGAGAACTTCCAAAGAACTCCTTCAATGAAGCTACTAACGGTTTTGTATTTAACAAGTTCAATGGAGTTAATGTTTCAGAGTCTTGCAAAGTCATTCTTTCTTTTACAATTCTTTCAATTCTTGAAAGACCAACTCTGAATTGGTTTTGTAACAATTCACCAACTGAACGAATTCTTCTGTTTCCTAAGTGATCGATATCATCTACAGTTCCTTCATCATAAGTTAAGTTGATTAAGTATTCAATTGATGCAACGATATCTTGAACTGTTAAAGTTCTTTGATTCTTAGGAATATTCAAGTTTAATTTTTTATTTAATTTATAACGACCTACACGACCAATATCGTATTTCTTTTCATCAAAGAAACGAGCTTCCAAAATAGAGCGACCGCCGGCTGCAGAAGCAGGGTCTCCGGGTCTTAATTTTTTATAAACTTCAATTAAAGCATCATCGGTAGTTTCTGCGGTATCTTTATCCAAAGTCTTTTTCAAGAAATCGAAGTGTGTAAACAAAGATTCCATTTCAGAAACTGTAATACCCATAGCTTTCAATAAAGTTGTAGCTAAGATTTTTCTGTTTTTGTCGATTTTAACATAAATAATATCGTTAGAATCTGTTTCAATTTTCAACCACGCACCACGGTTAGGAATCATGGTTGCGTTATATAAACGTTTTCCTGCAGGGGAAATATCACGTTTGAAGTAAACACCCGGAGAACGAACGATTTGAGAAACGATTACACGTTCTGCACCATTTACAATGAAAGTACCTTTGTCTGTCATTGTAGGAATATCTCCAATGTAAACTTCTTGTTCTTTAATTTCACCGCTATCACGGTTAACCAATCTTACCATTACACGCAACTGTTTTGCGTAAGTTGCATCATGGATTCTTGCTTCTTCAATAGTATACTTTGCATTATCGAAAGTATAATTTGGCAGGAAGTGCAATTCTAATCTACCTGTATAGTCTTTAATAGGAGAGAAAGAAAGTAATTCTTCTTTCAAACCTTCTTTTAAAAACCATTCAAACGATTTTTTCTGCACTTCAATAAGGTCCGGTAAATCATCCAAACGAGTATGTGGAATACCCATTGGTGTTACTCTTTCTGCATATTTTGTGTTAGACATTAATTCACCTCGTCTATGTGTACGTACTATATAAAAAATTGTATTATTTTGTTTTTATCCATGCCCTCTTTGGAGCAATCTGTTTGAAAATAATTTACAATTAAGAAATCTAACTTGAGGCTGTAAACCTTTCATTCTACTGAACTTCAGCTAAATGAACTTCTATGTTTCTTCTAAAATTAGGCATAGTTCACCCGACTTTAAAATTACATGTTCTTAAATAATAATACATCAATATTTTACGTCAAGAAAATATCGGTTATTTTAGAAAAATATGTTAAATATTTGTTACAAAAACTTCTGAGAAGGCGAAAAGTTTTGATACACTTGCTTTTTACTGTCAAGTCTGTACATTATATTTGTTTATTATATTATGTATTTACCAAAGGGGATTTTATGAGAAATTTTATATTATTGTTATGTTTTTTAGTATTGGGAAAAGCTGCACTGGCAGCAGATATTCAAGTTACAAACATTCAAGACAAAACTCCAACTTCAGTTGTTTTAAGCGGGAATCTTGTATTCGATTGGCTTGATATTTCCCAAATTGATAGAGATGTTGTTATCGAAAAATATAAAACAGAACTTTTTGGAAATAATACAGTGTACAAATTTAATAAAAAAGAATTTAAAAACACCTATAAAGATTTCTTAAAAGACACCGATTACAAACGTCATTATATGCTTGTAAAAAACAATGTAAAAGAAACTGATAAAGAAAATCTTTGCGGATTTTATAAAGGAAATCTTTTAATAAGCTATGCTATACAATACAAAAACGATTTGCGCTCAGTATATTACTATGATGCACTCGGAAATCTTCGTTATATAGACAAATTTTCTGAAAATTACCCAAATTTCCCATATATGTCAAAACAGTATAAATCAAATGGAGAGCTAGTTAGCGCAATTTATTTTATGTCACATGATATGCAATATATGTATGACCATAACGCCGAATTTCAAGGTGCTTGGTACAAAGATAAAATGTATAATCGTCACGCTAAACAAGTTTTGACAAGGACAAATTGGTAAAAACCATATTGTAACATATTGTTAACCAAGCTTTTAATAATACCGCAAAAAAATTCTTTCTTGTACATTGTATGGATGTGGTTAAAACAGAAAGGATTTTATATGAACGTTAACTTCTCTCAAAACAACAATGCTCAATCTTTTGGAATGGCATTAAAACTTAGGGATGGAGCAATTAACTCTCTTTCAGAAATTATTCAAAATGCTCCTGATCCGGCAAAAATGGAACAAAAAGTTATAAGAGATATATTAACACCAATTGGAAGATGTAAAACGGATGTTTTAGTTGATGATAATGCTTGTGTATATGTAGCTGATAAAGGGGAAGGTGCCTTAAAAGAAATTATAATGGGTGGTGTTGATAGAGTGGGTGAAATGACTCTTGGTTTTAAAACAACGATTCCATGGGATGGCCCTCGAAATGCTTATATTAATTATTTAAATCCAATAGCAGCAGACTTGGCAAAGCAATCTATAGATGCAGAAACAGGGCTTTTGCAAAAACTAACTATTGCACGTGAAATGGCAAAATATTTAGATCGTAGTAATATACTAAAATCATATTCTAAACCTTTAGCCGATAATCCTACAGCAGCAAAACTAAAAGATCTTTTTGGCTAAGCTTAAATTTTGATGATTTTAGTAATAAATAATTCACATAACAAAAAAGCGGAATGTATAAATTCCGCCTTTTTAATTTTTATAAAATAAATTTTAAACTATTTTTTCTATTGAGGTTTAACAACCGACAGCACGTAATTGCTTGTAAACACTTTATTGGCAACTTCTATAATATCGTTTTCTGTTACACTATTTATCAATTACGCATATTGGTCATCAAATTTGTAACCTCTACCTGGTGCTTCAAACCAACCTATAGTTGTCGCCTTATCAAGATTAGTTTCTTGACCGATAATATAGTGTCCCAAAAGCTTGTCTTTTGCTTCTTGCAATTCTTTTGAACCCACAAATTCTGTTTTTAATCTAAACACTTCTTCCAGATAAAATGTATAATCGTCACGCAAAACAAGTCTTGACAAGGACTAATTGGTAGTGTATAAAGCATAATATATTACAAAAACTAAATTTAATTTTACACCACTAGCAAAAAATTTTCTTTACCGTTTTTGATTAATTGGAAATATAGAAAGGATATATAGATGAGAATTAATTCTATGCAAAACAACAATCAATCTTTTGGTATGTCATTTAAAGTAAAAGAAAATGGCGCAAAAAAACTGGCTGAAATATTTGTAGATAGTCCCAAAACCGAAAAATATGTAATGAATAATATTATAAAACCAATACAATCATCAAAAAGCGAGGTTATTTTTGATGGAGAGAATGCAATAGTAAAATCTCCTGACGGAAGCAAAGTTTTTGGTATCTATCCAAAAGATGCAATTCCAATGCCTAACAACCGCAGAGATATTCAATATATTACAGACAGAGGTATTTACCACATCAATTACAACAGACAAAAAAATTTAGACAAAATTAAAAATCAAAACCCAACAATAAAAATGCTATTTAATGCAAAAGAAATCGCTAAAGATTTAGAAGAAAAAATGTTTGGAAAAACAACTACAAAAGCAAAAAAACTTTCACAAGAAGAAAAAACTGCTCAAAAAACGAAACATTTACAAGATTTATTCGGATAAAATCATATTAAAAACTTTATACAAACACAGGCTGAATTTTTATCCAGCCTGTGTTTATTTTTACTATATTATTGAGGTTTTACAATTGATAACACATAGTTATTTGTAAATACTCTATTCGCAACTTCTATAATATCGTTTTCTGTTACACTATTTATCAATTGCGCATATTGGTCATCAAATTTGTAACCTCTACCTGATGCTTCAAACCAACCTATAGTTGTCGCCTTATCAAGATTAGTTTCTTGACCAATAATATAGTGTCCCAAAAGCTTGTCTTTTGCTTCTTGCAATTCTTTTGAACCCACAAATTCTGTTTTTAATCTAAACACTTCTTCCAGCATTCTTTTTTGTGCATAGTCAAGATTTTCAGGATTTGTACCAATATATGTTATAAATGAACCTTTCAGAATATGCGGAGAAAATTGACTTCCTAGCTGATATGCAAGCCCATCTTTATCTCTTAAATTTTTAAACAAACGAGAACTCATACCGGAACCAAGCAAAGAATCTATAACCTGTAATGTAGCATATTCTTTTTTGTTTAACACTCCGTTAGTTTGCCATCCATAAATAATCCAATCTGTTTTCAAATCTTTTACAGTTGCACAAGCCTGTTTTTTTGTTACGATATTTGGGATTGAATATTTTGTATAATCAAACTTTTCACCCTTTTTATTGTCAAATATTTTTGTAAAATCTTCAATAGCTTTTTGTTTATCAATATTCCCATTTATTGATATTACAACATTTTTTGGATAAAAAACATTGGCATAATAATTTTTTATATCTTGTTGAGTAATTTTTGGTAAAGTTTTTTCAAGAATTTTATTTGAAATTGAATATGAAGAACCCTCAAAAATCAAAGATTTATAATTATCTACAGCAAGATTTAGCGGAACATCTTTGCTTTTTTTGATAGAATTCAATTCATCATTTTTAGATTTTTCAATTTCATAATCATCAAGAGTTGCATTATTAACTACTTCATTCAAAAGTTCTATTGTTGTTTCATAATCATTTTTTGTTGAAAGCACTGTTATATCAAAACTATCAGCCTTCGCAGACGGAATTATTTTTATACCGTTATCTTCCATTACTTGTGCAAACTCAACGGATGAATATTTCTTTGACCCCTTAGTCAATACAGAGGCCGTTAAATCCGCTGTACCTGCTATTTTTTCAGTAAGTTCTCCACCTTTAGAAAAAATACTGATTGCAATTATATCGTTAATCTTATTTGGAGTCAACAATAATGTAGCCCCATTAGCTAATTCATATTTTTGCGTATTTGAATTTTCACTGATTAATATTGCGGGCTCTATTTTTTTTGTAATATTTGAAACTTTAACATTTTTACAATTTTCAGGTAAAACAATTGACACTGCACTCTTTTCTACACCCAAATACTTGTTTGCAACATTTATAACATCTTGTGCCGTAACTTGTTTAATATTATCTAAATACGTTTCATAATACTTTGTATTATCAGTTGTAACAAAAGTGTACCCAATTTCACTTGCAATATTAGAGATAGATTCTCTTTCGTAATATGTATCTCTCTCAATTATATTTTTTGCAAGCTTGAGTTGCTCCTGAGTAACCCCGTGTTTTTGAATGTTTTTTATTTCATCAAATATTGCCTCTTGTAATTTCGCACATTTTTCCGGCGCAAAAGTTGACGAAATATAAAAAATCCCATCATCCTTAAAACCGGTATTCGCTGTCCCGATTGTATTTGCTAACTGTTTGTTTTCCTTTATATTCCTATAAAAAACAGACGAACGTCCATCACCTAAAATAGTAGCTAAAACATCCAATGCATAAGAATCTTTTGCATCTATTTTTACACCTCTAAAACCTATCAACATATATCCGGACTGAGTATCAAAATAAGCTATTTTTTTTACTTGTGATTTTAGTATTTTTTCTTTTGGATAAATATTTTTTATTGGTTTTTTATATTCCGCATTAAAATTATTTTTAACTTTTTCTATAGCAGAATTTGAATCAATATCACCTACAATTACAGTAACCATATTAGAAGGATTATAAAACTTGTTATAATAGTCCATAATTCCATCCCTATGAATAGAGCTTATTATATCAGCTTTTCCTATTACTTTTCTTTTATAAGGATGGTCTGTATACAGCAGATTTACCAAATTGTCATAAACAAGAGTATTTGGAGAATTTGCATCTTTCATAATTTCTTCAATCACAACTTTTCGTTCTTTTTCCAATTCTTTTCTTGGCACCAGCGGATGAAGAAGCATATCAGAATGCATCTCCAATGCCAAATCAAAATCCTTGGAAGGGATAGTTACATAATAATGCGTAAAATCCTTGCTTGTTGCCGCATTTGTTATTGCCCCTTTAGTTTCCAATATTTTATCAAATTCTCCGGGAGCATGATTGGTTGAGCCTTTAAAAAACAAGTGTTCTAAAAAATGAGAAACACCATTGTTTTCATCATTCTCATTAATTGAACCTGTTTTTATCCAAGTATCTATTGTTACAATCGGATTAGATTTAACCTCTTGAATAACAACTGTCTGCCCGTTATCTAATTTATATACATTAAAATCTGCAGCAAAAGCACACCCAGCACAAATAAATACCGCCAAAAGAACTAATAATTTCCTCATATTATCCCCTTCAAAAATTTATTATTATCTATGTAAACATAATACAATAAATTTTTAAATTAGAAAATAGGAGAATAAATTATTTATAGAGCCACCCTCCAATGATAATTTGCAAACGCATTAAACGTAGCTTCTATAAAATTTTTTGATTTTAAAGATTAATGTTTTAAAAATTTTTTAACTAACGGATAACATAGTGCAAGTCCGCCAAGCCCCAAAGCTACAAACACAGATGTTGGAGTTTTTCGTTTTTCTATACTTTCAGAATTTTTCATTCCAACATAAATGTCATGATTTAAAACCTGAAAATCCCTTGATGCTTGAACATGAGAATACAAAACCGGTTTGTAATGATCATTTGGCGGAACAATTACACCAACATTAAGAGGTGGATTTTTCATATTCGGATTTACACTAACACTATTATTCATATTATCTATAAAACAAAACCAAGTATTAAATTGCTCCAAGAATGAAGAAATGTAAAACTAAATACTTGTAACAATAATTGGTTAATAAAAATTTATATGAGTTACTTGACAAAAATATATTTTTTAGTAAAACTAATAATTGCTATCACTTTTATGGAGAAATAATGAATTACTCAAGACAAAGAGAAATAATTTTAGAAACTTTAAAAGAAAACGTAGTTCACCCGACTGTAGAATATTTGTATGGAATTCTGCAGGAAAAAGCTCCAAATATTAGCCTCGCAACATTATACAGAAATCTTAATCAATTGGCTGAAAACGGAATTATAAAAAAAATTGACGGTCTGGAAGCTCCTTCACACTTTGACCATAATACTCATGAACATTTTCATTTTATTTGCGACAAATGCAAAAGAGTTTTTGATATTTCAGTCGATGTTGCTCCGGATGTTGTGCAAAGAACTGAAAAAGAAACCGGTTTTGAAGTAAAAGGCTATGATATTGCTTTGCACGGTCTGTGTAAAGAATGCAGGCAAGAAAATTAATATTGAATTACAAACTCAGAAACTTACATAAGAAAGGAAGAAAAAATGGAAAATTATATTTGTACAGTTTGCGGTTACGTTTACAATCCGGAAGAAAATGATGGAATAAAATTTGAAGATTTACCTGACGATTATGTTTGCCCACTTTGCGGAGTTGGTAAAGATTTATTTGAAAAACAATAATTTATTTTATTACGCACATAAATTTTAAAGTGATAAAATATTTGTGCTTGAAATATAAAAGGAGAAAAATATGAAATTTCAGGAAATTAAAAATAACATTTTTTATTGTGGCTTAAATGATTGCGACAGAAGGATTTTTGATGAACTTATTCCTCTTGAGCACGGTACCAGCTATAATTCATACCTTGTTAAAGGTTCTGAAAAAACTGCAATTATTGACACTATGTATCCACCAAAAACAAAAGAATATTTGAAAAGACTTTCTGACAATCAAATCGGTAAAGTTGATTACATTATTGCAAATCACGGGGAACAAGATCACTCCGGTTCTATCCCTGCATTGTTAGAAAAATACCCAAATGCTATTGTTTTAACAAATCCAAAAGTTGCAGAAAATATTAAAAACATGCTATTTGTTCCGGAAGAAAAAATAAAGGTAATTGCTGATGGAGAAGAAGTTTCTCTTGGTGATAAAACATTAAAATTTATTTTTGCTCCGGGAGTACATTGGCCGGATACAATGTTTACTTATATCAAAGAGGATAATGTTCTTTGTACTTGTGATTTTTTAGGTGCACATTATACATTCTCAGATGTTTTTGCTCCGGAAGGAGTTGAGCTTGAAAAAAGCGCAAAACGTTATTACGCAGAAATTATGATGCCATTTAGAATGATGTGCAAAAAATATACTCAAATGATTAAAGACATGAACGTTGATATGATTTTGCCAAGCCATGGACCTGTACACAAAAACCCTAATTATATTTTGGATTTATACACAGATTGGACTTCTGATGCTCCTAAAAACCTTGTTGCACTTCCTTATGTATCAATGTATGAAAGTACAAAAGAAATGGTTGACTATTTGAGTGAAAAACTTGAAGCAAAAGGAATTCAAACATTCAAATTTGATATTGTTGATGACGATTTGGGTGATTTAGCCATGGCACTAGTAGATGCAGCTACAATAGTTATGGGCACATCAATGGTTCTTGCAGGGCCACACCCTATGGCAGTAAATGTTGCGTATTTGGCAGCAGTTTTAAGACCAAAAGCAAAGTTTGCTTCGCTTCTGGGTTCTTACGGATGGGGCGGAAAATTATTTGACTTAATAGCTCAAATTTTAGCACCACTAAAACTTGATATAATAGAACCACTACAAATCAAGGGAAAACCTAAAGAAGAAGATTTTAAAAAATTGGATGTAATGGCAGAAAGCATTTACGAAAAACACAAATCAATAGGACTTGTAAAATAAACACAAAAGAGCGGATTAAAAAAAATCCGCTCTTAATATTTGTAATATTTAAAAAAAATTTAGCAATTATTACAATTCATTGGTTTTACAATTAATATAGAATATTGGAGGAAAAACATAAAATGATTAAAGCAATTAACTTTTTAGGAAACACAGAAGCACCGGGAACAATCTCAAACGTTGCAGGAACTAAACAAGAAGCAAAAATTGAGGCTCCTGTAACCAACCCGAATACACCTGTTCAAGACACATTCGTACCTTCAGCTCCAAAAACAGAAGAAGCTCCTCAAGCTGATCCTAATGATAAGTTTGTAAAAGCTGAAAATAAACCTGAAGAAGCGAAATAACAATTTATAAAAACGTAAAACAAAAAAGAACCGTTTTTTACGGTTCTTTTTTATTGTTAAAAACTTATCGGATAATCTTTAGGTATTTTCCAACCATAATACTGAATTAAAGCTCCACAATAGCGACCGGCAGTAGACTTTGTGATATCTTTTGAACATCCATATTGCGATTCATTTTTCAATTCATCAACACTCAGCTTATGTTCATTCCCAGCCATATAAAGTCCACTCTTTAAATAAGTTCCACTTTCTGTAACTCTATCACCTTTGAAATAAAATTGCATCCCAAAAATATCGTATCCTAACATACTTTTTCCTTTTGTTGGTCCATCAATATCAAACCATATTTGCACATGCGGACTCGTTAATTGTCCACCAAGCCAAAGATATATAGAGCTTCCGTTTTCTAATATTGCAGAAATTGCCATATCACTATTTGGCCTTAAATAACCTTTTTTACCACTTATAGAAACAGATTCAGACCAACATTCTTCATTATTACCATTGTTACAAAGCTTTACAACTTTTAACTCAGGTCCTAAATATGAATCAAAAAAATTATTTGTACATTCTAAAGAAAAAGCTTCATCACAAGTATTCCAATCTTCAGCAGTACCATTCTTACTTTCTGCCATCCTTATTGCGTTTGAAATTAATGAAAATTCTGCTTTTAATTTATTTTCAACTACTGATTTTCTATAATTATGAATTAGAGCAGGTAATGTTAACGCTGCCACAACACCTATAATCCCGAGAGTAATAAGGACTTCGGCTAGAGTAAATGCAGCATTAGAATTTTGTTGTTTCCAAATTTTACCCCCTAATATATTATTTTTTCTTTTTATAAAAAGCTCCCATTGTTCTCTTTTAGACTACATACATTTTATATTATAACATATAAAATAATTTTGTAAACAATAAGACTACAAAAATTTTACAATTAGGCAGAAATATATTCAAACAGAGAAAAGCAAAAGGACTTTCCCAAAATCAATTGGCTGAAATGCTTGAAATATCCAGAGAACACCTTGCAAAAATAGAAACAGCCAAAAGATGCGTTAGTTTAGGCCTATTAATTGGGATAGCAGAAAAACTTAATATTCCCGTAAAAGACTTTTTTGATTTTTAACATTTAAAAAGCCCGACTAAATCGGGCTTTTTATTTTATTTGTTATTTTTTATCTCTACCTGTTCTTTTATAAAAATCCTCTATAAATCCGGTATTAAATTTACCGCTCATAAACACAGGATCTTCAATAATTGCCTGATGGAACGGAATTGTTGTCTCAACACCCGTAATAACATACTCTTTCAAAGCTCTGTACATCCTGCGGCGAGCCTCGTTACGAGTTCTACCCCAACAAATCAATTTCCCAATCATTGAATCATAGTAAGGAGGAATCGAATAATCTTGATAAGCATGAGAGTCAACTCTTACACCAAATCCCCCCGGAGTAACATATCCTGTTATTGTTCCCGGATTTGGCATAAAATCTTTTTCAGGATTTTCCGCATTAATCCTGCATTCAATAGCGTGACCTCTCAAAATAATATCATCTTGAGTAAAATCAAGTTTTTCACCTGCAGCAACCATAATCTGTTCTCTAACCAAGTCTACGTTAGAAATCATTTCTGTTACACAGTGTTCAACTTGAATTCTTGTATTCATTTCCATGAAATACCATTTTCCATCATGATCTAACAAGAATTCACAAGTTCCTGCGCTTTCGTAATTAATAGCTTTTGCAGCTCTAACTGCTGCAGCACCCATCTCTCTACGAGTAGCTTCATCTATCGCCGGCGAAGGAGCTTCTTCTAATAACTTTTGGTGACGTCTTTGGATAGAACAATCTCTTTCACCTAAGTGAACAACATTACCATATTGGTCAGCTAAAATCTGTACTTCAATATGACGAGGATTTTCCAAGAATTTTTCCGCATACACATCAGGATTTCCAAAGAAATTCTGAGCTTCAGACTGACAAAGGCTCATATTTACATCAACTTCTTCATCTGATCTGCAAATTCTCATTCCTTTACCACCACCACCGGCAGTCGCTTTTAGAATAATAGGATAACCAACTCTGTGCGCAAACGTTTTAACTTCTTCTGGAGTTTTTAAAATACCTGTTCCCGGAGTAACAGGAACATTATTTTCAATCATTGTTTTACGAGCAGTAGCTTTATCACCCATCTTCTTCATCGCTTCTGCAGTAGGGCCTATAAATTTAATACCATGTTTTGCACAAATTTCAGCAAAGTCAGCTCTTTCAGACATAAAACCATAGCCGGGGTGAATTGCATCAGCTCCGGAAACAATTGCAGCTGAAATTATTGCAGGAATACTCAAATAACTTTTTGCACTTTGAGCAGGTCCGATACAATAAGCTTCGGTAGCTAACCTTACATGAAGCGAGTTTGCATCAGCTTGAGAATAAATCGCAACAGTTGGAATACCAATCTCTCTGCAAGCTCTTATAATCCTTACCGCAATCTCACCACGGTTTGCAATCAATACTTTTCTAAACATCTTTTTCTATCCCTATAAAAAGTGAAAAGTGAATTAATAAAAAATCCACCTCTCACTAAAATTAATACTTAATTATTCTATATACATCAAAACTTGACCAAATTCAACAGGTTGACCGTCTTCAACACATATTTCGGTAACTTTACCTGAAAAATCAGATTCAATTTCGTTCATAAGCTTCATAGCTTCTACAATACAAACCACATCGCCCTCTTTAATAGTTTGTCCGACTTTAACGAAAGCGTCCGCATCCGGAGACGGAGCTGAGTAGAAAGTTCCTACCATAGGAGAAGTCAATGCTTTCCCCTTATGAGCAACTTCAGAAGCAGCAGCTGATGGTGCAGCAGGAGCAGGAGCATTAACAGGAGCTTGAGGAGCAGCAACAGCAACAGGAGCCGCAGCAACACCCATAACTTCTTTTCTCAAAGTAATAGCTTGTTCTCCATCTTCAAGAGAAATTTCAGTCAAT
This sequence comes from uncultured Candidatus Melainabacteria bacterium, assembly GCA_934718275.1. Lineage (GTDB taxonomy): Bacteria > Cyanobacteriota > Vampirovibrionia > Gastranaerophilales > Gastranaerophilaceae > Stercorousia. The sequence goes on along the minus strand of CAKUZD010000005.1, from coordinate 178,343 downwards.
GAATTATCCGCTAAAACTTTTGCTAATTTTTCAACATAATCTATATCAAATTTCATTATTTTTGCCTTTCATTTTAAGTGAAACGAGAAAAGTGAGAAGTCCAAACAGGTACTACGCACAAACCAACATTCAACTTGTGAACTAAAAACGGCTTTCCCTTTTTCAGTCCTCACTTTTCACAAGAACTAAGCTCTATCAAGATATTCGTTAGTTCTAGTATCAACTCTAATTTTATCTCCATTTGAGATAAAGAATGGAACGTTTACAACAGCACCTGTTTCAAGAGTTGCAGGTTTTGTACCGCCTTGAGCAGTATTACCCTTTTCTGAAGGAGGAGTATCAGTTACCTCAAGAATAACGTGAGCCGGTAAGTCAACACCAATAATTCTTGCATCGTGCATTAAAACCTGAACAACCATATTTTCCTTCAAATACTTGATACCATCACCAATTTGGTCTTCTGTAAGTTGAAGTTGTTCATAAGTTTCATTATCCATCATAACATATTCTTTACCTTCTTTGTAAAGATATTGCATTTCACGTCTGTCAAGCATAGCTTTTGCAACTTTTTCACCTGCACGGAATGTTTTTTCAACAACTTGCCCTGTTTCAACGTTTTTAAGTTTTGAACGAACAAACGCAGCACCCTTACCGGGTTTTACGTGTAAAAATTCAACAACAGACCACAAACCGTTGTCTAACTGAAGTGTTAAGCCTGTTTTTAAATCGTTTACTGAAATCATATTTTTCCCCTTATTAAAATAATAATCTGTCTTTATGTGTTGATGATAACATAAACATGCAAAACTTCAAACAATTGTTACAATTAACTTCCAAATATTAACATAGTAGCAAAAGAAATTTTGTTCATATATTATATGAGTAGTAAGTTTAATAATAAGGAGTAAAAAAATATGCATATTTCAGCAATCAACAATTGTTGCCCAAAACCTCAGTTCACAGCAAATAAAAACGGCTACGAAAACCCAATTAACAGAGGAACAGAAAAAAATCTGGCTATATGGACATCTGTAGGGACAAGCACATTAGTTGGCGGAACAGCCGCAGCACTTGGTTCTTGTCTTATAGGCAAAGGTTCTAAAAGCAGAGCAACTAAACTCGGTGCAATTGGAGTAGCTGCCGGCTTAATTACAATGGCACTAACACTTCCTTCAAAATTATATAATACAAAAGTCAATGCATTCACCAGAGAAAAAGAAATGGATGTATTCAGTCGCGATAGAGAACTAAAATCGAATATTATGGAAGAAGTTGACAAAGAAGTTAAAGACCAAGATGTTGATTTAGACCAAAAAATTAACCACTACACATCTGTACAAATGGCAAATAACGCAAATGGAATGATTATAAAAGGTGCATAATGCAAATTAGTTCCGTCAGCACATATACTCATTCTTTTACGGCAAATAAGTCAAACGCCAAACAACAACAAGACTACAACCCAATTTCAAAAACCGGAGAAAAAGCAAAACTAACTAAAGCAACTTTTATTGCCGGTTTAGGTGTTGGGACCAAATTGCTGTTTGAACTTGTCGATGACTTTGATTTTGTCGGAGACAAAATAGGTGAAAAAGCTGAAAAAATAGTTAAAAACCAACACAAAGAAGCCACTAAAAACAAGAAATTTTTACTAACACTTGGAGCTTGGGCAGGGCTGACGGCAACATTTATTGCCGGCTTTGCATTTTTGTATACTTTATTTAAAGCCCCTAAAATAAACTACGAAGGTAATGTCAATGCATTCAGAAAGGGGAAAGATATGGATGTATATATAAAAGGGAATTCTGCAGAAAAAGAAATTTATACTCAAATGAACGAAAAAGCTCAAAATGCAAACGACAATGAAAAAGAGAAATTAAGAACTCAATATATGCAAATGCAAGCAGCTAAAAACAGAGTTCCCAATTTTGTCAAATAAAAAAAAAAACAACTTAAAATAATTATTTTTTCTTTCCTTGTAATATAACATTATCCCCTAAAATATAAAATTATTTTAATTTTTGTGCTAAAATTTTCCTATGGCTGAAGGACAAATATACAAAATACATTCTGATTTTTATTACGTTGATGACGGTGCAAATACACACGAATGCAAAGTCAGGGAAGTTTTAAAAAAACAACGTGAAAAAATTCTTGTTGGAGATTTTGTAGATTTTGAAAACGGTGTTATCAAAAATATAATTAAACGCAAAAATTTTATCAAACGACCCAGCGTAGCTAACATTGACCAAATAATAATTGTTTCTGCATTGAAAGAACCCGATTTAGACCTACATCAATTAAACAGATACATAGCACTTGCCAAATTTTACCGAATACCGACCGTACTCTGTTTTAACAAAGAAGATTTAAAATGGGATAAGCAGTTAAGTCATAACATTAAAAATATATACGAACCTCTTGGATACAGAATTGTATACACCTCAGCAACCGAACACAAAGGTCTTAAAAATTTTGAAAAACTGTTAGAAAATAAAACTAGCGTTCTTTGCGGGAACTCAGGTGTCGGAAAATCAAGTTTGATTAATGCTATAAATCCAAACTTAAATTTAAGAACAAAAGAAGTTAGCGAAAAAACTCAACGCGGAACACATACAACACGTCATTGTGAAATTATCAAACTTAATGACACATCCAGAATTGTAGACACTCCGGGATTTAGTAATGCAAAATTTGACTTTTTACTACCCGCAAACGTTGATTTGTTATTTCCGGACATTTCAAAATATAGAGAAGAATGCAAATATTCCGACTGTTTACATATAAACGAAGATGGGTGTAATGTGTTAAATAATATTGAAAATATTGCACCAACCAGATATGAAAGTTACCTGGCTTTTATTGATGAAGCAAAAGAATACAAAGAACGCATTAAGTATGAAGGTAAAAAATTAGAACACTCAAAAAAAACGGTTCATAACAAGCAAATCGCAAAAATCAGCGAAAAAAAACGTCAAAGTGCACGTAATACCCTTAAACAACAAATTTATAAAGAAATAGATAATATTAATGAATAGAAATTATTATCAAATAATTTAAAATTTAGCAACTGTTCAGCACTTCCTAAAACCAGAAAGGCACAATCAATGAAAACAAATGAATATATAGACTTAGTAAACAAAAAAATTGACGAATTTATGCCAATTTGTTACCCACAAAAGATTTTCAAGTCAATGAAATATACCGTAACACTTCCGGGCAAAAGACTTCGCCCTGTTATGTGCCTTGAAACTTGTAGAATGTTTGGCGGAAACTATGAAGATGCAATCCCGACAGCTTGTGCTATAGAAATGTTACACTCTCAAACACTTATCCATGATGATTTACCTTGTATGGATAACGATATGTACAGACGTGGACAGCTTACAAATCACATGGTATTCGGAGAAGCTCATGCGGTTCTTGCAGGAGATGCTCTACTAACTTTTGCCCCTCAAACAATTTTAAAAAATTCGAAAAACCTTGGTGCAGAAAAATTAATCAAAATTTTAGAAGAATATTTTCAAGCAGCAGGAGCTTATGGCGTAATTGCCGGTCAGGTTGTAGACATTGAAAGTGAAAAATTAATGCAGGCTTTTAAATATGATAAAAACGATGAGCAGTTACCGGAAATCCTTGATTATATTCACACCCACAAAACCGCTGATTTATTTAAACTTGCACTAAGGTGCGGAGCAATTATAGCAGATGCAACCGAAAAACAAATTGAAGATATTACTGAGTTCGGACAAGTTTTAGGAGTGGCTTTTCAGATTGCGGATGATATTTTGGATGAAACGTCTACATTTGAAGAAATGGGAAAAACAATGGGCAAGGACAAAGAAGAAGGTAAGTTAACTTACACTTCTCTTTATGGTTTAAACAAAGCAAAAAAAGATTTAAATACCTTAATTGACCAATGCTACAATATATTGAACAGGAACAATCTAAAATCAAACGTTTTTGAACAAATATTAGAAAAAATAAGAATTGCCGGAAAATAAATCATTAATAATTTATTTTCCATCCTTCGCGAATTATTTTAGCAGCACAATAAAATCCTGAACCATTTTTGCTACAATACCTGTTAATTTCTGAAGATGTATAACCATAAGGGCGAACAACTCCATTTTTAAAGTCTATATAAAAACGAAATACATCTTTTCCGTAGGTATTTGGAGGATTTAGTCCATTGATGTCCACCATAACATCCTGCCGTTCAGAATACACCGCATCAGCAGACAATACGTTACCGTCATCATCATACTTGTGGTTAATCCAATTCATAGTAAATATAAAATATGTCATTTTATCAGCAGTTGCAAAAAAGATTCGCCCACTACCATAATCCGTACATATATTTATAGAATCCATCCCACCATTATATAATTTATAAAAAAATGTACCATCATTTATAGGAATTCGTTCATTATAGACTTTTACATCCCTAAAATACTTTAACCAATAGTTCTCAAAATAATCTTTGGTCACAGCAGCATCTACACTATCTCCTGCTACTATTTCAGCAGGAGAATTCTCACTTACACCTTGTTGTGCAACTTGTCCCAATATTGAATAAGCCTTTTTTAATTTATTTACAGTAACCTGTTTTTGGTAACTATGTATCAATGCAGGCATTGTCATAGCTGCAACAACTCCGATAATACCTAGAGTGATTAGGACTTCTGCAAGCGTGAAGGCACAAATAATATTACACCTTTTATTGTTATCGTCATTCTGAGCGATAGTGAAAAATCTTTTTAAAACTCCATCATAAAAAGACGAGCTTTTTAATGCTTCAACCAGCCCAAAACCATGATTATGAGAGGTTATACAGCGATTGCCCCCCCCCCGAGAACGTTCTCTAATTCATTCTTTTTCATAAAATCCTCTCTTTTTTCAATATTACGTTCTCCATTATCGCATATTTTTCAAAGATTTTCAAGACCTGATTTTACAAACATTATGCTTGTGTTATACTAAACTTATACATAAAAAAGAGAGTAGGATTTTAATGACGACAAGTATTTTAAACACCGGATACGAAGCACTTTCAGCCGGAATACTAGCTGCGTTTTTTGCACAAGTTATAAAGTTTTTTATTTTTACAATTAAAACAAAAAAAGTTAATTTCAAAATTTTTACAACTACCGGAGGAATGCCAAGTTCACACTCTGCCGGAGTAATGGGACTTGCAACATCAGTAGGACTTATCGAAGGTTTTGATTCTGTATTTTTTGCTATATCTGTTGGATTTGCACTAATTACAATGTATGATGCAGCCGGAGTAAGACGAGCTGCCGGCAAAACTGCAGCGTGCTTAAACAGAATGATGGATGATTTTTATAAACATGATGTCCAAGCGATTGGTGGAAAATTAAAAGAACTTTTAGGTCACACACCTTTGGAAGTTATTATGGGAGCCTTATTCGGAATAGCATTCTCATATTGTTACCACACTTATGTTCTTATGTAACAACTTAAATATTTGTAAAAGTATTGCCTTTTTTTATTCTTTGTGTAATAATTTCTTTGTAGGGGCTTATAGTGTGAATCTATATCCGAAAGTTTGTACCCTTTAGGAAAAGAAAGAGATACTCGTTAATGAGTGTTAAACAGCAGGAATTTAACTACAAATTTATAAAAGAACATGCAAGTGCCGGAAGTTGGCGCAGAGGTTATGAATACCATCTTAAAGATATGGTTTTTGATTCATATCCTGAAAAAAACTTTTACATGGCAAAAGTAAAAGGAAATTTTCAGGATCATTATAATACTGACCTTATTTTCAAGAAAAACAAAGTTGAAGCGAGATGTAATTGCCCGCTTAAAGAAGAATGGTGCAAACATGCTGTAGCTGTTGCTCTTAAGGCTATTGATGAACACGCTTATGAGGATTGGTTGGAAACTAAATACGGATTTGAATTTGAATATCCTGACGAAAATACTGCTTTAACAGAACCACCTCAAGGTAGTTACTTATTTCATTTCAACTCCAAAAGGAAAGCGAACTTTTTCTCTGTTCTTGTTCGTTCAAGAGAAACAGGTAAAGTTGTTCGTCAAATTGAACCAATTTTAAGAGCGTTAATTGAAGCACAAAAACAAAACCCTGATTTTGAATTAAATAATTCTCAAAAGGTAGAAGTTGCAATATTTCAGCAGTTATTAACAATATCCAGACAGGACAAAAAGGCAGGTTGGTACGATATTCCAATTACAAAGTTTGGACCGATGTTTACCCTTCTTTCTAAAGCTGATGAGGTTTTAGACGAAAAAACAAAAGAAAGGTTAAAATTTACCGATGAAGAATGGAAACTCGTTCTAACCGTAAATACAGGAGCTCAAGGAACTATTCTTTTATCATTGGAGTGGCGCAGACCTGATAAAGATGATGTTTATCCCCTTGAAGAAGTTCGATATTTTTCAAGACATTTAAAATGGGGGAGATACAAAAATATAATTTTCCCAACAAATATTGCGATGAATTCTTTACCGCAAAATATCCTCAAATCGTCTTTTACAGATTTGAAAGATGCTGATGGCGGAAAATTTATTTATGAAGAATTACCAAAACTCCAAGAAATTATGGATGTTGAAATTGCAGACAATATTAGTCAGTTAATGCTTACAGAACGACCACCTTTAAATATTGTTACAATGGGAATTGATTATGACCAATCATTGAAAGCCTCTTTAGAATTTGAATATGATGGAGTAGTTGTTCCTTATTCAAAAACAACAGCAGAAAAAGCTCCATATATCACAATCAAAAAACCCGGAGAGGACTTGGTTTATTGGATAAAACGAAACCTAAAACACGAACAAGAAGCCTATCAAATGCTTTTAGCTTGTCGTTTTGTTCCTATGCAAACAAACAATTTGGCATTGGAAAAAGAAAATGCTATTGATTTTTACAACTATTATATAAAACAAGCCGGAGAAGGTTGGAAATTTGTTGAAAAAGATGATATGAATTTCTTTAAACTTATGGATGATCCATTCAGGCTCTGCGCCAAAATTGACTTTTCAGAGGAAGCTGAAGACAGTTTTGAAATATTTTTATATGGTCAAGTTGGAGAAGAAATTATCAATTTTGACGAAATATATGAAACAATTCAAAGTGGTGAAAAATACAGCAGGATAAGAAGTTTAGGCTTTGTTGAATATCCTGCACAAAACATTTATTCTATAATGCGAGCATTCAACTCCTTTGATGTTTATAGAAACAATGACAATAAATTTGTTGTAAAAACTTACCGAGCAGGTTTAATTAATGAACTTAAAAACCTAAATGTTGAATTGGTTTTGAGTGATAAATTTGAAACATTTTGGAAACAAATGTCTAATTTCTCAACTTCAGAAGATTTGCAACTTCCTGACGGCATTAATGCCGAATTCAGAGAATACCAAACAAAAGGGTTTGGTTGGCTTTGGTTCATGTATAAATACGGCTTAAACGGCATTTTGGCTGATGATATGGGATTAGGAAAGACACTTCAAGCTTTGGCGGTAGTTCAAAAAGCTAAAGAAAAAGATGGAGCAGCTCCTGTTTTGGTAATCTGTCCGACAACAGTTGTTTTTAACTGGGAATCTGAAATTCAGAAATTTGCACCAACCCTAACAACTCTAAAACTTGCCGGAGTTGAAAGAAAACAATTTTTTCAAGAAATTCCAAACTTTGACGTAGTAATAACAAGCTACGCACTTATCAGGCGAGATATAAATAAACTTAAGGAATATAATTTCAGATATGTCATTTTAGATGAATCTCAAAACATAAAAAATGCAATGTCACAAACCGCTCAAGCTGTAAAAAAATTACAAGCATCACACAAGTTGGCATTGTCAGGTACTCCTATTGAGAACAAGTTGGAAGAACTATGGTCTGTATTTGATTTTCTGATGCCGGGCTTTTTGTTTAGTATGGCAGAGTTCAATACAAGATATGTTAATCCGATTATGGAACGTCAAGACAAAACAGTTGAAAAACGTTTAAAACTACAGATTTATCCATTTATTTTACGCCGTATGAAACGAGATGTTGCAAAAGATTTACCTGATAAAGTAGAAAATATCGCATACTGTGAACTTACAGACGAGCAAAGAGATTTTTATTTACAAGTTCTTGATAGCACTAAGGAAGAATTATTTAAATCCATTGAACAAAACGGTCTTGAAAAAAGCAGATTATCTATTTTCTCTGCCCTTTTAAGATTGCGACAAATTTGCTGTCACCCGAGACTTTATGATAAAGAAAATGTTAAACATATAATGAAATCAGGCAAATTTGAAAAACTTAAATCTATGCTTGAAGAAATTATTGACGAAGGACATAGAATATTATTATTCAGCCAATTTGTAAATATGTTAGACATTGTAAAAGCTTGGTTAGAAAGAGAAGGTATTCCATACGAATACTTGACCGGTAAAACAAAAGACAGGCAAGGTGCAGTTGAAAGATTTAATTCTAATCCACATATACCAATTTTCTTAATCAGTTTAAAAGCAGGTGGCACAGGCTTAAACCTTACAGGTGCAGATTACGTAATCCATTACGATCCTTGGTGGAATCCTGCCGTAGAAGACCAAGCAACTGACCGAGCTTATCGTATAGGCCAAACTAAAAAAGTATTCGTATATAGACTTATTACAAAAAACACGGTAGAAGAAAAAATTCAAAAACTTAAAACAGTTAAACGAAATCTTGTAGATAGCGTAATTTCTGTTGATAGAAACATTGTAAAATCTTTAACAATGGATGATATTAGAGAAATTTTCTCAGTAGATTAAGCAAATAGACATCAAAATAATCATCTATATTTTAATTTTTGCAAGAGTGTTTGTCATCCCAACTCAAATTATTACAATGTAAATAATCTTGGTTTTCATTATACAAAACCCAAGCAGCGCAAGCATACATATTACCTGATGAATAAGTAGGATATGGTCTTTTTTCTGCTAAATTACAAGCTTTTTCAAATTTAAAAAAACCATCTTTAGTTCCCAAAGGCTCTATTTTATCTTTTTTAATAAAAAAAGTAAATTGATCATATCCACCTTGGTTTGGATATTTACTTCCATTCACATCTATAACAATCTCTCCACAACCAATATTAATATCATTACATTGGCCAGAGTATACTCGAAATGTAACCACTGCCCCATCTGCAAGAATAACTGCTCGTCCATTTTTAAAAAGCGTATTCTTATAAATCCAATCATTCTTTCCTATATATCGTACATGTCCACAAACTTCTCTGGCCTCTGTTTCAGACATATCAACACAATCAACAGAAAGTTTTAAATATTTTCGCATAATATCAGCCAAAATATAATGAGAACTTTCATCATACATTCCGGTCATTCCCCAATATGACGGGTCTCCATTTTCTTCAATAGCCATCGCAAAAGCCTGACTAAGTGCAGAATACGCCTTTTTGAGTTGCGAAACTCTTTGTTTTTCAATATTTTTTTGAATTAAACTCGGCATTGTCAACGCTGCAACTATCCCAATTATACCAATTGTTATAAGCGTTTCTGCTAATGTAAATGCTCTTTCTTTTGTCATACAGCCCCATTTCTTTAATAATTATTAAGTAATATCAATAATTATTTATCGTTTTCAATCAATTTTTATCTTATTTAATAATTATATTCCCATATTCCTAAAAAGATGTCAAGTCTCAAATAAAAATATATAATTTTACTATGAGCGTATCAGAAGACCTTAAAATACTTCTTTTAAAAGAAAAAACAACAATTACAGAATTAGCAAAACTAGCCACAGAAAAATCCGGCAAAAATTATACCGTTTTTGGGATATCACAAAAATTGGCAAGAAATTCAATGAAATATGATGAAGTGAAATTTCTTGCCGGTATTTTAGGTTACAACATTAAATTTGAAAAAACTATTAGCGAATAAATTTATACAAGCTTTTAAGGCAGACTCTCCCAATACCCTTTTGACGGGTCATCTGGATTTTGATTTATTACAGCATAATAAGAACAGCCTGTTCCGTTTCCGACCTGTTTTGATTTGGTTGAACAAGGATCACCCATAACATAATGATACGGACTATCTGTTTTTTCCAACTCCTCATCTGTGTACAACTTTTTCATTTTTAGCGGTACTAAATTATCATTATTATTATCTATTTTAAAGAAAAAAACATCATGACCTAAAACATTTGGCGCCTTTCTTCCATTTATATCAACTATGAAGAAAATCGTAGCCGCAGTAATCGTAAAAGTAGAACACATACCATTAGATAAAGCATCTTGCAGCATAATACGAGTAGAGCCGGGAACATTAATATAATATGACTCTGCTGTTGTTGTTTTGGTATAATTTTTTACATATATATCATCATATTGACATTTACCAACAACCTTTAATCCGGAATTTTTATAAAAAACATCTTTAAACTGAGGAGCATTTGGATTTATTTGTTTTTCATTATCAAAGTAAGAATAATAACTTCCAAATCCCTCCATATCCTCTCTTTTTATATTTTGTGCAGCTTGAGAAAAAATAGAATAAGCTGATTTAAAAGCGACTTCCAACTGTTTATGTTTAATATTATTAATTAAACCCGGCATTGTCAACGCTGCAACAACACCGACAATACCAAGTGTAATTAGTACTTCTGCCAGCGTGAAGGCACAAATAGTATTACACATTCTCTTGTTATCGTCATTCTGAGCAATAGCGAAAAATCTTTTTAAAACTCCATCATAAAAAGATGAGCTTTTTAATGCTTCAATCAGTCCAAAACCATAATTATGAGAGGTTATGCAGCGATTGCCCCCCCCCCGAGAACGTTCTCAAATTCAAATCTTTTCATAAAATCCTCTCTTTTTTCAATATTACGTTTTCCATTATGACATATTTTTCAAAGATTTTCAAGATACAAAAAAGCACCCCTTGCGGAGTGCTTTTTAAAAAATATCCGTATTCAAAAACTATTTATTAACAGCATCTTTGAATTTTTTACCAGCTGAAAAAGCAGGAACTGTAGTTGCAGGGATTTTTAACTCTTTACCTGTTTGTGGGTTACGACCGATTCTAGCAGCTCTTTTTCTAGCTTCAAAAGTTCCAAAACCAACCAAAGTTACTTTTTTACCTTTAGCAACTGTTTTTTGAACTGTTTCAATCAAAGCTCCCAAAACTTCTGCTGCTTCTTTTTGTGTTACATTTGCTTTTTTAGCGATTTCTTGTACTAATTCTTCTTTGTTCATTATAAAAACTCCTTCTTCTATATGTACAAAAATAATTATAGCTGAACAGTTTTTAAAAGCAAGCGTTTTAACTATTTTTAACACTTTTTTACATTTAAAACATTCATTTATAGGAATTTAAAATAGTTTTTGGTATAATATTGAAGGATTGGAGTATGTAGGATGAAAGAAAGAATTTTATTATTTTTAATAGTTTTTGGGCTTGGAGTTTTTATATACATTTTTCAAAGTTATTTTAACACCGTATGGGGACTTGCAATATTGTGCGTATTAATGTCACTATACGTTGGTTTTATGAACTTGTCATACAAACTTCAAACAAGAAAATTACAAAAATATCCACAAGTAATTAACGAAAATTACAAACCTTTCGTATCTGTTCTAATTCCGGCACATGACGAGGAATCTGTCATTGAAAATACCGTACAAAACATTTTAAATATGGACTATGAAAATTTTGAGGTCATAGTAATTGATGATAGAAGCTCTGATAACACAGCTTCCGTTATAAAAAATTTGGAACAAAAATATGATAAAGTTACAGCATTAATTCGAGCAAAAGATGCTTTCCCGGGGAAATCTGCAGTGTTAAATGATGCTTTCAAAATTGCTAAAGGGGAAGCTATATTAGTATTTGATGCTGACGCAACCGTTGATGCAGATTTTTTGACTACATTAATTCCACACCTTGAACCGAAAGATGTTGGCGCAGTCCAAGCAAGAAAAGTTATTCGAAATAAAAATACAAATCTTTTAACTCGTTGCCAAAATAATGAATATACTCTTGATACATATTTTCAAGTTGGGAGAGATTCAGTAAAAGGAGCAGTTGAATTAAGAGGAAACGGAGAATTAATTAAACGTCAAGCAATAGAAGATATTGGCGGATGGAATAATTACACAATTGTTGATGATTTAGACATGTCTACAAGAATGCATATAAAAGGTTGGGATATAAGATTTTGTCCCGATGCTATCGTGTATGAAGAAGGAATTATATATGTAAGACCTTTGTACAGACAAAGAAGAAGATGGTTAGAAGGTACTATTCGCCGTTATTTAGAATACTCAGGAGCAGCTCTTTGTTCAAAAGACATGTCACTTCGAGCAGGACTTGACATGATGGCTTATATCTCTGAGTTTATTATGCCAGGATGGTTTTTAATGGAAATTATAATCAGAGGATTTAAAGTATTAGCTAAGCAAGCCCCTCCGCACATGCTTTATTCTTCTATAATCATCGGTTGCCTAATCGGATTTGGTTTCTTTTTCGCAGCAAGATACGCTCTAAGACGCTATGATTATATGCCGAGATTAGATGCAACTTTCGAAGCATTAGAAACCTCTGTATATTTGCTCGTAATTTGGTTTCCACTAGTTCTTTATATTTGTTTCAAAATATTATTTATGAAAAAAGATATGAATTGGGGAAAAACCGCTCACGGCCTGGTTAGAGAAGAAGAAGCCAGCATTAAGGACCTGATTATAAAAGAACTTGAAAAAACAAAAGCATACACCGAAAAATACAAAGGAAAATTGAAACAAATACTAGTCGAAAATAAACTATACGGCGATGTTAACCTAAAAGATTTTAGTCTAAAAGATTTTAAAATTCTTGAAAAATTAACAAAAAACGAAAACAATCAAAAATAATAAAAGGAGAAAAATAAATGGCAACACAAACAATTGTTGATGTAAAAAGCAAAATCAGAGATGTAAAAGATTTCCCCAAAGAAGGAATTATATTCCGTGATATAACAACAGCTCTTAAAGATGCTGAAACATTAAGAGTAATAGTTGATTATCTTTGTGAACAGTTTAAGGATGTAAAAATTGACTATATTGCAGGCATTGAAAGTCGTGGTTTTATCTTGGGTATGCCAATGGCTTACAAAATGGGGATTGGCTTTGTTCCGGTTAGAAAACCTAATAAACTTCCTGCTGCAACCTATTCTCAAGAATACTCTCTTGAATATGGCACAGATAAAATCGAAATTCACCAAGACGCATTTCCACAGGGTGCAAATGTGTTGGTTGTAGACGATTTGTTAGCAACAGGCGGAACTGCAGAAGCTGCTTGTAAACTTGTAAAAAAAGCAGGCGCAAACCTTGTAGGTACTGCATTTTTAATAGAATTAACAGCATTAAAAGGTAGAGAAAAATTGGTTGATTCCCCTAAAAATGTTTCAATGCTTCAATATTAATCCGAAAATTTGGAGAAAGAATCAGTTCACTATGAACAAATCTTTATTTGCAGGATAAAGAAAAAAGAAAACATATTAAACAAAAAATAGAGCCATTGGCTCTATTTTTTTATACATACCAAGAATGAACTGAATTCATAATACTATCAACTTGAGCCATCCCTTGAGACTCCGTCAAATTTCCACCTCCAATAAGCCCTTTTTGCGAACAAAAAATCGCTTCCGCATTGTGAAAGTCTCTTTCAGCCATACGATACTTCGAAATCAAACTTTTATCATTAGAACCAAAACTTTCCAATCTTAAAGCTTCACGCTTGGCTTTAGCGTTTTTCAAAGCATTTGCAGAACTGACAAATGATGGATTTACAGCAACTTTTGGAACATCAACCATAACATAACTCCTTATTCCCATGTTTATATAAAGACATTTCATAAAAAGAAATTGCCAAATTGATTAACGTTTGTAAATATCCGCTTTAGTTACTGCCAAATTTTCAAACTTATAATTTTTTATATATTCAACAGCTTCCTCTGGTGTTTGTGCTAGATAATAAAGATCTTTAGCCTTAGTTGACGCAAAATTTTGTTTTATTATCTCATCAAAAAAATCTATTAGTTTGTCATAAAATCCGTTTGTATTTAATAATACAATTGGTTTGTTATTATAACCAAGCTGTTTTTGAACAATCATTTCTGACAATTCTTCAAGCGTTCCAAAACCTCCGGCAAGTGCGACTACAGCATCTGATAGTTCATCCATTTTAGCTTTTCTTGAACGCATGCAAGGTGTCACAAAAAGTTCAACACAATCATCTGTATAAACGCCCATATTATGAAGTCTTTCCGGCATTACTCCAATAATTTGACGCCCATTTTTCTTAACCTGTTCTGCACAAGCCCACATCAAGCCAAGCGAGCTTCCACCATAAACCATATCAAAGTCCGACTTTGCAAGCAACTCTCCAAACTCAGAAGCAATCTTATAATAAGACTGCTCCAGATAATCGCAAGAAGATGCAAACACACAAACTCGTTTTACATTATTCATCAAATCCCCCACCAATTTTGTAATAATATGAACAAGTAACTCCCGTACCCGACTCTGAACAATCTTTTTTAAGTTCATCAATACTCTTATCAAATCCAAATGGTTCTATTTTTCCACCATCATATATGTTCACCCCAAATATATCTTTTCCCCACCGATTTGGAGGTAAAATCCCGTTCATATCGAACATCATTAAAAATAATACTTGGTCCGATTTATCTGATTGAATATCTTTTATCCCTACAATTGAATTATTTTCAGCGAAATAAAATTCATCAAAAAAGTAAGTTTGACCCTTATAAATTTTTGTTCCATTCATATAACGCGGACGGTAATGTTTCGTTGTAAAACCATCTATATTTATCCTTAAATAAGGTTTCACTAACGTTAAAAGAAGTTTTTCTCTCTCTTGTGGAGTTTTTGCATGTTTCATACTCTTTAACATATCATCTGTTATATGAGCATTCATCACTGAAAACATATATTCAACCCTATTAAACTTTTCATTCCATTTAGAAATAAAATTTGCCTGACGCGTGCTTTCAATAGAAAACGGCATTATCAGCAGTAATACTCCTAAAAAAACAAAAAGCGCAATTGAATATTCAAGTTTCCAGTAATGTTTTTTTGTCATATAACCTCTTTTATCGTTATGCTAAATCAATTAGTTTTTTTTCAGCAATCAACTTGTCATATACCCATTCAGGAACAAAATTCTTGCCCAACACAATTTGACCGTTCATTATATTTGGAGCATGAAAATCAGACCCTCCGGTAACAACAAGTCCTAATTCCTCTGCCATTGAAGAAAAATATTCAACACAAGCAGGAGAATGCTTTCTGTGATAAGCTTCAATTCCTCGTAGACCGTACTGCATAAGCTCTTTTATCAATTCTTCAGCAATATCAATATCATGCGGATGAGCTATTACGGGAATTCCTCCTGCATCATAAATTATTTCAACCGCATCCTGAGGAGTTACTGTTTTTCTCTGAACGTAAACAGGAGAATCATCATGAATATATTTTGCATAAGCCTCTATAACACTAGATGTTCCGCCCGCATTTGTAATCGCTTTGGCAATATGCGGTCGTCCTATACTTCCGCCCTCTGCTACCTGTTTTTTTATATCCTCAAACTTTATTCTAATCCCTTCTTTTTTAGCCAATAAATCAATTATTGCATTAGCTTGTTCAATACGAGCTTGTTGCTGAGTTTTTAACATACTTTTAAAATCATTGTCATTTACATTCATGAAGTAACCCAAAATGTGAACTTCATAATTTTTATATAAAGTATTAACTTCAATACCCTGAATAACTTCTAACTTGTTTTCCATATTGTTTTTTTTCAAGTATTCTTTTGCAACAGGATATGACAAAACATTATCATGATCTGTCAAAGCTATTACTTGTAAACCTACATCAATAGCAGTGTCTACAATTTTCTCAGGCGAGAACACACCATCTGAATATAGAGTGTGAATGTGTAAATCACTTTTCATTTTCCTCTTCCTTTTTATCTTTATCTACATAACAAAAAATTCTTCTTATAGCTACAGCATGCCCGCTTGTTGCATTTATTTCAACTTCAACAGCATTAACTTGGACAACACTACCGTCAGCTACATCATAACGCTCAGGAACAACTGTTGTAAAACGATTTAAAGAGGTTTTATATTCCATCCCTATAACACTTTCTTTTGTGCCACAAAAACCGGCATCAGTAATATATCCCATATTATTCATTATTTGTTCATCAGCAGTCTGAACATGTGTATGCGTACCAAAAAACGCACTTACACCAAGTTCTGAACAATATTTTGCAAAACAAATCTTTTCCGCAGTAGCTTCTGCATGAAAATCCACAATAACAATTGGCGTTATTTCTTTTAATCGTTCCAATTCTGCTTTTACAACAGTCCATTGAGACTCAACAGGTGACATAAAAACTCGACCTAATACATTTATGACACCAATTTTTATTCCATCATTAATTTCAAAAATTCTGCTTCCACAACCCACAGTACCATCAGGATAGTTAATAGGACGAACAAGTTTATCTGCCCTATCGATGTAGTTAAAAATTTCTTTTTTATCCCAAATATGATTTCCGGAAGTCATACAATCAACACCATATTCGGAAATCTCATTATAATTTTTTTCTGTTAAACCAAATCCATGTGATGCATTTTCGACATTTGCAATAATAAATTGAGAATGACAAGTATTAAAAAGTTCTCCTGATTGCTTAGCCAGATAATCTCGAACGGCAAATCTCCCCGGTCTGCCAACCATATCACCAAAAAATAAAATTTTTATAATCTTATCATCACTCATAATTTTGTAACCCGTTGTATAAGGAGCTTTGGCGTTAAGAACCATTGTCCTAACGCCATATTGCCTTATATATTTTATTTTGCTATCTCTGTTGTACGGAATTCTCGAACAACCGTAACCCTAATTTGTCCGGGGTAATCAAGTTCCGTTTCAATACGTTTTGCTACATCTCGAGCAAGCTTTTGAGATGCTAAATCATCAAATTTCTCAGATTCAACAATTATTCTTACCTCTCTACCTGCTTGAACCGCAAAAGATTGTTTAATACCTTCAAAGCTGTTTACAATTTCTTCAATTTTTTGCAAGCGTTTGATATAAATTTCCAATGTATCACGTCTTGCTCCGGGTCTGCCCGCAGAAATAGCATCAGCCACTTTTACAAGAACAGCTTCTATAGTATTTGCAACCACGTCATCATGATGAGCTTCTATTGCATGAATAACTTCAGGTCTTTCTCCAAATCTTGAAGCGATTTCTACACCCAACTGAATATGAGTACCTTCTTGGGTTTGGTCAACGGCTTTTCCTATATCATGTAAAAGCCCTGCGCGTTTAGCAATTTTTTCATTTGCTCCGATTTCAGCAGCAAGCATGCCTGCAATATGACCTACTTCTAAAGAATGTTTCAAAACATTTTGCCCATAACTTGTTCTATAATATAGTCGGCCTAAAGTTTTAATTAATTCCTTATTCAGCCCCATAACACCCATTTCTAAAGCAGCATTTTCGCCTTCTTCCCAAATTTTCTTATCAATTTCTTCTTGAGCCTTTTCAACCATTTCTTCAATACGAACCGGATGAATACGACCATCAACAATCAATTTTTCTAAAGCTAGTTTAGCAATCTCACGTCTAACAGGGTCAAAACTTGATAACACAACTGCTTCAGGAGTATCATCAATAATTAAATCCACACCTGTTAAAGTTTCTAATGCTCTAATATTACGCCCTTCTCTACCAATGATACGACCTTTCATTTCGTCATTTGGTAATGCGACTACAGAAACAGTTGTTTCTACAACCTGTTCAATCATACATCTTTGCATTGTTGTAGAAAGAATTTCTTTTGCTTTTTCAAGAGAAATTTCTTTAATTTTAGCTTCATTTTCTCTTACTAACTGCATTTGTTCTTGCGCCAAATCATGCTTCAATTGGTCTAAAAGCATTGTTTTTGCTTCTTCTGCGGACATTCCGGAAATTCTTTCAAGTTCTGTCGTTTGTTTTTGAACAATTTCTGCTAAATAATCCTCTTTTTCAAGAAGTTCATCTATTTTTCTCTGGGCTTGAAGATCTTTATCGGTATATTCTTGAATTTTATCTTCAAGCATGTCCTCACGTTTTGCTAATTTTTGTTCTTGTCTTGCTAGCTCTTGCCTTCTTTCTCTTTCTTCTTCATTAAGCTTTTCTCTATCATCTTGAAGTTCTTCAATTGCTTTGATACGAGCTTCTTTTAAAAGTAATTTTTCTTTTTCTTCCAACGCTTGTCTATCTTTTTCAACAGACAAAAGAACGGATTTAGTTTTGCTATGTTGGACAAACAGCACAGCGATTAGAGCTATTACTGCAATAATCGCAATAATCAATAAAAAGTCCATAAAGTTTTATACCTTATCCTTTTCTATTTTTTAATAATACACGCAACGCCCGATACATATATCCTATCGAGCTCAAATTATTTTTATTTTTGAATTAATTTTATTGCATATATTTCCAAAAAATATTTACCTACTACATCTGTCAACATCTTAACATGATTATATATTTTTGTATAGTAGATATTTAAAAAATGATACATATATACCAATTTACAAAACTTGTTTAAAGTGCTATACTTTCTAGAGTAAAAAGGAGAGAAAGATTATGGAAATTAAAGTTGCACAAGACGTAAAGTCTACTCCTATAGAAGTTTTGGTTATCAACAAATTTGAAGGCGAAAAAACTTCCGTGGAGCTTGCAAATACTTATGCTGTAGACAAAGACGGCTTTGAAGGGAAATTTGGACAAACTTATTTAATACACACTTTAGGACAAATTCCTGCTGATAAAGTTTTAATTATTGGTTTCGGTAAAAAAGAAGAATTCGACCATAACAAAATGAGAGAAGCTGTTGCAAAATCTATAAAAAAATTACAACAAATAAAAGCTAAAAAAGCTGCATTTGATTTTGATATAAACGCCGATTATGGCAAATCAGCAGCTATCGGAGCTATGATTGCAGATTATGCTTATGACAAATATAAATCAGAAAAAGCGCACCATTTAGACGAAATTACTTTTGCAAGATTTTCTAAAGAAGAGGTTGAAAAAGGTATTATTTTCGGTGAAGCTATGAAATTTACAAGAGATTTAGCTAACACACCTGCTCAAATTGCAACACCACAAAAACTTGCTCAAATAGCTTCCGAATTAGAAGGTGTTGAAACAAAAGTTTTTGATAAAGAAAAAATTCAAAGAATGGGAATGGGAGCATATTTGGCTGTTGGTCAAGGAAGTGTTAACCCTCCTGAATTTATTCACATGAAATACACCGGTAAAAACGTTAAGAAAAAAATTGCTCTTATAGGAAAAGGAATTTGTTTTGATTCCGGCGGACTTGATATCAAACCGGCATCATCTATGCTGACAATGAAAGATGATATGTCCGGTGCAGCTTGTATTTTAGGTGTTATGAAATCATTAGCAAAACTTCAACCGGATATTGAAGTTCATGGTCTAATTGCCGCTTGTGAAAATATGCCTTCAGGTTCTTCTTACAAACCGGGAGACATTTTAACCGCAAAAAACGGTAAAACCATTGAAGTTGACAACACTGATGCCGAAGGCAGATTAACTCTTGCAGATGCATTGTGTTATGCTTGCGAGCTTAATGTTGATGAAATTATTGATATCGCAACATTAACCGGAGCTTGCGTTGTTGCATTAGGAACATACATTTCCGGTATTATGGGAAATGATGACGAACTTATCGAAAGATTGATTGAAACAGGAAAAGATTCCGGTGAAAAGTTATGGAAACTTCCGATGGATAAAGAATATTTTGATAGTTTAAAATCAGATATAGCAGATATGAAAAATACAGGTTCAAGAATGGGCGGAGCTTCAGCAGCCGGTATATTTTTACAAGAATTTGTAGAAGGACCGAAATGGGCTCATATCGATATTGCAGGCACCGCATATATTGAAAAACCTCAAAAAGAATTTATCGCAGGTTCAACCGGTGCAGGCGTAAGAACTCTCTTGAACTATGTAACAAAATAATGACTATTTTAAAATCTAATAAAAAAGAGGTTAAACATTTTGTTTAGCCTCTTTTTAAATTATAAAACTCTTTTAATATAGCAAAATACGTAACACAATAGGTATTGTGTTACATTTATATTCGGCAATATGTTTCGAAAACTTTAATAAAATCATACATTTGTGTTACAATTTTTAATATTTATCAGAGAGAAAATGTCATTAAATTCAAATCTATTATGTCTTGGTTTATACCAATATACCTAAGAGTTATGTCGGGTGTAGAATGATTAAAAATTTTTTGCAATATGACAATATCTTTCTTTTCTTGATAAAAATGATATCCAAAAGTTTTTCTGAGAGTATGTGTGCCAATGTTTAAATTAATTCCTGCATTATTACAAGCGTTGCAAATTATTCTATATGCTTGAACTCTTGTTATTGGTTTAGAACCTCTTTTACTTTCAAACAACCAATCTTCAGACAGTTTGTCATTTATATATCTATCAATACACAACTTTAGTGGTTTGGTTATAGGAAATTTCTTATATTTTTTAGTTTTTTGTTCTTTAATTTCAATATATTTTTTGTTTTTTACATCTTTCACTTTTAGTTTTAAAATATCCGAAATCCTTAATCCACTATTTATTCCCAAGACAAATAATAAGTAATTCCGCTGATTACTTTGTTTTAAAATCTGTTTAACTTTTTTAATTTGTTTCTTATCTCGAATTGGTTCTACAAATTTCATATAGCCTCCTTTGCTACTAATTACGCACCGAAACACCATGTAACACAATACCTATTGTGTTACATAAAGCTTTTAAATCTCAATTTATAAAAGTGCTACGTGCAAGAAAGGCGAAAATGGCAGATCATTTAATTCAAAAAGGGCAAACATTGGCAACTATTGCCAAACAGTACAATGTATCTATTGATACATTAATGCAACTAAATCCTGAATTAAAAAATCCAAATTCAATTATGGCAGGAAAGAATTTGAAAATTTCTCAGGATACTCCAAACACAAAAGCAGAAAAAACGATTAAAGGTGCAGAACTGGAAAAATCTCAAAATACGACTGCCACTTCACAATCAAACAAGTATTCGACTAAAGATATCGCGATAGGTGGACTTGTTGCGGGTACTGCGTGGAAACTCGGGAATGATGCTTACGGTGTTGCTAAACAACAAGCTAAAAAAGTTGGAAAAGCAACTGTTAAAGTAGCTAAAAATATTCCAAGCAAGGTTTCTAATATTACTCACAAAACTGCAACAAAAGCCAAAGCGATGGTACATTCAATGAAAACAACCGGAACTAAACTAGCCAGTAAAGCTTCTGCTAAGTATCATAATGCAGTTAAAGCAGGAAAAGATAAAATTGCAACACTTAAAAACAAAGCGAAAGTAAGTATTAAAAAAGGCACCGGCAAGGTCTCCAACCTGGGAACATCCGCGATGAATAAAGCGAAGTCCCTGGTAAGCAATTTAAAAACAAAAGCAACAAACTCTGCAACATCTGCGAAAAATCTTGCCGGTAATATGATAAATAAAGCTAAATCAGGTATAAAAACTGCTTTAGGAAAAGGCAAGGGCTTGATGTCAAAAGCAAAAGTTTCTGTAAATAAAAATAGCAGAAAAGTTTCAACTTATGGTTCGTCAGTATTGAAGAAGGCAAAATCTTTAGTAAACAATTTAAAAACAAGAGCAACGAACTCTGCAACATCTGCGAAAAATTTTGCCGGCAATATGATAAATAAAGCTAAATCAGGTGTAAAAACTGCTTTAGGAAAAGGCAAGGGCTTGATGTCAAAAGCAAAAGTTTCTGTAAATAAAAATAGCAGAAAAGTTTCAACTTATGGTTCGTCAGTATTGAAGAAGGCAAAATCTTTAGTAAACAATTTAAAAACAAGAGCAACGAACTCTGCAACATCTGCGAAAAATTTTGCCGGCAATATGATAAATAAAGCTAAATCAGGTGTAAAAACTGCTTTAGGAAAAGGCAAGGGCTTAATGTCAAAAGCGAAAGTCGCAGTTAAACAAAGTGTCGGAAAAGCTACTAGTATAGGGAAAGCAGTTAAACCTATGGCTAAGAGTATGGTCAAAGCCCTAAAAGCTGCTTCTCCAACCCTAAAAGCAGTTGGGAAAGTTGCAAAACCTGTAGCAGTTGTCGTTGGAGGACTTGACATTTTAGATGCTTATGACAAAGGAGGGGCTAAAGCTGCAAAAAAACAAGCTGTTGTAACAGGTAGCGGTATTCTTGGCGGTATTGCCGGAGGTGCTGCGACCGGAGCGGCAATAGGCTCAGTTGTTCCTGGGGTTGGAACAGCCATAGGTACCGTAATCGGTGGCATTGTCGGTTGGTGGGTTGGTGAAAAAGCCGCATCAGCATTAGTATAGATACATTACAAAAAAAGGAGAATTTAAAAATGGCAATTAAAGATGAAATTATTGAAGTAACTACAAATGAAGGAGCAACATTAAATTGCGAATTATTTGATATGGTTGAATACAACAACAGATATTATGCTTTGTTAGTCGAAGAAGGACACGCAGATGACGATGAACCTGAATTGATGATTTACAGATATCGAGAAATCGGAGATGACGTTTATTTTGAACAAATCTCGAATGTTGCTGAATTTAATGAAGTTTCGCAATATATTGAAAATTTACCATCAATGGAAACATAATTTCAACAACAAATTCTGATAAAAATCCTGCTACTGATGAATTTCTTTGGTGGGATTTTTATTCTTTAAAATATTTTTCTAAAGCGTCTGTTATTGCTTTTGCATATTGTTTTTGAAAGTCCGGATTTATCAAATTTGCATTATCTTGAGGATTAATTATGTAAGAAGTTTCTATCAAAAGACTCAACGCATTTGTATTTCTTACAACAGCAAGACTTCCTTGTCTTACTTTATCGTTATTAACTCCAAGTTCCGAAACAACAGTACTCATAATTTCATCTGCTAAAGGTTTTGATTGCGGATAATAATAATATATACTTGTACCGCTGTTTTTATTTGGGTCTGCTCCATCCGGCAAAGCATTACAATGAATACTAATAAAAATTACAGCATCTTCCATATTAGCAATATTAACCCTATCCTTTAAACCGAGGTAAATATCACTTTCTCTGGTCATTACTACTTTTGCGCCTTTTTTCTTTAAATCTTCTTCCAAAAATTTAGCAATCGAAAAATTTATATCTTTTTCTTTATCCCCCAAACAACCTATGGCTCCAAACTCATTTCCGCCATGCCCCGCATCTATTGCTATTTTTATATTACGTAAAGGTCTTCTTTCTGATATACAAATTGGTTTTCTAATTTTTAAAATAAAATCATTCCCCTGATATTCTCCACTATAACCGTTAAGTTTTTTCCCATTCAACATTTCACTTAATGGGAAATCCATTGTATAAATTCCATTTTCAACATCTTTTATATTATAAAATTTTATTAAAAGCGGATTACTTTCAACAATTTCAAACGGAACACGTTTGTCTAAATGAAAAACAAACGTAAAAAATTCGTCACTGTCAATATAATCATACCCATTCATAATTGCGGGAGGAATATCATAATTTTTAAACTGTTTAACATCAGTCTTTGCAATCCACCCATACTGATTTTCTCCGAGTATAACTCTGTAAAACCCACCTTTTTCACCATCAACTGAAAGGTTAATATTTCTCTGAAGATGCGCCATCCTATTTATTCCTGCATCAACAGGGGTTGAACGCAAAGGGGTTCCTTCTGTTGTAACATAAAATGATTTTTTTTCAGGATATTTGAAAAATTGTAACGGAAGATTGCATTCTGTTTTAATTATAGGTTTGTTTACAACAAAAACTTGTTTTTCATCATCTGTTTGTAATGTAAAAGTATTTGATCCGTTTTCAAGTTTTACCACATAAGCAAAAGCTCCTGTTTCATGTAAAGGAATATTTTGTCCATTAATTTTTAGCGGCTTATCAGATGAACCTACAAAAAAAGTTGAATTCGAATTAATAGTTGTTTCTTTATTCTTTGGATAAACAATATCAAATGCAAAACAACTGTTTACAGATAACATTAAACCTAATAACAAAACATATTTTTTCATAAAGAAATTATAGCATATAATCCAATTTAAGTTAATATTAAAAATACTTTCCCTCTCAAACAATATCCGTTTTGTTATTGTTTCACTAAGTAGTAATTATAATAGCACCAGTTAATAGATTGCTTGATATAACAAAATATTTTTAATATTCTTCAAATTAATTAATATTTTCATTTTTTCAAATTACTTATGTTAAAATTAAAGAGGATAGTTTTAGGGATAAAATAATGAGAAACAGATTGCGAAGACGTGAGCCGGAAAATGAAATAGAAAAACGCAACAAAGCATTTGATCAAATAATAGTTTTCTTACATATATTTTTCGTAGTATTTATGACACTATTGATTATATATTTGTTTTTTATTCAAGTCATTGATGTTGGGAAATATAGGGCTCGAGCAAGAAGTCAACGTGTAGGCAGAATTTTCTCTATGCGTGGAGATATTTATGACAGAAACGGTATAAAACTTGCAACCGATAAAGTATACTCAGATGTATATGCGCATCCTGCCGACTATGACCATACTCCGGAAGAACTTGCCAAAATTCTTGCACCAATTTTAAAAATGCCTAAAGAAACACTTTTATTAAAGCTCAAAAAAAGTGGTCCTGTAATTACTCTAAAAAAAGATATTGATAGAAGTACAACTAAACAAATTGCCAAACTTCATCTGAGAGAGATTAGTTTAGGGAAGAAGAATACTAGAGAATATCCTCAAGGCACACTTGCTGCACACGTTTTAGGATACTACAATTTTGATGCGGATATAGCAAACGGAATTGAATATACCGCAAAAGACAGACTTGAACATGTTATCAATACCGTAAAATACCAAAGAACTCGTGATGGCAAAATTATTTACGATTTTACAACAGATCCTGTCGCAACAACAACAAATCCTAAAGGAGAAAATGTTACATTAACAATAGACGCTGCAATCCAACACGTCTGTGAAAAAGAAATAAAAAAAATGGTTGACGAAAAACATGCAGAACGTGGAACCGTTATTGTTATGAACCCTAAAAACGGGGAAATTCTTGCTTACGCCGTATACCCGACTTTTGACCCTAACAACTACAGAAAAGCAACTCCTCAACAACTTAAAAACTGGACACTTACTGATGTATTCCCTCCCGGCTCTACATTCAAAACAATTACGGTTGCAAGTGCTATGGATTTAGGTAAAATAAATGAACATTCAACCGTTTTGGATACAGGTAAAACCTCAATTGGCAAATGGGAAATTAAAAACTACGACTACGCAGTACACCCATACCCCGGGAACATATCACTTGAATATTTATTTGAGCATTCAAGTAACATAGGCTCTATCAATGTTGCCAAAACCATGACTCCTGCAGAATTTTATAATGTATTAAAAAAATTCGGATTTGGTTCTAAAACAGGAATTGATTTACCAGGAGAATCCGTTGGGCTTTTACCATATTGGGCACATTGGGACCAAGGAATACACGCAACAATGGCTTATGGATACGGAACATCGGTAACTGCCATTCAAATGATTTCAGCAGTTCAAGCGCTTGCAAATAATGGGGTAAGAGTAACTCCGCATGTTATAAAATATTCTCAAGAAGAATATGACAACAAAATTCACCATATACAAGTTATAAGACCTGAGACAGCTCAATCGGTAACTCGACTTTTAGCTGCGAGTGTAAATAATGGAAAATCCGTAATAAAGATGGACAGGTACAATGTTGCAGCCAAGACAGGAACTTCAAGAAAACCTAAAGAAGGCGGAGCCGGATATACACCATATACTTATACATCAACCATCGGCTATTTACCGGCATCTGACCCTCAAGTACTGATTTATGTAATGGTAGATAGCGCCAAAGTCGGTGCTATTTGGGGAAACACCGTTGCCGGTCCGGTTTTCCACGAAGTATCAACACAAATTGCAAGAATTATGAACTTAAAGCCTGATAAAATTGCACCAATAGAAAAAGATTAATATTAGCTATATAAATTACTAAAGGAGATATAAATGAAACTTGACGAACTAATTGAATATTTAGACTACAAAGATTTAATCAATTTCAAAAATATTGATATTACCGGAATTTCTTATAATTCCAAAACAACCAAAAAAGGTGATATCTTTGTTTGCTTAGTAGGGGAACACACAGACGGTCATGAGTTTGCTCAAGATGCAATTAACTCCGGGGCAGCAGCTTTGCTTGTCGAAAGAAAATTAGATGGAACTAAAATTCCACAAGTAGTAGTATCTTCAACCCGCCATAAAATTGCAGATATTGCAGACAGATTTTATTCTTGTCCATCAAAGGGGCTTAATTTGATTGGAGTAACAGGCACTAACGGAAAAACAACAGTTACTCACCTTATTCAAAAAATATTTGAAGAAAACGATCAAAAATGTGCATTAATAGGAACACTAGGCTACAAACTTTCCTCAAACGGAGAATATCGAGACGCAAAACATACAACTCCACAAGCTCCGGAACTTCAAGCAACTTTGAGAATGATTAAAGACGTTGAAAAAATTGACAATGTTGTGATGGAAGTAAGTTCTCATGCATTAGACCAAAACCGTGTCGGTGGATGCAGGTTTAACGGGGCTGTTTTTACAAATCTAACACAAGATCATTTGGATTATCACATAACAATGGATAATTACTTTAAAGCAAAAGCGTTACTATTTAAATCTTTAGCAGCTCCTTTGGAAGATGCTGAAGGAATTCCTGAAGAAAAAACTTCTTTTGCAGTAATTAATGCTGATGATGAATACGGTGACAGGTTTATCAGCGTTGTTCCCAAAGGCGTAAGAGTTTATACTTATGGTGTTAAACAACAGAGTGATGTTATGGCAAGAGATATTAAATTTTCTCTAAGCGGAGCAGAATTTACACTTGTAACAGGAGACCACATAAACAACAACGGGAAACTTGAACACAAAGTAAATCTTCACATGAACGGAATGTTTAGCGTATACAATGTTCTTGCGGCCGTAACATCAGCACTTGCTATGGGAATTGATATCGAAATAGCTCTTAAAGCTTTGCAAAATGTAAAAGGAGTTGCCGGAAGATTTGAAGTTGTTGTAAAAAAACCTCTTGTAATTGTTGATTATGCACATACTCCTGATGGATTGGAGAATGTTTTAA
Source organism: uncultured Candidatus Melainabacteria bacterium (assembly GCA_934718275.1). GTDB lineage: Bacteria > Cyanobacteriota > Vampirovibrionia > Gastranaerophilales > Gastranaerophilaceae > Stercorousia. The sequence continues at coordinate 151,014 of CAKUZD010000005.1, read as the reverse complement.
AATCTGCAAGAGAAATTACCCCGGAAGATGGAAAACTTATTTGCCTATTCGGATGCGGAGGCGACAGAGATGCGACAAAACGTCCTAAAATGGGAGCAATAGCAGAAAAACTTGCTGACAAAATCGTAATAACAAGTGACAATCCTCGTTCTGAAGATCCTCAAGTTATTATAACAGATATTATTGCAGGTTTAAAATCCGTAAACACTGAAAACGTAATTGTTGAACCTGATAGAGGCTCAGCAATAGCTCTTTTAAAAACTATCGCGAACAATAATGATGTTGTTTTAATAGCAGGTAAAGGACACGAAAATTATCAAATATTAAAAGATAAAACAATTCATTTTGATGATAGAGAAGAAGCTCATAAAGTCTTTGAAGGTAGTGTAATTTAAGCATAATCATTTGCCCACTTCCAAAAGGGGCGAGGGTATGGTAAGAGGCTAACATGCAAACTAAGCTTATAATAGAACAACATTTTCATGGATGCTTTGGAATTGATTTTAATAAAGCATCCGTTGATGATGTTTTATATTTATCAAAAGAAATTTTAAATTATGGTATAGGCGGAATATTTCCAACCCTTGTTACAGATAGTGTTGAAAATATAAAAAAAGCCACTGCAATAATTAGAGAAGCAGCCCAAAAACAAACTCCTGATATGGCAAAAATTTTGGGAATTCACCTTGAGGGAATATTTATTAATCCTGAAAAAAAAGGAATTCATAACCCTGAGCATTTTTTAACTCCAACAATTGAAAATTATAAGTTAGTTGAAAACGACTTTATAAAAATTGTTACCCTAGCACCGGAAATGATAAGTTTACCTCGCTCCACTGAGGAAGAATGTAAAGTGATGGGTGGAGATATTCCATCTGAAAAAAATCTTATATCTTACCTTCGATTAAAAAACATAAAAGTTCAAGCAGGTCATTGTGTTGGAGGTGATTTAACAGGCTGTACAGGAGTAACTCATTTATTTAATGCAATGTCCGGCATTACTCATAGGGGAGAGTCAACCGCTCTTTCTGCATTGGTTAATGACAATATTTATACAGAAGTTATTGGTGATGGAATACATGTTTCAGATGATGCTTTAAGACTCGTTTTCAAATCAAAGCCTTTGGACAAAATAATTTTAATAAGTGATAGTTTACCTATAACAGGTAGCAACTTAAAAGAAATGATTTTTGCCGATGAAAAAGTATATTATGACGGAATTAAAGCTACTTCTAAAGAAGGAACTATTGCCGGCAGCACAACTATGATTTCAAAAATTATAAAAAGATTAACGGATACGATATTTAGTACATCGACTGAATCTGTAGAACCTCCGGATATGACAAACTCTGCCATCTCCTCAAAATGGCGAGAAAAAGTAGTTTCACAGTTAATTTTAAACCCATATAACTATCACAATATTGATTTAAACGGTTCAGTTGAATGGGATGATAATTTTAATATTATAAAGGTAAACAAAAAATGAAAAGCGACAATATAAAAGCAGGAATAGCAAGAACTCCCCACAGAGGACTATTGATGGCTACCGGAGTTAGCAGAAAGAATATGAAAGCCCCATTTATAGGGATTGCAAGTTCTTTTTCAGACCTTGTTCCGGGGCATATTGGAATGAGAGACTTGGAAAGACAAATCGAAAAAGGAATACATTCCGGTGGTGGGCAAGCTTTTATTTTTGGGGTTCCTGCTATTTGTGACGGAATTGCGATGGGACACAGCGGAATGCGTTATTCTCTACCATCTCGGGATTTAATCGCTGATTGTGTAGAAAGTGTTGCTGCGGCTCATCAACTTGACGGAATTGTACTTTTATCTAACTGTGACAAAATTACCCCTGGAATGATAATTGGAGCTTTAAGATTAAATATTCCGGCAATAATTGTAACAGCAGGCCCAATGCTTGACGGAGAATGCGGGAACCACCACAAATTAACTATGGTTACAGGCTCTTTTGAAGCAGTTGGCAAATATCGAAACGGAGAAATCCCTGAGGAAGAATTGTTAGCATTGGAAGAAGCTTCCTGTCCGTCTGCAGGAGCTTGCCAAGGAATGTATACAGCAAATACTATGGCTTGTTTAACAGAAGTTATGGGAATGAGCTTACCATATTGTTCTTCTGCTTCGGCAGTTTCTTCTCAAAAAAGGCGTTTAGCTTTTGAGAGTGGAATGCAAATAATTGAACTTGTAAAACAAAATATAAAACCTTCAGACATTATAACAAAAGAAAGTTTAAGAAACGCAATTGTTGCTGATTTAGCGTTAGGCGGTTCAACAAATACATTCTTACATATTCTTGCAATTGCAAATGCAGGCGGGATTAATATCACTTTGAACGATTTTGAAGAATTAAGTGGAAAAATTCATCAAATAGTAAAAATTAATCCGTCATCGACATTAACTATGACTGATTTTCATAATGCAGGTGGAGTTCCGGCTCTTATGCAATCAATTAAAACTCATTGTGTACAAAGTGATGAAGATAAACAATTTTATGAAAAAGTTTATAGAAACAAAGAAATCATTCCTGATTATGACAAGTCATCATATACTCAAGCAGGTTTAGCTGTTTTATACGGCAATTTGGCAAAAGACGGTTGCGTAATAAAAACCTCCGGAGTTGCTCCGGAATGTTACACATTTGAAGGGACTGCGAAAACGTTTGATAGTGAAGAAGATGCTATGAAAGCTCTTGAAAATGACAAAATTAAAGAGGGTGATGTTATAGTTATTCGCTATGAAGGACCAAAAGGAGGCCCCGGAATGAGAGAGATGTTAGCTCCTACTTCTCTTTTAGTCGGAAAAGGATTGGGTAAAAAGTGCGCACTAATTACAGACGGAAGATTTTCAGGAGCAACAAGAGGTATTTGTGTTGGCCACATTTGTCCGGAAGCTGCAAATGGCGGAGTTATAGCTCTTGTTGAAAATGGTGACAAAATAAAAATAGATATTCCCAACAGAACAATGGAACTTTTGGTAGACAAAAGCACACTTGAAAAAAGACAAAAGAACTTAAAACCTTTCGAACCAAAGGTTAAATCCGGATATTTATACAAATATGCCAAAAATGTTCAAGATGCTTCACACGGAGCAATTGTTTAACGTTTTTCTTCTCGTCTTATAAATTTCAAATCATACCCCAAAATATCAGCAATAATAAGCATTTCACGATGCGATATTGTTTCATTACGGAGTTTATTAGATAAATTATTCAATGAATAGGGCTTATTAAGCCTTTTGCTTAGCGCTGCTGCCAATTCTGTCAATGAAACATTTACATCCAACAAAACCTTTTTTAAATCATTAATAATCATTTTTATTCACTACTCCATTCATACGTTTAATATTTTACTTGTAGATTTAGTTTTACTTAAATATGTTCAATACTTCATTGACAATTGAACGAATATATGTAACAATGAACATATACGTTATTTATTTTTACTTAAGTTAAGGAGCTGTTATATGAAAAATATTAAAAACGGGTTTACATTAGCGGAAGTTCTTATTACGCTTGGGATTATAGGGGTAGTTGCAGCTATAACGCTGCCTGTTCTTATTACAAATTTTCAAAAAAAACAAATTGCAACGGCAGTAAAAAAAGCTTATTCAGAACTTTCTCAAGCTCTTAAACTTTCAGAAACCGATAATGGAGAAATGCAATATTGGGATTATCCTATAGGTTCTGTTGAAGATACTGAAATTTTTGTTAATAAATACATAAAACCATATTACCAAGAATTAAATAAATTTGAAGAACGCTTTGGCGTTCAATGGCCTGGGATTTCAGCGAATGGAGTAACATATATAACCCACAACGGAACCATATTATCAATAGTAGCTTTACAACCTTATATTTATGTTTTGGTAGATGTAAATGGTTTAAAAATGCCCAATAGAATTGGTAATGATATTTTTTATTTTAACACCACCACCGGCAAATTAATGCCAACAGGATGGCAAGAAAATTTAACCAGAGAAATGGTGCTTAACGGGTATACACCTCCATCTTCAAAACGCAAGTATAGCTGCAAAAATACAATTTCAGAAAGTGATGATTACACTGCAGCACGTCACGGTTGTACCGCACTATTAATGCTTGATAATTGGGAATTCAAAAAAGATTACCCTTGGCAATATAAAAACCCAAAATAACACTTAGCAATTTCATGATATCATGATGCTATGAAAAAATTGGAAGATTTCAAAAACGAAATAAACAGATGTTCAAAATGTGGCTTATGCCAATCTGTTTGCCCAATATATAAACTTACCGGAAACGATTGTGCTGTTTCACGAGGGAAATTTGTTATGCTTGATGGAGTTTTAAAAGGAGATTTGAAACTCAATAAAAATATTAACAAATACCTTGATTTATGCCTAAAATGTGATAAGTGTTCCAATTTTTGTCCAAGCGCAATTGACGTTTGTAAGATATTTGAAACAGCCAAATATGAATATGCAAAAAATACACTTCTTGGGAAATTTATTTTCTTCTTAGAATCAAAGTTGGTTTTTGACAATCTTTTAAAAATAGCAAAAATAATAATACAGTTACGAAAACCCACATTTCGGTCTTATTTGGGAAATGGAATAAAAAAAGATACAGACTTGAAACTCCTTTACTTTAAAGGCTGCGTGAACAATATCTTTCCTCAGACCGACAAATTTTTACATAAATTATTTGATAATTCTAATATTAAAATTATGGAAAAAGATTTTAACTGTTGCGGACTACCATTTTTATCAAGCGGAAATTTAGAAAGATTTGAAGAAGTAAAAAAGCACAATTTAGAACTAATGAATTGTGATTTTGATTATATTTTGACAGATTGTGCAAGTTGCGAAAATACTTTAAAAAGTTATACTTCCTCTCCTTGCAAAGAACGTTGGAAAGAAAAATTCATTTCTTTAGGAGAACTAATTGCAAATCAAAATATAAAATTCAAATTTGAAAAACCAATAAAAGTAACTTTTCACAAACCTTGTCATCTTGAAAATGATGATTTTTGGCTAAAAATAGTAGAAAACTGTGAAAACGTAGAATATATAAAGATGAAAGATTACGATGAGTGTTGCGGTTTTTCCGGAGAATTTGCAATAAAAAACCGTAAAATTTCAATGCAAATTTCAAAACAAAAAATTAAAAATATAATCGACACAGGTGCAGACTATGTTGTAACCACCTGTCCTGCATGTGTTTTAGGGTTAAAACAAGGAATGTTCCGCATAAAAAAATCACCTAAAATTTTATCATTAAGTGATTTTTTGAATTTAGCAGAATAATTTTTTCACAAGATATATAGCACTAAAACATTAACTCAATAAGAAATTTTATGCTATTTTCCCAATTCGCTTGCTTTTTGGGTTGTTTGCTCAATTACATCATAAAATAATTTATCAGAATGTTCGTCATTCATTACAGAAATTCCAACAAAAGTACACCCACCCTTAGTTGCAACATTATCTATTAACGTTTGAACAGGGATTTCGCCTCTTTGCATAACCATCTTAGCCGAGCCAATTGCGGTTTGAGTAGCCAATTCCAAAGATTTTTCATAGTCCAATCCAAGCTTTTCACCTGCACGCGCCATATCTTCTATCACCTTATAGAAAAATGCCGGTCCTGAGCCGGAAATTGCAGTTACAATATCCATTTGACTTTCTGTTACTTCAATGGCTTTCCCAATATTAGAAAGAAGTTCCAGTACAAATTCTGCATCTTCTTCACTTGCATAAGCACCTTTACAAACTCCACTCATACCTTCTAAAACAAGCGCCGGAGTGTTTGGCATTACCCTTACGACCCTGTGCATTCCTATAATTTTTTCAATTTTTGACGTAGAAACTCCGGCACAAATAGAAACAAGCAACTTATCAGAAGTTAATTCTTCCTTAATTTCTTCCAAAACAGAAGCTGCATAATTCGGTTTTGTAGCAATAAATATTATATCACTTTCCATAACAAGCGCTCTGTTATCAGTAATTACGTCAATCCCAAGTCTTTGAGATGCAAGTTCGGCAATCTCACAATTTACTTCAGAACCCTTAATGTTCTCTTTTGGCAAAAATTTTGAAGAAATGGTGCCTTTTATTATAGCACTAGCCATTTTACCACATCCAATAAAACCGATTTTACATTTTTTGTTCATATTATTTAACCTGCCCCTCTTTTATAGTTGACTAAAAATTTTTTTTAATTTACATTGGAATTATACGACAAATATAAATTAAAAGGAATAAAGAAAAATGAGACGTACACTAGAAGGAACAAAAATTAAAAGACAACACGTAAGCGGATTTAGAGCTAGAATGGCTACACCTGGCGGACAAGAAGTTTTAAACAGACGCCGCGCTAAAGGTCGTCATAAATTAGCTATTTCTGCTAAAAAACGTGCTTAGTCTTGAATATTCCGGGGATTTTCTATTCCCTTTGGAATTTTCAACAAAAAAATACTTCAAATACAGCAGGTCTTTTGTTTAGGCATGCTGTATTGTTGTGAGTAAATTAATTAAATTCTTCGTTCTACAAAAAATAACGAGAAAGTTTATATGCTACCAAAACAATTCAGACTAAAAAATAAAGCAGCTTTTTCTGCAACATATAGAGTAAAAAATTCTTTACACAAAGGAGGAGTAACTCTATTTGCCGGCATTAAAAAGAAAGATATGGAAACGGTTACAAGAGTAGGCTTTGTGGTTTCCAAAAAAACGCACAAACGAGCCGTAAAAAGAAATCGCTTAAAACGATTAATGCGAGAAAGTTACAGACTTGCATTAAAAAACAATGAGCTTGGAAACTCACAAAACTATATGTCTTTAATTTTTGTTGGTTCCGAGCATGCTTTATACAAAAATTTTGAAGACATACAAAATATAATTAATAATCTTATACAAAGGTTAAAATAATGCTTGAAGGTATTTTTGCTGAAAACGTTCTAAATCACCCAAACGTTAGACCTTATCCTCAACAACCACAAGAGACATCAGGATATTATATTGGAACACAAGCAATTTACAGATATTCTCTTAAAGACTCGGATTACCCTACCTTGATTATTCCTGACCCGCTTTTCGACAATGAAGGAGGCGTCATACAATCAGGATATTATGAACTTGCATTGTCAGATATGAGAGATTTTTTAATACTTATACAATCTAAAAAACCTGTTGCCGTCATTCCTGTTATAAAAATTGAAGAAGACGCAACAGAACAAGATAGATTAAATAATAAAACAGTAAAAAAAGAACTTAAAAAAGAAGAAAAAGCTAGAAAAGATACAAACGAAAAACGAGCAAAAGTGGGCATGACTCCTGATACCCCTCAAATATACATGGAAGCCACTATTGAATATATTCCCCAAGGGAAGTATTACCTAATTAAGTATCAACGCGGCACTATAAAAGCTTGGGGAGCTTTTAAAGGCTAAATTTTATATTAACATTTCTTAAAATTTCCTAAAGTTTTGCAATTTTTGAACCGTAAAATACTTTATAGAAGTATGTGCAATCATGTGTATTTCATGAAAATAAGAAAAGGAGTATAAGCTTATGGTTTAAAAGAAGAAGATAGTGAAGAAAACGATTAATATTTCGTTACAAATACGCAAATAATAATTTTTTCAGACTTATTATTTAGTATAGTAATGTGCAAAAAAAATGAATTTGACAAACAATAAGGAGTATTACTTATGAACAAAAAGCAATTATTTATTGCAGCAATTGCCGCAGTTTTGTCAGTGACAAGCGTTAATGCCACCGACATTACGGGCATTACCGGCACCAATGGCATTTACAATATCAATCCGGAAAAAGTTAACGGAGATGTCGGTTATAGGCAATATAACAATTTCAACCTTAGCGAAGGTGATATTGCTAACTTGATTTACAAATACGGTAGTAGCCGTGATATCGAAACTTTTATTAACCTTGTTCAAAACGGGGTTAATATTAATGGTATTTTGAATACAATGCGTGATGGCAACTTCTACAATGGTCAAGCAGTATTTATTACCCCCGGTGGTATGGCTATCGGAGCTTCCGGTGTTTTAAATGTTGGTTCTTTATCTGTTATGACTCCGACAGAAGATGCTTATAAAGCATTAAAATCTCAATATGCAAGTGGAAATTTCGAAAACATCAACAACATTTCTCACTTGTTGAACAAAGCTGAAAACGTTGGAAACATTACAGTTGATGGTAAAATCCTTGCAAGAGATGGGGTTCAACTTAGAGGCGGACAAATCAACGTAGGCGCAAATGGTGCTATTGTAAACGGAATTGCATCTACAGAAGCATTCACAAATAAAACTAACGCAGCAGAAAGAGCGAAAACTTTATTTGATAGCCTTGTAAATACAGATGGAATTAAAACAGCATCAGCATTTACAAAAAATGGTTCAAATATCCAAATCAAATCATCAACCGGTGTTGATATTGCAGGTAAAGTAATTAACGGTGCTGCAGATGCATCAGGTATTACATCTGCACAAGGCAACAGCGGTGTATTCATTACAAACAACGGAGCTAACGGAACAAGAATTTCCGGACTTGTTCAATCCACACACGAATTGAACGTATACAACAAAGCCGGCGATATGAACGTTTCAGGAACACTTAAAAATGAAGGTGCAAACTTGAATGTTTCAAACAAAGGTACAAACTTAACAGTTGGTGGTACACTTTCTACCAACAGAGATATAGCAATTACAAACAAAGGCACAGGCGCTTTAACAATGTCCGGCTCTGCAACAGCTGCTAACGGCAAAGTTGATGTTGATAACTATGGTGCAGGTGGTATGAATGTTACCGGTACTGTAAATGCGACAAAAGCAAGATTTGTTAACCAAGGTGGCAAATTAGTAATCTCAAACAGCGCTGACAAAGTTGCAGCAAACAGAGTTGATATCGTTAACTACGGTACAGGCATGACCTTAGGTGGCATTAAAGCCGAAGAAGGTTTATATGCAGTTAACCATAAAGGCGATTTTACTGTTAACGGACATCTTACAGCAGGTGACGATGCAACAATTAGCCTTAAAAACGATACAACAGCAGGCAAATTTACAATTGCTTCTACAGGAAACGTTGAAGGCTTAGGCAAAGTTGCTCTTAAAAACCAAGGTGCCGGCGGCATGACAATTGATGGAACAGTATCAAATACAAACGGTCTTAACGGAGCAGAAACTGCTATTATCAACGAAAACGGAGCAATGCTTGTAAACGGAACTATTAATAACATGGGCAACATGACTTTAAATAACTCCGGCTCAGGTATGACAATTTCTAAGACAGCTGTAGTTACTAACGAAGGTCAACTTAAAGTTAAAAACTATGGTGCTAACGGCATGACAATTGTTGGCGATATTAATAACACAGGTAATGCAACTTTCTACAATGATGGTGGTAAATTGAGCCTTGCAGCTACTGAAGATAACAGTAAAGCCGGTAATATTACCAACGAAGATGGCAGATTAATTATGTGGTCTAGAAATGCTTCTACAGGTATTTCTGCAGCAGCCGGCAGCAAAATCGTTAACAACGGTAATGGCAATAGCTTAGCTATTAAACATACAGGTAATACAGCTGCAGGTCAAAAAGGACTTGATCTTCAAGGAACAATTACAAACGATGGCGAAACTGCAATTAACAACTACAGCGGAGATATGAATATTGCAGGAAATATTACTTCTGGTGGCAACTTGGGTATTGTTAACAGAGCCGGAGCCGGAAAAGCTGATTTTGCAAAAACCGGTACAATCACTAGTGATGGCAATATCAACATTAAAAACTATGGCTCAGGCGATATGACAGTTGATAACACTATCACAAACAACGGTAGATTGAACATTCTTGCCAATAAAGGTAAATTAAACCTTGGAGGAACAGTTCACAATGAAAGCAACGGAGCTCTTGACAACAATAACGGCTTCTATGCAGCAGCTAGAGACCAAGGTACCGGAATTAATGTAACCAAAGACTTTAATGCTGATGGTGCAGGTCAAACTCTTATCAAAAACATCTCAGGTGCTGATGGCTTGAACTACGCAGGAAATGTTAACGCTTCCGGTTCTCAGACAGAGCTATACAACCAAAAAGGTAATATGACAGTTGGCGGAACTATTGCAACTACAGGTGACGGAAAAGTTGTTGTATTAAACAAAGGTGACGGAATGACCGTGAACGGAACAATATCAAGTAAGAACAATGTTAAAGTTGTTAACAAAGGTTCACAAAAGGCAGATAAAACCGGCGCCAAAGTTGATGCTCCAAATGGCTATGCTTGGTTCTATGAAAAACTAAAATAAGTAGAACTTATAAATATCCAAAAAGAGTACCTATAAATAGGTACTCTTTTTTTATTTATTGAAAAATTTTTATCAACCGGTCTTAAAATAAAGAAAATAAAATTGAAATTAAAAAAAGTTTTTTTAATTGAAAAACAAATTTATCCATTTATCAAGTCAAATAATCTTTTCGCAGACTCAACGTAACCTGCAGATGCAACCAATTTTCCACTTTTTGTATCTGTAAATTGTGGCCTTAAAACACCTTCCAAAATCGGATCAATATTTTTAGCTTGCTCTAAAATAGTCTTAATTTCCTGTTCATCAGGAGATTTCTGCAAAGCCATGCCGTCAGCAAATTTTTCTCCTGACAAAACATCTTCACTTGAACGTACATATTTTTCACAAACTGATTTTACTTTGTTCAAAGTTTCAGGAGTCGCTTTCTCATAAAGATAAATTGTTATAGGATCATGACGCTCTAACCAATTTAAACCGGTTTCCGGAGTTTTATAATACCCTTTGACTTCTCCTGACGCAAACAAGTTGTCTAACGCTTTTATTAAATTTTCATCAGCTAAAGCATTTATAGAAATTCTATCAACACTCTCTGATATTTTTCTACCAACAGGAACTCGATAATGCCATCCATTTTGGTTTTTAACTTTAATAGATGTAGTGCTTTTTGCTGTTATTTCTTCAATATTTCCTGTAACTAAACTTGAAGTTGGATACTCACCAAGCCTTAAATCTTTGTATAAAGCATCAAACAGATTTGAGTATATGGTTTTTATATCAAGTGAGTCCATATTATCTTTGAACTGTGTAAAAATTAATACCCTTCTAGAATTTCCTTTTTCTTGAGCCTTTGTAATAATTTTCCCATAAAGTTCTCCTAAGACTTTCCTTGCATTATCTTGCGGAGTTCCGTCAACACTTGAACTTATACTTAAATTAGTACCTGCATTCGTGCCTTGTGATACTGTTTTTTCAACTTTTCCACCAAGAAATTCTTGAATTCTAGGCCCTAACTTCCCCTTATAACCTAATATTCCAAAAGCAACAATAGAAGCTAAAGTAGTCGCACCAATCATATAAACAGTAGCACGCTTTTCCTCCTTATCTTTTTTGGGCAACCCTATTTTTTCAGTACCATTATTAAAAATAGGATTTGATATAAAAACATTGTTATACTGTTTTGAATAATTACCATCTACATGTAACATACGATTTTCCCACAAGCTTATTATACATAATAAGTAATAAAACAAATTAAAATTGTGTTATTTATACAAAAACATTAAAATTTATTAATAAATATCGAAAGTATTAAAACTCTCTCAAAAAATCAATATTAAATAAGGCAAAACCATGAAATAAACAATTTAAACTAAGAACAAAGAATCTTTTATTAATAAAGATTTTTGTTTATTCCCATATATTTTTACTACAAACAGTATTGATAATTTTAAACATAAATTCCAAGGGGGTTGATTTTTTATTTTTACGGAGCATAATATAGATGTTGAGTGTATTTACTCAATGTACAAATTAAATATCGCGGGATGGAGCAGTCTGGTAGCTCGTCGGGCTCATAACCCGAAGGTCGTTGGTTCAAATCCAGCTCCCGCAACCAATTATAACAAGGCTTTTGAAGATTTTTCAAAAGCCTTGTTTAATGCAATTTTTTAATTCTTCCCCACTATTTCCCCACTCGTGATTATAAGAACTTACAAGAATTTAAAAGTAACAAGTGAGAAAATTATAATTTTTCCATAAAATATTGATATAATTTGACTTGCAGTTTAAGAAAAAGTGCCAGATAAAATGAGAAATATAATTGTTGGGGTAGAAACCCCAACCTACAACTTTATTAAGCATTTTTATCTGATACGAAGCATTCATATAATGGGAAAACATCACTATCAATAGGAATACCTTTTCTAATATATTTTTCTTCAAACCAATTTAATACAGGGGTTGTATCAATCTGAGCTCCATATAATAGTAACGCATAATACTTAACACTATCATTGTTATCATCAAAATACTTTATAATCTTGTCATAATCGTTTTCTGCCCTAGCATAATACAACATTTTGAGTGATTTAATAGATAATTCAATATTAACAGGCAATAACACAAGTAACAATATTACAGTAAGTATACGACATTGGTTGTAATATGACAAGATAAGAATAAGCCTACATAGTAATTCATATATCTTCATCAAAACTAAATAACTCAGAACGTAAAATAGCACTGTAATAAACCCATTTTGATACTGTCTTGGTATAATCAAAAGCAATATATCAGTCAATTTGTATGCGAATAAAATTAGGAAACTAAATCCAATTAGTTGTGATAAGAAATTTGAGTTATCAAAAATTTTCATGGTATACTTCTCCTATAAGGAGATAGTACCATGAATAAGCAAAATGTAATAGATGTATTAAAAAATATAGTTGGAATTATTCTACTATTATATTGTATTAGATTTGGCTCGCAGTTTTTATATGCCCCCGGAGTAATTGGTATTAAGTTTGATTATCTACAAGATAATTATCCTCAAATCTTAGTTATAGATGAAAACTCTCCTCTAAATGAAACTGATATATCTATAAATGATACCATATTAAAAGTCAATGACGAGGATATTAAAGACAAATCAAAAAGTTATGTTATAAAGAAGATTAGAGGAAAAGTTAATACCGATGTTAAATTGACAATAAAGCATGGTGATGATGTAAGAGAATACAATATTAAAAGAGTAAAAAGGAAGATTGACTGGTTTCCATTCAACTAATTAATAGCATTATTAATATGACCTAAAAGTGCAAGGGTGCAATTTTTTTTGCACCAAAAATTATTCATAATCAAGATTGCTGATTTTATATTTATCTTCAAAATTACACCAATCTTGTTCATAAAATCCGTTTTGAACAAATTTATTAAATGATGAGCTGGTAGGGTGCAAGCAAGTAGGTTGGGCATACCTGCCCAACAAAAACTAAGTCAACAATATCTTCCACCAACTCGGAAGTTTTTATCCTTTTTCTATCCTTGCAAAACTCAAACCTTGTCGGAGTTTGAGCTGAATTATCCTAAGCAAACAAGAAAAAAGGATAAATTTAGGGATAAGAAAAGGATAAAAAGGATAATTTTTCTTGAAACGAGGGAAGTGGCTAAAATTCAAACATTTTCTTAATTATACCCACTTTCCCTCTTTCAAATTTATCCGTCAGATTATAAATGCAATTTTTTAATTCTTCCCCACTATTTCCCCACTCGTGATTATAAGAACTTACAAGAATTTAAAATTATCAAGTGAGAAAGTTATAATTTTTCCATAAAATATTGAAATTTCTACACCAACCAAAACCACAATTTATCCGATTAAAAACTAAAAAAAACAACCTCTATATAAATTTACGACCAAAAAGAATTCATATATAAAATAAACTAATCTCAGATATTGTTTCAATTTACTGTTTTTCCCTTTTTTCAAAATTCATATTTTTTATAATTTTAATTAAATATAACTATTAACCAATTTGCCCCCTCTCAAATACTTATTGAAAAACTAAAATCCGGCATTAAATTGTTAACTTATTGCAACAGGTAATACAATATGCTATAATATCCGTTGTAATCAGATTGGTAGAGCATTAACAGGCATACATACTGTTTTTATATAAAATCAGGAGAAACAAAATGATAGATAGTTCTGAAATATCAATAGTCATACAAGGTCCAATATATAAAGACAGTACAAGCTTAGTTTGTAAAAAAATGAGAGAACTATTTCCAAACGCGGAAATTATCTTATCAACTTGGGAAGGCTCTGATTTAACTGACTTAGACTATGACATCGTTCTCTTGAATAAGGATCCCGGTGGCACGCTTTTATTTAAAGATCAAAAGTTATTAAATAATTTAAATAGACAAATTTTATCTTCTTCAAACGGAATAAAAAAAGCAACAAGAAAATATTGTTTAAAATGGCGAACAGATTTGCTATTAAAAGATGACAAATTTTTACAACATTTCGATAAATATCCTGAAAGAAATCCTAAATGGAAATTTTTCAAAAAAAGAGTTTTAGTTCATTATCCAACACTGCCTTATATTTATCCATTGAGTCCGACAGATATTTCTTGTTTTGGCTTGACTGAGGATGTTTTAACATATTGGAATCTTCCTCTACAACCCAAAGAGGAAGCAAATTATTTTATGGACCACCCTTTCCCTCAAGATACATTGATTGATTATCAACCTGTTATTACAAAACGTGGTTCTGAAGGGTATATTTGGTACAATGTTCTAAAGAAATTTGAAGATAAGTTTGGAAAAGTTAATTCTGATTGGGGATTCGAATTAAATAAAGAGCTTTTAGATTTATCAGAACTTAGTATAGTAAATAATTTACAGGTTGTTGAGCGAAATGATTTTGATTTTGAAGCTTTAGAACACCCATACTTATTACGAGCAGAAAAAACATTCGTAACTGAAGACTTGTATCAATATTGGTATAAAAAATGGTGTTTGAAATCAGTACCTGTATATGATATTGATTATTACATTTTAAAACCAATTAAACAAATAAAATATAAGTTTAAGTATTTTATACCACTAAAAAAATGTTTAAAGTGTTTAAAAAAATTAAGATTTATAAAGGCATATCAAGCTTTTATGCATTATAAAAGATTATTTTATAATGAAACTTATTTAGACAAATCTTAAAACAAGGTTCTTATAAATTGAGTTTAAGATAAAAATATTTGGATTATAAAAAGTAATTTAGTAGATGATAGAAGATATAAATAAAACAATCAATATAGTTATACCTATGGCTGGTGCAGGTAGTCGGTTCTCTGTTGCAGGATTCGACATTCCAAAACCTTTTATTAAATTTAATCAAAAAATGATGATAGAACACGTTTTAAACTCATTTAATAATATTAAAGCAAAATTTATATTAGTTTTACAAGAAAAATTTTTAGTAGAACAAAAAGAACAACTTGAAATTCTAGCATCAAAATACATTTTAGACTTTGTAACTGTTCCAAAATTAACAATGGGAGCTGCGATTACAGCTTTAGCTGCACATAAAAAAATCAATCCTGATAATGATATAATTTTTGCTGATTCAGATAATATTTTCAATAAAGCAGATATTAAAAATTTCATTGTATATGCAAGAAATAACGACTTATCCGGAGCATTATTAACTATTAATTCAAACAACCCTTGTTACTCCTATGCTAAAACAGATAAAAACGGTTATTTAGTTGAAACCAAAGAAAAAGAAGTTATTTCAAACCACGCAATAACCGGAGTATATTATTTTAAATCTTTGGAATTGTTTAAAGACTCAGTAATAGACTTAGTTGTAGAAAGCGATTTATCAAAAGGCGAATTTTATATGTCAAATGTATATAACCACCTCAAAAAATTTACGGATAAAATCGGGGTATTTGATATTGAACATTTTGATTGTGTTGGAACACCTAAACAATTGAAAGAGTACATTGAAAGAGGATTTGATGACTAAAGACAACTTCAATAATATAATTTTATTCGGAGGAGAAACTAAAAACGAAAATATGCCAGTAGGTTTTTATTCTTCTCTTGCAATGTTGCAATTAAGAGGAAAACCAATAATTTGGTGGCAACTTGATAATTTAAAAAATCAAGGTCTGAATGATTTTATAATCGTTGTTGCTAAAAATAATTTAAAACTAATTAATTATATTAAAGAAATTTTAATGCTTCAATTTGATATTAAATTGATAACTGTTAACAGTAAAAAAACAATTTTGAGTTCATTAAAACAGGGGCTTTTAAAAGCGAATTTAAATTTACCAACAAGAGTAATTTTAGGGGATACCTTAATAACAAAAAGTATAAATAATGAAAAGAACACAATATTTACATCAAAAAATATTACAACCTCCCAAAATTGGTGTTTAGTTGACGTGGACAAATCAAGAAATATAAAATACATTTATGATAAGAAAGTTAATTTAAAAATAGACAATAAGGAAGCCATTGTTGGGTATTATACTTTTTCTGACACAAAATATCTTTTAAATTGTTGTTTCTACTCTCGTTTAAACTTAAAAACTGAAATTTCTGACACATTAATAAAATACAAGAAAAAATATAGATTAAAAACTCGACTAATTGAGGATTGGTACGACCTTGGGCACACATCAGGATTAATAAAAGCAAAAAACATCTTATTTAATGCTCGAAATTTTAATTCAATTACCGTTAACACTAATTTGGGGACCTTAACAAAAACAAGTTCTAAAATCAAAAAATTGGAAGATGAGTTTTATTGGTTTCAAAATTTACCTGAAGAATTGCAAATACTAACCCCTCGTTTGATATCTTTTGAAAAGAATGAAAAATTCGCAAAATTAACTCAAGAATTATACGGATATCCATCATTACAAGAGCTTTACATATCCGGAGAAGTCAATCTTGAAGATTGGAGCTATATTCTAGAAAAACTTTTTAATATTCATAAAAATTTTGAAAAATTTAAAAACCAACCAAATCAAAACTCTTTCAGATGGCTATATTTAGACAAAACTATTGAAAGACTTGAATTACTAAAGAAGCAAGACATATATTGGCGCCAATTATTACAAAACGAAAAAATCCAAATCAATGGTACCGAATATAAAGGAATAAATAATTTATGTCAAGCCATAAAAGATTTTGCAGAACAACTCTCAACCAATGGAGTAGAAACTGTTATGCATGGAGATTATTGCTTTTCAAATATTCTTTTTGATTCAAGTAATTATATTTTCAAACTTATTGATCGCAGAGGCAGATTAAACGGAGAAGCAACCATATATGGAGATGCTCGTTATGATATAGCAAAATTAAGACATAGCGTAGTTGGATTATATGATTTTATTGTTCAAGGTTTATTTAAATTACAAGAAACAAACAATTCTTTTGAGTACAAGATATTATCACCTAAAGATTATTCTATATTAGAAAACATTTTTGATAAATTATGCCAAATAAATGGTTACAATGTAAAGGAAATCAGATTTATTGAAGGTTTATTATTTTTATCTATGATTCCTTTACATTCTGATAATATCGAAAGACAAAAAATATTTTATTTAAAAGCGGTAGAACTACTAAATAATGTATTAATAAAGGGAATATAATGGAAGACAAAAAACTTAGAATTTGTATAGATTTAGATGGAACTATTTGTACAATAAAAAAACCAAACGAAACTTATGCAGACGTAAAAGTCATGCCGGGAGCGAAAGAATTTATTGATTCTTTGAAAGCCGATGGACATACAATTATCATTAACACTGCAAGAAACATGCAAACGCAAGGGCATAATGTCGGTAAAGTTCTTAAAAATATAGGAAAAATAACTCTTGATTGGTTAGATGAAAATGAAATCCAATATGACGAAATATTCTTCGGCAAGCCCAATGCAGATATAACAATTGATGATAGAGTTATAAGGTTTGAGGATTGGCAAAAAATGGATAAAACAGAACTCTTGAAATTAGGGAAACAAAGATAGTAAAAAACATTTTTTTAATTTATTACACTGATTATTCGTTCGCCATCCATAACTTGATATATTATAAACAATTCATTGGATTTAGACTTAATTTTGTTTTTAAGTTATTGTGTTCTGTGCTAACAACTTTTAACAATTTGGTAATATTTTCAATAAAACTATATTTCTTTAAGTATTTATGATAAACTTACAGGTAGCAGATTAAACGCTATTATTATACGAATTAAATATAAAAATCATAGATGATTTATCAAAATTTGCTTAATTGTGACCGTTATATAGGAGACTTTATTCATGAATAATAATATTAATATTTGTCTTTCTTGCGACAATAATTATTCGAAATATGCAGGTGTCGTTATCGCATCTATTCTATCAAATGCAAATAGGAAAGACGATTTAAACATTTTTATTCTTGATGGAGGAATAAGTGATGAAAATAAGCAAAATATAATTTCATTAAGCTCAATAAAAACCTGTAAAATAAGCTTTATTAAAATTAATGAAACACTTTTTAATGACTATAAACAAATAAAAACTCACAAATATTTAACTTTACCGGCGTATTACAGGTTAAAATTACCAAGTTTATTACCGGAAATAGACAAAATCATATATTTGGATTGTGATACAATTGTATGCTCTGATTTATCTGATTTGTTCAATATAGATATCAATAATTTTGCATTGGCAGGTGTGCTTGATATAAATAAAAAAATGCTGAAAAAAAATCCAAAATATTTTAACTCCGGCGTACTTTTAATAAACTTAAAATATTGGAGAGAAAATAACATTGAAGAACAATTGCTTCAATATACGAAAGATAATATTGATAATATCACGCTTGGGGATCAGGAAATTTTAAATAGATTTTTAGCAGGAAAAACAAAAATAATTGAAGATATTTGGAATATTCAATCAAGCAATTTTACCAATCGTTCAAGCTATGCAAACAATCCTAAAATCATACATTTTGTAGCTAAGAACAAACCCTGGAGCGGAAACAGTTATTCATTCCATAAAAATGAATATTTTAAATATTTACAGTTGACTCCTTGGAAATTAAACGAAAGTGATTTAAGAACAGCTTTAAAATCAACAGCAATTTCATATATAAAATACAGACCATTGTTTTTATTAAGACCAAGATTTTATCAAGCATTGTTTGCAACATATCTTAAACCATTATTCACAAAGGAGAACAAATAATGGTAAAAGTTTCTATTATCACAGCAATATACAATCAAGAAAGTTACGCCAGACGGTGTTTTGACTCATTGGTTAATCAAACATTAAAAGATATTGAAATTATAATTGTTAATGATGGTTCAACTGATTGCAGTTTAGAAATTGCGGAAGAATATGCAAAAAAGGATTCTAGAATCATTGTATTATCACAAGAGAATTCAAAACAAGGTGCCGCAAGAAACAAAGGCTTAGACATAGCAAAAGGAGAATTCGTTACCTTCGTTGATTCTGATGATTGGTTAGAATTAGATTATTGTGAATTGTTGTATAATGCGGCTGTAAAATATAATGTTAATATTGCAGCATCATCTACTACCAGAGATTATAAGCACAAAGTTAAAAATCATTTAAAATTAACAGAAGAAAAAACATATTATGATGTGAATTCTATTATAAAAGCTCTTGAATACAACTTGATTACCCACAGCAAATTGTATAGATTTGCACCAATTAAAAACTTAAGATTTGAAGAAAATGTTTTATATGAAGATGGACCTTATACATTAAAAGCTTTTGATTTAGAAAAATCTTTAGTCACCGTTCCAAACGCAAGATATCATTATTATTCAAACCCAACTTCTACAATTAAACAAAAACTTGGAATAAAAAAATCAAATGATAAGATATCAACATCATTACAAGCAATTATGTATGCCAAAGAACATAATATTGATTTAGGAAATTTTTTAATTATAAAAGAAAATCATTTTTTGTGGGCTATAAAACATTATTACGAAAAAAAAGATTTTTATTTTTTGGGGATAAAACTTTTTTCAAAAAAAATACAATTTGACAATTTAAAAAACTTTGTTGTGTTTAACACTGCTTATTTTGGAGATGTATTATTGTGTAATTCTTTGTGCCAAAATATAAAAAACATATTTCCGGAAAGCAGAGTCATTTTTGTTGTTGACAAAAAATGGGCAGATATTGCAAAATACCAAGAAAGTGTTGACGATGTCGTTATATATGATAAAAAAGGCAAAAATAAAGGGTTAATAGGGCTTTTAAAATTTGTAAAAGACTTTCCTTACAAAAAAATCTACGCATCATTTGTTACTTATGGAAGTTGGAGAAATTATTTTGCATCTAAACTTTTAAAAAGCAAATATACATTAACCAACAAAAAATTAATTCCGAACAAAACAACTCAAGAAAAACATAATTTATTGATTACATCACTAACTCATAAAAAAGT
Source organism: uncultured Candidatus Melainabacteria bacterium (assembly GCA_934718275.1). Taxonomy (GTDB): domain Bacteria; phylum Cyanobacteriota; class Vampirovibrionia; order Gastranaerophilales; family Gastranaerophilaceae; genus Stercorousia. Next base: position 130,694 of record CAKUZD010000005.1, on the reverse strand, counting down.
CAAAAATTATCCAATCAAATTTAATTTACCTAATAATATTGCAAACCCATTGGCTGATACTATTTCTGACAAAAAATATATCGCTCTTTGTTGCATTTCAAAAAATCCAATTAAAGACATGCCTCTTGAAATTGCAAAAGATTTAATTAACAAAATTGAAAAGGAAACGGGTAAAAATGTAGTTCTTGTTGGAAATGGCGATGATACATTAAAATTTGCACAAAATCTGGAAAAATCTAATTGTCATTTCATCAATTTAGTTAATAAAACAACATTACTGGAATTAGGAAAAATCTTAAAAGCTTCAGAATGTTTAATTAGTATAGACACCGGAACAATGCACTACAGCTATTCGTTAGGCGTAAAAACATTATGTGTATTTTTTGAAAAGGGCACAACACATCTTTGGGCACCAAAAGCCGATATTTACCCACATACTTTAGTAATTGATGGTGAAATTGATAGTGATAAAATTTATTCCGGTTATAAAAAATTAATAGGACAACAAGAAAATGTGTAGCACATCAAATAAAATCAATATCGCTTTATCATGTGACGAAAACTATTCAAAATATGCAGGAATTGTAATTGCCTCAATATTAGCAAATGCTAAAAATACTGACATATTAGATATTTATATACTTGATGGCGGAATTTCAGAAAAAAGCAAGGAAAAAATATTATCATTAAAAAATATTAAAAACTGCAATATTGAATTTGTAAATATTGATGATAGCTTATTTGAGGATTATAAAAACATACAAACCCACCATTATATTTCTATTGCAGCTTGCTACAGACTCAAACTTGCAACCTTGTTACCAAATGTAGATAAAATTATATATTTAGATTGCGATGTTACAGTTTGTTCCAGCCTAAAAGAACTATTTAATATTAACCTTGGGAACAGTGTAATTGCAGGAGTTAGAGATATCGACTTGGGAATTAAAAATTATCAACCACAATACATAAATTCCGGAGTTTTACTCATTGACTTAAATAAAATTAGAACTCAAAATATTGAAAATGAGTTATTGGAATACACCAAGAAAAATATTAACAATATAAAAATGGGTGATCAAGAAATAATAAATAATGTATTAAATAACAAAATTTTAAACATTGATGAAAAATATAATGTTCAAAGTGAATGTTATATAAGACGTTCCAGCTTCACTAAAAATCCTGTTATTATCCATTTTATTGGGGATAAAAAACCTTGGCATTTTGGCTCTTGGTCTGTTCATAAAGATTTATATTTTAAATATTTACAAATGACTCCATGGAAATTATCTCAAAAAGAACTTTTTAAATGGGGAATTCCAAACCAACTTACATCTTTTTTAACTTGGTTTAAACACAGACCAATATTTTATTTACAAAAAAAGTTTTGGAATGCCGTAAAAATGGACATAAACACTAAGGATACTCCAAAAGTTTTTGTTGTTATATTAATGGCATGTTTTGGAGATATTATTTTATGCAATTCTCTATTCCAAAACATAAAAAGGCTATATCCTAATTCAAAGACAATATTTATTATAGATAAACCTTGGATTGACGTTGCAAAATACCAAAAAGACGTAGATGAAGTCTTTGTATTAGATAAACGCGGGGAAAACAAAGGTTTTTGGGGCCTTGTAAAATTTGTCCGCAAATTTCCATATAAAAAGATAGATTGCATATTCAAAATTTATGATAATTTTAGAGCTGATATTATTTCGATAATGTTAAAACCTAAAAAAATTATTGGAAAACCTTATGATTATAGCATATCTGTACAAGAAAGACACTGCAAATTATTAAAACGTTTAACAAAAGAAGAATTAGTTAATTACCCAATTACATATAATGCCAATAATGATATTCCTGAAAAATTACAGAATGTTTTATCAAAAAATAAAAAATATGTTGCACTTTGCACAACCTCTAAACTTAAAGAGAAAGATATGCCACTACAAACAACAGTAGAACTTATCAATAAACTTAACAAAGATAATTATACCGTTTTATTTATCGGAAATGGTAAAAATCCACAAGAATACGCAGAATTGTTATACAAAAATCAATGCAATTTTACAAATCTTGTAAACCAAACATCAATTTATGAACTAGCTCAAGTTTTGAGAAACTGTGAAGCTTTAATTAGTGTTGATACCGGAACTATGCATTTTTCTTATGCTAACAAAGTTCCAACAGTATGTGTTTTTTATAAACAAAATAATATCAAACATTGGGCACCAAGAAAAACATTATACCCTTATACAATTTTGCCTCAAACAAATTCTGTAGAAGATATTTATACAGCTTTTAAAGAATTAATGCAAAATAACAACTTTATTAGAAAGGATTCATAAATGTGTAGTTTATTTGCTATAAATAAAGATAAAAAACATATAAAAATTAACATTTTGGGTATTAAATTAAGACTTAAACGCTTATTTGACAGTGAAATTTACAAAACATTTATGACTAAAAAAGTTGAACCCAATACAATTTTGATTACAGAATTTAATGGTAGTCATTACGAAACAATTCCGGGGTTGTGTAAATACTGCACAGATTTTGGCTATAATGTAGATGTTTTAACAAGAGAACCTGCAGAAGGGATATTTCAAGATTTTCCACTTGATAAGGTTCGGGTTTATGAATGTAATGAAAAAACATTTGACAAAATTTATAAAAATTTCGATTTTTCTGAATATGAAAGAATTATTTATAACTCTAAAAGGGTTTATTATAATAAAAAACAATTTTCTTTAGAAGGCTTTGATTTATCCAAGGTATATAATATTAAAAAAGGCAAAAAAGATAACATTTATTTGCAGCATCATATTGACAAGTTGAACGAAACTCCTAATGATAAACAAATAATTCTTGCCAATCCGGCTAATATGGAAGAATTTGAAAAATTGGTAGTTAACTCTCATTACTTTAAAGAAAATGTAAGTACAAATAGAGATAAAAATGAGATTACAAATTTTATTTCTATTGGAGAATTATCAAAAAACAGAAGAAATTCTTCATTACTAATTGATGCAGTAAAAGAATTGAACCAAAAAGGTATAAAAAACTTTAAAGTAACAATAATCGGAGTTGGTAAATTGGAAGACATCCCCGAAGAAATACAATACTATTTTGAAATACTTGGGCGTGTTGATTATCAAAAAATGTTTGAAAAGTTGGAGCAATCAGACTTTATCTTACCTCTTTTAGACCCTAATATAAAATCCCATAAACGCTATATGGATAGCGGAACAAGCGGAAGTTTCCAACTTATTTACGGTTTCAACAAACCTTGCATTATACACAAAACTTTCGCAGATATTTATAATTTTGATAATTCAAACAGCATTATTTATCCGGAAAACGAAATTCTTGCAAATAAAATGATTGAAGCAGTAGAATTAAAAAATTCAGAATACCTTGAATTAGAAGCTAATTTATCAAAACTGGTTCAATCTATAGACATAAAATCAAGAAAAAACTTAAAATCGTTTTTAGATAACTAATTTTGAAATAAAAAAAAGTACAGCTAGTAAAACTGTACTTGTAAAGGTTTGTTTCATCGTTTTTATTTATTTAAATTAAAACCAATAGGCTGGCGTTTTGATTCTTTATTTTCAAACGCATTTATTGCGTTATTAAAATCTGCATTTGTAATTCTTAAGTTTTCAATATCAGAATCTTTGAACGTTCCATTTTCCATTTTTTCATAAATTCCTGCACGTTCAAAAGCATTTTCTTGGGCTGTGTTTACAACATGCGCAATATCTGCCCCGGTTGCTTTATTTTTTAATAACCTTTTAGCCAAAGCATCTTTATCCAAATCTTCTGCCAATGCTTTATTCTTTGTATGAATATCAAAAATTTGACTAATAGCCTCTTGAGTATCCGGAGCTTTTACCTCTATATGCTTACCAAAACGTCCGGAACGAGTAATAGCAGCATCTAACGATTCATGATTATTTGTTGCTGTTAAAACAAAAATATCATCACCATTCTTTTCTACATCACTCATTAATGTCAAAAGTTGGTTAACAACTTTATCTCCATAAACATCTGCGCCACCACGTTTTTTAGCAACAGCATCAAACTCATCAATAAATATTATGCATGGTTGATTTTCTCTTGCGGTATCAAACAGTTTTCGCCAATTGTTTGCAGAACCTCCAACCCATTTTGATTCCATTTCTAATCCATTTAATTTGATAAAATTGGACTTAGTTTCATTGGCTAATGCCTGAGCAATCAATGTTTTACCTGTCCCGGGAGGTCCATACATAAGAAATCCATGATTTACTATTGAATTTTTATAAGCTGCAGGATACTTAATAGGATACAAAATTCCTTTTTTTAGTTCCTTTATTACATCGTTTTGTCCACCTATATCTGCAAACGTTACATTCCTACTACCCGCCTTTAGAGGAGCAACCAACGTAGAAAGAGTTTTTTGGTTAACGTCAAAAATTGCACTCTTAACTTCTTTTGATTTATCAATAAGTTGAGCAAAACTTTGTCTTTTTGAACTTATATCAGTCCTTGGTGCTCGTTTTATTTTTATTTTTTGTTTTCCAATTTCTAATAAATCTCCACCAACTACGTAGCCCCTTTCACCGCTTTTTACCGCACTTCGGTGCCCACTACTTTCATACAATAATAAACTCTTTTTATTTGGGTTGAATACCTCTAATGATTCACTTGGTGTTCTTGTAAAAACTGCAAGATCATCTAAACCTTCTTCCGCAACAAAAAATAATCTTTTTATCACATGACTAAAATCTTTCATTGAACTTTTTAAAACTTTTTGTACAGTATCTAAATCTTTACCTGCTACAATCATATCCCCTGCTGTAGATATACTAAATATATCTGCAAGTCTGTCATCTAAAGGAATTTTCTTACCCAATGAAATCGGAGGAAATTGAACTCCGGTAAAATTAACAGCAGATGCCTGCTTCATACCATAAACAGAAGTCGTATAAGTTCTATTCGGCAAACTTTGTGGCATTGTAGTTTGTGGGATATTTTCCTTTTTACTGTTTGAATAAGTGTTGTTATTACGATAATAATTTGCGATTGCGGATACTCTCAATTTATATTCCTCCTTGCCTTAATATTTTAATACTACAAGCGTAGTACTTTGTCAATAACTTTTGGGGGAATTTTTTTTAACTCAAAATATCATTCCAAAATAATTTTAAGATTTTGCTAATTCTTATATATTTATTTTTTAAATAATACTCTTTTTTGGTTTATTACTCTATTTTAATAAAATAAATCATATTACAATTGTAATATTTACACTTCATTATTTATTTAACATTTATTAACATGTTTATGATTTAATTCAATTATGCAAATTTTGTTGAATTTTACAGCTATTATATTTAGAATATTTTCTAATTCATTAAGTAACGTTTTTCAAAAAAAACTTGCCGGAAATTTTGAACATCCTGCAAATATCAATTGCCTAAACTATATTCTTATGAGTTTAATCTCAATACCATTACTTTTTATCGTTAATCCAAATCAACTTACACCCCATTTTTGGTTATTCGCTATTGCCGGAGGTATAACAGGAGCTATCGGAAATTGTTTTATGGCACTAGCTTTGCAAAATGGCGAACTTTCCGTATTGGGACCAATTAATTCATATAAGGCAATAATTGGCATGTTATTCGGAATAATTATACTTCATGAATTACCTAATTTATATGGAATAATCGGGGTTTTCTTAATCATTTTGGGTTCATATTTTGTTTTAGAGAGTCCAAAAGCATTACTAAAAAAAGACATACAATACAGAATTTATGCACTTATCTTTACCGCTATTGAAGCTGTTTTTATAAAAAAAGTCATTATTTTAAGCTCAATAGTTTGTTCTTTTATTATTTCCAGTTTTTTGGGGGCAATATTTTCTTACATTATTATGAAAATTTTAAGCCCTCAAAAACTTCATATTCCAAATAAAACCAATTCAACAATGTATATTTTAACCGCCATTTGTTTTGGAACAATGACATTTACAACAGCTTATACATTCAAATATATGAATGTCGGCTATGCATTATCACTTTTCCAATTGTCAATAATTCTAAATGTAATTTTAGGTTACAAACTGTTTAATGAAAAAAATTTATTAAAAAAACTTTTGGGCTCATTAATAATCATTATTGGTTCCGTAACAATTCTAATTCTAGGGCACTAATTAGTTTAATTCCGACTCTCTATTTTAATTTTCCCATCTTCTTCTACAAACTTTTTTTGATTAAATAACCTATTAATCAAAGGTTCAGATGGAGTTGTTCTTTTCTTGTAGCGTTCTTTTTCTGTTTGAACATCATTATAATCATTAATTTCTTCCATTCTAAAACGTTGTTGATTAATCATTTCCATATCATGAACCATTATAATATCTGCAGCGGATGGATATGCCAAAACAGGACTTGAAAACAACAATAATAGAAACAATAATAATATCTTCATATAATACCTTACTTTATACGGAATACAACATTTGCAACAGCAGTAACCTTTTTATCAATAGTGGAAGTATCATTTATCCCCATATCAGAAACATTCGTAGAGTCTACCGGAGTAATTTGAAATACTCCCATATTTACAGACTGAATTTTCCCTACACGATTATGAGTTGCTTTTAACATGCCGGTAGCCCTTTCTTTGGCATCTTTAGTTGCATCTTTTAACAAATCAACTTTCAAGTCAGCAAGTCCGGAATAAAAATATTCCGTATTATTAACATTTATATCAATCCCTTTATCTAAAAGACTTTGAATATTAGAAGAAATAAATTTTATTTTCTGAACATCATTTGATTTAATTGTAATTGGTTGAGAAAGATTATAATATGCGACTTCATTTGTCACTGTCCCATTTGGCAAATACTTATATGAATAATAGCCATTTGAAGCACTTACATCTATATCTGTAATACCATTTTCTTCTAAATACTTTTTCACAACAGGTAATTTATTTTTTACTGCACTATATGCAATTTGTTTATTAGCACTTCTTTCTGTAATTTCAAACTCCATTCTCGCGGAATCGGATTTAACCGTCTTGTATGCAGAACCTGTTACGGTAATTTTATCATCAGATAAAGTTCTTGTTGCCGTTTTGACTGCTATTACCATCCCCAAAGCCATAATAACAGCTAAACATACAATTTGTAGTTTCTCTACTTTTTCTAAAAACATACACATCTCCTTAAATTACGTAATAATTATAACTGATTTGCAATAATTGTCAACATAACTAAAAACTTAACAAGCTACTGCACATTCCGTAAAACAAGGTAGTTCTATACTACATTTACTATAACTTGATTGTTTTGTCTCAACGTTTATTGTTCCACTGTGAGCTGTTATAATTCGCTTCGCCAAGTATAAATTTAAACTGCTGCCAACTTTATTAAATTTTTCTGCAGAAGTTGTGTACATCTCAAACATATTATTAATTGAATTCGGATTCGCATAAGGGCTTTCATATAATAATGAAATATTTACACTGTTTAATATAGCGTCTTTTTCAATTTCACAACAAATTACAGTATCTTTATACGCATTTGAAACACAAAAATCAATTAAATTTTCAAAAGCTTTTTTCATTTGAAGTTTGTCTGCATAAACAGAAATATATTTATCTCTTGCAGATACTTTCACTTGAATATTCTTATTATGCAAATGTTTACCGAATTTTAGAAAAGTATCATCCAACAATTTTAGCATTTGAATTTTTTCATAATTTAATATAACATCATTATTTTCATATTTATAAGTTGTCAAAATAGTTGAAAGCATATCATACATGCTGTAACAAGATTCCAAAGTCAAATCAAGAATTTCCTTCTGTTCTTGAGTAATTGTCCCCATACTCCCGTTAACAATCAGTTCTAATGCTCTAATTTGCGCAATTGTAGGAATTTTCAAATCATGACTTAATGTAGAAATATAAGTTTCTCGTTGTCGCTGAGCATCTCTTTCAACATCAATATTTCTACCAAATACAACAAATTTTGTTACATTTTCATCAGCATCCAAAATTGGAACTTTTCGAATTATAAACCAATTTTGTTTTCCGTTTTTTAACTTTATTGGTCTTTCTGTAACAAAAGTTTTTTTTGTCTTTACGATAAGTTCGTTTTCTTCTTTCATTTGCTCCATAGTATCCCTTTCAAAAATCTCCTCGGACAATTGATTTATTTGTCCATCCTCTCCTTTTTTAATACCAAAATACCTGAGTGTTTCCGAATTGCAAGCTTTTATATTATAGTTAGTATCCACAATATAAGCTATTACAGGCATATTATTTAATATTGTTGTTAAGTTTTTTGCATTATTTTGAATTACATTTCTTAAATCTTTTTCAGTTTTTTCTTTTTCAGCAAATATCTTATCCCTACAAATAAAAACAAATAGCGCTGTATTTATGATGCTTAAAACTATCGCAAATTCAAATACATGAGTTGAGTATTTAAAATCCAACAAACAACATACAGATATTATTGTAAATATTGTTATAAAAACTATTATTGAAAATATTTTAAGAGTTGAATTTTTTAACATACCTTTCCCCTACTTCTAATTACCTTTAAATCTTAATTGAATTCTATAAAAAAAACATTCCCCACATGAGCTATTATTTGTGCTATCTGCAGTCACATTTTTTCTTGCCTACCGGACTACCAAAAATCATACGAATTCCCCCAAACGGCTTTTTCATAGTACAATTAATTCCGGAAGTCATTTCATCAATGTTATACAATATTTTATTCATTTGTTGTAATGAGCAATTTATTTGTGGCATAGCATTGTTTAATTCCTTTGACATCTGTCTGATATTTTTTGATACTGCTTGAACGTTTTTAGCAGTTGCATTCATTCTATCTGCAGAAAGAGCTCCATTTACATTCCCTGAAAAATCAGTTACGTTTTCAGCTATATTATTAGCATTTTCAGAAACCTTTACAATATTATCCGTTGTTTTACTAAAATCTTGTGATGCTTTTACCACATTAGGGCTCACTGCATTTGCCATATCATTAAGAGTCGCAAATAAGTCACCTAATGTTTGAATTGTTATATTCAAATTTTTAGCACTTTCAGCCATATCTGCCTTTATTGCTTCAAGAGTCTCCGGATCTTGATTTGCAAAGAATGATTCTATATCAACAGTAGTTTTTCCAGAAATTTTATCTCCGTCTTTTAAATAATAAATAGACGCATTTTTTGGTAGCACAATATCTATATAGTCAAATTTTCTCCCCCATCTGTTTTTTTCTTTTTTTAAATTTGCAGAAACATTTATTGGTAATTTTACATCACGCGGATGAAGCTCCATAGTCACAATTGTAGATGTGTAATCTTTGTTTGGCTTAACTTTTACAACTCTACCTATTTTAAATCCATTAAAATAAATCGGAGCATAACTATGAAATGGTCTCAAATTTGAGAATTCAGCTGTTATATAAGTATTTGTCCTATAAATAATATATGCTCCACCAATAGCACAAAGCATAGCAATCATAATTAGAGATTTGTAAAAACTATTCATAATAAAAACTCCTCATCACCCAATAAAAAAATCTTTTAACAAACTGCATAATCCTTCAAAATTATGCGTTTGAAAAAGTTGTAAAACATAAAAAGACAAATAATTTAAAACCTTAACAATCGTTATCATACAAATGTTTTACCAAAAATTATTAACAAATATATTGGTAAACATGGCAATAACAAATGGGGAATATTTATTCTACGAATTTTTAAATAATTTACTATGCAACTTTTTCAACCCAACACCAACGTAAGTTGTTATTATCATTGTTATAACAAAATAAAAATATGTTGTTTGAACCGGATTATAAATCCAATAAATGTCCTGATTTGCACGTTCTGTAATAGAAACCCCATGTAATTTCATTAATATTGCAGTTATCAAATACATTACAAGCAAATGATTTGCCATAATATGATATGTTACATTTCCCATATCTTGAATAAATTTTACGTTTTTTAAATATGGATACAAAATTTTTACTACAAATAAAGATGCCCAAATTCCTGTTAAACTTGTAAATATCGGAACTATCAACTGATTATCAAATCTACCCCAAACAAGTACATAACTCAAACCAATACCATGCTCCGGCGTAAAATCCCTATTAAATAGCCATAATATTGACTGAAACACAACAATCATACCAAGCCATTTGGTAGTAAAAATATCATAATTGTCTTTAATATAATGAGTATAAAAGTACCCAAGATAAACAAAAAACAATGACATCATTGTTCTAATAACTACCAACATTACAGGAGTTATTACAAATATTTTATCAAAAGGAATAGCTAAAACTCCTATAATGGTAAAAAATGCCAAATGAACAAATTTATTCTTACTTACATTGGTCAAAGCCCTAAGTAAAAATAAAAAAGTTATCATTGTCATAAATAACTGTGTTACAAACCATAACGGGCAAGACAAGTCAAATTGATGTCCATTCAAAAACGGAGTAATAAAAAAATTTTTAAAACTTAACGGCATTCCCCAAAATTTACCCGTCAACTTGGCAATTAAAAGAGTTACTCCAAGATAAAATAAATTGTAGTAAAAATATGGAACAAGAAGGCTTTTTACCCTTCTTTCAAAAAATTGTGCAACATTATTCAAATATTTATCCTTAAATAAACATCCGGAAATAAAGAAAAATAAAGCTAATTGAAACGAATATGGGGTAAACATTCCCAATAAAGAAAATTCCAAATGCCCTGAAACTACAAGCATTATTGCTAATGCCTTTAACATATTTATTTTATCCGAAAACATTTTTTCCATACACAAAATAATATCATAAAATTTTGAGATATAATTATAACAAGATAAATTAAATTAAAAGAGGAAAAATGCTAAATCAATTTTCAAGAACAGAATTATTAATAGGTGCAGAAGGAATACAAAAACTTAAAAATTCACGAGTTGCAGTATTCGGAATAGGCGGCGTAGGAGGCTACGCTGTTGAAGCGCTTGTCAGAAGCGGATTAGGAACAATAGACATAATTGATGATGATAAAGTATGTATAACAAATTTAAATAGACAACTCTACGCGACACGAAAAACTGTTGGCAAATACAAAGTCGAAGTAGCGAAAGAAAGAATTCTCGAGATTAATCCTAATTGCATTGTAAACACCTATCAAACTTTCTATACACCGGAAACAGAAAATTTATTTGATTTTACGCAATACGATTACGTAATTGATGCAATAGATACCGTAGTCGGCAAACTTTCCCTTATTGAAAAAGCAAAAGCCTCAAACACACCAATTATTTGTGCCATGGGTGCCGGAAACAAAATGGATCCGACAAAATTTGAAATCGCAGATATTTCAAAAACATCGGTTTGTCCGCTTGCCAAAGTTATTAGAACAGAATTAAGAAAACGTAGAATAAAAAAAGTTAAAGTTGTCTACTCAAAAGAACCTCCAATTAAGCCTAAAGAAGACATGTCAATAAGTTGTAAAGCTCACTGTGTTTGTCCTCCGGGAACAAGAAAATGTACAGTCAAACACCAAATCCCCGGGAGTAATGCGTTCGTTCCTCCGGTGGTAGGAATGATTATAGCAGGCGAAGTGATAAAAGACTTAATAATGCGTTAATATTAAGTTTTTTTTACATATTTGAACTTTTCTAGCAAAAAATTATTTTACCATTTTTAAAGCATGCATTAGAGGATAAAATTAAGAGGATATATTTATGTTAGTGCAAAGAGTTCAAGGGGGTTACTATACCAATTTCAACAATGCTTTACATATAAAGCCAAAAAATGACAAATCGTTAAATAATAGTAGTTTTGTCAATAACAAATACGTTCAAATGCCTGTAAATTTCCGTTACGGAGCAAATATACATTTCGGGAATAAAATTAGTCAAGGAAGAACCGTTGATGATATTGATTTTGACAATTATAAATCAATGATTTCTACTGAAAGAAAAAATAAAAGAATTCTTGATTTTTACAGAAGACGTTGCATTGATTTTTCTAATGACTTAGTCCAAGATGCAGACAATATTGTTGATAAAAAATATACAACCCTTCCACTGGCGTCTGAGCATAACATGAATGAATTTATAAAAACTTCAATGATTTATAAGAAATACAAAGATTGTCAAATACTTTGCCTTGGCAGAAGTATGAAATGGTTTTTAAATGCAGCTACATGGATGAAAGATGGAATTGACGGATACAAAATGGCTGCATTTTCAGGTCGATGGTATCAACCTAGCGGAAATGGAAATGTTGACAGAAGGGACATAGCAGCACCAAAAGAAGACGAAATTAATGCATATCGTAAATACTTGAAAAACAAACAACTTGACCCAAAATCAATTGTTAAAGAATTTGAAAAGAACGGAAGAAAAACAATAATAACAGATTACGTATGCACAGGAAAAGGTTTTACATCTTTCCTTGAAGTCATGTCCGATTACGCTGCAGATCAAAAAGTATTGGAAAAATTTTCTAAATCTATAGAACTTGTAAAATTTGGTTCAAAAGCATATTTTGAGCACCTATTTAATGAAGAATACGTTCCTGATCCTTACGTTTGTATGCCACCAAAGTTAGCACCATACGAAAAAAACATTAAACAAACATATTATGACATGGATTTTGATATGTTTAAGGAAATGTTACTAAATCAAAACACAAACGAATGCCGTTCAACATATTATCCTCATTTTGCTTGGTCAAAATATAATCCGGACAGATTTAAAACAGGAAAAGCAGAACCTAAAAAATTGGAAATATTGGCAGAACAATATGGAAGTAAAAAACTATTCACCAACTTTAATGATTTGTTGGGCGATTTTAGAAATTTCTTAAACTTTAGAATATTAGACGGTTTACATACCAGAAATCTGTTAAGAGATGCACTACCTAAAAAAATAAAATAACAAACGACTCATAACTATCGTTTTTGAAAAAATATAATAAGCTTTTGTTAAAAAAGCTTATTAAACTTGTAAATTTTTAGGCAACAAATTTCATAATAAAGTAATAAACGACTACTCAACAACCTTACAATATCCTGAAACATTCGCAACTCTGTACCAAGTTGAAAAATCCTTTTTGGCATTAAAAGTATATAACCCTGTATGACGATTTATTTTAACCCATTTATAATTTCCAACCCAAGCACCAATAAGTCTATCTTTAAAAGAAATTGTATCATCGGTAATTTTCAATTTCATAACTTTTTTAGGGTTTTTGTTGATATTGCCATACATATTTATTAAATTTTTACTGTAAATTTTCCCGTTTTTGAATGTGTAATAATCTGTTACATTGATATATTCGTCTATAGAACCACTAACTCTTTGCCCAACACACATTAAAGTTGTCCCATCTTCTACTGTATAAATTGCATCAGATGCTAAACATTTCGAACCAATTGAAATCACTAACCCTATAGCTAAAAATAAAATCAAGTTTTTCATACAAAACCCTCTCAACCTAAAAACACAATTTAATTACATTTACTCTTCAAAAAACAGAGAGGAAGGGATTCGAACCCTCGGTGGAATTGCTCCCACACAACCTTTCCAAGATTGCACCTTAAACCGCTCGGACACCTCTCTTTAGTTTGTAAAGCAATTATACCATAAACATTTATTTCATGCTAACATTAACTTATGCAAAAAATTATTAATAAAATCGACAACGGTTTAAATGGAATTATAACAATCCCCGCCGATAAATCTATTTCTCATAGAGCTGTTATGTTTGCAGCACTCGCAAAAGGGAAATCTGTTATAAAAAACTTTTCTAAGGGGCAAGACCCTTTATCTTCTCTAAAAATTTGTCAAGCTCTTGGAATTGATGCAAAATTTGACAAAGATTTAATTATTTATTCAAATGGCTCTCTTACTGCACCACAAAAAGAACTTGATTGCGGAAATTCTGGAACAACAATGAGATTAATGACAGGAATTTTAGCGGGACAAAAATTTTCTTCAGTCCTCGTTGGAGACACAAGTTTATCAAAACGCCCAATGAAACGTGTTATAGAACCTCTTTCACTTATGGGGGCTAATATTTTATCTAATGAATTCAAAGCTCCATTAGAAATAAATGGTACAAAACTCCATTCAATTGATTATACTTCAAAACTTGCATCTGCTCAGGTAAAATCTTGTATTTTGCTTGCCGGTCTGAATACTGAAGGTAAAACAAGTTTTACAGAACCATATATTTCGCGCAATCATACAGAAATTATGCTCAAATATATGGGAGCTAATATCTTAACGGATAGAAATAAAGTTACAATAGAAAAATCGACCTTAGAACCTAAAATTATTGAAATTTGTGGAGATATATCCTCCGCTGCATATTTTATTGTAGCAGGCTTAATAGTTCCGAACTCAAAAATAATTCTTAAAAATGTCGGTCTAAACCCAACACGAACAGGCATTCTTGAAGTTGCGAAAAATATGGGCGGAAACATAGAAATCTTAGATAAAAGAAATATCTCAGGAGAAGAAGTTGGAGATATTCAAATTTCTTATTCTCAACTTAAATCATGTACAATAGAAGGAGATATAATCCCTCGCCTAATTGATGAATTACCGGTAATTGCAGTTTTGGCTACTCAAGCAGAAGGAACAACTGTCATTAAAGATGCTCAAGATTTAAGAAACAAAGAGTCTGATAGAATTAAAGCTGTCGTAACAGAGTTAAAAAAACTCAAAGCTGACATTGAAGAAACTCCGGATGGATTTATTATAAATGGAAAAACATCATTATCCGGTAATTGTGAAGTAGAAACCTATCATGACCACAGACTGGCTATGAGTTTGTACGTTGCAGGGCTTATTTGTCAAAAACCTATCAGTATAAACGGTTTTGAGTGGGTTGACATATCTTTCCCTGAATTTGACTCATTATTTAATTCCCTAAAATAAGCCTCAATATTTATTAAGAAATATTAAGTGTGCTTATTCTAATTTAGCAATTTTTTCTAACAAAAATTTTTTATATATACAAGGTTAGGTTATATTGAAAGGTTAGAAATTATGTCAGGGGTTAATTACAATTCTTATGCGATGGATTCAATTATGCGTCGTCCTTATGTAGCAGATTCAATGATGAATCCTTACGCATCTTCAATGAATGATGATTTTATGGCTCAATCAGCTTTTGGACCATCTTATATGCAACAATATCAACAAGCTGCAAATTATCCAACAGCATTCCAAGGCTATCAACAAGCTCAAACAGATGAATTTCAAAAACAAGGTGGAGGCTCAGCTTTGACATCCGCTCTTGTAACAGGTACTATTGCCGGTGGAGCAACAACTGCAGGAATTTATAACTTTGCAACAAGCCCGATTAAAGATGGCAAAGTAGACCAAAATCTTTTAAACATCTTAGGAAAGCAAAACGTAGAAGAAACTGCCGTAAAGAAATTTGAAGAATTATATCAAGCTAAAGCTCAAAAAGTTTATGACATAATAGGTGTTGCTGATACAAAACAATACAACGCAGTAAGGGATTTAGCTACAGTTGCAAGCTTGGAAGACTTACCGGAAAATACAAGAAAACTTCTTCCTGCATCTATTCAAACACCGGCAGAAGCAAAAGCAGCAATAGACTTAGCAAAACCGGAACTTGAAAAAATTGATACCAAAAAACTTTCAAAATCTGCTGCAATTTTTGCAAACAACGAACACTCTGTTGAATTCAATCAAAGAAAAATAGACAAATTAAATCAAATTTTAGAAAAAGTAAAAACTTTGAAAAAAGATGCAACAGTTGCAGATATTGAAAAATTCTTTATAGACAATGCTGAAACATTTAAACTTAAAGGAACTGATGCAGAAATAAAAGCAAAAGCATCAAAATTAGCAACACAAATCGGAACTCAAGAAAAACTTTTAAACAGATATCAACATGGAATTGATGCAGGAAAAGCAAGAATTGCCAAAATCAACTTAAACCTAGAAGATCAATTTAAATCTCACTGGGATGAAAGTGCAAAAGCTTTCAAAAAAGATACACCGGAAGCTTTGACAAAAGCATATAAAAACTTTAAATGGAATAAAGCCGGAAAATTTGGAGCTATTGCAGCAGGTGCAGGTCTTTTACTCGGCTATCTTTTCGGCAAAAACGCTTAATCCTTTTACATTTCCCTCTCCCCCCCCTTACAATATAACCCAAATATGAACATTCGCTGATTTTAGCGAATGTTCTTGTTAATATGAATTACTTAACAAGAATTTTATTTTCAACTAAAACAGTTTTTGGAATTTCAAAACCAAACACACAATTTTTATCTTTATCACTACTTGCATATACTCGACCGTTATGAGCATCAATAATCTGTTTTGATAAATATAAACCAAGTCCTGTACTTGTTTTTATCGATTTTGAATTTTTAACATGTTTGTATTTTTCAAAAATTTCTTTCATCTGTTCTTCATTTATATATTCTGACTTATTATGAACTTCAACTTTTATGTTATTTTCTGCTTCTGAAATAAACACATTAACAGAAGAATTTTTAAATCCATATGTAATAGCATTTGTCAACAAATTTATCAGAACTCTTTTTATTTGAACTTTATCTGCCACAATCTGACTTGAATTTAATTTAGTATTTATAACTATTTTTTGACCTCGTTCTGCTAACAAATTTGATAATCCTCTAGTTGTTTCATTCAAAACCTCAACAATATCAAAGTTAACAGGAGTTATTTTAGTCAAACCGTTATCGTACAAATATGTATCTAATATTGTAAAAATCAAATCATACATATATTTACAAGAACCTTTAATTTGATAAACCATTTCCTTTTGTTCATCTCCAAGCTTTCCAAAAGATTCATTCAACAACAAATCTAGTGCTCGAATTTGAGCAATTGTTGGCGTTTTTAAATCATGGGTCAATGTTGCAATAAACGTATCTTTTCGTTCTTCCATCTCTTTGACATCATCAATTATTCTAAAAATTACAACAATACTGGAAATATTATTCATTTCATCCAAAACCGGAACTTTCACAATACGAAACCAATGACCTTGCCCATTAATCAATTCCTCATATCGTTCACAAGTTACAATTTCTTTAGTTGCTAAAAGCTTCTTATCTTCTTCAATACAGTTTTGAGGATTAACAACAAACTCATAAGAATTTTTTCCAACAAGTTTCTCTCGTTTTGCCGAAAACATATCTGCAAGAACTTCATTAGCCAAAATTATATTTCCATCAACCGACTTCAAAAAAACTACAAACGGACAATTATTTATAATGGCCGTCAATTGTGAATGTTGTCTTATTAATTTCTTTTCTAAATTAGTAGTTTCGATTTTTGACAAATATCTCATATACAATGTTACAAGCGCAACAAACGCTGAAATTTTAAAAGCATCAACGAAAGACAAAACAACATTCGGCAAAACATTTGGCGACACTAGGGCATAAAACAATATTATTATAGTTAACACCAAAACAATTGCTTTTTTCTCTTTCAACATTTTCCAAACTCCATGTTGTTCATTTTCTTATCAATTAATACTATAGACAAATTTAAAATTTAATTACCCAACAGTCTAAAATATTACTAAAAAAAGAAGATTTAAAAATTTATATCACTTTTACACACCCATAAGTATCCTACAAATATATATATTTTTTTGCAAAAACTTCACATTTTTTAAAAAAATTGATATTGAGAAATATCATTTCCTTCTAACTTTAACAATTCCATTTTTTTATCTAACCCACCTGCATAACCCGTCAAATTGTTATTAGCACCTATAACTCTGTGACAAGGTATTATTATCGAAATCGGATTATGTCCGACAGCTCCACCTATAGCCTGTGCAGAGATACATTTCATCTCCTTGCTTTTGGCTAATTTTTTTGCAATTTCACCATACGTTATTGTTTCTCCATACGGAATTTCTTGTAAAATATTCCAAACATCAACTCTAAAATCAGAGCCATTTAACTTAATTTCAGGCATAAAAGTTGGTTGTTTTCCACTAAAATAAATATCTAACCAACTTTTTACATTTTCAAAAACCTTTAAATTCTTTTCAACATACTTTTCAGAAAAATTTTCACAATAATATTTTTCACCTTCAAAACACAAACTGATTAAAGACTTTCCATCACTTCCAAGAGTTATTTTCCCCAATGGAGATTCATAAAAATAAACATAAGAACAAGTTTGCTTCATAAATTTATATTAGCAAAAACAAAAAAAGATGTATATTAAAATGAACTTAGGGTTTCAGTTCATAACACACACATCTTTTTATTATTTTTTAGTTTTATTTTGTTTTATTTGTAGTTCTTTGTCTTTTCACATTACCATATTGTTCAACCTTCGCAGTATATAAATGGTTATAATATGCTTTTGAATCTTTTGCTCGATAATTTGAATTAATTTTCTTTTCATTCGCAATTCTTGTTTCTGCTTTATTTAAAATCTCAATAATATCTTTAACTTCAAACATACGAGTATTATCTGCATTACGTTTTTTCAACATATAGTTAACAAATTTCCTATTACTTCCGTTAATTTTAGAAAATAACTCTAAAGCATCTTTATTTGAAGAACCAATTTTCTTCTTGCCAACCATTCTATCAACTTTTCTTGTATCTGCAATTGATGCAAATATTTCAGGAAGCATGCTCATTCTAATTTGAGTTACATTTTTTCCAAAATCTTCTTGTTGATTACTAAATGTCTTTTTACCCAATTTCGATTTTACAAAAGATACAACTTTTTCTTTTAATACTTGACGTTTATCTAATTTTTCAGGTTTTTTGACAGTCGTTGGTACAACTTCCAATGAATGTGCAACTTCCAATGGGGCAGTAAATTCCAATGGAGTTTCTGCAGCTATTGTTGCAACTTTAGGTTTTGCATCCGGTGTCACTGCATCACGCAACCTATTTATTCCATTTTTAACTTGAATACAAAATTTATCAAACAATGAACGTCTTTTTCTATAACCATACTTGATTTGAGATCTATTGGTTTCCCGAGAACCATCTGTCTCAAAGAATGCATCTGTAATAGAACTATTAAGAGAGTCTATTCTTTTTTGTCCGCTTGTTTTTGAAATTATATTCCAAGCATTATCTTTATATATATTTAACTTTTTAGTTGGAACATTATCCAATATTTCAACCAATTCTTTCAAATTCACAGTATTTGCATCTATATATAACAATGATTTCTTGACAAAACTGTTAGCATTTTTATCATTATCTAATATGCCATACAATCGAGATAACAAGTTTAAGCTATCTCCCATTTGCCCTTCTCGAGCAAAATTTTGTTCTCGACCTTTAATTTGCGAAGCAAATGAAAATAATAATTTTTCCCTCAATTGAAAATTTTTCTTATTTGTCGAAGATAAAATTCTTTCAATATCGTCAGCATTTCCATTTTTTAACATATCCACAGTCGGAGCAAAAACATCAGAAATTATACTTGCTAATCTTTTATTTTCCGGCTTAATTAAGCCAAAACATTCATCCCCTCTCAATGCAACCATTTCCGGGAATGGGAACGAAGCCCTTGATTTCATATTTTCAAGCATTCTATCAAAATATTTTCCATCAAAAGTTCCATCTGCAAATTTTTTATCCAAATTTGCAATAGCATCAGGCTTATTTTTATAAATTTTCAAATATGATTTTATTTTTTCATATTGTTTCATATATTCTTCAGAATAAGGAGAACTTAACAAATCAGGAATTAAACTATTATCTTTAGGGCTTTCGCGCTTAAAAATTTCATCTTTTAACCGGATAACAAATCCTAAACGCTTCTTATTATCACCTGTCCAACTTACAACAGTATTCAAATTTTCAAAAGATTCGGCAAAATTTTGACAAATATATTCATGCATTTTATTTGGATTTTTTATTTTCCCAAAAACTTCATTTACAAGTTTTGAACTTTCCTTACTAGCAGGAGACCTATAATAATTAAACCTATTAAAATTCTCAGCTAAAAAACTCAATAACGACAATTGTTTTTTAGAAGAATTCTTTGTTAACTCCGTAATTTCACCAATATTTTGATCAAGCAAATTCGATACTTTACGTTGGACCATTCTCTTTTGAGAAGAAGATGCTTTTCCAGTAATTGCTCGAATACCATTCATTATAATATTCATTTTTTACCTCCACGGATACAAAAACTCATAAAAA
Source organism: uncultured Candidatus Melainabacteria bacterium (assembly GCA_934718275.1). GTDB lineage: Bacteria > Cyanobacteriota > Vampirovibrionia > Gastranaerophilales > Gastranaerophilaceae > Stercorousia. The sequence continues at coordinate 110,439 of CAKUZD010000005.1, read as the reverse complement.
ATTTTTTTGCTATTAAATAAAAATAATTTACTTATGTATTATAGATACCAACAAGACAGATTTAACTTGAAATTATCATAATTTCATTCTTCACCTATCATTATCTTGAAATAACTTTAAAATAATTACGTATGATTTCTATAAAAAACTCTATCAATTTTATCTGCCTAATTAGGAGTAACATCTAACCAAAGAGCTTGATATGGAGATAACCTTAAATGCATTGTTTTATTCTTTAATGAAACATTGACTTTTATATTATCATTGTTAATTAAATTTTTAAGTTTAACTATCTTACCATTATTCTTTAAAATAATATCTATTGGCAAAGTTATATCTGCATACAATTTTTCTTTAGACAAATTATTAATAACAAGAATTTGTTGATTTTTATTTTTTCTCAAATATGCAAAATTACTTTTCGACTTAGTCTGCAATATTTCAAACTCCCCATCTACCATAACAGGCAAAGATTTTCTTACCTTAATCAAATTATGAACTTTACAATAAACTTGCGAATTAAATTTATAATAACCTTGAGATGAACCATAGAATAATTTGGCAGAAACTTTTCCTCTATTAATATCTCTTGAGTCAAACACCGATAATAAATTAGCTATCTTATTTTTTGAGCGGATTAATGCTGATTCCTTTGCATTTTCAAAATTATTGGTTACTCCAATTTCATCTCCATAATAAACAATTGGAATTCCGGGAAGCGAAAATAATATAGAATAAGCGACTTCAATATGGTTAGGATTTTTATCCAAAAAGTTTGCAAGTCTACCGCTTATACCAAACCCTTTTCTAAATTCAAGCCCTTTCTTTACTAATTCATCATACACTATTTTTCTTACTTCCGGACTTACCATTTCCAACGTCAATTCATCATGTACTCTTAAAAACAACCCCCAAGCCGTACTTTTTGGAGTTTGAGGTGTATTTTTGTATGCATCAATAAAATATTTTTTATCTTCTGTTACTAAAGTTGCCCAAATTGCAGGCATATACGGAAAATGATAGGCTATTTGAGCTTCATCTGTTCTTTTAATTTTTTTGATATTATTATTAATTTGAATATCAACTTCCCTTTCTTGCCCAAAATAAGGTAATATATCTTTAGGTTGTTGGCAAGCTTCAACCTGTATAACACTGGAAGGTGATGTTAACTGAATATAATCACTTAATATCTTAATTACAGAATGTGTTCTAGGCAAGTTCTCAGCATTAGTACCTTTTTCTTTTATTAAGTAAGGAATTGCATCCATTCTGAAAATATCAATCCCTAAATTTGCCCAATTTGTTATTGTATCTAAAGCATAATAAAGGACTTCCGGATTTTCCCAATTTATATCAAGTTGAAACGGATAAAAAGTGTGATATAAATAATAAGTCTTACCGTTAACAGTAACTTTTCTATAATTATTTTCAACATTTTCGGGAAAAATCAGTCTACGCTTTGAGATTTTCCCATCATCTTCTATATACTCAACAATCGTACCAAGTTTTTCATCTTGATATTTCCTATATTTTGGTTCTTTGTCAGTATATACAAAATATTCTAAAGCACTTTCATCCCCTTGTTCTAATCTCTTAAACCATTCATGTTCTGAAGATAAATGATTTAATACCAAATCAGCCTTTATTTTAAAACCATACGCTTTTGCTTGCTTCACAAAAGATACAAATTCTTTCATCCCACCCAAATCCTGTCTGACAGTTTTAGGATTTTTAACATCAAAACCGGCATCTTTCATTGGACTATCTGCAAATGGCAGCATATATAGAGTCGTAACCCCTAACTCTTTTAAGTAATCTAACATTTGAGTAGTGTCTTTAAATGTATTAGATTTATTCTGTTGTATAACACCAAATTGGTCTACATAAAACATATATATAATTTCTTCTTTATACCAATCTGATTTTCTTGTTAAATCTTGCTGTTTTAAATTTTCAGGTCTTGACTTAACGGATGCTATTGCTTTATCAATAACCGTTTGATATATTTCTTCAACCTTTTCCTTGCCATAAACATCTTCTATTGCATCTTTTAACTCTTTTGAAATTTTATTATCAATTTTGTATTCAATATTTGAACCGGATACACTTGCAACAACCTGACTATTTTTATCACCAACATTAACCCCTGCATAGCAAAAACTATTTAATAATAAAACAATTAAGAATATTTTTATCAAACATTTTTTCATAAGCCGATTGTAGCATGAAAAAATCTATGCGTTCAATATAACAATAATTTCCATAATAAAAAAGCTCCCTAAAAAGGAGCTTCTTTATATGGGACCAGAGGGATTCGAACCCACGACCAAGGGATTATGAGTCCCCTGCGCTACCGCTGCGCCATAGTCCCAAATATTAAATTTTCAACCCTCTATTATATCTACAAATATGTAACAGAGTCTTTCCTTGAATAAGTCTAATTTACCATTAAACTTAAAAAAAATCAAGAGTTAAATTTCTATTTCCTTTGGAGTAATTATCTCATTCGCCCCAACAATTTGTGAGCACAAATCCGTTTTTATCACGCAATTAGAAGCTATTACACAATTAGAGATATTCACATTGTCTTCTATAACAACATTATCCCAAATTATACAATTATCAATCGTACAATTTTCTCCAACCGAAACACACTTTCCCAGTGTAGAAAACCCTTTAAATTTAACGTTATCCGCAATCTTGACTTGTTCTGCGACATAAGCACCTTCAGGAGTATAAATAATAGGAGCATGCTCAAAACAACACTTTCCATCGAATAAATCTTTTGTAGACTGAACATATTGCTCTAAAGTTCCAATATCACTCCAATATTCTTTCACTTCAAATGTGTTAATTGCTCTTTCTGCAAGAAGCTTTGGAAAAACATTTTTAGCAAAATCATAAAAAGTATTTTCCGGAATATAATCAAAAATCTTATAATCAAAAATATAAATACCTGTATTAATAAAAGTTGATTTTGCTTCTTCTATTGAAGGTTTTTCTTGAAATTCCGTTATATATCCATCTTTATCAGTAACAACAACCCCAAAGTTTGGAACATCCTCCATCGGAATTTGTTTCATCCCAATAGTTGCAATAGCACCGGATTTTTTGTGAATTTCAATCCCTTTTTCTAAATCTGCATTCGACAAACCATCTGCCGATAAAACCAACAAAGTAGAATTTTTTTCAAAAAAATATTGACATTTTTTAAATCCACCTGCCGTACCGGACAAATTTTCTTCTTTTATATAATTAAAATTTATACCTAAGTTATTATTTTTATATCTTTCAATAATTTTATCTGCAAGATAATAAGTATTACAGATAACATCTTTAACCCCAATTTTTGCAAGATTATCAAGTAAAATATCCATCACCGGCCTATTTGCGACAGTCACTAACGGCTTAGGAACCGACTTTGTAAGTGGTTCTAATCTTGAGCCTACCCCTGCTGCCATAACCATCACTTTAATACTTGCACTCATAATAAAGATTATATATAAAAATAATATTATTGCAAATTAAAAATTTAGATGTATAATAAAAAAGTAATTTATATGGGCTTATAGCTCAGTTGGTAGAGCAGTTGACTCTTAATCAATTGGTCGTGGGTTCGAGTCCCACTGAGCCCAAAATAAAAAAGCTTCCACTTGGAAGCTTTTTTATTTTGTTACACTCTAAAACAATAAGAAATACATTATCTTTTAATATTTTTCTTTGTCCATTCAAAAAGAGTAATATTAAATAATTTTATTTTTCTAATTTTACTTGCTCCTTTTTTGTAATTATTAAATGTTAAAACAAAAGGAATTCCTATAGCAGATACACATACTCCTTCTTTTTTTATTTTTGAAATTGTTTTTTGATTATATGGAAGCAAGTCTGTTATATCAAGAGTTTGAAGCATTTTATTTTCGTACGCCAAAGTTTGCTGGCAACAATAATTTATTTTATTACCCTGTTTTATTGTATTAAAATCATGCCAACGATAACTAAATAGAACTTCATTTAAATACTTCATTTTCGAATATTTCGAAATCTGTAACATCAACCACCAATCTTCAAGAGGAGCTTCCTTTGTAAAAAAACCTATTTTTTGAAAAATTGATTTCCTTATCAAATAACCATTCGGAATATAATTTCGTTTGTATAAACTCTTATACTCTCCAAATTTTTTAGAAGATAAATTAAATTTTGTTCTATCTTGCAAATAATCTCCAAATGTTAAGAACTTTGCACAATTTTTTTTATAAACGATATTCCTAAATTTATCCCAATAACAGACCTTACCTTCAAAATCAATTATTTCATTATTTCCTACACAAAGACTATAGTCTAAATTTTTACAAAGAAAATCTACCTCTTTTTCTATTGCTTGAGGTTTTGCTAAATCATCCGATGCAATAAGATAAATAAAATCACCTTTTGCATAACTTAAAAGTTTATTCATTGTCTTGCAAGTTCCTTCATTTTGTTTTGTTTCAAAGTAAACTCTTACAAAACGTTTTTCACATTCTTTTTTTATTTCTTGAATTTTCTGCCACGTATTATCTTTAGACCCATCATCAATTACAATTAGTTCTATATTCCGATAAGATTGATTAATTATAGATTTTAACGTTTCTTGTATATATTTTTCATGATTATATGCTGGAATTAAGACAGAAACTAAATTACTTTCCATTTTTACACTTTACTCTCTTTCTTTTCCAATTAATAAATCAAACCTTATTCCAATGAAATATAATTTAAACCTAAAAATGGTAGATATATTAGGAATAAGACTTATTTTTATCCCCTTTTTAATTTTTCGAATAGTAATTATTTTGGAATTTTCTAAATTACATATTTTGATATCATCTAAAAATGCCCATTCAAAATTAGTTTTTGTAAAATCATATAAATTCTGCTCTCTCGTATATTTACATAGTTCTAGATTTTCAAAATGAATACTTATTTCTTCTGGATTACTAAATGATAAAATTCTAATATTTATATTTTTTGTAGGATATAATTCTTTTAACTTGTTATACAAATACTTGAAAGGCTCAATTTCTACTACATAATTTATTGCAAAAATAAATAAAATATTATTTGATTTTTCAATATAATTTAATAATCTGTCAAATCTTCGGTTGATTTTATTTTTAACGTTATAATATTCTACTAATTCACGACTTTTAAAATGATTTGCCCATACAATTCCTGTTATAATATCTCTATATTGTATTTTATCTTTATGTTCTGAATTTATTGGTAATTCTTCTAAATTTTCTTTTAGCAATTGGTCTTTAAAATGCTTTGCGAAACTATCTGCTAATTTATACACAGTATCTGTATTATCAAAATATGTCCAATCAAAAGGTAACGCAAATTTTCGTAATCCTCTAAATATAAGATTATGTGCAACAGAACAATTTCCTCCAAGAGAGCAAACTAAATCATATTTCTTTCTACCACTCATTTACGACCTCTACTACTTTCTTAACTTCATCATCAGTCATAACAGGAGAAATTGGTAGACTTAAAATGGTCCTATGAATTTCCTCACTTATTGGGTAACTTTTATTTTCCCATTCTTTATATGCACCCTGTTTATGTGGTGGTGTCGGATAATGAATATTTGTTTGAATACCATTACGTTCAAGATGTTTCTGTAATTCATCTCGGTTTTCTGTTCTTACAGCAAAAATATGCCAGACATGAGCATTTTCGTCATAAGTTTTTGGTAAAATTATCTTTTTATTTTTAATATTTTCACGATAATATTTAGAAATTTCACGGCGTCTTTCATTATCTTTATCTAAATATGGTAATTTTACATCTAAAACTGCTGCTTGAAGTTCATCAAGTCGAGAATTTACACCTTTATAAATGTGATTATATTTTCTATCAGAGCCATAATTTGCAATAGCTTTAACTTTTTTATAAACTTCTTCATCGTTTGTAGTTACAGCACCACCATCTCCCATACATCCCAAGTTTTTCCCAGGATAAAACGAAAAAGCAGAAGCATCACTCAAGTTACCGACTCTTTTAGTTTTATAAAAAGCCCCATGTGCCTGTGCTGAATCTTCTATAACCTTAAGATTATATTTTTTAGCCAAAGCCCAAACTTTTTCCATTTGAACAGCTTGCCCATAAAGATGTACAACAATTATGGCTTTAGTTTTATCCGTAATTTTTTCTTCAATCAAATCCGGATTTATATTATAAGTATTTATATCCGGTTCTATAAGAACAGGTGTGCAATTATTTTCAGAAACTGCTAAAATCGTTGCAATATAAGTATTTGATGGCACTATAATCTCATCACCGTCACCAAAGCCAAATGCACGAATAATTAAATTAATTGCATCTAATCCATTTGCAACCCCAACCGCATATTTTGTACCACAATAATTTGCAAAATTTCGAGCGAATTTTTCGTTTTCATCACCTTGAAGATACCAACCTTTATCTAAGATATTCTTAAATCTTTCGACAATCTCGTTCCTAAATCTGTTATTAACTTTTTCTAAATCTAAAAATTTTATCATAATAATTATTGTAACCTTTTTTTACTAAAAAAATATTTATTTTTAAACTTTCTTCCAATAATGTATTATTGGAAGATTGAATATTTTTATAATCCGTTTGTTATACTCTTTTTCCTTAGAGAAAAATTTTATAGGAAATAATTTTCGTTTCATCAGTTCTTTTTCTTTTTTGTTAAAACCTGCAGCATCAAGTTCGAATGCACTCATATTGGAAATTTCTTTGGTGATTTCTAATATTTTGTATCCATACTTTTCATCAGGTTCTAAGTGTGCTCCTTCAGCCCATTCATTCCAAGCATTTATAAAAACAAATTGCTCATTTTTATTAAAATGACTTATAGTAAATTTAGTAATTTCTGCTAAAAACTTTTTATAAAGTTCTAACGTGAAACCATAAAATAACCAACCACCTTTTTCTTTTCGTCTTGGTGTATTGTCCCAATTTGGATAAACAGTTTTATACAATTTATAATTTACATTATCTCTTAAAATATGAATAAAAGCATCAGTATAATAATCATAAAATGTTAAAGAGACTCCTTCATTTAATTTGGGACATTTTTTAGTAGGAAGTCGTGATTTTGTAGCAGCTAAAAAGTTTGGAGCTCCTTCTAATGCTGCATCATAGCCAAATGTTTTTGGTTGTATTAAATTATTCTGTTGCACAGTTATTAAATATAAATCAATGTTGTATTTTTCTTTTGCATATTTTCGCCATTTAACAACTGTTTCTTTAGGGTTAGGAAGTTTGTCGGATTCATATACAAGAAAAATTGGACGATTATCAATTTTTATATATCGTTTGTCTTTAAAGTAAGGAACCAAATCATCAATAAATCGTTCATTTGTTGTATCATCATAAGTTTGTTCAATTAACACTTCTTTATTGCCTGTATCCCAAGCGCGTGTCCAATTATGATTAGCCCAAAACAAACAAAATGGAATATCTACTTCTTGAGTCTTTAGCATATTTTCAAGAGGTTTCTCCATTAATTTTTTCCCATTAAACCAATAAAAATAATAACAAAACCCGTATATACCATATTCTTTAGCCATTTTAGCCTGATTTACCATTACATTAACATCAGATAAATCATAATAACCAATATCATTATGGGGAACGTGAGGTTGATAATGTCCTTCAAACAATTTTTTTGCGGGTTTAGTATTTGTCCACTCCGTAAAACCTTTTCCCCACCATTCATCATTTTCTTTAAACGTATGAAATTGTGGAAGATACAAGGCAATATATTTAACATCGTTTTTTTTCATTAATATAACCCTTTCTTTTTGATTCCGAAACATAATAAAATGCTAAATTTTTCAACAAGCACCAATTGTTTGCTTTTTTAATTAATACTTTTATTTTCACCGACAATGTTGTAATCTTTTGGAACATTTTAAATATAAGATGAAAAATATAGATCCGTTTGTATCTTTTATATCTATATTACTTTTATAATGTCCTGCGCTTTGATTACCCATTTTAATTTATTTCCTTTTTGACTAATAATACTTTTGATTTTTTTGAATATTCTTTGTTACTATCGCTCCAGCCCCAATAAGAGTATTTTCTCCTATTGTTACCCCCGGAAGTATCGTTGCATTTGCACCAATACTTGCACCTTTTTTAATTACAATTGGTTCTAGATTAAAATCTTTATTTTTTGATTTTGGATATTTATCATTACAAAAAGTTGCATTTGGACCTATAAATACGTCATCTTCAATCGTTATTCCGTCATAAAGATAAACACCATTTTTAACTGTTACATTATTACCTATAACAACATCATTTTCAATAAAACAATGCGAACAAATATTGCAATTACTGCCAATTTGGGCATTTGGCAATACTACACAATATTGCCAAATATTTGTATTTTCTCCAATATTTTGGCTTTGAACATCTGAAAGCTCGTGTATCATTATTTTTCACCCCTTCCCAAAATCAAAGATTTCGACTTTCTAACAATGGGCGAGTTTTTCACCTCTTTCAAAAATTCGTCATAGTTTCTTATGTATTCTTTTTCATCATAGTGTTTACTTGCCAAAATCATAAGTTTACAGCCATAAGAAAAATGTTTCATTTCTCTCCACATATTCGGACCTATATACAAACCTTTATCAGGTCGATTTAGCCAAACTGTTTCTCGAGTTTTGCCATCATCCAAAACAAATTGACAAGCTCCATCCATAGCAACTATTATTTGCTCCAAGTCTTTGTGTGCATGCATTCCTCTATCTTGATCAGGAAGCGTATCAAATATCCAATACACTCTTTTTATATCAAATGGTATATTCTTATTTCCTTCCAAAGAAATAAGTTTTCCTCTTTCATCTCCAAATATATGTAAATCTATTAACTTGTAATTCACTTTACATTATCCTCCTGTATGGGCTGGTTTCATCAGGAAGAAAGATTTTAAAACCGAACAGAGTTAGTCTATAACCATCTGAAAGCTCATCAATATCAAAGAAAAAATTATACCATTTTTTACCAATATATCTTCGGTAATTTTTTCTATCTGTTCGCCCTATAGATTTTAGCGCTTTGGACCGACTTGACAAACTTCCATAGTGATATACTTTTTGCCCTTTTATATAATAATTCTGCCTACCGGCTTCCTTATTCTTATAAAAAAGCCAATCATCACCTCTAAAAACCTTCATATCATTTGGGATTTCTACATAAGATGCTTTATTGAAAAATATTGCAATTCCCCAATGATAAGTTATCAAATTAATCGGTTGGAACGACATTGGAGAATCTTCAATAAACAATTTTTCATTATCTGTTTCTTCAATATCATGCAAACAAACTCCGACACAACCAATTTGCGGAGAAATATTTTTTGCGACATTTGAACAAAAATTTGGTGCAATTGTAATATCATCATTCAGCAGTGCAACAATATCATTTTTAGCTTCTCTTACTCCTAAATTCCAACTGGGATTGACATACAAATTCCCTTCAGGAATTATTATTCGAAGTTTTGAACTATTATAATCCAAACCTTGCAAACTATTATCTATCAAAATGATTTCACTCACAGACTCATCTTTGTCTAAGATTGATAACAAATTAACCAAAAGTTTTTTATTTTTTTGCAAAGTCGGAATAACCACAGAAATATTTTGATTTTCTGTTAATAAATTTTGGGGTAATGTATTTTGTAAAATATTTGGGGTAATGTTTTTAGTAGATGTTTTTCTTTTATTTTTTTGTATTAAATTGCTTAATTTAGACAATAAACATTCATTATTCGCTTTTTTTAAAACTTTTTTTGCAAAATTTTTACTAATTTTTCTATTAGGTAAAATAGTTACAACATTTTCACAAGCAGCCAATTTTGAAACTTCCAAATCTTTAGCTGCTTTAAACACTTTTACTCTGTTATCAATTTCTGAATATGTACAAGCCAAAGAATACGTAGAATCTTCTGAATTTTCATCTATAACAATAATTTCTATTTCTTCCAAAGATTGTTTACTCAAAGCTATCAAACAGTTCAAGATTGTATATTCATCATTATGAGTTTTCACAATAACAGAAACTTTGGGCATATTCAAAACCACCTCTCTCTTATTCGCCATAAGAGCCTCTCTGATTTCATACATATCCGCATTTTCTAAACTCATAGTCTTTCTCTCTGATATTCAAACATAATAAAAAATATTAATAACGACACAAAAGATATTCGAAAGTACAGTTTGAATCATTAAATATTTCTTGCATTTTAAAAATCTCCGAAACCGTAAAATCAGAATTCCCTTTTATTTTTTTGTTAAATGTACCTAGCGATATATCCAATATTTTTGACATTTCTGACTTTGTCAAATCTCGTCTTGCCATTTCCGCTAAAATATTAAAAAACACTATTTACATTATCCTTTTATTAATACTATTTAAATAACCATATTTAAATACCGTTTTACTAATAAAATACTACCATATTAAAATACTACTTGTCAACAATGATTTACATTCTATTACTATTATTATTAAAAAATAATATATTTTAGTATTGCTATCAGAGACAAACGTAATATTTTAAGATAATATGATTAAAGAGAAAAAAAATGTCAAAATTCAGCGTACAAAAATTAAATACAAAGAAAAAAATAAAATGTCTAACTAACAGAAAAATTTCTGAGTTATCAGGAATCCCTTTGGTTACAATTGACAAGTTATTTTCCGGAGCAAACACAAATCCAACGGTACAAATTTTACAAAAAATAGCTACCGTTCTTCAATGTACAATGGACGATTTAATGGATTATGAAGGTTCTCCGATGCAAGAATATTATCAAAATCAAGAAATCTCAAAATTAGCACTAGAAATTCATAATAATGATAAATTAAGAATACTAATGACTGAAACAAGAAATTTGAACGAAACAGCACTCAATACTATGATTGAGCTAGCAAAATTAATGAAAAAACCTAATAATACTAAGTAGATTTTTTTAGTTTAATTTTTATTCCCAAAATTGTAATAACCTTACGCTTTACATCATTTGTAAACTCATTCTTTATTGAAAACAACTTTTTCAAAAACATCTTAATATATTCTTTTACAGACCTAATTGTAGCGTAGTTCTGAAACAATTTTGAACAAACTTCTTCTCGCCCCATAGTAGTCGGATTGCCTTTTTCGTCTAAAGAAGCTGTTTTCAACTTATACATAACTATGTTTGTTGCCAAAAATTTCTTTTCAATAGCGTCATCAGCTTTTGAATCATCATTTTCTATAATCAGAAAATCAATTTGTTTACCATACTTTTGACAAATCTGTTCGCACAAAGGGATAATAGCTTCATCCGCAGTTGGAATATGAGAGAACCAAACCAAAAGAACTTTCTTTTTAGTTTTTAGATTATACATAAAGCGTCTTATTCTTCTATCATATTTTTCTTTAACTTGCGGAAAAGCTTCTTCTAATGGAACATTTTTATGAAAATCATGGTAGTAATAAAAACCGTTGCGCAAATTTTCATAGTAATCACATGCTTCATCATTAAAAACATTTGGGTCTTTGGGTAGAAATTTCAAATCTTCCAAATTCAAAAAATTATCAAAATCATTTAATATAATTTTCAATCTATCTTTTATATCATTAACATTTGTCAACCAATCAAACGGACCTGAGGAAATTCTCAAACCTTGTTTTTGTAAATACATAGCACAAGAACAATCTCTACCAATCGAATAAATTATGTCATATTTTTTTACTTTTCGTTTATTATTAATATTTTTTAGCAAATCTAACACCTATATCTCCTTATTTACTCCAATTGGAAGTCCAAATTTCAAGTTTTTATAAAAATATTCGTCATATCCTACTTTTTTCATTTCTTCTTGAGTCTTTTTATAATCGTAATCGAGACGAATTATCTCAAATTCCCCATTATTAAAAATAGCAAATGAGGCTCTATAATCTTCATCTCGAGGTTGACCGACAGAACCAACATTACAATAAGAAAAATCTTTCGTTTTATAAATAAATGGTTTATGAGAATGTCCGGAAGCCATATACTTACCAATAGGTTCTTTATTGTAAAAATATTCTTCACTTGTTATATATTCATCAAGGTTATTATGCCAACTTCCGTGAACACAATTTATACCAAAATAAACCGCATTAGTTGGAAAACTTTTTAACCAAGAAATATTTTCTTCTTTCAAAACACTTCTTTGATAATCCAAACATCTATTCGCCGAATTTGAGCGAGGGCACTGCTCATTATTTATAATATAATAATCATGATTACCTATTACAACTTTATCTGTTAAGTCTTTTACTATCTCAATGCATTCATTAACATTAGGATAATACCCGCAAATATCACCCAAGCAGATTATTTTATTGATATTCCTTTTTTTTATTTCCTTAGCAACCGTTAGAAGTGCTTCAAGATTTCCATGAATATCAGATATTATCGCTATCATAAGTAATATAATCCTCTATATATCTTTGTGCTGCACCTTTTTTTATATTTGTTTTTTCAATAACAGTTTTTGAATTATTTAGAAAATAATCAATACACATTTCTGCTTCATTATAGCCGAAAGCTTTTCTTAAAGATGTTGAACTAGAAATTCTCGGATTAATTTCCAACAATTTATAGCATTCATCTATTTTCCTAAATTGAAAATTAGTAGGGCCTAGCGGTTTTATATATTCACACATTTTTTTTATTAATTTTTCTAAACTTTCATCAAAGTATGTTACAGCTTTGGCAGTTGCTCCTTCTTGAGATAATTTTCTACGGAAAGCAATAATTGGGCCACATTTTCCATCACCATAGCCAAAAGTTGCAACAGTGTATTCATTATCATTATCTCCAATAATCGGCTGAGCAATAAATCTTTGAGGTTCATGTTTTGTATAAAAATCAAATTCATCTTTAGTGTTAATTTTTACAATTCCTTTTGATGCGTAACTACATTTTGGTTTAAGTAAAAAAGGAAGTTTTACATTATCCGTAATATAATCCCAATCTATTTTATCTATACTTAAAATTACATTTTCAGGGAATTTTTCTTTTAAATAATTATAAGTTTTTAATTTATCTTTAGTAACATCAATTAAATATTGTTTATTTATAACAAACTTGCAAGACAAATCAGAAAGTTCTTCAATATTTGCAGATATAAAATGAACATCTTGCTCAATCCCCGGGAAAACAATATCTATTTTATTTTCACTTATAACATTTTTTAGCCACCCCATATATTCGGGCGAACTGGTATATGGAGCCTGAACAAATTTATCAACCCAATGTTGCCCAACAGCATCAGAATATATATCACTACCAACAACATAACAGTTTTTTGGTAAACTTTTAATAACACCATACCCAATAACTGCACCAATCCCTGTAACTAATACATTATACTGTTTATTCATTACATCTCCTTTAAAACCTGTTCAACCCCATTTTCAATAGGCATTTGGGGCATATAATTTATTATTTTGTATAAATCATTATCATAAACATCCGGCAAGTCTAAAATATTATTTTTAGTATTATCAAATATAATCTTGCTACCGCTATGCGTATATTTTTTAGTTGCACTTACCAATTCACTAATTCTAGTATCTTTTAAAGCACAACAACAATATTCTCCCAAAACATTCATATCAATAACTTTTTCAATAATTTGAACTATATCTCCTATATAAATATAATTTCTTTTTGCGTCATTAGTCCCATAGATTGTTATATTTTGATTATTTTTTACCTGTCTTATTATTGAATACAAAAAACTTTGATGCTTTTCACATTTTCCCTTAAAATCGTATATTTGTGATGGCATTAAAATAGTATAAGGTATTTTCTCTTGTTTACAATACAATTTAATCAACTCATCTGCATGTCTTTTAGAAACTGAATATATATTATAATAAGGAGCATTTTCTTTATATTTTTGGGAAATAGATGATATTTGAACAAGATGTTTACATTCAGTCATTTTTGCTAGTTCACAAATTTTTAAACAACCAAGTACATTTATTTTTTCAGTCTTATAATAATCTGATGTAGAACTACTACCAAAACTTGCCATTGTATTAATTATTACATCAAACTTACTCTTTAAAACTTTTTCATCCAATGTTTCTTCTTCTGCATCAAAATAATAATCTGCCCCATTACGACCGGCCGTATAAATTTCAAAAGTAGCTAATTGGTTAATTAATGCTTTTGCTAAATTTGAAGTATTCCCAATTATTAAAATCTTTTTCATTTATACTTATCCTTTATTTCTTATATAATTTATTGCATCTTTTCCTGTATTAAAAATTAAGTCTAAAACGGTTACGCCATGTTCAAATGGGGGGAACAATTGAGGATACTCTCTATATCCTGAATAGTCCATCCAAGACAATTTGATATTCTCTTTGTCAAAACATTCTTTTACGATATAGTCTTTCGCTGCAGGGCCGGACAAGTATTCTGTACCTCCTGCTTTTTTTACCAAATCAACAAGTCTTTCTGTTTTGCCTTCTATCAAACCATAATCTTTATCATACGTTATTTTAGTGTTTATTCCAAGCAATTCATTTATACCTAAAATAAATTTATAATTTACATTACAAATAAATTCTTCATTTCCGCAATCTTTGTATAAATTTTCAAAAAACTCTTTATATTCTTTAAAATACGGAGCTTTAGCATAATTTAATTGAATAGAGTTCCAATGAGAAACAATCCAAGAATTATCTGAGATTTTTGCCTCACTTATTTTTAACCCTGTAACTTGGCACCCTTTTCCATTTACAGGAACTGTCAACCACTTTAATCCATTTTGTGTTTTAATCTTGTTTCTATTTCGCCAATCTCTTGTTGTATACTGCATTTCGTCATAAAATATAAATTCATCAACGGAATCAATAATATCAAAATACCCTTTCCAAGGAATATAATTTGATTGCAATATTGCTACCTTTTTCATTTTTCTATCTCCACATTAAATTTCAAATTTTCATCCAAATGCACATATAAATCTTCTATATGTTCTGAATTTTCAATAATATTTATAAACTCGTTCTTTGCCTTTGAGAGTTCAAAATTATCAAGATAATGTTTATATAATTCTTCTCCAACAATTTTTCGTTTTTCAGGATTATGCAATAATTCTATTATTCCATCTTCCATCTCAAAAACCTCTGCAAACTTATATTTATAATCTTTTGGAAAATATTCCTGAAAAGAATACAACGCATTTTGGGTATTTATTTTTACAACGCTTACTCCTTTATGCTTCATCATTTCAACATGAGCAAATGCTGAAGCCATAGGAAAACTATCTACAAACACATCGCAACTTTGGAAAAGTTTAGAATATTCAGACGTGAAATTCAATATTTTCAACCTATCTTTTTCTTGACTATTTTCAAAAATTTTTTCAAATACCTGTTTTTCTTCATCGCTAAATTTTGTGATAACTACATGCTGCAAATTAGGTTCTTTGGCTAAAAGCCTTTTTATCATTTCAAAATAAGGAGAAGTTCCATTTTCAAAAAACTTATAAGAAGTAGCTCCTGATAACGTAAAATAATTACCTTCTTTTATTCCTAAACCTTTTCTAATTGACAATTTTTCTTCTTCTGAAATATCTACAATATTTTCTTTTTTATCATCCATCAAGTTAAAGTATACATTTTTATCAAATCCTCGATACTCCTTGTTGACATAAAACGTAGAATCAGAAGTGTTACCTATCGCATCTGCAAAGCTCATACCTAAAGCCGGACAATGAGAACCATGATTACAATAAATTATTTTAATGTCAGTATATTTATGCAATAAATATAATACTCCGGCATCAAAACTATCATTCATGTGCATATAAACAAACAAAACTCTTGGAGAAAATTGATTAATTTTATCAAACAATTCTATTAAATCCTTTTTCTCTCCACAATCTAAACCATCTACCTTAGAATATTTTTCTAACAACGGCATCTTATTTTTTGCCCACTCATAAGCAATATTTTTTTGAGAAAGAAACGTACAAACTTCATATTGTTCAGATAACATTTCTGCTAATTTTACTACACATTCCGTATGTCCGCCCATATCAGAAAACAATGTAGCCAAAATCCCTATTCTGTTGTTATTAATAGGATTTTTAGTAAACTCATGATTTTTAAAAATCTGTTCTGATATTTGAGCTATCTGCATATCAAATTTTCTACAATCAAAATGTTTATTCTTTCTGAATTTTTTATCCAAAAACTTGAAAGGATTAATATTATAAACCAATCTTATTCCAAATATATAAAAAATAAATCTATTTTTATCTCTTTTAAATTTAAAAATAGGCATTATATTCCTTTCAAAAATTCTACAGCCTTATCTATTACAAAATCCTGTGTCTTATCATCCATAGCATAATACAAAGGAAGTCTTACCAATGTATCAGAAACAGTATTGGTAACATTCATATCCCCCAAGAACCTGCCATATTTTAATCCTGCCGGAGAAGAATGTAATGGAATATAGTGAAAAACACAACCGATATCATAATTTTTCATGTGCTGAATAAATCTTGTCCTTGTATCCAAGTCATTAAATCTCAAGTAATACATGTGAGCATTATGCGTACAATGTTCAGGTATAAACGGTCTTTTTATTTTCCCTTGTTTTTCAAATTCTTCAAAAGCAACATTATACCTATCCCAAATTTTCAATCGCTTTGCGTTTATCTCATGCATCCTTTGTAATTGAGGATATAAATAAGCCGCAATCATATCACTCGGAAGATATGAAGATCCGAGTTCAACCCAAGTATATTTATCTACTTGTCCTCTGAAAAACCTACTTCTGTTAGTCCCTTTTTCTCTGATAATTTCAGCTTCTTCCACATATTTTTTATTATTAATTAAAAGAGCACCGCCTTCTCCGGAAGAAATATTTTTTGTCTCATGAAAACTCATACATCCCAAATCAGCAATACTTCCACAAGGCTTGTTTTTATAATAGCTTCCGACAGCCTGCGCAGCATCTTCAACAACAAACAAATTATGTCTTTGGGCTATTTCCATAATTTTATCCATTTCTGCAGAAACTCCGGCATAATGAACAGGAACAATTGCTTTGGTTTTCGGAGTAATAGCTTCTTCTATCTTATTTTCATCAATATTCAAAGTATCATTTTTGATATCAACAAAAACAAGTTTTGCTCCCCTTAAAGCAAAAGAACTGGCAGTCGTAACAAATGTATAAGAAGGACAAATAACTTCATCACCTTCTTTTATACCCAAAAGTAGAGCACTCATTTCCAATGCTGCAGAACAAGAATGTGTCAACAAGGTTGCTTCTGCATCGGTATAATCTTTCAACAAACCGTTACATAATTTTGTATATTTACCATCTCCGCTAATATGGTGAGAATCTATTGCATCTTTTATATAATTAAACTCTAACCCTAAATACGGGGCTTCATTAAAACTTACCATTATTTACTCTCCTCCAACGCATCTTTTGTTGCCTGCAAGTATGCATAACCATACTTTTTATCGGGTTCTAGATGCGCACCTTCTGCCCATTCATTCCAAGCATTTATAAATACAAATTGTTCATCTGCATTTTTATGATTTTTCTTTGTCCAATTTATTATATTTTTTAACCAAGTTTTGTAGATATCAGGTTCACACAAAAATGTCCAAGCACCTGATTGAGCTTTTCTTGCAGTGTTATCCCATCCAGGGAAAACAGATTTAAATAATTTTGAATTTCTCCCACCTTGAACATACTTTCCACTCTTTACATAAGAAGTTATATCGTAAACAGTACCTTTGTAATTTTTATTTAAATATTTTAATTTCGCTTCTTCTACTTCCGTATTTATTCCAAGCGGAGGAAACTCTACAGCTGCATCTGCTCCATAGATTAACGGATTTTCACAACCAAAAACTTTTGCGCCGACTAAATAAATATCCTCAAAACCTTCTTTTTTAGCCAAATCTCGAATTTTATTTACAAAAACCTTAATCCTTTCATCGCTAAATAAATTTAATCTATACACAATTAAAACAGGTTTATTATCTATTTTTATATATCTATCATCTCTAAAAAACGGTAAAATATCATAAAAGAACTTTTCATCATCATCTTCTAAAAGTTTTTGTTCCATCAACAGTTCTTTATTTCCACCATCCCACAATTTAGACCAATTTTCATTAGCCCAACATAGGCAAAACGGCAAATCAAGTTCTTTATTATTTAAGTAATTAAAAATAGGTTTTTCCAACAATCTTTTACCTGAAAACCAATAATAATGGAAACAGAAACCAAAAATCCCAAAATGTTTAGCCAATTCAACCTGTCTGTACATAACCTTGTCATCAGACAAATCGTAAAACCCTACGTCAACAGGAATTTGAGGTTGATGATGTCCTACAAACTGAGGAAAAGCTTTTGATACATTAACCCACTCAGTAAATCCTTTTCCAAAATTTGCATCATTCAATTCTATTGAATGAAATTGCGGCAAATAAAAAGCGATAGGTTTAACAGAATTTGAATTATCATAAGCTTTATCTGAATATTCTACAAAACAGTTACTTGCAACAGCATTCCTATTTTCTAAAAACTCGTAATATGCTTTTTTATCTTGTAATTTATACCTTTTTTTAGACTTGTTTTTAATAGAAATTTTTATACCGAAAACTGTCAATATTTTATGTTTTCCGCAATCTCTTGTCCGCATAGAAAACAATGTCCCAACGAAATCCGGCCTATAAAAATCATGACCTTTGTATCTTTTGTCAATTTTTGAATAATTTCGAATATCATTATGCAAAATTCTTTTTATTTCTTTTGATGAATTAACTGATAACGAAACAAGGTGTTTTATTTGAGCATTAATAACCTGATAATTTTGTTTACCGTTATCAATATTCATTTTTTGCAAATAATTATCTCCACACCAAATTTTTATGTTTTCAGGTATTTGATGATAATTTTCTTTTTTACCAAAAATTGCAGAGCCCCAAAAACCTGTGTCATAACAACTATCCATTTTTTCAAACTCTAAAGTTTCGGCAAGCGGATATGTATTAAAATCCTCTTTATTTGTATTCAACAAAGCTTTAGTATCTATCCCTACAAGCCCAACATTTTCGGTATTTTTTATAAAATTCAAAACTTCCGAACAATAATTTTCGGGCAAAATCAAATCATCATTTAATATTGCAATATAGTTGCACTTAGCCTCATTTACTCCTATATTCCATGCCGGATTTACGTACAAATTTTGTTCGGGCGAAATAACCTTAACCTTGCCTGACGGATAACTAAAACCATTGGTAGAATTATCAATAATTATTATTTCAGAAACAAAATTATCATCAACCAATTCTGCAATTAATTTATTTAAAACATTTAAATCTTTTTGCATTGTCGGAATAATTACTGATAAATTATCCAAACATACAACATTTTCTAAATCATTTTTCAATTCAAATTGAATATTATCTGCTATTTTTCTACCCTCAAAATATTCATACGGATTGCAATACAAAAACATCCGACATTAAATCATCTACTAATCTATATTCAGAATAGCACAAAAAAACTTTTTTAATATTAACTACAAGTATAAAACTTTAAAAAATTTAATCTTATTCAAAATTAAAAAAATAATACAATCTTGACAAGTATTGTATAATTATAATATGAACATGAAAAAGATATTCTGCCTAATACTAATAACAATAACTTTTATATTAGCAGGAAATAATTCTAATACACTAGCAATAGAAAATGATGAAGACGAACTTTTTAACAATCCGATTACCATAAAAGATGGAATTTCCGTCTCCGTTTTTGACTGCGTAGCAACAGCTTTTAAAAACAGTCCGTATATAAGAAAACAAAAATATAACCTTGATATCGCAAAAAGTAATCTTGGAATTGCTCGTTCGCAATATTTTCCGGTAATAAATGCTGGTGCTGGATTTTACAACGAAAACAATTCTGATAATATTTATTACAATTCTCATTATAGAGAACTTCCGACAATAGGTGTAACTATAAACAAACTTGTTTGGAATTTTGGAAAAACTACTGCATATATAAAAATGGAAGAATTTTATAAAATCGGTGCAGAATATGAATTTATGGACAGCCTTTGTTCAACCCTATTTGATGTAAAGGCTAAATATTATAAACTTTTAAGAGCAAAAGCATTACTCCAAGTTGCTCAAAACAATGTAGAAATTAACGAAAATATTGTAAAATTGGCAAAGAAAAATCCAGATTTGACAACTGCAAAACTTCACCTTAGCGAAGCTAAAATTCAATTAATAGATGCACAAAATGACTTTAAAAATGCTAAAATAGATTTAGATAATGCGATGTTTTTAGACAGTCAACCGAGTTATACAATAAAAAACACACCAACATTTGCATTTGACAACAATTTTGCATACAAAAAAAACAACAATGATATACCTATTTTTACTCCTGAGAAATTTAATTTCCCGATGGACAAAGCTGTACAAATTGCTTATGACAACAGTCCGGATTTAAACGTATTAATATCTACTAAAAACGCGATGGAACAATCGCTTTTATATATAAAACGAACTTATTTTCCTGATTTAACAGCAAATGCAGGATATGGATTTTACAACACAAATCAAACAACAGACAACAGTTTTCGTGTTGGTGTAAACCTTAATTCAACAGTTAATCTTATGGAATTAAAACACAGCATCAAAGGAGCACAAGCTCAAGTTAACTTGGCAGACAACGAAATAACTTTATTCAAAAAAGATTTGTATTTTGAAGTAAAACGAGCTTTTAATAATGTAGAAAAATGCAAAAAAGAAATTCCTACAGCACAAACAGAAGTACTACAATCTTTAGAAAATTTTGAAGTTGTAGAAAAAAAATATATAGCAGGCGAAGTTAATTACCTAGCTATGCTTAATGCTAGGAGAGACTATATTTCCGCAATAACAACTTACATTGACTGTTTGTATAACTACAATATTGCATTAATTCAGGTTGAAATGTCTATGCATTACCATATTGTAGACATTCACCATAAATCAGAACACGCTATGCAATATCACTCAACCGAATTGATTGAGCATTTGAATAAAGTTCTCGGTTGTGATGAACATGAAGAAAAGAAAATTAAAACAAGAAAGGGCAAACAAGATTTATAATTTTCTGTTTGTATTAAAATTAAATTATGCTTATTGGATTTTTGAATAGATTAAATGATTTAAATGAAGGTTTATTTTCAGGTTTTGACAGAATTATAGAAAGTTTTGGGATGCCTGATTGGCTATGTGACGCAATTATAGATAGTTTTCACGTACTACCGTTATTGTTTATTGTATTTTTGATAATTGAGTTTGTAGAATTTTTCTATTCAGAAAAGATTAATTCTTTTATGAAGAAATCGGAAAAATCTGCTCCATTAATCGGAAGTATTGCTTCAATAATTCCTCAATGCGGTTTTTCTGTAATCGCAAGTACATTATATATAAGAAGGTTTATCACAAAAGGAACACTAATTGGGATTTACCTGGCAACCTCTGATGAAGCAATTCCGATTTTACTTGCACAACCATCTCAAACTCATTATATTGTACCTATTATAGGAATTAAGTTATTAATAGGTGTTTGCGCAGGATATTTAATTGATTTTATTTTAAAAGATAATAAATATATCCCAATTGTAGAAGAAACAGACAACGAAAATGAACACGAAGGTTGTTGTCATCATAGTGTTTCTCACAGAAGAAAAAGAGAACTTATCTATCATCCGCTAAAACATACTCTTAATATCTTTGTATTTATTTTAATAATAACAATATTACTAAACTTTGTTTTAACAGTATATGCAAACCATTCCGTATTACATTTATTGTTGGGAAAAGTTAAATTTTTTGAACCGGTAATAACTGCATTTGTAGGGTTAATTCCTAATTGTGCTGTATCAATTGCATTAACAATGCTTTTAATAAAAGGTTCAATAAGCTTTGGAGCAGTAATGTCAGGACTTTTATCCAATGCAGGACTTGGCATACTTGTTCTTTGCAGACACAACGAAAATATTAAAGATACACTAAAAATAGTTGGTATTTTATTAGGAATAAGTATTATATCAGGATTATTAATCCAAATATTAGTATAATCAATTATTTTCTAATACAACATCTTTCCAGTTTACGAACAAAACGAACGATTGGTTTTTCAATATCAGCAGTTATTGAATCAACAAGAATTGTCTTGCAACCTAAATTTTTGCCGCATAAAACATCTGTCAAAGGTCTATCACCTACAAAACAAGTGGTTTCTGCATTAAGGTTATTTTTTTGCATAAAGTTTTCAGCGACTTTGGTATCAGGTTTATGTGCTTCGAAAACAATTGGGAAATTCGTACAAGCTTTAACCTTTTCCATATAAACAGGATTATTATTGTTAGAAACAATTCCAACAAAAAAATCTTGTTTTACTTTGTCAAGCCAAGTTATAGTTTCTTCAGTATAATATCCTCTTTTTGAACCCATTAAAGTACTGTCCAAATCAAATAACAAAGCTTTTATACCTTGATTTTTTAATTCTTCCAAATCTATTTCATAAATATTTTTTAAATCATAATCAGGTTTCAAAAACATTTCTTAATTTCCTTTTATTCCGACAGTTCTAACTAAAGCATATTTAGTATCTTTTGGACTTTGTGAAAATTTAATATAAACATCGGCATTTGTGTTACCCAATTCCAAATCTTCACCATCGCCATCTTTTATCCCCTCAACTTTAGTAACAAATTGTTCTGACGGAGTAATAACCTCAACTTCATCACCCAATAACATTTTGTTTTTAACTTTAACCAAATGATAATCCATAGGTATAGTAATATTTCTTTCCTCAGAACGAAATTCACACAAGAAATCCGCACCGGCTAACCCTTTGGAAATATCATAACTGTAGCTTTCTCCATTATTATCGCCTAGCGCAAATCCTGTCGTATAGCCTCTATTTCCAACTTTCTTCAGTTCTAAGAAATATTTTTCCATATCGGCTGAAGGGTTTTGCAAAACTTCATCAATAGCTTTCCTGTATGTTTTTGCGACAGCTGAAACATAATACAAGCTCTTTGTTCTACCCTCAACTTTGAAAGAATCAATTCCGGCATCAATCAATTGAGGCAATTGTTTTACTAAACACAAATCTTTAGGGCTTAAAATATGAGAACCTCTATTATCTTGATTTATTTCCAAATATTCATTTGGTCTGGTTTCCTCTACAAGCCTGTAACTCCATCTGCAAGGTTGCGAGCAGTTTCCATGGTTTGCTTTTCTCTCTCCTTTAGAAAAATAATCACTTAGCAAACATCTTCCGGAAAAAGAGACACATTGAGCTCCATGTATAAAACTTTCCAATTCAATATCAGGTACATGCTTTCTTATTTCGGCTATATCCGCAATCGGCAATTCTCTTGCTAAAATACACCTTGTAGCACCTAAATCTCTCCAAAATTTAACACTCTCATAATTCAAAGTATTAGTTTGCGTGCTAACATGCACAGGTACTTCCGGAATATATCTTCGTATAAGGTTAAAAATACCGTAATCACTTATTATGAACGCATCAGGTCTTGCATCTTTAAATCTGTCAATACAAGCTTCCAACTGCTTAATATCATTATTGAACGCAAAAATATTGATTGTTACGTAAGCCTTTGCACCAAGAGAATGAGCCAAATCTACAGCTTGTTTAAGATTGTCCATCGTAATAAGCTGCCCTTTTCTCATCGCACGTAAGCTAAAATCGACAACACCAAGATATACAGCGTTAGCCCCATATCTCACCGCATATTCTAATTTTTCCAAATTGCCCGCAGGCATCAAAAGTTCTACATCTCGCATAACTGTATATTATCCCAAAGATTATAAATAATCAACCGATTAGGTGATGACCAAAAACAATTAATGAATATGATAATAATGTGAAGGTTGTACTGAATTAATTCAGTATCTGCAAAACGTCTTACGGTTTATAGGAGAAGAAAGATGCAAACAATAGAAAATGCAGCAACTACAATAAAAGAAATTTGGGCATATCAACACCCTGTAATGCATACATGGTTTGTTTTAAGTTCATTATCCCTATGCGCTATGTTCGCTTTATTGTATTTTGTTATCTAATTTATAAATATTGCATTTTAATTTACAATATTAAAAATATAAAAACACTAACTACTTAAATTAAATAGTTAGTGTTTTATATTTGTTTTTTTATTAATAAGATATTTTCCATCCATCACTAATAATTTTTTGCGCACAGCATTCTCCTGTGCCGTTTTTTGAGCAATCACTATTTATTTTATCAGCAGCCAACCCTTTACATCTTGGCTGAATTGCTCCATTTTCGGTTCTATTAAACCAAAATACATCTTTACCGTATACATTTGGAGGATTTCCACCATTTACATCTATCAAAATATAAGATTTAAGTATCTCTTTGCCAACATCACCAAAAGTATTAAAATAAATTACGACACTCCCATCCGGTAACATAATAGTAGAGCGACCATTAAAGGTAGCCGTTATATACAATGGTTCTTTTGTCGGCCCATCACTACCCCCAGAAGTACCATTTAATTTAGTAAAGGTTGTTGCCTCTGTAGCTGCCGAACCGTAACCGCAGCGATTACTACGAGAACAAACTGTGATACCCTGAAAATATGGAAGCCAATATTTATTAAAGAATTCATCATCTCCAATATCACTAGCCTTATCCCATTCGGAAAAATCTCCATTATCGGCAACTGACAAAGCTATTGCCTGATTTACCACGGAATAAGCCTTTTTTAATTTATTTACAGTAACCTGTTTTTGGTAACTATGTATCAACGCAGGCATTGTCATAGCTGCAACAACTCCGATAATACCAAGAGTGATTAAGACTTCTGCAAGCGTGAAGGCGCAAATAATATTACACCTTCTATTGTTATCATCATTCTGAGCGATAGTGAAAAATCTTTTTAAAACTCTATCATAAAAAGATGAACTTTTCAATGGTTCAATCACCCCAAAACCATGATTATGAGAGGCTATACGGCGATTGCCCCCCCCCCGAGAACGTTCTCTAATTCAAATCTTTTCATAAAATCCTCTCTTTTTTCAATATTACATTTTTCATTATGACATATTTTTTATGATTTTTCAATATTATATTTAACCGAGAAATTAATCTATGTTATAATAGTTTTATGAAAAAGTTTCGAATTTTTTTTGGTTATCTAACACTAATTTTAATTGCAATAAGTATGCTTTATCCATTCTTTGCCATGATAAACCTATCTTTCGTCGACAATAACGAAATATTTGCACATGCCGGCAGAATTTTTCATCCAAACCTTACAGTTAACAATTACAAAAATGTTTTCACAGAAATTCCTATTGCGTTATACTTTTTTAACAGTCTTGTTGTTGCAACGATAGCAACTATTGGTCAAGTTATTTTTGCGGCATTAGCAGGATATGCATTTGCAAGATTTGATTTCAAATACAAAAATGCTCTTTTTTTACTAATTTTAATCACAATGTTAATCCCGCCACAAGTGAATATAATTCCATTATTTTTCCTTATGAGAGAATTACACCTTATAGATTCATATCAAGCCTTAATATTACCGGCATTATTCGGAGGTTTTGGGATATTTTTAATGCGCCAATATTTCCTAGGACTACCAAAAGATTTGGAAGAATCCGCTAAAATAGACGGATGTAATCTGTTCCAAACATTTTTTAAAATCGCACTTCCGCTTGCTTTACCTACAGTTGCAACTCTTGCTATTTTTACATTTGTAACAACATGGAACAGCTTTATGTGGCCACTAATTGTGACTAATTCAGAAAGTATGCGAACACTTCCTGTCGGACTTGCAATTTATAAAGGAAGCTTTAGAGAATTAACTCTTTGGGGAAATCTGCTCGCTTGTTCGGTTATTTGTACTGTTCCGGTAATCGGCGTATTTTTATTAGGGAAAAAATATTTTATTTCAGATATTTTGCAAGGCGGAGTTAAAGAATAACAAAAGTTACAACTTTAATCAAAGCTGTACTATATTCCTTATCTCGTCTTAGTACACAAATTATAATTTATATCTCAAAACAGAATTGCTTCCCTGTGAAGAAACAAATAACATCCCGTCAGAAACATGCAAGCCATAAGGCTTTTGAATATTTGAAATCTGGACCGACAATGCTCCTGCAGGAGTAATTTTTACAACATTATTGCTATTGTAATTTGACACATAAATATTACCTGAATTGTCACTTGCCAACGCTATAGGTCCACTAATTTTGGCATCTTTTACATATACAATTCGTTTTCCGTCCGGAGTAATTTTTAAAATCATATTATCTGAAAAGCAAGCCACATATAAATTTCCATTACTGTCAGAAGTAACTCCGGTAGGACTTGCAATATTGTTATACATACCGCTTGTTTGATCTATCTTGTGAACATCTGCTTGTGCAACCTTATCTTCTTGACTTTTAATGGTTTGCATATCAGTGTTTAATGAATTCGCAAGCACCTGAGCTTTTGAATAAATTATACTCTCAGGTGGAATTAGAGACAAATATGATTTTGCTTTTTCAGGCTCGTTTAGCTTTACACTCAAATCCGCAGCTTTGTAAACAGATTCATAATCATTAGGATTTCTTACTATAATCTGCTTAAACACACCTAATGCGGCATCATTTTGCTTTAAATACTCTAAAATTAGACCTAAATTATAGTATGCATCAATATAATTTCGGTCTATTGCAATTGCCTGCCTGAAAGATGCCATCGCTTTATCATATTGACCAACTTTGTAATAATCTACACCTTGATTATATTGAAGTTTGGCTTCCGTAGAAGGTTCATAAAAATCATCCGCACTTGCTATTGAACAAAATCCAACACAAGACAAAACACATAAAGTTATAAATATTTTTTTCACAATCATTAATGTTCCTCCTTGAAAGCCACAGACCAAGTCCTCTCTAAAAGAGAGGACTTTTAATCTGTAAACGAATTTATTTTAAATTATTTCTTCAAGTTTTTCGATTACTTTTTTATTTTTTTCAGCGAACTCATGCCCTCTCGCAATTATAGCCAATTTTAAAATATTTGCAAGATTTATTGCATTAAGATCTTTATAGTTATCAGGCAATCTCAAACTCCAGTTTGCATCACCGGAAGTTCCCGGTCTGTTGTAAACATCATAAATATTAAAATAGTCAGTAAAGAAAATTTGAATATTTTCAGCTTGAGATGCAAACAATTCAACCAATTTTGTTTGAGCTAAAAACTCTGCATCATCAGTCAAATGAACAATTATATCGTCTTTATTTGTAGCTTCGGCAAACAAATCATCAACAAGATTTTTAGCATGCAAATAGCCTACATGACTATGAATATTTTGATCAGCCCACATTTTAATAGGTTCATTATCGTGAGTTCCAACCATAGCCCAACAACGTTTATCAATATTACAACATCTGTAAGGATCTTTTGGTTTGTCTGCTTCTACAAATTGAGTCAACTTCATTCCTTGCAATCCGAATTCTTTCATTACGGCAGCAACCGGATTTGTCAAAGTTCCTAAATCCTCACAAACAATTGAATCTTTGTCTAAACCTTCTTCTTTTGCAGCTGCAATAACAATTTTTTCAATCAATCTGCCATAATCTTTAATTTGTTTTTTATCTAAGGTTTTAACTCTTTTTTCTTTGTCAGCAGTAAGCTCTGTATCCAAATCTTCCAATCTTGCAATTGCATATCTTGAAAGTTCAGGATGTTCAGGAGAAGAATATAATCTACCTGCACCTTGTTCAATTTTTGGTTTTTTACCTTGTTTGTATACCCAAGGATCAATCAAACCTACAATATGGTCAATTCTAACACCACCTGGGTTTTCTCTAAACATTTTTTTATACAAGTTCTTTAATAATTGACCGCCTTCATCCAAAGAACCGTCAGCATTGTACATTCTGTCAGGCTCCATTACCGGAAATCCCCAAGCTTGACCGTCTTTTGAAAAATAATCAGGAGGACAACCCAAGCACCAACCTTTTAAGAACAATGATTGATAGGCCCAACAATCACGATCTGAAAAAGCAACTTGTCTGTCTGCAATCATTTTAATACCATGTTTTTTAGCAAATTTACGAGTTTCTTCATTCTGTTTACTAATTACAAATTGCGTAAATTTGTATAATTCTATTACATCTGCATACTTATTTTCAATTTCTTTAATTCTTTCACCATATTGCATTCTTTCTTCGTTAGATTGCGGATTGAAAAGATTTTTGTCCATTTCAGATGTCCATAACGGCCAATAATCATTATTGTATTCAACTGAAAGGGCTTCATACAAACTGTCTTTGTCTAACCAAAAATCATTTTCACGTTTAAAGTGTTCAAATTCTTTTTGAAGTTTCTTATCAGGATTTACTTTAAAGTTATTAAAAGCTTCCTGCAAAGCTTCATTTTGTCTTTTATAAATATATGAATAAGCAGTTCTGTTAACATCTTTATTAGGATTGTTGTTAACAATATCGTTGTAAGTTTCTTCTGAAAGAATATTTTTCCAAGCTTTTGTTGTTAATTCTTTCAAATTAATAAACAACGGATTGTCTGAAAAAATAGTTCCCGTATATGGAGAAGAATCACAAGATTTTGTTTTTCCGGCAGGTCCAAGTTGAATAGCATCAAACAACCCTGATGCAAATTCGATAAAATCTTTTCCACCATCAGTATTAATACTGCCAAAACCGGTATTTTGACCTTGAGCAGCAGGAAAACTTCCATTATGCATAATAAAAGCCAAATTTTTCTTTCCTAAAACTTTTAATGCTTTTCGAATAGTTTTCTTGGCATCATCTGTCAAAACGTTAGATTTGTTTTCTAAAGTACAAGTCATTTTTACCCCTTCTTATTTAATATACAAACTATAACACATCTCTCTTTGTGTAGAAATATTATCATGAGTAACATTTTTTTTCAATAATAAATATAAAAATATTAATCGAACCACAAGTCTTAGTCATTCTGAGCGAATGCGAAACAATAATGTTGTCATTCTGAGGGCTTTGCCCGAAAGAATCCAGCTGATGATTTACAATATTGGCGGGGTAGGTACCACCGCCCTACAACACTTTAGTGAGAAGTGAAACGTGAAAAGACCTTATCTATGGGCAATAAGGCTTTAAGGCGATAGGGCAATAAGATTTTACAGTCATTGTGAGCGAATGCGAAACAATAATGTCGTCATTCTGAGGGCTTTGCCCGAAAGAATCCAGCTGATGATTTGCAATATTGGCGGGGTAGGTACCACCGCCCTACAAAACTTGGTCATTCTGAGCGGAGCGAAGAATCTATTCCCTCTCCTAAATTAGGAGAGGCGGATTGTGAGCTGAGGGCGAACAGGCTTGCAAAAGTGCAAGACTGTGCAGACCCGTTAAACGCGAGCAACCAAGCAGAGTATGGTGAGGGGTTCTACAATGCCACGATAGCGGAATGAACAATAACTTGTTAGTGAAATAAACGACAAAAACAGTCATTGTTTGAGCGAAGCGAGTTTGACTGTTTTTATATTGAACTTACTAGTTATTAGTGAATGAAGCGTGTGGATGGTTTTGTGGAACTTTTTACATAAAAAGTTCCCGCTGTCCGCGAAGGACAACCAATTATAAGGAAATAAGAAGGTTATTACCACAACCCCCTCTCTGAAATTTCTAAGCTCAAATTATTCGCTAAGAAATTTCTTCTCTCCCTCAAGGGGCGAGAACATTATAGTTACAGTCATTGTGAGCGATAGCGAAACAATCCAGCTTATTAAATACCCAATATTGGCGGGGTAGGTACCACCGCCCTACAAGACTCAACATGACGAAATTCTGAATATAACAGACTCCGTCATTCTGAGCGAAGCGAAGAATCTCTTAAAACATTTCACCAACCATGCAACAAATCATACTTCTCCTACAAACATACGATTTTATCAAAACTAATCCTAAAGAATTAGTTAAAATTAATTAATAATTTTTGTAAACCTATTGACTTTTTTTTTAAAATACCTTAAAATATGAATACAAAAAGATTTCGAAGAATAGTTTTTATGCACGTCAATTTTAGATAAATACGAATATAAAGAGAGATAAGAGCGTGAAACGATTTGAGAAATCAGAGAGTTTTACAAACAAGAAAGGTGAAAAGATTATGACAAAAAGATTCGGTTTTACACTTGCAGAAGTGTTGATCACATTAGGTATCATCGGTGTTGTAGCTGCTATGACAATGCCTACATTGATGAACTCAACTCAAGGTGCACAATACAAGACAGCTTACAAAAAAGCTTTGTCTGCTATTTCTCAAGCTGTAACTTTGAACGTTGCTTTGGATGAATGGAACTTTGCTGATGCTACAGGTTCTACTCCATATACAGTTACAGAAATGCTTTCTAGCAGAATGAACGTTGTTAGAACTGAAGTTGGTGCTACAAATATTAAAGACGCTAAAGGAAATGCATATTCAGTAGCTAAAGGTTCTGGTAGTCGTCAGGGTGTAACTGCAGCAACATCAATTGCAGGAACTAACACAACATTGTTCTTTAACGATGGTATTATGTTTACATACCCAACAGCATCTGCAGGCTGTACACGTGCAGATGGAGCTACACCGCATGATTGTACTGGTTTTATCGATGTTAACGGTATCAAAGCTCCTAACAGAATTGTTCAATGTGATAATGCTGGCACTGGCGAAACAAATTGCCAAATCAAAAATCCAACTGACGTATATCCAGTTAGATTCTATGATGCAACAGTTATTCCAAACTCTACTCCGGCTAGAGCTGTATTGTTCAGCAAATAGTCTGATTAAGCAGAGATTGGCTTATAAATGTGAACAAAGTCTTGTATATAATACAAGACTTTGTTTTTTATAATTAAAAATAAAAAATTTAAAACCCAAAATTTTAACCAAGCATTTTCAACAATACACTTGAACTCATACCAATAATATTTTCAATATCACCTGTATAAGATTTGATATAACCGTCAGGCATTTCTTGAATACCGTACGAACCTGCTTTATCAAAAGGTTTAAAATTATCTATATAATATTTTATTTGTTCTTCTGTAAGTTGTTCAAACGTAACCTCACTTGTTGTTGATTGCGTCTTAAATTTTTGTGTTTCTGAGTTCATAACAACAATAGCTGTTACAACCTTATGAGTTTTTCCTGATAAATTTTTCAGCATTTCCCAAGCACCCTTATCCCCATTTGGTTTACCAAGAATTTTATTATCAAGCACCACAATTGTGTCTGCAGCTACAATTATTGACGGCTCTTTAACAAGCGGAACTACAGCTTTTGCCTTATTATATGCCAAACTTTCTATAAATTCATAAGAAAAATCCGTCCTCGAGTGGTCTTCCACATACGGTGACGGAATGATTTCAAATCCAATATTATGTTTTTTCAGAATATCCGCTCTCCTTGGAGAAGAAGAAGCAAGGATTATTTTTCCCACCATTTTGTTCTCACTTTCTTTACTTGTAATTATACAGAAAAAAAATGAAAACAGAAACTTTTTACTGATACTGTTGGGAAGTACGATTATATCTTGCCGTTCTTGCATTTATAGCATAGCAAGCTATATTGAGCCTTTGTTTAAGGTTCATCATATTTCGATACATGCTAGCATAATCATTCATAGCATCCATCATTTTTTTAGGATCAACCATTGATTCCATATTATCATGATTGTCAACTTTTTCTTCTGCATATTTTTTGACCAAAAGTTGGTCAATATAATCCTCAGCACCTATTGCCATTTGGTGTCCTCCCTGTGATTGTTTTATTCCTATTGATTGTGTGTGATTAATGAGAAAGAGTTTTAAAAATTATAAAACCTTTAAACTATTCCTTATTGATATTCCTTATGTATATACTAAGTATTTCTTTCCCAAAAAATTGCTTAATCTGACAAAGATTGTTAAGAATTGTTTACAAATATGGATTAATATTGCCTGAATATTAATTATGTTCATTTTAAGCGTAATAGACTCGGCTATTCTGAGCGAATGCGAAACAATAATGTCGTCATTCTGAGGGCTTTGCCCGAAAGAATCCAACTGATGATTTGCAATATTGGCGGAATGGACATCCCGCCTTACTAAAATAAAAAAATTAATTATCGTCATTCTGAGCAGAGCGAAGAATCTCCTAAACATTTTACCAACCACGCGATGTTTCGGCTTCGCCTCAACATGACGAATCTTTCCCCTCGCCCCTTGTGGGAGAGGGTGCCTGAAAGGCAGGTGAGGGGCTTTAACAATGCCACAATAGCGAAATGAACAATAACTTGTTAGTGAAATAAATGACAAAAACAGTCATTGTTTGAGCGAAGCGAGTTTGACTGTTTTCTTATTGAACTTACCAGTTATTAGTGAATGGAGCGTGTGGATGTTTTTGTGGAACTTTTTACATAAAAAGTTCCCGCCGTCCGCGAAGGACAACCAATTATAAGGAAATAAGAAGGTTATTACCACAACCCCCTCTCTGAAATTTCTAAGCTCAAATTATTCGCTAAGAAATTTCTTCTCTCCCTCAAGGGGCGAGAACATTATAGTTACAGTCATTGTGAGCAAGAGCACAACAATCGTGGTCATTCTGAGGGCTTTGCCCGAAAGAATCCAGCTGATGATTTGCAATATTGGCGGAATGGACATCCCGCCTTACTAAAATAAAAAAATTAATTATCGTCATTCTGAGCAAAGCGAAGAATCTCTTAAAACATTTTACAATCATGCGATGTTTCGGCTCCGCCTCAACATGACACCACTCTCTTGCAGTTGTAACTCATTACACTCAAACAACTGCTTTCTCTCCCCAAAGGAGCGAGAATATAATAACTACAGTCGTTTTAACAAACAACAAATTATAAATTTGCACCACAGCATTTTTTAAATTTTTTACCGCTTCCACAAGGGCAAGGATCATTTCTACCGATTTTACTTAAATCAATTCCTTCCAAAGAAGGTTTTTCGA
The DNA here is from genome assembly GCA_934718275.1 of uncultured Candidatus Melainabacteria bacterium. Lineage (GTDB taxonomy): Bacteria > Cyanobacteriota > Vampirovibrionia > Gastranaerophilales > Gastranaerophilaceae > Stercorousia. The sequence goes on along the minus strand of CAKUZD010000005.1, from coordinate 77,305 downwards.
TGTCCTCCTCAATTATCCCTAGCGTTTTAGAAAATGCTTTTGATTTATACAAAACTGTTGTTGATGAAAAGATTTTGTTTTCCAAATATCTGGATTTATAATGTTCTAAAAGTTCTTCTAAAGAATAACTTGTTCCCAAAAACTTGTTTACAACATCCATGAAATTTTCATGTCTCTCTGCAACTCGCCTTATTATATTGGCTGAAAATTTATCATTTTCTAAGAAAAATAATACACAAGCTTTTGCATTTTCAACACTCTCCGGATTTTCAATAATTTTATTAAATGTTTCAAAAAACGGAACTGCATACAATCCCAATTCTTTATCAAAAATAATACCAACATCATAAACCTCTTTGTGAGAAGAAAAACCTCCAAGTGAATTTTCTAAGAAATTTTCATAAGAGTTATTAAACTCAGACACACTGAAAAATTTATAGTTTTCAGGAAGTTGAATTTTATCAGCAAAATCAACTTTTTCCCCGCCTTCAGCAAAATCATTAAAAGCTCCAATTAAATCATCGGCAAACTTATTTGTTGTAACAACTTCATCCTTTCCAAAAAACTCTACAAATTTTTCATAAATTTCTTTTACATTCTTTTCGATTTCCTTTTGTTTTTCAGGATTGTCAAAATATACAAGTTCAGGGTTTTGAATAATTTTTGCAACGGAATATCTTAAAGCATCATCCTTCCTTGATGAAGGTAAAACTCCCGAAATTTCTAACAAATAATATACTTTTTCAAACTTAAAAATTCTTGCAACAACATATTGACCGGAACCAATCCCCTTAAAAGATGTCATTTTAACCAAAGAGGCAACACTATATGTTTTTTCATTAATAACATTATTCAAATCAAAGCCGTTTTGTAAAACTCTTTTTACTTCAAAAATTGAAGAAATAGAACCCATTAATGCTTTAACTATTTTTTTTGAAGAAGCTGAAACTTTTTTGGTATTTTCTAAATACAAAGCTAAAATACTTTTATTATCCAAATTTCGTTCAAAAATATAATTAAAACAAGCTGACTGAAAATTCATACCATTTACAGTTTTTATATATTCTTCAAAATCAGGCTTTACAAATTCATCGTTCTGTATAAATTCTGCCAACTCTTTTATAACATCATTAATTTCTTTTAAGTCTTCTAAAATAAGCATAATTATCTCCCTCTTATATAAAGAGGATACCCTAAAAGAATTAAAAACTCAATACTATAACAGGTTAATATAACAATTATAATTTCTTAACCAATTTTGTTTCCTGACTAAACTTACATTCAGGACATAGTTTTTTAGCAACTGCCTTATCAGCACTAGCACCTCCCATATCCCCGTTTATTGCTCGAATAACACTTCTGTTATAATAAGCATCTGCAGGAGAAAAGAATACTGATTTTTTCTTATTATATGCATTAATCAACACATTTAATTCTGCAAGCGCAGGTTTGTAATCTTTATTCTTTAATTGGTAAACTGCTTTTTCATATCTTAATAAATATTTTGCGCCTTCAATTGTTTCTTCACTAATCGCTCTATCAAAAACTTGTAACATCTCGTCATAAGGCAAATAATAAGTCTTTACCCCTACAATATCATCTAAAAAGCTATCAGATAAACTGTATTTATTAGCCAATTCATAGTCAACAACAGCCTCTTTATATCTTTTCAGCTTAAACTTTGCATAAGCTCTTTGAGCATATACTTCCGGATTAATCGGAACAATTTTGGAATAAACATTTGACAAACCGATTACTGAATTATATTTTTCATCATGACTTAAATTTACGATTGTATAAGGAATAAGAATATAACATGCAAATAGAATAACTAAAAGCAATACAACATAAGTACTCTTTCTGGGAGTTGAATTATATTCTTCAAACGCTTTTTCATCAATATTTTTAATAGTTGGTCTGAATAATGTTTTTTTGCATTGGCCAAACATTTTAAAAACAGATTTTATAAAAAAGTTATTAACAACCACATAGGTCAAATATAGCAACACCAACGGAATTAAAGTCAATGCCAAAACACTAACAAGATAAGGTTGTTTCATAAATTCCACAAAATACGGAAATATAACCAAATAAATATATGCAACTATTTCTACAGCAACAAGCCAATTCATAATTGTAGTATATTTTCTATATTCTTTCCCAAAATCTTTTAACTGTTCATCCGACAACCTTTTTTGGTAAAGATAACCTTCATTTCTCATAATACCTGCAACAACAGTATTGTTGCCAACATTATACCAATTACAATACTGAGAGTTTGCAAAAATCAATTTTCTCAAATCATTTAAATCAATACTAATATTCATAGCACATATTCTAGCATTTTTTTGAAAATTTTGCAATTATTGATTTACAAAAAAAATTCAAGTATTATAATTACGGAGTTGGAAGATTTAATAACTTCACATTGTTGACGGAATGTAGCACTCTGCCGAGTGGGACAATCCAGTGAATTGTTCCACGAGAGGTGGTAGCGCACCTTTGCAAATGTGGAACATTTGAAAATTTCATTTAATTGTCAGGATGTAGCACTCTGCCGAGTGGGACAATCCGGTGAATTGTCCCACGAGAGGTGGTAGCGCACTTTTGCAAATGTGGAACATTTGAAAATTTTATTTAATTGTCGGGATGTAGCGCAGTCTGGTAGCGCACCGTGTTCGGGTCGCGGGGGTCGCAAGTTCGAATCTTGTCATCCCGATTTTTTAATTTTTTGTCATAATTGCTTTATTTATATCTTCTCTTGTTAAAATCCCTTTTACCCTATTATTTTTATCAACAACAACAAGACATTGAGCATTATTTGAATGAAGCCTAAAATAGGCAATATACAGATTTTCAGAAGTTTCAATTGTTATTGGAGACGGGTTCATCAACTTATTTATCTCAATATTATTATGTACACCTTGAAAAATTGCATCTTCAATATCTGCCTTGGTAATAACTCCAACTAATTTATTTCTGTCATTTTTTACGGGATAAGTTTTATATTCATAATTTTCAATCTTTTCTTGAACATCTTTAAGAGCCATATTTGAAGGAACAGAAACAACATCTGTTTTCATATAATTCTTTACACACAAACCACTTAAAAACTTTGCTTCCGGTGATTGAACTTGGTTAACAATTAATGATGCATAAATCGGCCTATGATTTAATTTTTCTGCAATCAAATCTGCAATTGCAGCACTCAACATAATTGGCAAAATATGAGTATATCCCGCAGTCATTTCAAAAACCATAACAACGGCAGTAATCGGAGTTCTTGCAACAGCAGCAAGAAAAGCTCCCATTCCAATCATAGACATTACGATAACATCAACATGAACACCCAAAATATTAAAAATGGAAGCAACAATATAACCAAGGAAAGAACCTAACATCAACATTGGTAAAAATATTCCACCTGCAGCCCCTGAACCAAAACAAAACGGAGTTACAAAAAACTTAGTAACAAATATTAACAAAATAAGAGATAATGACAATTTGTGCTGCAACAACAAATCTACAGACAAGTTACCCGAACCCAAAACATAGGGGACAAAAACTCCAATTACCCCTATACACAAACCCGCAATACCCGGTTTCGCCCAATTAGGAATTTTATCTATTTTTTCAAAGAACTCATTATTTTTATATATTACTTTGGCAAAAGCAACACCCAAAAAACCGGCAACAATTCCAAGCACAATACATACAGAAATTCCTTCAAAAGATAAATCATGAGTAATATAAGGAACTGTAAAAGAAGGATTGTTTCCTAAAAAATGTCTTGCAACTGAAGAAGCAGTAACAGTAGCAACAAGCACCGGAAAAAGTAAAGAAACCGAAAACTTGTTGACAAGTTCCTCCAGAACAAAAATTGTTCCGGCAATAGGAGCATTGAAAGTAGCACCGATGGCAGAACCTGCTCCTGCCGCAATTAGTTTACTTTGATTAGTTCCTCGCATATTAAACATTTTTCCGACTAAAGCACCTGCACCGGCTCCTAATTGAACACTCGGACCTTCTCTACCAAGTGACAAACCTGTTCCAATTCCTGCAACACCTGCAATAAATTTTACAAATATTGTCCTTACTCTGGTAATTTTACCCATTCTTGCCATTACCATTTTGACAAAAGGAATTCCACTACCTTTTGTTTCAGGAGCAAATTTAAAAACTAAAATACCGGAAATAAGTCCTCCAAATGTAGTTATTATTGGAAATATTAAAATCTTGTGAATTAAATCAAATTGAGATATAAAACTTTGGATACATTCAAACAATTTATTTATACTTACCTTAAATAAAACGACAAGAATCCCTGAAATCAAGCCAACCAAAACAGCCTGCAAAATAATCTTACTTCTTGCTATTTCTTGCAAAAAATATCCCGTATTTTTATATAATTTTCGACCTAATTCCATACAAAAACTATATAATAAAAATATTTATCCCTCAATCCTATGATTTTATTCAAAAATGTTTGATATTTTGATAAAAAAGTTGTATAATTGACGGGTAACGATATTTTAAAAGAGGATTTATATATGAAATTACACATGCAAATTCTAATCGCATTAGGTCTTGGAATTAAAAGAAATTGGCACATTTTCTTCGGAATTATTTTAGGTATTGCGGTTGGAATATTTTTACACGGACATCAATATCCGCTGGTATCTACCGTTTTAACATTTATTGGACAAGTTTTTATCAGACTAATCCAAATGGTAGTAATTCCGCTTGTTGTTTCTGCAATCGTCATCGGTATTACAAGTATTGGAGACAACAAACAGCTTGGTAAGTTTGGAACAAAAATGATAGCATATTATGGAATTATTACCTCTGCAGCTGTTGCAATAGGTGCAGCTCTTGCTCTTATTTTCAAACCCGGGCTTGGTGCAGCACATTATATTACCCAAAATGCAGCTAGTGAAGTGCAAACTTCTGTTGCAACAGCTATGGCTCAACAACAAGGAAATATTTTAAATATATTCTTGGGATTTATCCCAAACAACCCAATGCATTCTTTTGCATCGGGTGATATGGTTCCAATTATTGTGTTTGTCCTTATGTTTGCCGTTGCCCTAGCAAAAGTCGGCGATGTTAATCGTCCGATTGTATCATTCTTTGAATCTGTTTTTGCTGCAACTATGAAAATCACTGATTGGATTATGTATTTTGCAGCTCCAGGTGTTTTCGCACTAACAGCAAGCGCTGTATCAAGTTTTGGGATTGACATTTTTAATAGTATCTCCAAATATTTATTAGTATTGTTTATCGGATTTATGCTTCAATTATGCGTTGTATATCCACTATTCTTGAGATTTTTCTCTAAAGTAAATATCGTTATGTTATATTCCGCAATTGCTGAAGCTATGATGGTTGCGTTTGGAACTGCAAGTTCTTCTGCGACTTTACCTTTAACAATCGCTTGTTGCGAAAAAAGAGGTATTTCACACAAAATCTCAAGCTTCGTACTTCCGCTTGGTGCAACTTTGAATATGGACGGAACTGCTTTGTTACAAACAGTTGCAGTAATATTTTTAGCTCAAGCTTACGGAGTTACTCTCACTCCATTCCTAATAGTTGAGATTGCACTTTTGGCAATTGTTGCATCTTCAACATGTGCAGGAATTCCGGGGGCAGGCTTGATTACAATTGCATTAATTCTTAACGGAATGGGATTAAGCCCTGAACAATTGGTTGCAGGATTTGCATTCTTATTTACAATTGAAAGAATTACAGATATGATGCGAACACTTGTGAACGTAACCTCTGACGCAGTTGTTGTTGCTGCTATTGCGGATAATGAAAATGAAATCAATTATGATTTGTTAAACAACCCAGCGGCTTATGAAGATATAGCATAAGACAAAAAATTACATAATTACCCAAAAAAAAGGATGAGAAAAACTCATCCTTTTTTATATTCCTTTTAATATGTTATAAAAAATTTTTAAATACTCTCTATTATTTCTTATTAAATTCAATTTTTTATGTATATAAGAAAACATTTCATCTTCCCCGATTTGTTCACCAAAAGAAAATAAATCTTCTGCACTAATTTCTAAAGTATTTAAAATATTTTCTAATGTCTGAGAAGTCATAAATGCATTCCCTGTTTCAATACTACTCAAAGTATTAGTTGCAATCCCTATTTTTTCAGCAAAAACCTCCTGACTCAAGCCTTTTATTTTACGAAGTTCTTGAATTCTTTTCCCTAATTGTTTCTGGATGTAACTTTTCATAAAAATAACCTCGAAATTAATTATAACGGCTTTATCAAACTATTCTAATAATGTTATACATATTGAAACAACATGTTAAACATGGTATAATAATTAATATCAAATGGAGGGTGTTTATGATAAAAGATAAAAATTTATATAACCACAAACTTGGATTTACCTTGGCTGAGGTTTTGATTACACTAGGAATCATAGGGGTAGTTGCGGCTATGACATTACCTTCTTTAATTCAAAGTTACAGAGAAAAAGCAACTGTTACCGCCGTTAAAGAAAATTTTTCAATCTTCGCACAAGCGCTAAAATTGGTAGCTCAAGACAACCCAAATTTACAAGATTTAACTGACATAAATTTATCCAACAAAGAAAACTCTCAAATTATGTTTAATGAAATCAGTAAACACATAAAAAAAATAAAAAGTTGTGACACCGATAGCGGATGTATGGGGAATAAATATATTAACCTGAATGATGAATATGTTGGAATTTGGGACAATTATAGCAATATTGTAACCGGAGTTTTACCAAATGGAACAAGTTTTTGGATTTTAAATAATCCTAGAACTAATCCTGATATAAATTTAAACTCAGGAGAAATAGGAATAGACATAAATGGCGATAAAAGACCAAATAAATATGGGGTAGATTTTTTTTGGTTTACATTTGATATAGATGGAAACTTATATGCAGGAAGGAACCCTTATAACCCAAGCACTCCTGTAGGCGAGTATAATAGCTGTGAATTAGGGGGTTCGGGACTTGGCCGTTACAACGGTTACGGATGTTCTGAATGGATTATTACTCACGGAAATATGGATTATTTAAAAAAGAATATTAGAAAAAATCCATCAGAATAAATACAAATTTTCATGTTAAACTTGTTTTATGAAAACAGACGAAATTGCATCAAAATTTTTAGGTAAAAAAGTAAGCGGAAGCGAAAACTATAATCCTTCATTATTAGTCGCGATTCCAAGAGAAGAAAATCGAAAACAATACAATTTGCAAAATGAAAATCTGCCATTCTGCGGGTGTGATGTTTGGCATGCTTATGAATTTTCATCTATGACAGAAAATGGAGTGCCTGTAACGCGATTACTAAAACTAAAATACTCTTGCAATAGTGAATTTTTGGTTGAATCAAAGTCTTTAAAATTATATTTTAATTCATTCAATATGAGCCGTTTTGGACAAAACATTTCGGAATGTCTTGAAATATGCAAAAACAAAATTGAAAAAGACTTGTCTGAAAAACTCAAAACAGAAGTCAAAATAAATTTTATTGATAATAACTATAAAAAAGTTCAAATATTTGAAAACTTTAAAGATATTATGCAATTTGTAAATGAGAACGATTTAAAAATAGAGAAATTTAAAGAAGCTCCGGAAGTTTTACAAACAGAACCAAACAACGAACCAATAGAATATTACCTAACATTTGATTCTTTACGTTCAAATTGTAGAGTTACACACCAACCTGATTTTGGCAATTTATTTTTGTACTACAAATCTGAAAAACATATTACTGAAAAAAGTTTGGTAAAATACCTAAGCTCATTTCGTTCGGAATACCATTTTCATGAAGAATGTTGTGAAATGATTTTTAAACGCTTATACGATATTTTAAATACAGGAGACAAACTTTTTGTATGTGCATTATATACTCGGCGTGGAGGAATAGATATTTGCCCATCAAGATGGACAACTGACTGTGAAATTTCAGATGTAGAAATACTTAATAATATTACTACATTTGCAAGAGGAAGTATTAACCAATAATGAATAATAAAAAACTTGGAAATGCCGGTGAAGATTTAGCTTGCAGATATTTGGAAAAGAATGGTTACAAAATTTTAGAAAGAAACAAGCATTATTCTAGATTTTGCGAAATTGATATTATTGCACAATATAAAAATAAAATTGTTTTTGTGGAAGTTAAAACGAGAAAAACAAATTCATTTGGAACTCCAACAGAAGCAATTACAAAAACAAAATTTGAACACATTACACAAGGAGTTCAATATTACCTTACGGAACATAAAGTCAAAGAGTTTAGAATAGATGTAATCGGGATTACGCTAAAACCCGAATTAAAAATTGAACATTTGAAAAATGTGTACTTATAAAGATAATAAGGCTTTAAGGCGTTAAGACTATAAGCTTTTACAGTCATTGTGAGCGATAGCAAAACAATAATGTCGTCATTCTGAGGGCTTTGCCCGAAAGAATCCAGCTGATTAATTTCAATATTGGCGGGGTAGATACCACCGCCCTACAAGACTATAAGCTTTTACAGTCATTGTGAGCGATAGCAAAACAATAATGTTGTCATTCTGAGGGCTTTGCCCGAAAGAATCCAGCTGATTAATTTCAATATTGGCGGGGTAGGTACCACCGCCCTACAAGACTATAAGCTTTTACAGGCATTGTGAGCGATAGCAAAACAATAATGTCGTCATTCTGAGCGGAGCGAAGAATATCATTTAAACTTTTTCACCCATTCCAAACCTACTCAGCTAGTCTGTAATATTCAAATACTTACGTAAACTACTTTCCGTTGCCCCAAAACTATAAATTTTGTTCGTTGTTGAAGGCTTACCAGATATTTCACACGCTAAGTTAATCTGCTCTAATTCATCACTACTAAAATCTTGTCTGCTAATTTCACAGTATTTTCCATCTTTGTAGACATAGAAACTAACATGGTCTTTATTAGTCCGAATATCAACAAGTCCATCATTATTACCACCCATATATATGTTTCCGGCTTCCAACTCAACTGTTTTACCATTATCTCGGAATGAAACCTCATAAGCTTTTTTACCATTTCTGGTACAAACAATTTCATCAATTACTTTACCATCAGTTGAATAATAAGTCATTACGGTATTGATTGATGTTTTACTAACTATTCCAAGATTTTGAACTACAACATAACGCCCATCTTTTACACTTTTCTGCCCTCTTATTGCTTCAAAGCCTTCTTGTTGCATTCGAGCAAATTTTCTTATTAAACCATCATATTTTTTACATGCACCCCAAAGCTCATCACCTTCTGCCATTAATTTATCAATCGCTTCTTGTTTATGAGTTTCTATAAATGCTTTTTCTTTAGCTTCTAACTTTGCTTTAGCTTCTTGTTCCTCTTTTAACTTGGCGTCTGCCTCAGCTTTAGCTCTTTCTTGAGCTTCTTTTTCAGCATTAATCTCTGCATCTTGTTCCAACTTAGGCTCTGCCTCAGGTGTAGCTGTTTCTTTTTTAGGATTACTATTATTGGTTTCACCTAAAACATCCTTTTCTTTATTAGAAGTCTCACCAAGTTTTTCATCCAAAGGAGCAGTAGACTTATCAGAAGAAGCATTTGGGCCGGTTAAGGCTTCATTTCCTTTTTTGCTTGAACCTCCAACTCCATCACTTAAAGCAGTTGAGTCTTTTTTAGAAGAATTATCAATAACGTCAGTACATTTTCTCCACCAATTATTCTTATGGCCAATTACTCCTAATGCAATTACACCTGCAGCTATCGTTGCACCTAACATATATTTTGTTGCGTTAGATTTTTCTTCGTCAACTTCTTTTTCAGAAACGTTATTTGACTTAGTTTTTTCATTAACAACATTAGATTTATTTTTAATTTCTACAGGAACATTCACAATTGAATTTACAGACATAATACACCTTCTATAACTTACTTTGCTTATATAAAAAACTAAAAACCTAAAAAATTGCTACAATAGTATAAAACATAAATATTTCTTTACAACATCAACTTTCCATCTTCAATTTTATAAATTCTTACATCTTTTAAAAATTCTTCTTCGAATAAAATTGTATCAACGGATGTAATAACGGTTTGTGTGTTTTCGTTTATTGATTTTAACAAATAATTTTGACGTAAATCATCAAGTTCCGCCAAAACATCATCTAGTAACAAAATAGGTTCATCACCTGTTTTAGCAGTAATTATATCAAGTTCCGAAAGCTTCAATGCCAAAACAACTGTTCTTTGTTGACCTTGAGATGCAAACTTTGTAGCATCATTGTTATTTATATAAAAAATAATATCATCCCGATGTGGTCCAACACAGGCTTGTCCTCTGCGCATTTCTTCAATTCTTCGTTCTTCAAGCGATTTATGAAAAGCTTCTGCGATACTTTCAAGCTCCATTTCCTCAGTCAAAAAAGAACAATCATAACCAACTTGCAATTTTTCTGTTTCACTAATAATTCTATGTTTTTCACTAGCAATTCGTTCAATTTCTTTCAGGAATTTCTTGCGCAAAAAAATTATATTACTACCGGTAATTACAAGTTGCTCATTATAAACATCCAAAAGAGTATCATTTGAGGTTCCTGTTCTCAAATAATCTTTTAATAAATTATTTTTTTGAATTCGGATTTTATCATATTTTGAAAGTCTGTCATCATAAGCAGGATAAACCTGAGAAATAGCTCTATCCAACCAATCCCGCCTATCGGAAGGATTGCCTCTAAGCAAAAGCAAATCCGCAGTAGAAAATAAAACTGTTTTTAGAACAGATTTAAAATTTTTTGAAGTTGTTTTAACCTTATTAATTGCAATTTCCCGTTTTTTTTCTCGAGAATAAGAGTAATCAAGTTCTACATCTGTTTCGGCTTTTACCATATTACAATTAATTTCTGCCCGTTCGGCTTCAAAATTAATTAACTCTACAATATTCGAAGTTCTTGGGGATTTTAACATAGATAGAAAGTATATACTCTCTAAAATATTAGTCTTACCTTGAGCATTTTTGCCAATTATCAAAACTTTTTTAGAATTTAAATCTAGTCTTAAATCCTTGCAGTTCCTATAATTTGTAAGTTTCAAATCCCTTAATCTCATAAAAAAATTATACCCCAAATATATGATTTCTTAATTTATTGTAGACTAATGTTAAAATTTTTTATATAATATGCATATAAAATTGCAACTATAAGGAATAAACATGTTACCAATTGTATCAGAAGAAAATGCAGCAGCAACATTTAATGAAATTTTCAAAGATATGCCTGCTTGGCGTAAGAAAATGATTCACTATATAAAGGACGAAAATCCCGAAATAAATACTGCAATTATAGAGGCTGCAAATAATACAAAACTTGACCCAAAAGCTGTAGCACTTGGCGCATATATGGCGTATGCCTTAATTGAACTTGCGATGAAAGAAAACGAAGATATAATGAATTTTCAGGGAGAATAAAAATGTTAATTGAAGAATTACTAGAAAAATTAGTTGCAGACGGCGGTTCTGACTTGCACATTTCAGCAAACCTACCACCTGCGGCACGTATTGATGGTAAATTGAGAAGATATGATTATCCGCCACTTAGTCCGGATGACGTTGAAACTTTACTGTTTCCTATGCTTTCTAACGAACAAAGACGAACTTTGGAACAAACTTGGGAATTAGACTTCTCTTACGGTATTGAAGGTCTAAGTCGTTTCAGGGTTAACTTTTACAAAGATAAAGGTAACTACGCTGCTGCATTCAGAACGATTACATCAATTGTTCCTTCTTTTGACAAATTAGGACTTCCTGAGGTTGTTAGAAAAACTGCAGATAAACCAAGAGGACTAATTCTTGTTACAGGTCCTACCGGCTCCGGTAAATCTACAACATTGGCAGCGATGATTGACTACATCAATACAAACAGAGCAGAACACATTCTTACGATTGAAGACCCTATAGAATTTGTTCATACATCAAAACAAAGTATTATTCACCAACGTGAATTAGGAATGGATACAAGGTCTTTTGCAAACGCCCTTAAATCTGCACTTCGTGAAGACCCTGACATTATTCTGGTAGGTGAGATGCGTGACCACGAAACTATTGCTTTGGCACTAACAGCAGCAGAAACAGGTCACTTGGTATTCGGAACATTACACACATCTTCAGCAGCTCAAACTATTGACCGTATCATTGACGTATTTCCTGAAGGTCAGCAACAACAAATCCGTGTACAACTTGCAAACTCTCTTGTTGCAGTATTTGCACAAACCCTTTTACCTAAAGTTCAACCTGATGGGACTAAAAAAGGTCGTGTAATGGCTCAAGAAATTATGCTTGTAACCCCTGCGATTGCAAACCTTATTAGAGAAGCAAAAGCTGCTCAAATTTACTCAACAATCCAAATGAACCAAGGTTTGGGAATGCAAACTCTTGAAATGGCCTTGTCTAACTTATATAAACAAGGGACTATTACAATTGAAGACGCTCTTTCAAGAACATCAAGACCTGATGAATTGCAACGTTTAATGAGAGGTGCATAATAATATCTTTAAATTAAAAAAATCCCAAAAGTCTGAGCCTTTAGTTCAGACTTTTTTGATACAAAATTTAAATATTTCATTGTTTGTGCTATCATAAATATATAAAGACTTTACAACCAAAGAGGAAGTATAAAATGGCACAACAAACACATGAACCAAGTTCTACAAAAGAACAAATAAGACAGACAAGAATTCAGAAACTTGCAGATTTGGCAGACAAAGGAGTAAATCCATACCCTTATAAGTTTGAAAAAACTGCAAACGCATCTGAATTGCAAGAAAAATACAAAAACCTTGAAGCAGGCGTAGAAACAGAAGATAAGTACTCTGTTGCAGGTCGTGTAATGGCTATCCGCAATACAGGTATGTTTATCGACCTTATGGATGCTTCCGGAAAAATCCAAATTTTCTCTCACAAAGAAAATTTATCAGAAGAACAAATTAAAGTTCTTAAACTTATTGATATCGGAGACATAGTTGGTTTTACCGGAACTATCAGAAGAACTCCTCGCGGAGAACTTTCTATTAAGTCAACAGAATTAACTTTATTGTCAAAAGCTCTTTTACCTTTGCCAAACAAACAAATCAGCAAAGAAAAAGCTGAAACTTTAAGCCACTACCATGGACTTACAGATGTTGAACTAAAATATCGTCAAAGATATGTTGACTTAATCGTAAACGAAGAAAGCAGAGACACTTTTAGAAAAAGAAGTCTAATAGTTCAAAAAGTTAGAGAGTTTCTGGCAAAACAAGGTTATATTGAAGTTGAAACTCCAATTTTACAAACAATGGCTTCAGGAGCTAATGCAAGACCGTTTACAACACACCACAATGCACTTGAAATGGATTTAACTTTAAGAATTGCACTTGAACTATATTTGAAACGATTAATTGTTGGTGGAATTTCTGAAAAAGTTTTCGAAATCGGCAAATGTTTTAGAAATGAAGGAATTGACACTCGCCACAATCCTGAATTCACAATGATTGAATTGTATCAGGCTTACGCAGACTACAACGATATGATGACTTTAACAGAAAACATGGTTGCTTACGTTGCTCAAGAAGTTCTTGGTACTACAAAAATTAAATATGGAGAAAACGAAATTGATTTAACTCCACCTTGGGACAGAAAAACAATGCTTGGTTCTATTAAAGAAGCTACAGGTGTTGATTTTATGGAAATTTATAGTGCTGAACAAGCTATCAAAACAGCAAGAAGTTTGAATGTTCAAGTTGAGGACACTATGAATTGGGGACAAGTTGTTGAAGCAGTATTTGAAGATAAAATTGAACCTTCATTAATTCAACCTTGCCACATCATTGATTACCCAAGAGAAATTTCTCCTCTTGCAAAAGTTCACAGAAACAACGACAGATTAACCGAACGTTTTGAAACAAGAGTGAACGGATGGGAAATTGCAAACGCATTTTCAGAACTTACAGACCCGATTGATCAGAGAATGAGATTTGAAGCTCAAGCTCAAGCAAAGGCAGCAGGTGACGAAGAAGCTATGGAAATTGATGAAGACTTTATCAATGCACTAGAATATGGTATGCCACCTACAGGTGGTATGGGAATGGGTATTGACAGACTTGTTATGTTATTAACAAATTCTCCATCAATTCGTGATGTCATAGCCTTCCCTACAATGAAAGCTAAAGACTAGTTACTAAAAAGATATAAAAAAATAATCGGCTGGAATAATTATATTCCAGCCGATTATTTATGTCGAAATTATTAACAACACCACGACAGTGAAATGAACAATAACTTGTTAGTGAAATAAACGACAAAAAAACAGTCATTGTTTGAGCAAAGCGAGTTTGACTGTTTTTATATTGAACTTACTAGTTATTAGTGAATGGAGCGTGTGGATGGTTTTGTGGAACTTTTTACATAAAAAGTTCCCGCAGTCCGCGAAGGACAACCAATTATAAGGAAATAAGAAGGTTATTACCACAACCCCCTCTCTGAAATTTCTAAGCTCAAATTATTCGCTAAGAAATTTCTTCTCTCCCTCAAGGGGCGAGAACATTATAGTTACAGTCATTGTGAGCGATAGCGAAACAATCCAGCTGATTAATTATATATGAGTATTGTTAGTTTACCCTCTCTAGCTCTCCCTAACCGAGGGAGAGAACATAATTGATAGACTCTGAATCAAAGTCTACCCCTCTCTCGTATGCGTAATTCGCCTTGCTCAAACGCCTACTCTCTCTCCCTCAAGGGGCGAGAGTATAATAATTACGGTCATTCTAAGCGAAGCGAAGAAGCTCCTGAATATTTTACTAATCATGCGATGTTTCGGCTTCACTACAACATACCCCATCCACACACAACAAAAAGAAAAGACCGGTGTTTACGCCGGTCTTTTTATGAAAGATGAAAGGAGCTGAAAGCATTTTATTTTTAGTAATAAGTGATTTTCCAACCATCATTTATAACTCTCGCAGCACACGTCAAACCTGATGCAGCTTTATTGCAGTTATAAGAATTGTCTGTCCCTCCCGGAACAATTTCTGTTCCATTAAGGACAAATGCAAATATATCACGTCCCATTTGGTTTGGATAAGCGTTTCCATTCACATCAACGATGAAAACAACAGAATCTTTCTCAACATTTACCCCAAATTCAGAACGAACAATATCTTTTGGATAAACATTCATGATAACATTCATTCCATCAACCAAGGTAAACATATATTGATACATTTTTGCGCGTTTCAAATATACTTTTCCGCTTAAAAACTTTGTAGGATATTGCCAACATCCGGTTGCATTTGAACATTCTCTAACAACCTTGAAATATGGGCGATAGTACGAAAATGCCAATGCTGAAGAATTTTGAGAATATTCATCTAACCCCCAATAATTTGGAGAAGCTCTATCCAAAATTACAAACATTGTAACCTGACTAATTGAGGAATAAATTTTCTTTAGTGCCGCAATATTTTTAGCATCGCTAATTTTTGTAACTAATCCAAACACAGTCAATACTGCAATAACTCCTATTATTGCGATAGTAAACAATACCTCGGACATAGTTAATCCTGAACGTTTTTTCATCTTCATCATATAACCCATAAGACCATCCGCCCTTTATTTTTACAATGAAAGGCTATTTAACAATACATATAAAGTTTATATACCCATTCTTAAATAATATATAACAAATAATTAAGAAATGTTAATATATAAAAAAGTAAAACCTAATATGGACATTTTTTATTGTTTATCATAAATTACAAATATGTTAGAAGATTATGACGTATTATTAAACAACTTAAAAACTCATTCTCATTTTAGAGATATAAAAGATTTTGAAAACAAAGATGAAAAGTATATTTATTATAAAAACAAAAAACTTTTAAATTTATCTTCAAATAATTACTTAGGTTTTGCCGACAATAAAAAAATAACAGAAGAATTTTTAAACACAGTAGGAAACAAATATTCTTTCGGAAGTGCTTCTGCTCGGCTTTTAACCGGAACACTACCTATTTATAAAGAGCTTGAAAATTTAATCTCAGATTTGTTCAAAAAAGAAAAAACACTACTTTTTAACAGCGGCTATCACGCAAATGTTGGAATTAACAGTTCTATTGCAAGCAAAGGCGATGTTATTTTTTCGGACAAACTTAATCATGCCAGTATAATTGATGGAATGAGATTATCTGAAGGCAAGTTTTATAGATTTCCACATAAAAATATTGAAGCCCTTGAAAAACTTTTAATAAGAGAAAGGAAAAATTTTAATAATGCAATTATAGTATCAGAAAGTGTTTTTTCAATGGATGGAGATATTGCTGATATTGAAAAATTGGTTGAATTAAAAGAAAAATACAATTGCATATTAATCCTTGATGAGGCACACGCATTCGGTGTTTTTGGGCAAAAAGGACTTGGCGTAACCGAAGTGTTAAATATTACCGACAAAGTTGATTTAATTGTTGGAACATTTGGAAAGGCAATCGGTTCAATGGGAGCTTTTGCAACCGGCAACAAGACATTAATTGAATATTTAACCAATAAAGCTCGTTCATTTATTTTTTCAACAGCTCTCCCCCCAATTAATATTGCATTTTCAAAATGGATTATTGAAAATAAATTACCATATACATACCAAAAAAGAGTTAATATGCTCGAAATTTGCCAAAAAGCGGGTAGTGAAAGCCAAATTATTCCAATAATTATCGGAGGGAACAAAGAAACAGTAGATACTTGTAATATTTTATTCCATAATGGTTTTTTCACATTACCAATTCGCCCTCCAACAGTTCCGGAAGGAACTTCAAGATTAAGGCTATCTTTAACAACAGATATTACAGAAAAGGAAATATTTAATGCAATTTCATTGGCTAAACAAACAAAATAATGACAATTTAATCATCTTTTTTGCAGGATGGAGTTTTGACGAAAAACCTTTCAAATTTCTAAACTGCGAAAACAACGATGTTTTGGTTATTTATGATTACTCTACAATCAACGAAAATCTAGAATGCATGTTTAACTACCCAAAAGTCAACCTTATTGCTTGGTCAATGGGAGTATTTGTGGCATTTTTATTAAAAGACAAGCTGCCGACATTTAATAAAAAAATTGCGATAAATGGCACTCCTTTACCTGTTAATGACGAATTTGGAATTCCGATAAAACCTTTTTTACTTACGCTAAAACACGCCAAAACAGGACTTGAAAGCAAATTTTATCATAACATTTTTTACTCAGAAAAAGAATTTGAAATATATTCCAAAGCCCCAGTAAGCAGAACTATTGAAAACAGAGAAACTGAATTAAAAATATTATATGAATTAATTAAAAATACACAAATTCAATATACAAAATTTTATGACACTGCAATCATAAGTAATTATGACAAAATTATTCCAACAAAAAATCAAATAAATTTTTGGAAAAATAATGCAAAAATAGAAATGCTTGAAAGCGGACACTTTCCATACTATAATTTTAAAAGTTGGAATGAGATATTATGCAAATAAACCCTAAATTAATAAAAAAACAATTTGAAAAAAGTTTTAACACATATAACCAAAATGCAATAGTCCAAAAAATTATGGCGGAAAAATTAGTTGAAGGGCTTTTAAATCTTGATTATACAAATTTTGACTCTATTTTGGAACTTGGTTGCGGAACAGGAATTTTAACCAAAGAATTAATAAAAAAAATAAATTTTAAATCTTATTTTGCAAATGATTTAGTTGAAAAATCTAAAAATTGTATTAATAAAATTATCCCTAATGCAAAATTTTATTACGGAAACGCCTTAAAAATAAAAGTTGAAAGAAAGCAAGATTTAATAATTTCAAACGCTATGTTTCAATGGTTCAGCAATCCTGATACTATCTGTACCCACTGCAAAAAACAACTTAATCCGAACGGGATACTCGCTTTTTCAACTTTTTCAGCTAATAATTTTAAAGAAATAAAAGATTTAACAGGTCTTTCTCTTGAATACAAAACCTTTGAAGAAATAAAAAACATTACCAATAAAAATTTTGAAATTCTGCATTACAATGAATTTGAACACAAATTAAAATTTTCAACTCCATTAGAATTACTTGCTCACATGAAAAACACAGGGGTAAATTCTCTCGCATCAAAACATTGGACATTCAAAGAAGTAAAAGATTTTTGTGACAACTACAAAGAAAAATTCCCTGATATAACACTAACATATTCTCCGGTAATTATTATCGGGAAAAAGAAATAATAAATCTTTATTTTCAAAAATTTATTATAATTTCTTTTTTAATAAATAAACCGAATTACGTATTCTCGTTTGTAAAAAAAAAACATATAATCTTTACATAATTTCATGTTTATTATTACATGTGTTTAAAAGGATGGAAAATTAATTGCTGAACAATTTTGAAAGTTTTGATAATTCTGAAACATCTGCTAGAAAATCAGCTCTAATTCAAGAAAGAGTCGGGCTTGTTTCCACGCACATGTACAAACAATTTTTAGATTACCAACATGCAAATGTAAACACTAATGAAATTTTTTTAAGAATGATTGACAATCTACAAATCGTTGTTGATACATTAAAAGAAGCTTTTTCTTCCAGGAATGTAACTACTCAAAATATTTACGTTGACACTGACCCTCAAAAATCTGTTGTTATCGTAAATATCCTTTGGCATAAAATGAGTTTTACAACTAGATGTAATTATCAACCACAAGCTCTTTACAGAGAAGATGGTCAACATTTGTTCTCCAGCAGAATTATGGCAATTAAAGGCAATTATTATGAACTAATGAAAGGAGTAACCGATCACGATGAAGAAATGGTAAAACTCCTTGATAACGAAGTTGCCTCATTATTCATTCCCCCGGAATCTACTCAAAATTCTATTATGAAAATCCGTCATCTTCCGAATAGAGAGTTTTATCTTAACCAAGTTGATGCCCCGAGAGAATTTGTTCTAAAAGTAGTAGAAACAATCTGTGGAGGTGGCTTCTACCACGAAGAAGGGGCTAGAAAAAGTTTTAATATTTAAAACATCAACCTTCATCAATTGAAATTTTAGAGGAAACTTCAGCAACAATTCTCTGTACATCTGCTCCACCAATTGCAACTTCTAAAATCAGCGGACTGTGAATTATTACAGTCTCAGAATATTCCATTGTATCAACGTCAATAACATTAAATTCTATAAAATCTTCGCCTGCATAAATCAATTTACCATATTCACCACCGGTCGCCCATTTAATAAACATGTATTGATTTTCATACTCTTTCAATTTTTCCACTAATCTCATCCTACATCCCCGTAAAATGTCTTACATATTATATTGTAGTGATTTATTTTTATAAGTCAATTATTTAACAGTTCCATAATAAAAAAAAGAAGCTGCACTTTTTGTACAGCTTTGAACAATAATCTTGGGAGGAGATTTGGGGATAGTTGTACATGCATGATAATTCAAGCATGCTTTTTTGAGCACACATGTTGTCAAAATTTTAACAAATGTTTACAAAAGATTGATTTTATTATAAACTAATGATTGAGGTAATAACATGAAAATACTTGTAATAAATGGCGCAAATATGAATATGCTTGGTTTTCGAGAAATTAATAAATATGGAACCATGACACTTAAAGATTTAGAAAAAGAATTATATGCATTCTCTTTTGAACTTGGAATTGACATAGAAACATTCCAAAGCAACATTGAAGGAGAAATAATTGACAAAATTCATTCTGCAAAAGACCGCTTTGACGGAATTATAATAAACGCGGGGGCTTACACCCATACAAGTATCGCCATAAGAGATGCAATTTCTGCCGTTAATATACCAACTATTGAAATCCATATAACCAACATTTATAAAAGAGAAGAATTTAGACATCATTCTTATCTTGCTCCGGTTTGTTTAGGGCAAATTACCGGATTTGGAGTAAATAGCTACAAGCTTGGAATAAAAGCCATGGTAGACCACCTTAAACAGTAGTAGACTAAAAAGTGACTAAAATCTATTACATACACTCCTTTGAGCTCGCAACCATTAGTTATTTTTGAAATTCTTCAACAAAAGCTTTGCCAACTGCCAATGCTTTCAACTCAGGTTGTTCTATTCCGGCATCTGCATAACGTTTTTCTGCCAATTCAGCAACTTCAAGAGCTTTCTGAGCTAACTCGGGATTTGCAGCAAAAATTTTCAAATCATTTTCCAAATTATCAACCTTTACAGCTGACCTATCTGCCGGATTTTCCAAAATCTCCTTTATCTCTTTAGATTGGGCATCAACTTGACCTTGAGGCAGAGCTTCAACAGTTTCGGTTTTTACTTGGTCAATTTTTGGTGTTTGTTGTGGAATGCTTGGACCTTGCGCGTTTTTTGGAATTTCGTTCATAGTCACATCCTCTTTTCTTTATTCGGGGTTACAGCACCTTGCCGCAACTTACTATATTTTAACTCTATATTCTCGTTGTTGTTTTAAAACATGAAAAAAAAATTTTTTGCTAGTTTGTAAAAAAAAAATTACAAAAATTAATATAAAATCTTCTATTACAAACTGTTTTATGCTATATTTAAAGTACAATGTAGTCGATTTGAGTATATAAAGGTTATATAAAGTATACAACATTAATGAAAGTATTGCAACTATGAATTTTACTAATTTATTTAGCAACATAAATCCTAAAGAAGTTTTAAAATACCTGCCGGATGCAGTACTTGTAATTGACTTTGACGGAAGAATTATTTGGACTAATGACAAGGCTTCTATTATTTTTGAAGCTAAAAGCGTTGATTTAAAAGGAATGTATTTTGATGAACTTGTTATCAACGGACTTGCTTTAGCCGAAAAATCTTATGCAAAGCGAAATTCTATTGTCACAGGAGCTTTTACAACTGATGGAAATGAATTTTTTGTAGAAATGAACGTAAAAAAATATATCGACCAATATTTCGTTTCCATACGCGATGTGACTGCTATGACTAATGTTCTGACAATTGCAGAACGTACAGGGCGTCTCAATAAAGAAAAAAATGTAATGTTTGTTAAACTTTCTAACGAATTCAAATCTCCGGTGCAGTCTATTATTGGATTTTCACAAGCTCTTTTAGATGGAATGGGTGGAAAAATCAATGACAAACAAGAAAAATACGTAAAAATTATCCATAAAAACTCTGCAGAATTGTTATATTTTATAGACAAATTTATAGAGTTTGCTCAAGCGGAATCTTCTCTGTTCTCTTGCGAAAACAAAGCTTTTGACTTAGTAAATACAATTCATGCCGTAATTAAAAGAAATGAACACATTTTAACCGCAAAAAATTTAGCAGTCGAAATTAACACAAACGACTTTAACAAAAAAGCTATTTATAATGACGAAAATGCGATAAAGATAATCTTGCAAAATGTATTAGAGACTTCCATTAAACTAACAGATGCAGGCTCAATAACAATTAAAATAGATCATCCTGACATTGATGTTGTAGAAAAAAGCGGGGCAAAAATAATTAAAAATGCTTGCAGTTTTTCATACGCGAGAATAAAAATTACAGATACCGGAATGGGACTTGCAGAATCCGAACTTAACGGTATTTTTGAACCTTATACACAACTTGACAACACACACAAAAAAACCATTATTCGCTCAATTACACTAGGAACTGCTTATACAATGGTGAAACGTATGGGAGGTGCAATATGGGTAAATTCAGAAGTAATGAAGGGTTCCAGTTTTAATATAATTTTACCAATAGAAAAAATAAAACAATAAAAATTTAAAGAGGGAAAAATGAGCAACGTTATCTTGAAAAACGTAACAAAAATCTATGACAAAAAGAAAGTAATCAATAATATTGACTTAAATATTAATGACAAAGAGTTTGTTGTACTTGTTGGCGCATCAGGTTGCGGCAAATCAACACTTTTGAGAATGATTGCCGGTTTAGAAAATATTACTTCCGGAGAAATTTTTATAGGAGATAAAAAAGTCAATGATGTTCACCCTAAAGATAGAGATATAGCTTTCGTTTTTCAAAGTTACGCCCTTTACCCTCACATGACTGTTAGAGAAAATATTGCTTTTGGTCTAAAAATGAGAAAAATTGACAAAACAACAATCGAAAAAAAGGTGCAAGAAGCTGCGGATATTTTAGATTTAGGTGAATATTTGGATAGAAAACCGAAACAACTTTCCGGCGGACAAAGACAGCGTGTTGCGCTTGGTCGTGCTATTGTCAGAAATCCTAAAGTTTTCTTAATGGATGAACCATTATCAAATTTAGATGCAAAATTGCGTGTACAAATGCGTTCTGAAATAAAAAAATTACACGAAAAACTTCAAACAACTTTTATATACGTTACTCACGATCAAACTGAAGCTTTAACAATGGGTGATAGAGTTGTAGTGTTGGATAAAGGAGTAATACAACAAGCAGCTGCTCCTGAAGAAATTTATAACAACCCCGCAAATACATTTGTTGCGGGTTTTGTAGGTTCTCCTCAAATGAACTTTATTGATAGTGACGACTTCCCAAATATTGAAAAAAAAGACGTTACTCTTGGCATTCGTCCTGAAAAAATGATTACCGGAGGAGATATAAAGTTAAACGTAAATGTTGAAATAACAGAACTACTTGGTAGTGAAAAAATTGCTTATTTTAATATCGGCAATCAAAAATGTTCTGCAAAGCTTTCTGCTGATAAAGAAATTGGACAAACATTAGAATTAAGCATAAACCCAAATGACATTTACTATTTCGACAAGAATACAGGTTTAAGGATATAAGAACTACTTTTTATTTTCTTCAACCCAAACGATTGTAACACTTATCGGTTTTGCAAAGGGATTTGTAGTATGCATGCCGGCAAGCGTGTTCTGTGCAATTTCGTCATAATATCTTATTTTTTCGGATAATTTTTTAGTATACTCTAACAAATTCATTATTCTATTCCCTTACTGTGTATTTTCATTATTAAATTTTTTCAAAGATATATAATCCGAATAAAGTTCAATATTTAGTCCTCGCTTATTATCCTTACAGTTAATAACAAAAATATATATTTTTGCAAACATATACTCAGGAGGCAAGATATGACAGAAAAAAACTTAAAAGGGACTAAAACAGAACAAAATTTAATAAACGCATTTGCAGGAGAATCACAAGCAAGAAACAGATATAGCTATTTTGCCAAACAAGCCAAAAAAGAAGGTTATGAACAAATTGCAGAAATATTTCTTATAACAGCTGAAAACGAAAAAGAACACGCAAAACTTTTTTATGAGCATATAGGAAATACTATTGGTTACGTAAATTCAAGTTATCCGTTTGAATTAGGTAATACGGAAGAAAATTTGGAAAGCGCAATTAATGGAGAAAATGACGAATGGAGTAAACTTTATCCGGAAGGAGAAAAAACTGCTCGCGAAGAAGGATTTAATGATATTGCCGAGACCTTTCACCACGTAATTATTGCAGAAAAGCATCACGAAAAAAGATACTCAAAATTATTAGAAAACATAAAAAATAATACAGTTTTTTCAAAAGACAAAGAAACAGATTGGATGTGCAGAGAATGTGGCTATGTACACCACGGTCAATCCGCTCCTAAAAAATGTCCAAATTGTCATCACCCGCAAGCATATTTCCAAGTGTTATGCGAAGAATATTAAATTTCAAAACATATAAAACTCTCACATTTTCCTAAACTACAATTCCAATAAGTTTACAGTTGATTTGCAAACTAAATAAAATCAATTTACATTTGTTCTTTTTAATCGTATAATCAGGTTATGAGCAGGAATTTAAAAATATTATTAACATTATTTTCAATGACAGCTCTATATGGAGCTTATTATTGGGGAATTCCTGCTATTATTAATCTGCCTGATAGGACAGAACAAATTGAACAAGCTGTTTTAAAAAAATATGGATACAAAATCTCCATAAAAAACGCTCAATTAAAAATGGGCTTAGTTCCTGCTGTTCAAATTAAAATTGACAATTTTTCTATTCTTAATTCAGATAATTCCAGTGCTTTAATCCTTGAAAAACCTTATATCAGTATAAGATTATTACCTTTATTGTTTAAAAACATTGATATTCACGACTTTTCGGCTGAAAACATTAATGTTAATTTGGTATTTGACAAAAATTCAAAATTTAAATTAGGAGAATATATAATTGAATTACCAAAAGAAAAACCTTCTTTTAATGTTTCTCATACAAAAATTCATTTGAATTCTTACAATATAAACCTTGACGATAAATTACAATCAAAAAAAATCATAATAGATGGTCAATATTTAACTGTTAACAATTTTGAACATAATAAACACTTAGATTTATCGACCATAGCTGAAATCCAAACAGGCACAAAAAAATCATATCTTAAATCTGATGTTGATTTAAAATTACCCTTAAATAAAATATTGGACAATCAAGCCAACATATCCGGTCATATCATAAATTTAGACCTGTCTGACTTTTCAAAATATGCCAAAGCACTGTCAAAAGGCCAAATAACTTCCCTATCAGGCCTAATTAATCTTACAGCACAAACTCACAAAACACAAGATAACCACAAATCTATTAAAACAAACCTTTACCTTGACAATCTTGGAATATTTCAAAGCACACAAGCCAAAACTATACACCATGATGGGCGTTTAATATTAAAAACAGATTTTACTACTATCAAAAACGGATTACAAATAAATGAAGCCAAGATTTCAGGTAAAAATATCAATGCTTTTACATTCGGAGAAATAACAAAATTAAATTCCAAAACACCAAATCTCGACCTAAAAGTATCAATCAATAACTCTAAAGCAGAAGATATAATACCACTACTTCCTGGCGATGCAAAACTTTGTCCTGACATAAATTTACAACTTTTAAAACAAACCGTTTTTAAAGGGAATATTATAGGTAATCTTGATATAAAAGGGAAAGCTACAACTCCGGATATTAGAGGAAATGTTCTTGTATCAGATGCTTATATGGTAAAACCAATACCAAATTCAGACAAAGCAACAATCAAAATATCTTTTCTTGGAGATAAATTAAATCTTGATGTACGTGTCCCAACAAGCCCCACACAGACAGTTTGGGTAAAAGGACCTATTAATTTGTATACCAAATACACGGACTTAATGATTACAAGTACAGACAATGTTGATTTAAAAACCGCACAAATTGTTCTTAATCCATTACACGATATTCTGCATTTTGAACTTGGACCTGTGCCTATTATGGATATCTCAGGGAAAGGCGGAATAAATTTGCATATAATAGGTACTCGCCAAAACCCTCATGGTTGGGGACAATTTCATTTCAAAGATGCAGTTGTGTCTTTTCTTGACATTCATAATATGACAATAAAAAATGCTTCCGGCACTCTCAACTTTGACAATCAAAACACATTGTTTCAATCTAAGACAGCAACTTTGAACGGAAAACCAATTTCTGTAAAAGGAACTTGCTCACTATTGGGGGAACTTGATTTTAAAATTTTATCAAATGGACAAAATATTGAAAAACTTTTAAACACAATTAAAACATCTCCGATGTTAACAGATATCCAAAAATTAACAAGTCCAATAGAAAAAGCTCAAGGCTTAACTAATATATCTATAAATTTAACAGGCAAGGTAAAAAATCCAAAAGATATTGTTTTTAATAAAAACTTATTTGCAAATGGCACAATAGAATTAATTTCTAATACAATAAAACTTCAAAAAGCCCCTGTTGCAATTACTAAAACTTCCGGAATTTTAAATTTCAATAACATGGATGCTGATTTTAATTTGCAATCTAATCTAAATAATTCACAAATAAAAACAAACGGAAGGATAAAAAACAACATCTGTAACGCTCAAATAATAAGTCATAAATTTAACATTGGAGATGCCTTAAAAACTTTACCGATAAGCCCAAAACTCCCATATATAAAAGATTTCTCAACAATTAATACGAGTTTCGTTGGGAAATACAACGGAAGCATTCAAGACATTGATTACAACAATATCTACTTAAAAGGAAATATTTATTCAAACCGAGGAGCTAAAAGTTCAATAATTGTTGACAATAACAAATTCGAACTCAAAAATTCATCATTTAAGCTTAATAATTTAAAAGGCTCATTTAAAAATAGTCCTTATTACATATCTTTAAATATTACAAATATGTTCGACAAAAACAGACTTGTTAATGGAGGTTGTCAAATAAAATCCCTTGATTTAAACCTAATTAACGACAATGCTATTCAGTATATCTTACCTCCCAAAATATCAAAAAACATTAAAGATATTGATTTTTTAAACGGGAAAATTGATATCTCCGCAAAGGTTCGGAACAATAATCTTAACGCATATACCGTTCTAGATAATGTAAGTTTGTTATATAAACCTAAACATACAAAATTTACAATAAATACCGGCAATATTTTACTAAAAAACAATGTGCTCTATTTAAACAAAATCACTTCTCTACTTGGAGAAATGCCGTTGTTCATTAATGGAAAAATTTCAAATATTCAAAACTTTCCAAACTTGAATTTATATATAAATGCAAAACTTACGCAAGACTTTTTTGAACAATTTTTTAACAACAATGCACTTTACCCTATCAAGCTTAAAGGGGATGCAATTTTGAGCGCTCAAGCTAACGGAGATTTGAACAATCTTAATGTAAATTCGACTCTAAATATTTTAGAAAACTCAAATTTATATTATATGGGCGCTTCTCTTGGAGATGTTGAAAATCCGGTAAAAATAACTATTGATAACACATATTCTCCGAACAAAATAAAAGTTAACAAACTTCAATATGACAGGATTATTACATCTCAAAACAATAAACCTTATGCCAAAACACAATTGAATGCATCCGGAACACTAAATTTACAAAAAAACAATGTAATTGGCTTCAATAATTTTAAAGTAAAGACCCAAAACCCTACTGATGCCAAAATTTTTAATGTAATATTCAGAAAACCGTTCATGAAACAAGGGATATTTACATCAGATATAATATTGAACGGAACTTCTTTAAACCCGAAAATCAAAGGGAAACTTGATGTAACAAGTATTGATATACCATTTCTAGACTCAACCATCCGCGATGTTAATCTTGATTTTAAAAATGATAAGATATTTGTAAAAAGCAAAGGAACTATTCTTACAAATGATATTAACTTAAGTGGAGTTATTCGTAATAAATTGACTCCACCATACATAATCGAAAATGCGACCCTAAAACTTCCTGATTTAAATATGAATAAAATCACAGATACAATTCGAGATATGGAAGCTGAAGCAACAAGAAATAACTTACATACTGATACAAATACTTCTAACCAAAATTTTGATATTTCGCAAGTAATTATTAGAAAAGCAGAAATAGAAGCTAACAAAGTAAAAATACGAAATATTAACGCTGATAACTTTGTAGCAACGCTTAAATTAAATAAAAACGGATTGTTGGATATAAATAACTTTAAATTTGAAATTGCACAAGGCGCAGTATTCGGACAATTCAAGCATAATCTAAAAAATCATCATACTAATCTTGATATTACCTTAGACAGAGCAAATGCCGCAATTATGTCAGAGGCCTTGTTTGACTTGAAAGGTCAAATATACGGAAATGTAAACGGGCATTTTGCATTGAACTGCAACGGAGATACTCAAGATGCTTGTTTTAAAACACTATCAGGACACGGTGATTTTAAGGTTGCAGAAGGAAGAATGCCCAAACTCGGTTCTCTCGAATACTTATTAAAAGCAGGCAACCTTTTAAAAGGCGGATTTACCGGACTTTCAATAAACAGTTTAATAGATTTAGTTACTCCTCTTAAAACAGGAAATTTTGAAAGTATTTCCGGAAATATGCATATTGAAAACGGTATCGTAAACAGAATTAATGTATACTCAAATGGTAATGACTTAAACATGTATATGACAGGCTCATATAACATAATAACCTCTGTTGCTGATATGAATATTTATGGAAGCTTAACTAAAAATATCACAACTGTATTCGGGAAAATCAAAAATGCATCACTCAATACCCTATTCAACACAATACCGGGGATAAACGATTCTACTGAAAAGTTATTGTTGCAAGAAGATATTTCGAAAATTCCAAATATTAAAAACGCAACTAATATCTATAGAATATTTTTTGTAGACATCAATGGTGATATCAACGGAGAAAATTACGTTAAAAGTTTCAAATGGGTTAAGTAAAATAAACTCAGTTATTTAAATAAAATGGGCTTTTCACTTCTCCAATTTCACTTCTTACTCTTTATGGAACAGGATCGTTACCACCTTCGTGCCACGGATGGCATTTTGATATTCTTTTTAAACCCAACCATCCGCCTTTTAATACCCCATATTTTTCAATAGCTTGCCTTGTATATTCTGAACATGTAGGATAAAACCTGCATACAGGAGGAGTGTATCGTGAAATTTTTTGGTATATCGAAATTAAAAACAAAATCAGTCTTTTCATTTATTAACTCTCTCCTGCATTTCTAATACTCACTTACACTCATAAAGAATTGCTCCCTCTCACAAAAAAGAGGGGGAAATTATTGTTCCATCTGATATGATTCCCCAATTGTATCTATTGCTTCAACCTTAATATCAGTAATCAATTCCGAATAAGATATTACAACAATAGTCGGAATATGGCGTTCCAACAATTGGTATAAAGGCAACCGAATCCTAGGAGAACATAAAATAACAGGTTGTTGTCCACATGCCTGATGAGCTCTCATCAACGTTGTAGCAGTTGTTTCTATTAATTCTTGAACTTGCATTGGGTTAAGTAAGAACATTGTTCCAAGTTCAGTTCTTTGGCAACTATCATCAAGAGTTTTTTCCCACTCAGGAGAAAGAGTAAGAGCATATAGCACCTTATCATCACCAACATTTGACAAACATATTTGACGTCCCAATGCAGCTCTCAAACGTTCAGACAAAATATCAGGCTCTTTTGAAAATCTTGCATAATCACAAAGTCTTTCAAATACAAATATAATATCTTTTATTGAAACTTTTTCTCTGATAAGGTTAACAAAAATTTTCCTTAAATCACTTGTAGAGATAATTGTTGGAACAAGGTCATTAACTAATGTCGGATCTTGAGAACGAACAAGTTCCATAAGCTTAAGAACATCGGTCTTTGTCATAACCTCGTCAACATGTTTTCTTACACATTCTTGTAAATGCGTAACAATTACATCGGTAGAATCAACTGCAGTAACTGAACGAGCTGTCTTTGCATCCTCAGGAGAAATCCAATATGCCTGAGTTTGGTAAGTTGGGTCAATACCAATAATTGCATCTTGAGGAACATCTTTTTTCATAGCATCCCACTGATCTGCAATTACCATCAATTTCCCGGGATATACATAACCTGTTGCAACAGTATTACCACGAATAGAAATCATATATTCATTTGCATCCAAAGCTGATGAATCCATAATCCTGATATTCGGCAAAATATAACCTAATTCATCTGTAACTCTCTGACGTAAGGCTGCTATTTTAGCAAGCAATTGGCCTTCTTGATCAGGATCGGCAATTACAAGCAAATTAGAACCTACCTGCAAACTTAAAACATCAACACCTAAACGTTCATACATCCTGTTAGGATTAACCAAATCCTGCATATTTTGACGAACATTTTCCAATTGTCCTAATTGTGATTGAACATCTGCATTAATTAAAGTAGAGAAACCTGCAACAAACAATCCGATTGCAAACAAGGTAAACGGTATCCACGGTAATCCTGTCCAATGCCCCGTTAATGCCAACAAAATTAAAAAGCTTGCAGCCAAAAACAAAGCATTCGGTTTACTTACAATTTGAGCCGTAACATCTGTACCTAAAGAATTAGCAGCAGAAGAACGAGTCATAAATACACCGGCAGCAATTGACATTAAAAGAGATGGTAACTGAGAAGCCAAACCATCACCGATTGTTAAAATTGTATATTTTGAAATAGCATCAGCAATCGGCATTTGGTTCATAATACAACCGATACATAAGCCACCGATAATATTAATTAAAACGATAATAATACCGGCAATTGTATCCCCTTTTACGAATTTCATAGCACCATCCATGCTACCAAAAAGGTTTGATTCTCTTTGCAAATCCTCACGTTTTTTCGTTGCTTCTTCAGGCGAAATCAAACCGGCATTAAAATCCGCATCAATGGTCATTTGTTTACCAGGCATCGCATCTAAGGCAAATCTGGCAGCAACTTCGGCGATACGTTCAGCACCTTTAGTAATTACCATGAACTGAACTACTGTGATAATTAAGAAGATTACACCACCAACAATCATATTACCACCGGTTACGAATGTACCAAAAGCGTGAATTACTTCTCCCGCTTCTCCTTTGGACAAAATCAATCTTGTTGATGCAATTGATAATACAAGCCTAAACATTGTACCGATAAGAATAATTGACGGAAATGAAGCTAATTCCAATGTTTTCTTTACATACAAAGAAATCATCAGCAAAACAACACCTAGTGTAATATTCAAGCATATACAAATATTAACAATCCAATTTGGCAATTCGCACAACAAAAGAACAATAAGCAATAAAACAAATATTGCCATAAAAATTTCACTTAAATTTGTTCCTCCACCACCGCCTTGTTGAGCTTGCTCTTGTGCCATTAAATTTCTCTTAAAGCCTCACTTATTACTGCCAATTGGGTTTCAATTGTTGCATCTATCACACCGTTTGTAGTTGTCACAATACAACCGCCTTCCATTATTGTTTCATCAGGCACCACTAAGACTTTTGCATCAAGCCCTGCTTCATTCAACAAAGAAGGAACTTCTGTTTTTAATAATGATACCTGAGTCGGATTAACTTTCAACGTAATTTTAGTTTCTTCTTTGGATAATCCTTTTAAAAGAGTCAAAATATTGTCTAAAATCACATTTGGGTCTTGCTCCAATTCTTTTTTAATTATTTTTTGCGCAATTTCAACACTTATTTCTAAAATATCAGGCGCAATATCGTCAAAAACAGCCTGTTTTGCACCAAGAAATGAAGTTATTGCATTTTTTACATCTTGAATATCGGCTTTTGCCTGTTCTAAACCTTCTTGATAACCTTCTTTAGCAGCAGCCTCTTTTATACTTTGCGCTTCCTCTCTAGCACGAGAAATAAGGTTTCTATCGTCAATCCGCCTAAAACCTCTCCTCCGATCGCCACGCCTTCGTTCTTGACGCTGCTTAAAATCTATATTATCAAGATTAAATAAATCTATCTTTTCTTCTTCAACCTTGACTTCCGGTTTTTCTTCAACCGTTTTTTCTACTATAGTATCTTCTGCCTTCTTACTGGCATTCTTTTTTATAATCATGATTAATTATATTATACACTATCTTCAAGGTGCGTGGCAATAATATTTGCAACTTTTGGGGGTATTTCGTAATATTCTCCCTCTAAAGCACTGAATACGAACTTTTTAACCTTACTGCGTTCCATTCTTAATGTTTGTTCAATCTGAGATCTATCTAAATATTGCGAAACATTTTGAATTTTTGTAATAATTGCAGCAGGAGCTAAATTTGTACTAATAGACGGAAGATTAGCTTTTATCTCCTGCAAACACCTCATAGCCGAATAAGGATCGACTTTAGATTGCAAATCCGGCATTTGCATAAATTTTATTACAGACCCCGCATCATCAGGATTAAATTTATTTAATATAGTTTGAACTCTTTCTTGGCGCATTTTTTGGAATAACATAGCCAATGTCGCCAATTTTAAAACTTTTGTACTTGAGCCAAGTTCCGATGATAAAGGAGGAACACTTCCAACTTGTGAACTTGGAATTCCACCTTGTTGCGGCACTTGTTGTCCGCTTTGTTGCGCCTGTTGCACTTGTTGAGCTGCTTGAGCCTGTTGCTGCATCATGGCATCAATATTAGATTGGTGTTCCGCTTGTTCTTTTAATCCATCGTCAATTAAATTCTTATCCTTTAATTCCTCAATACAATCAATCCACGTTTTCTTAACATGATGTTCTATCAACTGCAAACACTGATCTTGAGGTAAACCCTGATGAAATGCGTTTTTTGCGACCTCAAAAATCGTGTATGCAATTTTTTGCATAATAAGGTCCCAATACTGCTGTGGAATTCCGGACTTTATTAAATCAACTGACTTGTGAAAAGACCATTCTGCAATAATTTGAGTAATCATTACAGCTTGATCAAGATTAAAACCTAAAGATTCATCATCATATAAAGCTTGACCGGCTACAGTCGCAAAATTTAACAGTGTATTCGCAACATAATTCTTCTGGTTATCGTTAAATTCAGGAGGAATTAACTCTAACGCTTGTTGTGCTAAATTTTGGGCGAACCCTTTATAATCAAAACCTTGTATTGCCATGTTTTAAGTTAGAAGTAAAAAGTGAAAAGTGAGTAAACTATTTCGCTCACTTCGCTCGATAAATTACAAACATTTTATCTCGAACTTTTCACCTAATTTATCCTTTCTTCTTTTTTTAATATTTTCTATTTGAGCGGAGCGAATGAAACAGTCTTTTCACACTTCTCGTTTCACTATTCACCCAACCTACCCTTGTTCTATCCAACTCTTAATTTTTTCCCCAGCCTCATCATCATCTGTGTTTGCCAACTCAGCAGATAAATTAGATAATGTATCTGACAATTGTGCCGGATTTTGTTGAGGAATTGCTGTTCTTTGTTGTTGATCAACCAATCCCTGAGCCAATTCAGACTGTCTTTCCGTTAATTGAGCAGCTCTTTGATTTATATCTGATAACTGTTGCTCTTGTTGAGCTGCTCTTTGTCTTAATTGTTCAACCTCTTGCCTGTTAGCTTCTTGAACTTGTTGAACTCTGTTTGAAATTGCCTTAAACACAATTATTAAACCTATAGCACTCAATGCAATAGCAAGCCACCATGGATTCCCAGTTTCATCCGGTTTAGGAAGATTTGAAGGTTTGTCTGAAGCCAAGTATGGATCTGTCGAATCCGAATATGCAATCGTAACATTATCTGCGCTGACTTTAGGACTAGCGGCCTTGGCAATCAATTCTTTTAATTCTTCAGGAGTTGTGTTTGACGGTAACGCATTTTTATCCAAAGTAACAGCTATAGAAATATCTTCTACAACACCCGGTTTTATATATTCATTAGTTTGAGTTTTTGTTACGCCATATTGAGTTTCTGTAGCAGTTCTTGAATAATTTCTATTTTGATTTGAATTTGCAGTTCCATTTGGCAAACCATTCGGAAGATAAACACTTACAGCATTCAAGTTTTTATTTGAATCACTTGTCTGATCTCCTAAACCTTCTCTAAAAGATTGTTCACTAACTGATGCTTTTCTGTTCGGATCATAATCAATTGTAAATTTTTCAACAGGAGCTTGACGCAAAAATGTACTAACAGTAGCAACATAATTTCCCTGACCAATCAATCTGTCTAACTGTTGATTAACTTTTGCCGTCATATACTTATCATTTTCTTCCAAACGCTGAAGCATTTCGTCTTCAGCATCCATTATGCTATGATATGTATTCCCATTTGTATCAGTAATCGCAATATTTTCAGCTGTCAAACCGGTTACACTGCCCAAAAGTAAATTAGTAATTGCTTTAATTTTCAATTGATCCAATTTTGTTGCATCTTTTGCTAAAGAGATTTGAACTGTTGCAGTTACAGGTTTTTGCATAGAAGTAAACATTGTCTGTTCCGGAATTGAAATAAACACTGAAGCATTATCAACACCATCAATTCTTCTTATTAATCTTGATAATTCTCCATTAATCGCACGAGACAATCTGATTTTTTTATCTTCTTTTGTAGATGTAAAATCTCCTTTATCAAAAATTTCCAAACCAATATTTTGATCCATCAAACCACTTTGAACAATTTGAATTAAAGCTTGGTCTCTGTCTGTTGTATAACAAGCTTTTCTTCCGGTTTTACAATCTCCTTTTTTCAAATAAAGAATAGACTTTGTACCATCAAGTCTTCTACTAACTACAATATCATATTTTGCAAGAAGCGCTTGTATTTCAATGGCTTTTCCGGCATTGTCGGTTGTTAACAAATCTACATCCGCTTGCAAAGGTTGCCCGGTAATTTCAGTTCCGTTTGCCGGTTTTTTAGAAGTTCCG
This sequence comes from uncultured Candidatus Melainabacteria bacterium, assembly GCA_934718275.1. Taxonomy (GTDB): domain Bacteria; phylum Cyanobacteriota; class Vampirovibrionia; order Gastranaerophilales; family Gastranaerophilaceae; genus Stercorousia. The sequence continues at coordinate 43,079 of CAKUZD010000005.1, read as the reverse complement.
GCAATACTTAGAATAATAATCAGTGCCAAAATAATTAATCCACCACCAATTATCCCGAAAAGTAAGGGTTTATTTTCTAATAACTCTTTAACATCCATTTTTGTCCTCTTTGCACCCTTTTACAATCTGATATTTGTTGTAAAAGTAATTCCCAAGTCTTTTTATCCTTAATCTTATTTTATTTTACACCTGAATTTGCATTACTTTATCATACGCTTGTATGACTTTTCCTGTCAATTGAGTTGCAACATTAATACTAATTTCAGATTTTGCCATAGCAGTCATAACATCGTGAATATCAACATTTTGATTTCCGGACATAACGTCTTTCAACAAATTATCAGGAGCATTCAACTCTGTATTTAAGTTTTCAACCAAACCTGACATCACCTGTTTAAAATCAGGAGAAGTCTGATTTTCAACCCTTGTCATTCTCGCTGAAGGCATATCCCCAAACCCTGTATCAAGTTTTGTGTGCTGTATTCTGCCTGCCAAGTCATATTGCGGATAAAAACTACTCATTTATGCCTGCCTTTCTTTCTATATCATACATATATTTACAAAAAATTGATATAGCCAATAAGTAAAAATCATCCAAATTCAGTAGAAAAATCTTTAAATTTCAATCCTTTTTACTACCTGACTTTGCATGATTTTAATGATTTTATAAAAAAAAGCAAGAATAAATTTAAACTTCTTCAAGTTCTCGCCTAATATCATCTACAGTAACGTGAATTACCGGAGAATTTTCATCTTTACGCAAAACTACATTTTTTATTCCTGATTGGACAATAAATCTTTTGCATAATATGCAAATAAAATTATGTCCCCAAATGTACATAGTAGAACCTTTACACCTATCTTGACCGGCTTGAATTATAGCATTTTGTTCGGCATGAATAGACCGACAAGTTTCATATCTTGTACCTGATTGAATATCATTTTTAATTCTGTAACATTCTCCTCGCTCAGCACAAGATTCAACCTTAGAAGGAGTTCCATTATACCCTGTAGCCTTAATCTTTTTATCATCACCTACAATAACGGCCCCAACTTGAGCTCGAATACAATTTGAACGACTCGCACAAGTTTTAGCAAGGTCTAAAAAATAATCTTCCCACGGCTTAATTTCCATAGCTATTCCTCCGATAAAATTTTAATATAAACCAATACAAGTTGCAAATTCTATCTATTGTTTATAGTTTCTGATACCGGTAGTTATCATAGCAATACCATATTTATCACAAGTTTCAATAATTTTTTGATCTTTTACAGAACCACCGGGTTGAATTATCAAACTTATTCTACCTTGTATAGCCGAATATATACAATCCTCTGCATGAATTGTTGCATCTGACGCCAAGACTGCTTCTTTAGAGTTATCACACGCATAATTTAGAGCTTGTTCCACTGCAACTATAGCATTTGTTTGTCCTTGAGCAATTGCGGCAGTTTTAAAATCTCTAGCAATTACTGCAGAATTTGTTTTTGCATACTTTACAACTTTCCAAGCGAATATAGCATCTTCAATCTGTTCTGCCGTAGGTTTTTCTCTAGTAACAACTTTAAACATATCTTTATCAAGTTCACTCGAATCACTATCCTGAACTAATGCACCATAAGGAGACATTATAACTTCTTCCCTAGTGAGCTTTCTATAATCTTTTAAAGAAGTATTCAATTTAACAAGTTTAATATCCGGATTGTCATTAAAAAATTCTAAAGCATCTTCTTTGTAATCCGGAGCTACAATAACTTCTACCGCCATAGAATTCAAATGTTTAGCAACTTCTATATCAACAGGTTTAGAAAAACCTACTGTCCCGTAAAAAGAGCTTACCGGATCACAATCAAAAGCTTTTGTATAAGCATCATATATAGAACGCCCTAACGCTACTCCACAAGGCTTTGTATGGCGAATAATAGAAACAGCGTTTACGTCAAAAAATTCACTCACAATATTGGTTGCTTCCGTAACATTCAATACATCATTAAACGACAACTCTTTTCCGTTTAAAACTTCATAATCAACCATTCTTTCCGTTTTATAAATTGCCCCTTTTTGATGCGGATTTTCACCATATTTCAAATCTTTAACTTTTTCAAAACTCAACGTTTTAAAAGGTTTTTCACCTGTCTGTTCCGCTAATAAAGAAGAAACAACTCTATCATAATTAGCAGTTAAATTAAATGCCTTTGCCGCAAGCTTCAAACGCCCAAACTCGTTGGCATTTAGTGCGACATAATAATCTATTTTATCAGTAATTACGGTAACATTTTTATAATTTTTTGCCCCGGCTCTTAACAAAGTAATTCCAACAATATCAATATTATTTATCATTTCTGAAACATCTGTTTTTTCAAGCATTACACGTTCAAAAGGACAAACATTAACAACGACCATATCAAAAGATTTTATTGCAAATTTTTCAAGTTCATTTAATTCTCCACAATCCGAACTATTTGATAGAATTCCGGCTAACAATGTTTCATTTAAAGCCTCAAACTCCTTCATCAAAAAACCGGAAGTATTCGCAAATTCGGAAAGATTTATAACATCTATATCCGCACTACGTAATAATTCGTAAGTATCACCACCGGCAACAATTTCATAATCAAATTTTCCTGTCAAATTCTTTGCGAAATCAATTAAACCAACTTTATCATATACACTTATAAATGCACGTCTTTTCATTTTTTACCCCAGCTTTAACCTAATTTTACAGCTAATATAGTCGCTACTGTCATGTATTATAACACCGGAATTCAAAAATTTCATATTTTCTTAGCATTTTGTAACTATTTTAGGTTTTTCTTGAAATATTTTTATTAATATATTATAATTTTCCTGTGAAAGAGGTTAATTGATGGTAAGTAACAGAATTACAGAAGGCGTTGGAAAGAAAATTGTTGAAGCTTTAAAACAGCAATCCGACTTAGATATTCAAAATGTTGTCGAAAACCCTGCACCTGCGGAAGAAGAAAAATTGCAGGAAACGCCTGTTGAAAACGAAATAGAATATAACGAAGCAGAGCCTATTTATGAAGATTTTGAAGAACATGAAGAAAACAGTATTCCTACAACTGATACTGTAGAAACTCGAAATCCAAACTTTTCAACATTTGAAAAAACTGCACCGGCTATGGATTTTGCAAACAAATTTTCAAATCAACATATAATGAATTTCACCCAACCGTCACCAATTAAACAAATGATGGAAAAAGAAAATTTTGCAAGTGAACTTGATGGCTTTGATATTCCTGCAAATGTTGCTGTGTTAAGACAACTAATAAATCAACTTCCTGCCGGAGTTTCTAAACAAACAGGAGCTCAAATTATTAAACAGACTATGGAAGCTCTTGGAATTTCAATGAAAAGTGTTCTACAAGAAGCACAACAAGTCCAAGAAAGCCTAAATAGCTCTGCAAGAGAGTGCCAAACATCAATTATGGAATACAAAAAACAAATAAGTGTTTTGGAAAACCAAGCTCAAAAATTCCAAAGACAATATGCAGCACTTAACGATATAATCAGCTTGTTTGTACAAACTAGCATATAATACAAACCCAAAAATATTATTATAAAAAAAAATAGAACCCAAAATATTGGTTCTATTTTTTTATTTATGAGTATTTAAATGAATTTTGAATATTCTTTTCCATCATTCCTTGACAAGAATCATATTCCGCATCAATCATTTTCAATCTATTTTGATATTCTTGCATTTGCATATCTAATTTTTGCTCAAGGACTTTTAATTTTGCCTGCCGTTGCTGAAGTAATTTTGTTGTAGGCGATTCCGGGTCATAATCATTTCCAACCTGCATCAAATCACTAACAGATTGTGACAACCCCATTTTAGTTTGGGTAATCAATTGGATTTTATATTCCAAATCCAACCGCTGTTGTTGAAGATACATTAATCTGATTTGCGAGGTAAGTAATCCCATTTTATCTTCCTTTATCTTGTTTCATTAAGGTGACTACCTTGCAGAAACGTGTGTTGATTGTTTTCGGCAATCAACTGTTCCATTTTTTGAAACTGATGACGATGATAATTCAACCTATACTGCGCCATCTTTCGTTTCTTTGGCATTGTCAAAAACTCTTTCAAGCCTTCAACAAATGAATTTGTCATTGATTTTATAGGATTCTTTCTTATCAGAAAGTTTTTCGAATATATTAAGAAGTCTATTAACCTTTTTATATTCGTTTCTAAAGTATCTCGAAGCATTTTTCTCCTTACACTTTAGACCTACATGTATATTAAAACAATTTGCACATAAATATTGCCATGACTGGAAACATTTGCTTAACATGTCTTAATCATGTTGGCCATAGTACCTTTACTATTACGACTAATTTTTCATAAACTTTAATATTAACAAAAAACTTGTAAATAAAATTTACAAGTTTTGAATTGCTTTACTATCACCTTCGATAGATTCTTTAAGCATCTTTTTAACAACATCGCCCTGTGTATCAAGCATTTTACACACGGTTTCAATATTTCTAACCTTTTGGGAAAGTATTGTATCAGCATTTGCAGTAATATTACCGGTGACATTTTGATAGGCTGCTAATGCAGCAGAAGATGTTCCTTGCATTAAATTACCCATAACAATTGCCGGTAAACCATATTCACCTAAATACGGAGCAGCTGCTTGCATAATGCCACCCCAACCGGAAATAATACCCGCAACAGGCATTACCAAATTTTTCATCGAAAAACCATAGCCATTTGCAGCACCCAAACCATAAGCAGCTGCACTTGCTACATCCGCAATTCCGCCAACTCCTGATGCATAACCTGTTGCAACACCGGACTCTGTTCCCCAACCACTAACAATTGATGATGCGCCTCCTGTTGCATATCCGTCAAGCCCCCAAGACACAGGTGCTGCACCTGAAGGAAAGCCTGAAAAATTATACAAGGAATCTATTCCATAAGACGAACCCCCGTTAAATGATGAAGAATATGAAGTTCCCGGAACATTCATTGTCTGAGATGCCCCAAAAACCGTTGCAAAAGAAGATGGAGCTAACAAACTTGCAATATTATACAAAAAGCCACCCGTTGCGCCAAAACCGGATCCCAAACCATTACCGGAAACCGTCAAATCTCTTAATTTATCATAAGTTTCCCAAAGTTGGGCTTTGGCATCTCCGCTTGCGGAACCAAATTTATTTGCTATTACTAAATAACTGTCATTTTTATAAGCCATTTGAACCTCTTAATCTTATTCAAAAGTTTTGTATGTAGATTCGATATTTTTATCAATAACTTTCTTAACAGATTCCATTTCTGTTTGCAAAGCTTCTTGTTCAGTATCAAGTTGTCTTAAACGAAGTTCAAGAGTTCTATCTTGTTGCTGAATTTTTTCTGTTTTAGCATTGATATCTGCAATTCTTTTTTCATAAACTTGCATATCATAATTATACTGATTCATCGCATCATTATACGCATTTTCATCAGTTTTTGTTTCTGTACTTAATGCATAAGTTGCAGAAGTATCTTCAAAACGAATACTTTGAGGACGTCCTGAATCATCCAATTGGACAAAAGCTTTTTGTTTTTGCTCAATTTTTGTGCTTATATTTTCTGCATTATACATTGTTAATTTATTTTGATTTTCAGTCGGCTTAGAAGGGTCAGGAGCGCTTTGTGCGGTTGCTTGCAAATCTTCTAAAGTTGCAAAATAAGTTTTTCCGCCGGAAGTCCATGTATAAATATTCTCAGAATTTGCAATTCCTTCTGCAGGAAAATCTTTGCAAATCTGTTCATAAGCTGCCTTCAAGTCTTTATCTGTTGAATCATAAGGTAAAACAGCATTATTTCCAACATAGGCAGGAACATTTTCGGCAATTGAATAAGTTCCTAAATCTGTAGTTCCATTAATAGTTTTATCCAAATCTGTTTTTGAGACAAAATTCAATTTACCATCTGCATCTGTATACGTATAAACATTATTGACATCAACTTTTGCAAAATCCGGATAATCTTTTAAAATTTGGGCATAAGTCGTACGTTGTTCATCAACTGTAGAATCATATTTAGTAAGAGTTTGACCATCAACCGTGTAAGTGCCGTTATCATAGGCAACTTTATCTTTCTCTACAATATTCTTTGCTGATTTTGTATTAAAACTAACTTGCGGATTTTGTTTTTTAGATTGAACGCCTGTAAATACATCCGAATAATGGAAATGAGAAACAGTATAGTTATAACCATCAGGATCATTCAACAATTCAGACATATCAGTAATTGTTTCGGTATTAGTTCCATCCTGATAAGAATATTGCAGAGTTGTATAATCCTGAGTACTTGGAGCAGTTGGGACTTCCAAAGCTAAAAGTTCATTAAAAGTGTTAGCGCTTTGATTAGCCAAAGCTGTACGTGCTTGGTTAATCTGTTGTCCTTCATATTCTACGTTTGTCTTTCTTGCCGTCAAGCCTAAATATCTTGCTTGCGAAGCTGCCATACCCATAAGCTGCTCTCCTTTGTCTACCTGCTCAATTTATGTATAATGGAGTTTTTTCAAAAGTCAACATTATATATAAATTATACGGTACAAACTTAAAAATTAATATAAAAAAATCGTTTAAATCATACATTTAGAGGAGAGAAAAATTTAAATTTCATACAGATAAATTAAGAGAGTTATCCCAAAAATTTACAATTATCCTTAGTCATTCTGAGGACAATAACATTTTGAGTCCGAAGAATCTTTTTAAAGACTTCAATTTTGAGATTCTTCGCTAATCGCTCAGAATGACTAACGTAATTACAAAATCTTAATCCTAAAATTTTAGATACTTATAAGTGTTCATGCATAAAAAAATAAGGTGGAGATTATTTTCTCCACCTTACATGTTTACAAGTATTAAATTAAACTTTCTTTGCAACCGAATATGGAATATCCAAATGCTCTAGACCATCTGAGCAATTTGAATAAATTACACTGCGTCCATTATACGGAACATACTCTCTTGGTTGCATTTTTTCAGCCAATTCACGCATTTCTTTTAAACTCATTTTATCCATATTTGTAGTATAAGGGTCAATTCCGCCATAAGAATATGTTGGCATTGGCAAGCCTTTACTATTATATTTAGTTCCGGCTATAGCACCCCAATAAGAAGTTCTGTTATCATGAGCAACTCTTGGTTGCCATCTGGTATGTGGTAATACATTTCCGGAATTGAACACAGGTTTGTAAGCACCAGCTCCTCTTTCGTTGTGCAATGCTCCTGCAAATGTTTTACGAATTGTACGACCATTTTCCCCTGAAAATTCTTTTGTATAAGCTTTTACACCATTTTTTGTAGGTACTGATTTTGTTACATATACATTCTCAGAATAACGGTACTCTCGAGCCCATTTTTCACCATCTTGGATTCCATGTTCAATATAAACAGGCTGTTTTTCTGTTTGACGCATACCTAAGAATTTACCATTTTTATCGTAAACTCTTTCTGCTTTATAATCAAATTTATAAGACCGAGACATGCTTTTAGGATATATTTCAACATTCCAAGTAGTCTGACTTGCTTTTTCTCTAATAGTTTTATCTCCAATAGTTGAAGTACTGAATTGTTTAGTATTATCAACTATTAACTCACCTTTTTGATTGTAAACTTTTCTGATTGTTTTGGTTCCATCTTTGGAAATTACAACTTTATTTCCATTTGACAGATATTTAACCAAAGAACCGTCTGCATCTTGAAATGCTTGACTATACAGCTCAATAGAACCTTTTTCATTTCTATTACGCCATAAGTTATCTCTTAATGTTTCTGCAGACACAGTTCTTTCTTTTGTATAATTTCCTAATTCTCTAAGTTCTGTCATTTTATGTTGAGACAAACCAAGCTCTTTCCCTCTAGCTAAAGATTCCGGAGAGAATTTTAAAATTGCTTTTTCTCCTTCTTTTGCTACTGAAGAAGAACGACCAACAACAGCTCCGGCCCCTTTTTCTAATGCTTTTCCTATAATTCTCGTAATTCCCATATCAATTTTTCCTTTCCATTTTTATACTTTTCAAATATCCCCGAAATCGATTCCCTTACTCATTTATAAAAACGTAAGAGCTGGAAAAATTGACATAGTGCACCACATAGCATAGCATAGCATAGCATAGAGGCATTATGCCTGAATTTGAGGCGTTTTTAAATTTATGTTTACATTTCGTTACAATCAAAAATTTAATTAGTTTTACGACACTATAACAAAATGTATAATAACTCGTTAACAATAGAATTTTACAGTCATTCTGAGCATAATAGCTTCGGTCATTCTGAGCAAAGCGAAGAATCTATTAAACATTTCAACAACCATACAATATTTCGGTTTCAACTCAACATAACAAATTTATTTACAATGCCACAATGGAGAGAAAGTATAATAATTACGGTCAACAAAAAAGAGACGCAACCAAAACAGCTACGTCTCTCTTTTTTATTTTTATGAAAAGATTATTCTTCTGTACTTTCTTTAGCTTCTGATTTTTCTGCATTAATTGTTAAGGCAATTCTTTTATCTGTAGGATTAAATTTTAAAATATAAGTATCAATCTTATCTCCTACTTGCAAAATACAATCTTTTTGATTTTGTAACTCAACAACTTCTGCATGAGGTAATAAAGCTTCAACACCCGGGAACACTTCTACAAATGCGCCAAAATGTTTAATTCTGGTAATTGTACCTTCAACTTTGTCACCTTCTTTAATATTCTTTTCTGCTTCTAACCATGGATCAGGTTCAAGGTTTTTCAAGCTCAAAGAAACTCGTTGTTTGTCGTGATCTACAGCAATAACTTCAACGTCAATTTTGTCACCAACATTCAAAATGTCTGTAGGATGATCAATCCATCTCCAAGACAATTGAGACAATGGTAACAAACCATCAATTCCACCCAAATCAATAAATGCACCAAAATCAGTAATTCTTACGACATCACCTTTAACAATCTGGCCTGCTTCGATTTGAGAGAATACATTTTTTCTTGCTTCTACGGCTGTATCATCATAAACTTTCTTGTTTGAAAGAATAAAGTTGTTTTGTTGAGGATCTAATGTCAAAATTTTAACTTCTAATTTTGCCCCAACCTCTAAATCACTTTCTTTAACTCTTAATTGAGAAGAAGGAACAAAACCTCTTACCCCTGAAACCTCAACAAGTACACCGCCTTTAACAACTCCTGCAATAGTACCAAGAATTGTTTCATCAGCTTCTTTTGCCTTTTCAAGTTCTTTCCAAGCATAAGCAAGGTCAACCTTTTTCTTAGAAAGAAGAAATTTACCATCTTCATCTTCTTCTCTGATAATCAAAAACTCATATTCTTTACCTTTTTCGAATTTTTGCTCAACATTTTCATCTTTGTCTACAGCTTCACGCATAGGGACAACAGCAATTGTTTTTGCTCCAATATCAACCATCACCCCTTGGCTGTCATAACCACATACGATGCCTTTAACTAAATCACCTTTTTGAAAGTTGTAATCATACTTTTTCAGTAATTCTTCAAAATCTAACTCACTTGATGTCATTTTTACTCCATTTGTCATAAGACACTAATCTGTCAACTTTGTGAACATTGTAACAAATTTTTAAAAATTTGTAAAGTTTTATGTTAATTTCCTTAACATAAGTCGGAAAAATCGGTTAACCTTTCTTTAGTTTATTAATAATACCCACCATTGTATCAACTAAATTGTGCATAGGTCCACCGGCACATTGAGCTCCAAGAAGTTGTCCATCCTTACCTATGTTAAAACATTGTAGTTTGTTAGCCTTAGACAAAAAATAAACTTTTGATTCATCATTCATATTAATTGGATTTGAGATTTTATAGTTATTTCGTCTCGCATATTCTGTGATATTAAATGGCTTTACAGGTTGTATTTTAACCATTATTGCCTCCTTTTCTTTTTACAATAAAACGAAACATGAGATATTTTGCTACATGTTTCGTTTTAATAAAGTTATATTAAGAAACTTACTTATGCTCTTAAAGAATTTATTAAGTCAGAAATTGTTTTTTCTTGAATTTCAATTTCTTCTATTCTTGATTTGGTTTGTTCTATCAAATCTTTTGGAGCATTCGCTACAAATTTAGGGTTGTTAATTCTACCTAAAAGTGATTTCTTTTCGTTCGTAAGCTTATCCAATTTTTTCTGTTGACGAGCAATCTCTGCTTCTAAATCAATCAAATCAGCCAACGGCAAAATGATTTTTGAAGTAGAAACAACTGCTGTCGCACTCTTTGGAGGAACAGGAGCATTCATATCTGCATAAGAAATATTTTCAACCCTTGCAAGACGTTTAATATATGCTTCAATTTCTTCAAAAATAGGTTTTTCATCTTTTTCTGCTCTAATTTCAATATCACACTTAATTGATGGAGAAATATTAAAACTTTGACGAACATTTCTCAACGATGTAATCGTTTCAAAAACCAATTCCATTTCTTTAGCTTCTTTAGCAAATTCTAATTCTTTTCTAAATACAGGGAAATTTGAAATAATAATAGCAGATTTCATTTCTTCATCACCTGACTGTTTAGAGGCTTTTGGAATTAATTGCCATACGCGTTCGGTAATATGAGGCATTATCGGATGTAACATTCTTAAAGACATATCAAGAACATACCTCAAAACTCTTTGAGTATTAGCTTTTAACTGACTGTCCTGCAATTGAATTTTTGCAATTTCAACATACCAATCACAATATGAATTCCAAAAGAAGTCATAAAGAACATGAGCAACTTCACCTATTCTGAATTCTTTAATATTTTCATTAACTTCTTTTGCTGTTTTGTTTAATTTATCCAAAATCCATTTATCTGCAATAGTAAGTGCTGAATAATCAATATCTTTATCATCAACTCCATCAAGGTTCATCAAAACAAATCTTGAAGCGTTCCAAATTTTATTTGCAAAATTTCTGCCATATTCAAATCTTTCTTCGCTCATTTTAATATCTTGACCACCATAAGTACAAAGTGAAGTCATCGTAAATCTCAAAGCATCACAACCATATTTATCAATAATTTTAACAGGATCAATTGTATTACCCTTTGATTTTGACATTTTCTGACCTTTTTCATCACGAATTAAGCCATGAATATAAACTGTTGAAAATGGAGCTTTTTTAGTAAATTCCAACCCCATAGTAATCATTCTTGCGACCCAAAAGAAAATGATATCAAACCCTGTTACAAGAGTTGTTGTTGGGTAGAATTTTTTAAAATCTTCACTTTCAGTATTTGGCCATCCCATAGTTGAAAACGGCCATAAACCTGATGAAAACCAAGTATCAAGACAATCTGTATCTTGTACATAATTTTCAGGATCAGGATTTTCTTTAGCTACAACCATTTCACCTGTAACTTTATGATAATATGCAGGTATTTGATGTCCCCACCAAATTTGACGAGAAATACACCAATCTCGAATGTTTTCCATCCAACCTAAATAATTCTTTTCCCATCTGTCAGGAACAAATTTAATCCTACCATCTTTTACTGCAGCAATAGCTTCTTTAGCTAAAGGTTCCATTTTAACAAACCACTGTTCGGAAAGTAACGGCTCAATTGTAGTCCCGCAACGCTGACACTTACCAACATTGTGTTCATGCTCTCTGGTTCTTAATAAAAAGTTGTTATAAGAAAGCATTCCAACAATTTTTTCTCTAGCCTCATATCTGTCAAGTCCGTGAAGTTCTTGAGGAACTTCTCCACAAGCCTTCATTGTACCGTCATTGTTAATCACCCAAATTGGTTTCAAATTATGACGTTTACCAACTTCAAAATCGTTAGGATCGTGAGCCGGAGTGATTTTCACTGCACCTGTACCAAAACTCTTATCCACATATTCATCAGCAATAATTGGAATTTCTCGACCTGAAAGAGGGATAATAACAGTTTTTCCAACCAATTCAGAATACTTATGATCATCCGGATGAACCGCAATTGCAACATCTCCAAAAATTGTTTCAGGTCTTGTTGTTGCTACAATAATTGCTCCGCTTTCACCTTTTAACGGATAAGAAATTTCCCACATGTGACCTTGTTCTGTAGCATATTCGGTCTCAACATCAGAAATAGCACTATTACAACGAGGGCACCAATTTACAATATATTTACCTTTGTATATAAGCCCTTTTTCATATAATCTTACAAAAACTTCTTTAACAGCATCAGAACAACCTTTATCAAACGTAAAACGTTCTCTTGAACGGTCAAAAGAAGCTCCTAATCGCTTACATTGATCCAAGATTGCGCTTTTATGTTCATTTGTCCATTCCCAAGTTCTTTCTACAAATTTTTCTCTACCCAAATCATAACGGGTCAAACCTTCTTTAGCCAATTGTCTTTCAACAACGTTTTGAGTCGCCAAACCTGCATGATCAGTTCCCGGAACCCAAAGAGTTTCATAGCCGGACATTCTATGGTAACGAACTAAAATATCTTGTAAAGTTTCATCTAACGCATGTCCCATGTGTAAAACCCCCGTAACGTTTGGAGGAGGAATTACAATAGAATAAGGTGGCTTTTGACTTTTTGCATCAGCCTTAAAATATTCGCCATCTTCCCAAAATTTATAAATACTTTCTTCAGTATCTTTTGCATCGTAAACTGTAGGTAAATCTTCAATTTTTGTTGCTGTCATATATTACATCCTTCTTATCTTTGCGTATAGACATAAACTAGCACAAACAAAAAGAAATATCTACTTTATATTTCACGCATTAGCTTAGTAATTTTCCCGCCATTTTTAAAAACAAAGAAAATTAATAGAGTTATTAGATAATTTTTCTATGATAAAATAAATCCTATGAAAAAGATATTTTTTTTAATATGTATAACTTTTTTATTTACCTGCCAACAAGCAAATTCTGAAAACATAAGTGATTATATAAACAAACCTTATGCAGGAATGGCATACTCCGTAGCTTTAAAGCAAGACATACCGTTTCTTCTTATTTTTGCAGAACCAAGTAATGCAATAGTTTTATTTAGATTAATGCCATTAGTCAATATGGTTTATAACAATTATAAGGGACTATACAATTTTTGCATAATAAATACCAGTATTGAAGAAAATAATGAATTAGTAAACTATTTTGCTCCTAAAAAGTTACCGGCACTATACCTTATAGATACTAAAAATATGACATATACGCTTATTGAATCAAAATACTATAACAAAAATGCATTAAATAAAATATTAAAAGGATTTAAAAAAGAAACATTGTATAATCAAGAAAGACAATAAGGCTTTAAGACTTCAAAGCAAAGCATTGTGAGCAACTGCAAAACAATCAATTACGGTCATTCTTAGGACTTACCCGAAAGAATTCAACTGATTTATGATTAACACTAAAAAACCGGAACACATACAGCATTCCGGTTTTAATTTTTATTGTTTTTTATGAAAAAAATACGCTACTTATGCTTTTTGAGCTGCATTAGCAATAATATCCATTTCATCAAGAGATGCATAAACTGCATGGCATCCGCAATCTACATATAATATTTGACCTGTTGTACCTGTTGACAAGTCAGAAGCCAAGTACAAACCTGCTTTACCAACATCTTCCAAAGCAACATTTCTGCCAAGAGGAGCTTTTGCAATTGCAGCTTTAAGCATTTTATCAAACCCTGAAATGCCTTTTGCTGCAAGAGTTTTAACAGCACCTGCAGAAATACAATTAACTCTAACACCTTTTTTACCTAAATCCGCTGCCAAATATCTCATTGAAGATTCAAGAGCTGCTTTAGCAACACCCATTACGTTGTAGTTTGCAACAACATATTCAGAGCCCAAATAAGTTAGAGCAAAAATTGAACCACCTTCGTTCATAATAGGTTCTGCATGGTGGCATAAAGAAACTAAAGAATAAGCACTAACGCCTAAAGCTAAATCCCAACCTGCACGAGATGTGTCAATAAATCTGCCTTGCAAATCTTCTTTTGCTGCAAATGCTACAGCGTGAACTACAAAATCTAACTTGCCGTAAACTCTTTCACATTCTTTAAATACTGCTGCAACTTCATCATCTTTAGTTACATCACAACTCATAATAATTTTAGCACCCATATCTTCTGCGATAGGTCTAACACGTTTTTCCATAGCTTCACCGGCATAAGTAAATGCAATATCAGCACCTGCATCGTGAAGTTGTTTTGCAATAGCATAAGCAATCCCGTGAGTATTAGAAACTCCGAAAATTACACCTTTTTTACCTTCCATTAGTTTCATAAGTTATATCTCCCTCTTTCTAACTAACTAAAATACTTGTCTATCGTAGCACGAACAGAAAAAATTGGCAATAATAGAAGTGAGAAGTGAGAAGTGAAACGTGAAAAGACCAATACAGGTGCTATCGCACCAAAGTTATTTTTGAGCGAAGCGAACGAAATGGACTTCTCACTTCTCACCTTTCACTTTTCACCTCTCTCCAAAATATTAACAATTGTAACGACATACAAACATGTTGAAATCAGAGAGTTTCAAAAGTTTTTATATATTTAAGAGAGCAAAAAAAGAGAGCTAACTATGGGCGTTTCAAACGTAAACAATGCGAATAAGATTGATTTGACAAAGCTTGTGTTTGGCAAGAAAACCCAAAGCACACAGTCAAATAAGCCTGCTTATATGCAAATGACAGGTTCAATCTTCAACGCCCCACAAGTTAAACAACAATCACAAACTGCAACACTTAGCGACCTTAATACCAAAAAATCTTTAACTGAATTAAAAACAAATAATAAAACAACAAATACAACTTCTAAAAAAGAAAACAACAATAATATTAACAATAGTGCAGAAGGAAAAGCTGCTGCAAATGAAGCTGAAAAAAAAGCTGATAATGTTAAAAATTTAACACGTAACGTACAATCTGACGAAAAAAAAGTTAACAAATTTAATACCAATTCTCAAAAACTTAACAAAGAAATAAAAAAAGATGACAAACAATTCCAAGCACAATTAAGAAAACAAGAAGCTGATTTTCAAAAAGAAAATTTAAAATTACAAAAATTAGCACAAGAAACAAACGAAACTCAAACAGAAATAGAAAATGCACAAAAAGAATTAGATAGTTTATTAGGCACTAACTCGTTTTCTATCGGTGGAAACACTGGTGCTCAAGGCGGTCAGGCAAGTAATCCGAACCAAGATAAAATTAATCAACTTCAAAAATTAATCGGTTCTAAAACAAACTTGGTACAAAGCAACGGCAAACAAATTTATTCATTACAAAGAAGTTCATCCAGAACTCTTTCAAGAATGAGAAGAACAAATGCCAACTATGTAAAAATACAAAAAAGAAATGCAAAATCTATTCAACAAAACCAAAATGAAACAAGCGGTATTATAAAAACTGCAACTAAAATAGAACAAATCAGCGCACTTGTTTCAACTTTTGGTTCAACTGTTCAAACAGCCGGCGTAGGTTTGATTGCCTTAGGTCAGGCGATGAGTGGTTTAATGGGAGTAGGAGCTGTATTAATCGCAACCGGAACTGTTATGAAAAAAGTTGGTTATGTAACTAAAATGGTTGGTGATTACGGACAAACTGCAGCTAATATTACTAAAACTGCAGCTTATGCCGCTGAAGGCAACCTTGTTGGAGCTATGACCAGCACAGCAGCTGCTGTTCAAACAGGAGCTGCTGCAGTAAAATCTACTAAAAGTTTAGGCGATTCTTTCAAACAAATTAATGACGAAGCAAAAGCTGCAACTAACAAACTTGCAGCAAATACAGCAGCTAGACGAACAGTTAATGATATGGATAATGCGGCTCTTGGCGGTATGACTAAAAAGGAAATGAGGAAATCTATCAGCGCTCAACTTCAAGAACAAATGGCAGACGAAAAAAATCCGCTTGATACAAAAGGTTTAATAAAAGATATTAAAAGTGGAAATATCAAAACAAACAATGCTGTTACAAACGCTAAAGACAAAGCCATTAGCAAATTTCAAACAAATGTTACTGCTGCCAAAGGTTCTATCAATACTAACACAGGTGTTGTTACGGGACTTGACAAAAAAGCAAGAAAAAAAGTTGGTGAAAAAACAGTTTCTGGTTTCACAAACACTGCAGCAGCTTCTAAAAAATCAACACAAAAATTTGATTTTCAAAAATTTTCTCAAGGCATAATGTCAACTGCAGCGTTATTTTCTGCTCAAAACACAAATACACAAGGAACAAATAAGGGCTATGTCGCTCAATGGGATCTTAACGCAGACCCTAAAATGAGAAGAATTCGTAGAGCCAGAGTCTCAAGTTCTATGCACGCATCATACGTATAAAAAAAGAAGCTAATCAATTTTGAAAAGCTTCTTTTTTATTATTATTTTCACTTAATGACTTATTTTATATAAGATAAATCATTTGATTGATTACGCATAGCAGCTTGTTCTTCTAACAACAAATTCATATAAAGAAGTTTGTTAGCCGTCACTTGGTCAAGATTTGTAAATTCTGCTCCGGCTCGCCTGTCAGTTGCTGAAACTATCTTGACATCGGCATTGATATTTAAGTTTCCATAAGAAATATTTACAGGAACAACATCTCCAACTTTCAAATCATTGTGGTGAGTAACCGCGATACCACCTCTTGAAATGTCAAGTAATGATTCTATTTTGGTATTTTCTGCCAATTGAACAGGATTTCTATTATCTTGCGCAGGAAATCTCATAAAATGACGTTTATCAATTGAATTAACATTATATTCAACTACACGCTGTTTATATATTCCCTTACCGTAATCTGTTGTTCTGTCCGGTTTATCAACATCTGTGTCTGTATCCGTATCTGTATCTGTATCGGTATCAGTGTCAATGTCGGTATCCGTATCAATATCCGTATCCGTATCGGTGTCAATATCAGTATCCATGTCAGTATCAACATCGGTATCTGTATCAATATCAATATCTATATCCGTATCCGAATCTAAATCGGAATCTGTATCCGTATCGGTATCAGAGTCTAAATCCGTGTCTGTATCTGTATCTGTATCGACATCGGTATCCGTATCAGTATCAATATCTGAATCAGAATCAGAATCGGTATCTGTGTCGATATCCGTATCAGTATCGGTATCTGTATCGGTGTCAATATCAGTGTCGGTATCACTATCTAAATCCGTATCGGTATCTGTATCAGTGTCAATATCCGTATCAGTATCACTATCTGAATCAACATCGGTATCCGTATCATTGTCAGTATCCACATCAGTGTCAGTATCTATATCCGTATCAGTATCAACATCTGTATCTGTATCAGTGTCGGTATCACTATCTAAATCCGTATCGGTGTCTGTATCAATATCAGAATCTGTATCAGTATCGGTATCTGTGTCGACATCCGTATCAGTATCGGTATCACTATCTGCGTCTGTATCCGTATCAATATCGGTATCGGTATCAGTGTCAATATCCGTGTCTGTATCAGTATCTAAATCAGTATCGGTGTCTGTATCAATATCGGTATCCGTATCGGTATCACTATCCGTATCCATATCAGTATCGGTATCATTATCAGTGTCTACATCTGTGTCAGTATCAACATCAGTATCTGTATCAATATCTGTGTCTGTGTCACTGTCAAGATCTGTATCCGTATCTGTGTCAATATCGGTATCCGTATCGGTATCTGTATCCAACGGATAATCTGGTTCATCTTCTTTTGGCACAACTAAGTTATCATCATCTTCATTCGAACCTTGTTTATTGGGGTTATCAACACCATCATAATTTGGATCATCCCCCTGAGAACTTCCACCATAATAATAGTTTCTGTCATTTTTATCTTCACCAATTGCAGTAACATCTTCCGGTCTTACAGCTTTTGTTCTGATAGAAACAGGCATTGAAGAATCAGTTCCATTTTTCAAAGGATTTGTTGTTCCATCAACAGTTAAAGTAGATTTGCCGTCAGGTCTATGTTTCCCCATATTAAAATAATACCCGCCGGCATAAGCATTATCTGCAACCATTGTCAAATCTTGTTCTTTTGCCGGTCTACCTTGTCCTTTACCATAGATAGTACCATTTTTAACAACAATTGTTGAGTCCGCAGCATGTTCATATTCAGGTGCTTCACTTGGATTTTTGTAACTACCTAAATCAAGAGCAACAAGTTTTGCTTTTTCCAACTTTACACCATTTGGGCCATAATAATCTTGAGAATAAGTAGGAACTTCCCCAAGATTTTCAATATACATGTTTTTTCCACGAGTTGTTAGGTTAACATTTTTCGCAGTTGTTTCTCTTACGTAAACATCACCGGAAAATTCTGCATTTACCACTCCGTTACGAGAAATTATCGCACAAGCATTAGTATCAAGTTTTGTTCCATCAGCTTTATCTAATCCTTTAACATTAATGTCATTAATAGCCAACAAATCAACACCTTGTTTTGGCTTATTAATATCTGTCACAACGTGTGGTTTTGTAGCGTCATCACCATAAAAAATATGTTCAACACCATTTTGTCTAAAAGTTAAAGCTTTGTCTTTAGAACCGATATTTCCACTGGAAATAATTGAAATTCCGGTACCTTCAACATTCGGTGTTTTAGAATTCGTTGAAGCATTAATTATATCGTACGCTTTTGAACCTTTTACAGAACTGTCCGCTAGGAGAATTACTCTACCATCAGCCTTAATCTGATCAACATTCATATTATTATTCAAACTTGCTATATTAATCAACGACTCATTTGAGCCTTTTGTACTTACTGCCTTAACATTCCCACCAACATTTACATTAACTGATTTTGTTAAATCTCTGGCATTTGTACCAATACCTGTACAAGCATCACCGTCACAAGGACCAACTTCTTTGCCAACTGCTCCATTTTTAACATTTATATTTAAATCATTTGAAGCTTTTATCAATGTCTCTTTAGTTCCATAGTTAAGCAAATTCCCGTTATTAATTTGGATATTTACATTAGCTGTAGAATTTAAATTATTACTACCGGTAGAATCTCCTAATATAACATTTGAATTTTTATTTGTTATGTTAATACCATTTGCCTTAACATGCCCTTTTACATTAATTCCATTTTTACCTGAATTAATAATATTTGCACTGTTAGTAAAATTGTTAACCAAGCCTCCATTTGCAATATTTACACCGTTAGCACCCGTATTAGTAACAATTAATTCTCCGCCACAATTGCTTAACAAACCTGTAGAGGCAATCAAAACCCCATCACCGGTGTTATCTACAAGTAATTTTCCGCCTTGATTTGCAACAATTCCTGATACATTAACTTCACCCTTTTTATTTGTCAATAATGTATCACCATTTGAATTCAAAGATTTTCCTGAAACATTAATACCTTTAGAACCTTGGTTTGTAACTTCTACACTGCCTGTACCATAGTTTTTCATAGTACCTGCAATATTAGTTCCTCCATTTGCCCCATAAGATTTTATCAAAATACTTCCATTATCATTTTTGAACGAATTCAAATTCATATTGTCAGTATTAACCAATTTATTAAATAAAGCTTCTGCTTGTCTGTTTGAAACAATCTTTGTTGCGTCTTTAACACCTGCCATAATTAAAGCATTTTGACCAATATTTACATCTGCAGCATTAATATCTACAAAATTACGAGCAAGAACACTTCCATCTATTTTTACAGCAGCCGTACCTTCTCCAAGCTTAGATTTATAATCAGCAATCAAAGACGGACGTCTCAAATCACTTTTATACTTTTCATAAGTTTCATTATCAGGGGTCATAACAGATAAAGAACCAACATTCAAAACTCCGCTAGAACCGACAATCATGCCGTTTGGAGAAACAAATACAACATGCCCGTCATTAAAAGCACCACTCTTGTTAACAGCATTCACAATCCCCTGAATATTAATTTGGTTATCAACAAGGTTTACAAAAGTAGACAAATCCTGACCTTGAAGGTGAAATATAAGATTTGCAATATCTCCTTGACTCAAATCAAAATTCTGATATTTTCGAAAGCCAATGTCTCCGGCCGGATTTTTAGCGGTTGGAGTAATATCATAAACACCATTATTGCCGGTTACTCCGGAAATAGTTGTTGCCATAACCTGTAAGCAGAAAGATTGTTGTAAAAAGAAACAAAACGTCAATGCAGAAGCAACTGCTTTTCTTTTACCTGCTTTTATCTTAATCATGCTTTTCCTTTCAAATATTTTCCCTAATTTATAAATTATTTTTATATTAAAATTCGACTAGCTACACAAATTCTATCAAGAGAGTAATATATTTTCCATTTTTTATTACATTTCCTTAATAAATTTGCACACAAGTCTACACTATCTCAAATACTAAAATCCGAGAAAAATTTTTGTTGCTATATTATTAACAAATATTAACCCGTTATTGCTCCGTACGCTTCATTACAGTTTTTGTTAAAGTAAAGTAGCAAATATAAAATACAAACATCAAACTCAACATTTCAAACAAAGCCGGCAAATGAATATATTTATCAAATACAAAATACAAAGCCGTAAATGGAACAAAAGCAATAGCCATTCTCGACATTATTAATCTTGGAAAGATTAACCTCAAACCGGGAAGAACAATTATTATACTTAACAAAAAGTACAAGAAATTTGCACATAAAGTAGCAATCCCTACACCTATTAAACCTAATTTCGGAATTAGTAATATATTTAAAACAATATTCGCAATTCCGGAAGCCAGTTTAATTACAAAATCAAAATAAGTTTTATTTGCAAGATGATATTGCAAAGTCGTATAATCTGTTAACGCCATAAAAAATGTACCAAATGCGAAATAAGGAACAAGTTTAAATGCAATTAAAAATTTATCATTAGATGACATCAATTGAACATAATCTGTAGCATACAAAGAAATCACCGTAATCACAGGTAAAGCAACCATTATATAGTATCCTGTGAACCTCGACACTAAAGGTCTTACATCAATTTTTTCTTCATACATATTAATAATTCTTGGGATTGCAGCAACAGTAATTATTGAAAAAATTGTCATTAACAATGGCAAAGTTAAACCATAAGCAACCCCTACAATACCAACTTGAGAAAATCCATGAATACTATTCATGATAAGTTTATTACTTTGATTAATTATCCATGCACTCAAAGAAGTTGCAGCAATCGGAATTCCATAATTTATAATTGGCAATACAGACTTCCATTCAACTTTTTGAAATCTAAACCATGATAAAATATTACTCTGATAAATTAATAACAAATCAATCAATGATATAGATACTCCCATACCTAAAAGCAAAGCAACAGCTCCCAAATGGAAGAATTTAACAAAAAATATAGACAACAAAATTGTTAAAAATTGGTTAACAATTGTAGAAAGCGTAAAAGAGGCCGCCTTCAACTGAGCTCTTAGCAATTGGAACAACAAAGCTCGAATTGCAACCGGAATAATTAACAATAAAATTGCAAAAAAGTATTTTACCGGAATATGGAAAAATGAATAAAAATTATGCCTAAATATAAAAGCCAAAACAAACATCAAAAATAAATTAGTCGCAAGCATCGTTACAAGCGTTGTTAAATATTTTGGCATATCTTGTGACATCTGATGGCACTTAAAAAAACGTAAGCCCGATAATCCAACCCAATCAGAAAATATGATACATAAAAAAGACAAAACAGCAATAGATAGAGAATATAATCCGTATTGCTCAGGAGATAATAAACTCGTATAAACAGGAACTATCAAAGCATTTCCAATCATACCAACTATCTTTGACGGAGAATACTTTAACATATCTCTAAAGATTGCCTTTAATTGATTTCTTTCAACTTCCCTATTTTCTATATATTCTAATTCCATTTGTTTTTCTCACTAATTTTTATAAAACATTTATATATTATACTATCTTTTAATTAATCTTGCAAAACACCAAACAAATCATAATCATCTGCACGATTTATTAAAACATTCACAATATCTCCCGGAACTACCGGTTCTTTAGACTCTGCATAAACCATTCCATCAATTTCCGGAGCATCATGCTGTGAACGCATTAATATCAATCCGTCATCTGTAAAACCTTCTACAATACAAGGTAAAATCTTACCAACATAAGCCTCATTAACTTCTCTCGAAATTTTCTTTTGTAAAGCCATAAGTTTTTTATGTCTTTGTCTCTTAATTTTAGCAGGAACTTGAGAGTCCATAGAATAAGAAACAGTATTTTTTTCTCGAGAATACTCAAATACCCCCATTTTTTCGAATTTCACCCGTTTCACAAACTCATAAAGTTCATTAAATTGTTCATCCGTTTCCCCCGGGTAACCGACAATAAACGCAGTTCTTATGGAAACATCAGGAATTTTGGTTCTTATTTTATTTACAAGAACTTCATAATCCATAACAGGGCGTCTCATTGCCTGCAAAATTTTCGCATTACTGTGCTGTAAAGGCAAATCAATATATTTTACAACTTTATCCAATTTGGCAATTGCCTCTATCAATTCATCCGTAACCTGTGTCGGATATGCATACATAATCCTTATCCAACCCAAACCTTCAATTTTATTTAGTTCTTCCAAAAGCTTTGGCAACATCTGCTTTCCATACAAATCAATACCATAACTGGTTGTATCTTGAGCTATAAGAACAATTTCAGTTACCCCTTTTTTTACCAAAGAAGTTGCTTCTTCTAAAATATTTTCAATTGTTCTGGAATGGTATTCTCCTCTAAGTTGAGGAATAATACAATATCCACAATGATAATTACAGCCATCAGCTATTTTTATATAAGAACTTGCTCCAACTGTAATTTGTTGTCTTTCAATATTTTCAGGATAAATATACTCAGGTTTTTCTGAAACATGTTCCATGTACCCCTTTTTATCTCCGACAACTTTATCGACAACATCAACTATTTCTTTTATATCAGAAGTTCCAATCATACCGGAAATTTCCGGAATAGCTTTTTTTAATTCTCCTTTATATTTTTGAGGCAAACAACCGGTAACAATGACTTTTTTACCATCCTGAACCATCTGTAAAATAGATTGAACAGATTCTTTTTCTGCATCATGAATAAAAGAACAGGTATTAACAACTACAATATCTGCATCCTTTTCATCTAAAGTAACTTCGTGCCCTCTTTGAGCCAATAATCCAAGCATAAGTTCAGAATCTACTAAATTTTTTGCGCATCCGTGATTTAATAAAGCTATTTTCATATTTTACCTCTTTTAAAACCACTTTAGCATGAATAAAATTTTTTGTAATCACTACCATGGATAATCGCTTTTAATTTGCCATCCGTCTTTCATTATTTTTGCAGCACAAGCAAAACCGTTTCTGTTTTTTGAACAATTCGAATCCACATAACTGCCGCTTGAGGCATAATATTTAGGCTTAATACCATTTTCAGTCCTATCAAAAACAAATACATCTTTACCAACTACATTTGGTCTTGCTGGTCCGTTTATATCAACCATAACAATTTTATTTGCAGCATAACTGCCTTCATCACCTTCTCTAATAGAAATAGAATACAATATGCCATCAGAAGTCAAAATACCTATCCTTAAATCTTCTCTTGCAACAGCATAAGGACATTTTTCTCTATTCATATAAAGCCAAGGGGAGATATTATCATATCCGCATTCACTAGAAGTTTTACAAAGTTTTGTTTCTTTAAAATAAGGTTGCCAATATTTTTGTACATAATCAAGAGGCATCATACTATCAGTACTATCCCAATATTGATAATCACCATTATCTAACTCAGATTGTTTTAGAGCCTGATTTAAAATTGTATAGGCCTTTTGCAATTTGGCTACAGTCGCTTTTTTCTGATAATTACCAATTAAAACAGGTAAAGTCATAGCAGCAACCACACCGATTATCCCTAAAGTTATTAAAACTTCTGCTAATGTAAAAGCAAATTTTTTATCATTACTCCAACGAGCTACACGCATAGAACCTGCGGTCAATATACAGCCTAATTTATTTTCCATTCAAGCTCCTCTGTTATATAAATTCACCCATTTATTCTCATTGTACACTATATAATGAATTAAGTCAATATATATTGTCTTTATTCACTAATGAATAGTATCATTTTTGAATGAAAAGAGAAATAAAACTTGAAACAGAAAATTTGGCACAACAAATAAAATATCTTTCTGCATTAGACGGGTTAACCGTAAAAAGAGTAAAAGAGTTAGTTAATTACAAATATAATAAAACCGACAGCAATCGAAATTTGAGCAACAAGCTTCGAAATAAAACTTTTCGTGTTTCTGAGTTGTCAGAAATTCTAGATATATTGGGATATGAAATTATTTTAAGAAAAAAATAACTATCGAATAATTGAACTGAACTGTCCCCTCGCCCCTTGTGGGAGGCGGATTGTGAGCTGAGGGCGAACAGACTTGCAGAAGTGCAAGGCTGTGCAGACCCGTTAAACGCGAACAACCAAGCAGGGCAGGGTGAGGTCTTAAATTTCACCAACCATGCGATGTTTCGGCTTCGCCTCAACATGACAGAAATTTCCCTCGTTCTATTAACGACAAAAAATTAATTACGTCATTGTGAGCGATAGCGAAACAATCCAGCTGATTAATTTCAATATTGGCGGGGTAGGTACCACCGCCCTACAAGACTTTAGCGAGAAGTGAGAAGTGAAACGTGAAAAGACCTTATCAGATAAGTTTCTTTCTTTCATATTTCCAATACTTCTATATACCCCTCGCCCCTTGTGGGAGGCGGATTGTGAGCTGAGGGCGAACAGACTTGCAGAAGTGCAAGACTGTGCAGACCCGTTAAACGCGAACAACCAAGCAGGGTAGGGTGAGGTCTTAAATTTCACCAACCATGCGATGTTTCGGCTTCACCTCAACATGACGGAAATTTCCCTCGTTCTATTAAGACAAAAAATTAATTACGTCATTGTGAGCGATAGCGAAACAATCCAGCTTATTAAATGCCAAATATTGGCGGGGTAGGTACCACCGCCCTACAAGCCTCCGTCATTCTGAGCGGAGCGAAGAATCTTGCTAAATCTTTTTACCCAAACTTTCTTTTCATCCCAAACTTAATCAATTTATTTTGCCAAGCAAACGGAAGTTTAGAAACAAATTCTGCGAATTTTGCATCTTTGCCAACTGTATAAGAAGGTTTCGGGTTATTTAAAGCATCCACCTTAACTATTAAATCTACAACTCTATTTACATTCAAACCTTCTTGACCATTTTTATGAGCATTGGCGACCATATATTTCATTTCTTTGTCATAATCTTTGCAGTTGTTAATTGACTCTTTATTTAGCTCTACAGACTTATCCCAAAGGGGAGTTGCAATAACTCCCGGTTTAATCGAAACAACTTTTAAACCTGACTCTAGCAACATAGCATTAAATAAAATATCTAAAGCTCTTTTTGAGGCACAATAAGGTGCTACAAACGGGAAAATCCCAAAACTGGACATCGAACTTATATTTATAACCTTTGAACTATCAAGTAATGGTAGTAATTTTTGAGTAAAATCAATATGCGAAAAAGTATTTACCTCAAATTGTTTCCTCAAATTATCCACAGAAATTTTTTCCATTACTCCTGCAACAACACAACCTGCTACATTTATCAATGTGTCAATTTTATTTGTTTTTGATTTTATAAATGCTGCAGCTTGCGAAATACTTTCTTTTCGCTCCATATCAATATAAAAAGGTATTGCACCAATTTGCTCTAAATCTTGAGCATACTTTTCATTTCTATAACCTGCAAAAACAGTATTTCCATTTACAAGCTTTTGTAATAAAGCTTTTCCTATGCCTGATGTAGTTCCGGTAATTACGTACGTCTTTCCCATAAACCACCATTAATCAGACATGTAAGAATTAAACAATGGTAAGTACAATGCCAAAGCAAGAGTTAATACAATACTACCGATTACGACCAACATTATCGGTTCAATCATTTTAGTCATTGTATCAATAATAGTATCAAGCTTTTTATCAATAAAGTTCGTAGCTTGCATCAACATGTCACCTAAACGACCTGACTGTTCACCTGTTGCAATCATAAACAAAATCATTTTAGGCATTACACGGGTAGAACGAAGTGCAATTGACAAGTGCTGACCTTGTTGAACTTTTAACGTAGCAGTTTCTATTTTAGTTTTCAACGTATAATTAGTCAAGGTAACATTTGCCAAATACAAACACTCAATAATCGGAACACCCGCATCATAAGCCACTTGCATTACGGCAACAAAGTTTGCGAAGTTTGAATACTGAATTAAATCGCTTAACAAAGGTACTTTTAAAACAAATTCATCAATTTTTCTTTTACTAGGCTGCCATCTCATAATGAAAGTAAAGAAACCGCAAATTGAACCCAAAATAATTGGAACAAAGAACCAATAAGTTTTCAAGAAAATCCCGGCACTCATCAATGTTGCAGTAATCCAAGGCAATTCTTTCCCCATACCATCAAACATTTCTTTAAATACAGGGAATACAAACATTAACATAACCAATACAATAATAACTGCCAAAACAATTACGAACATCGGATACATCAAAGTACCAATAACTTTACCTCTGATTGCAGCTTCTTTTCCTAACAATTCCAATAAACGTTGTAATGTTTTTTCAAGTTCACCGGAATCTTCACCGGCTTTTACCAAACCAATATAGATTTGCCCAAATTGATCCGGATATTTTGCAATTGTATCAGCAAAAGTTGCACCCGCCATAATCTGACGCCTCAACTCTTTTGCAACAAGACGGACTTTAAGTTTAGCGGCATCATTTTCAATAAACATTAATGATTCAATAATCGGAATACCTGATTGTGCCAAAATTTGCAAAGTTGAAGTAAAATCCATTCTATCTTGCAAACCAAGTTTTTTAACCTTACCGGCTTTGACACTAGGTTTCTTTTCGCCATCATCCTCGCCTTTGGCCCTTTCTTCATAAACTTTAGTAGGGATAAAGCCAAGTTTCCTGATACTTTCACGAGCTTCTCTCAAGCTCTGCGCATCAATTTTACCTTTAACAATATCTTTATTATTTTTTAATGCTATATAATTATATATTGCCATCGTTTCTCCTATTCGTTAACAACACCTAATACTCTGACGAATTCATCAATTGTTGTAAGTCCGTTAAGTATGTGTGACATACAAGATTGATGCAATGTTTTCATACCGTTTTTAACGGCAGCTTCTTCAATTTCCAAATCGTGAGCACCTAATGCTACTAATTTTTTTATTTCTTTGTTAATTGTCATAATTTCATAGACACCAAGTCTGCCTTTGTAACCTGTAAAATCACACTTATTGCAGCCTTTTGCCCTGTAAATCGGTTTTTTCATAAATTCCTGAATTTCATTTTCATCTGCAATAATTTGTCTTGCTTCATCATGAGTTGCAAAGTATTCCTCTTTACATTCGTCACATAATTTTCTAACAAGACGTTGAGCAATAACCCCTGACAAAGTAGAAGATACCAAGTAATCTTTCGCACCCATTTCAATCAAACGAGTAACTGTTGCGGCTGCGGAGTTTGTGTGGACAGTACTTAATACTAAGTGACCGGTCAATGCAGCAGAAATCGCAATTTCTAATGTCTCGTAGTCACGAATTTCTCCAACAAGAATAATATCAGGGTCTTGTCTCAAGATTGCTCTCATACAAGATGCAAATGTAATACCTGCTTTTGCATTAATTTGAGATTGGTTAATACCTTCCAGTTTAATTTCTATCGGGTCCTCAATTGTTGTAATATTTACGTCTTCATCATTCAAACTTTTTAGTACAGAATACAATGTAGTTGTTTTACCGGAACCTGTAGGACCTGATGTCAGGATAATTCCGTTCGGGCAACTAACCATATTTTTAATTTTTACGATATCCTCCGGTGTACCACCAACAAGATTAATATTTTTATCTGCAGCATTCAAACTTACGGCAGGCGCCAACACACGGATACAAACTTTTTCCTTTCCGGAAACAGGTAAAGTATTTATACGGAAGTCATAAGAACCGTTTTTATATTTTATTGAGAACGTACCATCCTGAGGACGTCTGTGTTCTGCAATATTCATTCTTGATAGAACTTTAAAACGAGCAATAACAGATGTTTCAACCTTTGGAGGAATATCAAGAACTTTTTGCAACATACCATCTTTTCTGTATCTTACAATATAGCCTGACAGTCTTGGTTCAATGTGAATATCGGAAACTTTGTTATCAATTGCATTTGTAATAATTTGGTTAACAAATTTGGCAACGGAACCGGTTGAATCTTTTAATTGCTTATCAACCATGTCAGCAAGAGATTCTTCAACTTCGAATTCTTCTGCTTCGTTTTCAATTTCCTTGATAACCTTTTCTGTTTCTTTTTTCTGTTCACTGAAAAAAGTATTCAAACAGTTTTGGAACTCGTAATGAGTCATCAATAACTGCTTAGGGTTTTGCCCTGTCATATAAATGATATCTTTTAAAACATCAGGCTTAACCGGAGTAACAACACCCAAAATAAGCGTTTTGCCATCAGAAGATATCGGAATAATTTTATTTGATTTAATAAAATCTTCCGGCAGAATTTTTATAAACTTGTCTTGAGAAGCTAATTGTTCAGGCGTAACAAGGTCATAACCAGTTTGGAGGTGCAAAATCTCCTTTAACTGATCAAGAGTAATAAAACCAAGTTTAAATAAAGTTGACCCAATAGGTATTTTTTGACGTTTACTTTCAGCTAAAGCCTGCAACAATTGAACATCATTAATATAACCTTTTTGAATTAACAACTCACCAAGTTTTACTTGCTTGGATGTCCCATCATCGGAGCCATCTTTTTGCATTTCTTTCTTCAAATTCGCAATCAAATCAAACAAATCCTGATCGGGAACTTGAATAAATTTAACTTGTTGAGGATAAAAATCTTTTAACTTATGATTTATAACTTCTTTATCAGAGGATGAATTTATTGCAACAAACAAGTAATTATCTTTAACACTAATTGGAACAAATTTATATTGTTCCAATAGTGCACTATTTACCTTGTTTAGTACCTGCATACTGACACTATTTTTTAACCTGTTTAAAAGTTCATTCATCTTTCAATAATAGTTTATTAATTATAATGTATCAACACTTCCTACAGCATCTTCTGTATCAGTTACAATTTTAGGAGTAATCATAATTACCATTTCGTTTTTCTTCTTTCCGGAAGTAGTTGATCTAAATACAGTACCAACAATCGGAAGGTCTCCTAATACCGGAACTTTTGATACAGATTTTTGTTCTTCTTCATTAATCATACCTGCAATTACAAGAGTTTCTCCATCTTTAATTCTAATATTTTTCAAATCAAGATTTCTGTGAGAAAGTAATGTTGCAGCAGTATATGTACCAATACTATCACGCGCTGAAATTGTATTTAGAATTGTTGAGTATTCAGGCTTAATATTCAAAGTCACATAACCATCAGGGCTGATAAACGGAGTAATTGCAACTTTAACACCTGCATCACTGTTAATATTATAAGTTCTTGTTACAAGTGTACCGCCTGTGTATGCGCTTTGTTCCGAGTCTACTGATTCAACGTAATCTTGAGTAATATCAATAGTTGATTGTTCTCCATTTGTTATCAAAATCCTTGGATTTGAAACAACTCTACCTTTTGAGTTTTTAACCAAATAATTAATAGCATAAGACAAAGTCATTGGTCCATTAAATTTCTCTGCTACAAATTTTTCTTCAGGAGTACCATCTTCTGAAATAGATATTACCTTATACCCATTTCCTTTTATGAATGTTGGATATAGAGGATTAGTACTTGTTGATTCTCCATCAAAACTTGCAGAGAATATTTTACTAAACAAATGCCATTCATTTGTTAAAGTTTTACTGCCATCTTCGTTTAATTCTACAACTGAAACTTCCAAATAAGCTTGAGGTTGTTTTTTATCTGTTTCTTCAATAAAACCTTTAATCATTTCTAACTGAGCTTCAGAACCGCCAATAACACTTATTGTCCCCAATTGAGGATAATATGCTACTGACATATTTTGCAATCCCAATGATGTAACAGAACCTGAAAGTTTACCATCCAAAGTACAAGCAACAGTACCTGCGTTCAATGCAAGTCCGCTTCCTCCACCTGAACTTCCGCCTGCTGCTTCTCCTCCACCTGAAGCTTCAGCAGCAGCACCTGTCATAATTCCGGCAGCTCCTCCTGTTGATTCTCCTCCATCAGAAGAAGAAGAAGAACTTGAAGAAGAATCTCCCGAACCTCCTTCAGATGAACTTCCGCCCGCAGATGCTCCTGATGCCGCAGGAAGCAACATGTTACAAATCATATTTGCCATTTCAGCAGGAGTTGTGTGATTTACTCTGAATGTAGTTGTTTGAGGTTTTTTATCAAACTGAGCCACTACTTTTTTAGCAATCGCAACATCTGTTTTTGTACCAAAAATGATTAATTCGTTAGTAGCAGGGTTTGTAGTAACAATATCTTTGTCTGACAACCCCGGTTTATGAATAGAGTATATGTTTTTATTCAAAAAGTCTGCAAGAGCAGCAGCACTAACATATTTTACAGGAATTAAAGTCATATCTTGTTTTGCAAAATTAAATCCGCTTGTACCGGCTTTTGCAACAATAATTGTTCCATCTTCAATAACATAGTTAAGGTCGTTAATCTCCATAACCATATCAAAAGCTTTGTTCAAAGGAACGTCAACAAGATCTAATGTAACATTCCCTGATACTGTGTCATGAAAAACAATATTCATTCCGGCTTTATCAGCGAACATTCTTAATACTTGTTTTACATCAGAATCTCTTAAACTAATACTGATTGACGGATTTCTTTTTACAAAACTTACATCACCTTTAAGTTTTAAAGAATACTCTCCATTATTATCTCTCAATGCCGGTTTAAAAGTCCCAACATTTTCCATTGATGAAGCCATCATAGCACTATTTGAAAAAACAAATGATGCTAACATAAGACTTGCAATAATCTTGTTTGAAATTTTATTTTTCATATCTGCTCCTGCTTTATTTATATTTGTTAACGCTTATTTTCTATTACCACCAAATTTATTGTTCAAATTAGATATAGTGTTAAATTTTAAACCATCTCCGGTAAATAATTCCCCAACACTTGCTTTATATACGTTTGAACCATATTGAACGGTAACTGTTTCTTTACCTATTGACAATATTTTATATCCGTTTATAACATCCCCGGTTCTTACCAAATAATCCGAATTATTAATGTTTAATATTGCTGACGGATTAAATTTGTCATACATAATACCTGAAACTTTAGTTGTCATTACCTCAGTTGCCGTAGAATCAACATTAATTGTCTCCGGAGGAGGCATTAAATAATTAGCATAAGCCGGTTTTTTAGGTTTTGGTTTAACAACAACCTTCTCCCCTTCCGGCAAAAATGGATCTGAACGCCCCATATCTCCTACAGACATAGCAACCATGGAATTATTCTTTACCGCATCTTGCTCTGCTACTCCGGCCACATCATCAGGCGCAATAGCTGCATTAACTCCATCATTTCCAACCTTCACTGTTTCTTGAGGACTTTGATTTGCTTCAACAGTAACATCATCCGTTTGTTGTTCTCCGGAGTTTCCTTGAGTACAACCTGAAGTATTAATCATAATAATTGCGAGAAGCATTACTACAAGACCGGCCCCAATCTTCTTATTTAAGCTCCAAAAGCGGTCCTTACTATCTTCTTCTCTAAATCTATCAATAAAATCTCTACTCACTTGCCACCTATCTCTACTTATTTTTTCTGTTTTATTATAGTAAAATATCAAAAAATATGTATCAATCATTAAGTGTATTTTATTAAAATAAAAACTCAATGCTGATATTAAAATTATAACATACTTTTTATTAGTTGGCAAAAAGTGTCAAAAATATTAAGACATTTAAACAAAAATATATATCTTTTTTATTGAAAATTGTTAGTAATAGTATGTATATATTCTAAAATTTTATCAAAATATTTCAAATCGGAATTACCATCAAGAACGAAATCTGCCGCATTTCTACAAGGTATAACGTACTTTTCACCGACATCCAACAAATATTGCCAATGTTTCATAGCATTTTCTTTATCTTGATTTCGTTCTTCCTGAGCACGCTTCATAAAACGATTATATCGAATTTCATTATCTGTCTCTATGTAAATTTTTACATCAAATACATCTTGAACATCTTCATAAAGTGCAGCGATACCTTCCACAACAACTATTTTATCAGACTCAATTTTTAAAGCATTTGGAATTGAAACGCCTGTTCCGTTTGGAACGTACCTTGGGGCGTAAACAGTTTTTCCCTCCGCCAAATCTTGCAGGTCTTGTCTAAGCAAATCCAACTGAAAACTCTTAGGGGAATCAACATCATAACCATTATCACGTAAATTATCAAAACTTCCAAATTTTTTAATCAATGCAGAAATGTCATTAAAATAATTATCAGTACTTAATACAGAAACCGGCATATCAAGGCGCTCAATTATATTCTTCACCTCTCGACAAACTGTCGACTTTCCTGACGCTGATTCTCCGGCTATTCCAATCAACAAGCGCTTGGCAGGATTTGTAATCAAGCGTTTCGTAAAACGGGAAATAAACGATGGATCAACTTCTTTAAATATTGGCGCTTTACAACGCTTATCATAAGCTAAAATCTGTTTAAACTTAGTTTGGAGGTAAAAGGCGAGCAGCTCGCGTCCGGTCTTTGAATTGAAGTCAGGCTTCAAAATCTTGTCTCCGGAATTAAGTTCTTTGTCAATTAGTAATTGCATTTCTTCATCCATAATTAAATATTAAATTTATTATTGAATGTAATAATACATGAGAAAAATTTTTTTTGCTAGTGTCATGTGAAAAAATATTACAATTTAAGTTATTAAGACGATAAGGCGTTGAGGCTATAAGGTTTTACAGCCATTTTAAACATTCACAAAAAATCTAAAAAAATTCTGCCGTCCGCTAAAGACAACCTTACACAACAATATGACAATTTTTTAGAGTATATTTCTTACACCGGATTACCTTATAATAGTATATTCTTAACAAATATTAAATTCATATAAAGATTGTAAATATTACACTTGCTTTTAAAATTTCTTTATTTTATAATGCAATTGTGAAATAATTCACGAATAGAACAAAAATGAAACTATTTTACAAATCGTGCGTCTTGCACAATATACAAGGAGAAAAATTATATGACAACAAAAAGCAAAAAAACTGTTGAAAACCTTGAAAAGACATTAAACAAGTCTTCTCTTGTTGACAGTGCTGAACAATTGGAATTGCTTATCGAAAGAGCAAAAAAAGCTCAAAAGATTTTCGCAACATTTACTCAAGAACAAGTTGATGCAATCTTCAAAGCTGCCGCTACTGCAGCAGACAAAGCTCGTATTCCTCTAGCTAGATTGGCTTTCGAAGAAACAGGAATGGGTGTTTTAGAAGATAAAATCATTAAAAACCACTTTGCATCAGAATATATTTATAACAAACATAAATACGCTAAAACTTGTGGCGTTATTAAAGAGGACAAAGCAAACGGCATTAAAGTTGTTGCAGAACCTCTTGGTGTTATTGCAGGTATCGTTCCTACAACTAACCCAACTTCAACTGCAATCTTCAAATCTTTAATCGCTTTAAAAACAAGAAACGCAATCATCTTTTCACCACACCCTAGAGCTACAAAATCAACTATCGCGGCTGCAAAAATCGTTTTGGAAGCTGCTGTTAAAGCTGGTGCTCCGGAAGACATTATCGGCTGGATTGACGTTCCATCTATCGAATTGTCAAGCCAATTAATGAAACACCCAAATATTGCTTGCATCTTAGCTACAGGCGGTCCGGGAATGGTTAAAGCTGCTTATTCTTCAGGAAACCCTGCATTAGGTGTTGGTCCGGGTAATGCTTGCGCTTTAATTGATGAAACTGCAGATATTCAAATGGCTGTTTCTTCAATCCTTATGTCAAAAACTTTTGACAACGGTATGATTTGCGCATCTGAGCAATCTGTTGTTGTTGTTGATGAAATTTATGAAGCTGTAAAAAAAGAATTTATTTACAGAGGTGCATATCTTTTGAACTCTGCTGAAGAAAAGAAAATGATAGACCTTCCATTCATCGACCCTAAACGTGGTACTGCTCACCCTGATATCGTTGGTAAGAGCGCTTACAACATCGCTAAATTATCCGGCTTTAGCATTCCGGAAACTTCAAAAATCTTATTAGCTGAAAGACCATCTGTTGATTGGGAAGACCCATTCTCAAGAGAAAAACTTTCTCCAATCTTAACTATGTACAGAGCAAAAGATTTTGAAGCTGCTGCACAAGTTGCTTACGAATTGGTATCTAAAGGTGGTGCCGGTCACACAGCAGACCTTTATACAGATGCAAGAAGCCAAGAAAGAATTGACAAATACGCAAAAATGATGCCTGCTTGCCGTGTATTAATCA
The DNA here is from genome assembly GCA_934718275.1 of uncultured Candidatus Melainabacteria bacterium. GTDB lineage: Bacteria > Cyanobacteriota > Vampirovibrionia > Gastranaerophilales > Gastranaerophilaceae > Stercorousia. The sequence goes on along the minus strand of CAKUZD010000005.1, from coordinate 8,561 downwards.
ACTCTCCATCTGCATTAGGTGGTATCGGAGACTTATTCAACTTCAAATTAGAACCATCATTATCATTAGGTTGCGGTTCTTGGGGTAAAAACGCTGTATCCGGTAACATCGGTGTTGAAAACTTATTGAACTACAAAACAGTTGCTGAAAGGAGAGAAAATATGCTTTGGTTCAAAGTTCCGCCAAAAGTTTACTTCAAAAGAGGCGCTGTTGATTTAGCACTTCGTGAACTTGAAGGCAAAAAACGTGCATTTATCGTAACAGACAGATTTTTATTCAATTCCGGTGCTGTAGATAATATTGTTAAAGTATTGGATGAAGTTGGTATAGACCATGAAATCTTCTTTGACGTTAAACCGGATCCAACATTGTCTACAATCAGACAAGCTATGGAAATTATGAAACCTTACGAACCTGATGTAATCATTTCATTAGGTGGCGGTTCTCCAATGGATGCAGCTAAAATTATGTGGTTACTATATGAACAACCTGACACAGTATTTGAAGATGTTGCTATGAGATTTTTAGACATCAGAAAAAGAATTTGCAGAATTCCTGAGCTTGGCAAAAAAGCTACAATGGTTGCTATTCCAACAACTTCAGGTACAGGTTCAGAAGTTACACCGTTCGCAATCATCACTGATGATGAAACTCACGTAAAATATGCGATTGCAGATTATGCTTTGACTCCAAATATGTCAATCATTGATCCTAACTTCGTTGATGGAATGCCTAAAGGATTAACAGCTGCATCAGGTATTGACGCATTAGTTCACGCTACTGAAGCTTACGTATCTTGTATGGCTACAAACTTTACAAATTCAAACGCTTTGGAAGCAGCTAAATTAATCTTCAGATACTTGGAAAGATCATACAAAGAAGGTGCTAACGATCCTATCGCAAGAGAAAAAATGCACTATGCAGCAACAATTGCAGGTATGGCATTCGCTAACTCATTCTTAGGTTTGTGCCACTCAATGGCTCACAAACTAGGTGCTATGTTCCACGTACCACACGGTGTAGCTAACGCATTGTTATTCAGACAAATCATCAAATACAACGCAGTTGATTGTCCTAAAAAACAAGCAATCTTCCCTCAATACAAGTTCCCTAACGCTAAGGCTAAATATGGTCAAATCGCTGACGAACTTGGTTTGGGCGGAAAAACTGATGATGAAAAAGTTGAATTGTACATCAAAGCTATTGAAGATTTGATGAAGAAAATCAACTTACCATTCTCTATTAAAGAATTTGGTGTATCAGAAGAAGACTTCAACGCTAAATTGGATGAAATGGTAGAACTTGCATTTGACGACCAATGTACAGGTGCAAACCCTGCATATCCATTGATGGAAGATATTAAAGCAATTTATATTGATGCTTTCAATGGTGTTGTTAGAGATTACTACCCAAGCAAATAGAAGCGTAACCGCTCCGCCTTACAAATTTGGAGGGAATGAAGCGAAAACGATTTCTTAATAAAATCAGAAAGAACCGTCAGAAATGGCGGTTCTTTTTTCTTAACATATTTTTTAAGTAAAAAATCTTACTAAATCATCTAAGTTATCTAATATTTGCATAAATGATTGATTGCTTGCAACTTGACCTGCGGCACAATACATTCGCATCGCCACTTTACTGTTTACTATTACATCTGCAACATCATCTCGAACTTTATTTTTTGTTAAAATATAATTTTCGAAAACATGTTCTTCGCAAGGTGTTATATTTTTAGCAATCCTTGGAGCCTAAACACTATCAGCCTTTATCAATTTTGGGTATAAATCTATTCTGTACTTACAACCTTTAATCACCGCAGTTGCAATCCTATTAAACATAACAATTCCTTTTCTTTTAGTTCCCCTGTATTTATATAAAAAAATTTATTGCAGAATAATTGCTTGACTTTTAACAAATATTAACTTATTTGCTCCTTGACTTTTTATCATGTCTTTTTTATTATAGAGTAACGAGGTGGCGACATGGCCAAGTGGTAAGGCAGGAGCCTGCAAAGCTCTTATCCCCCAGTTCGAATCTGGGTGTCGCCTTTTTTGTTGCTTATTTTTAAAGATAAATAATTGTTTTTTACAGCATTTGGAACTTGACAGAAGTTCAATATATTGTTAAAATTATATATATGATTAAGAAATGTTGGTTTTTGGTTTTATTGCTCTTGGCGTTTACAGGAGTACAAGCAAATGCAATAACTGTTAAATTTAATGGTTTTATTGCAGATGAGGCTGATTTATTATCTCCTCAAGTAGAAAACGATTTGAACATGACTCTTTGGGATTTACAAAAAAAATCCGGAGCTGATTTAGTTGTCGTAACTTTACCATCTTTAAACGGAAAAACTGTTGAAGATGTTGCAATTGATATTGGGCGTTCTTACAAACTCGGAGCAAAGGGGAAAAATAACGGGATGGTATTTTTAACAGCTCCAAACGAACGAAAGATGAGAATTGAGCTTGGTTTGGGACTAGAAAATAAAATTCCGGTTAGCACACTTGAAGACATTCGAGATAATGATATTTTGCCATATTACAAAAATGAAAATTATGAAGACGGTATCAGGCGTGGTGCTTATGTTTTGGCAGAAACCGTTGCAAAAGCTGAGGGTGTAGAAATAAAAACTCAAGGTTATTGTCCACAACAAATTTCTACATCTGCAAATTCCAGAAACAGAACACGTTATCCTTGGTGGATTTATCCTTTAGCAATAATCCTAAGCATTTTTTCTCCTAGAAGAAGATTTAGTTCCGGAAGCTTCGGAGGCTTTGGCGGAGGCGGAGGCTTCGGTGGCAGTGGATGTTCAGGAAGTTGGTAAAAAAGGCTATAATTTTATAAAAAAGGTAAAAAAAATGAAAAATTTAGACAAATTAATTGAAAGTTTAAAAGAAAAGTTAGGTCAAAATCTTGTATCTGTAATAGCTTTTGGCTCTCAAGCAAATGTTGAAGATGCAAAAAAAAATCTTAATCTAATGATTGTTACAAATGCATTAAATGCAGAAGATTTGTATGCGATATCTAAACCTGTTCAAAAATGGGTTAAGGCTAAAAATCCAATTCCGGTAATTATGAACAGGGATGAATGGTATTCTTCATTTGATGTTTATGCTATTGAATATGCTGACATCAAAGAAAACTATAGAATTATATATGGAGAAGATTTAATTCCTTCTATTTATGTAAACAAACATTTTTTACGCTTGGAATGTGAATCTGAAATGAAAAGCTTATTGCTTAAATATAAAAATAATTTCTTAATGAATATAAAATCAGATAGGGAAATGAAAAAAGTTTTAGACCATGTAATCAAAACCTTATTAGTAATTTTCAGATCAGTTTTAAGACTACATGACTGTGCTGTACCATATAGAGCTGTAGATATTATTGAATTTGTTTCAAACTATATTTCTTTCAACAAAATTGTAATGTTGAAACTAGCAAAAGTTAAATTCGAAAATGATGATTACACAAAGCAAGAATTAATGTTTATTGAAGCAGAACTTTTAAAAGATATTCAAAACATCTTAAAACAAATTGATGCCATGTGCTTTTAGTACATTGTGATATGATTAATAAGCGGGCGATTGGCACAGTTGGTAGCGCGCCACATTGACGTTGTGGAGGTCACGTGTTCGAGTCACGTATCGCCCACCATATCAAGAGACATTTATAAAAGAGGAATTGTTATGCTAAATGCAGTAATTACCGAATTAAGAACAGGGTTATCTTTTGAGGTACAAATTGATAAAGCTCCATCTGTAAAGCAAAATTTTACCACAGTATTTATTGACGGTAAAGAGGTAAAACGACATGATGCTGCAGAAGTCAACGGATTAATCACATTTATTCTTTTAAAAAAAGAAAACAAAGTAGAAAGCTTTATAAAAAATTGGGCAGAGTCAAGACGAAAAATCCGACTCATGCTTGATATTGGAGCTACAATGTTTCTAATGAACGGTTGTTACGTAAAGAAAATGGCTATCGAAAAAAATTCGATAACCATTTACTATAATTCTTTTATTGAAGCATAAACTATATACTGTTTACGTAATTGTTAATATCTTTTTCTGTTATTAACTCTGTTGTCGCAACTAAAATCCTATTATCACCAAGTTTTAACCCTCCAATAATATTATTCTCTTTTAGTTTTGCAAGAGTTTTGTCTGCGCTAACAACTTCTATAACAAATTCGTTATAAAACTGCTTATTAAGGATTTTAATTCCTTTTTGAGATAATTTGTTTGCCAAGACATGCGCCATTTTTGAAGACAAGTAACTTGCCTGACGAAAACCTTTTTCTCCCATAACAGTTAAATACAACGTTGCACAAAGCCCAATAAGTGCTTGATTTGAGCAAATATTACTAGTTGCCTTTTCTCGTTTTATATGTTGTTCACGAGCCTGAATAGTTAAGCAATAAGCGGGTTTGCCATCGGCATCAACTGTCCTGCCTGCCAAACGCCCCGGTAATTGACGCATATATTTCTCTCTACAAGCAATAAACCCTGCATGAGGGCCACCAAAACTCATAGGAATACCCAAAGTCTGAATATCACCAACAATAATATCCGCATCTGCAGGTGGCTTCAATATTCCTAAAGAAGAAATATCTACACAAACAACTAACAAACAATCAGTTTTCTTTATTTCTGCAATTTCTCCATAAAAATTAGGGGTTTGGACTAAAACGCAAGCATATTCTGAATTGTTTTCAGGTATTTCGTCAAACAATACTAACTCAATTTCACTTGCCCAACAATAAGTTTTGATTACATCAATATACTGCGGATTAAGTTTTTCAGAAACAAGCACCTTATTCTTTTTTGAAATTCTAACAGCCATCAACAAACTTTCAGCACAAGCTGTTGCAGCATCATACATTGTTGCATTAGAAACATCCATGCCTGTAATACGACAAACCATTGTCTGAAATTCATACATAACTTGAAGCGTACCTTGCGAAATCTCAGGTTGATAAGGCGTATAAGCTGTCAAAAACTCAAACCTATTCGCAACTTGAGCAATACATGCCGGAACAAATTTGTTATATACTCCTCCACCAAGAAATGTCACATAATCAGTATTATTATTTTTAGCAAGTCTTTTTACTTGTCTTTGAGTTTCAGCCTCACTCAAAGCTTTATCTAAATCAAGTTTTTCCATCCTTGCCTTTTGAGGAATTTGTTTAAATAAATCCTCTATACTTGATACTCCAATGCTTTCAAGCATTTCTTGCTTTACGTCATCAGTATGTACTAAAAAATTTTTCATATTTTATTATTCCAATTCTTCTTTATAATCTTCATATTCCAACAAATCGTTTTGTTCTGAAGCATCTCCGGTTGCTTCTATTTTCACAAGCCAACCTTTTTCATAACTGTCCTCATTCAAGATTTCAGGAGCGTCAACAGCTTCTTCATTAACTTCAAGAATTTTACCGCTAATTGGCATATAAATTTCGGAAGCAGCCTTAACAGATTCTATAGTAGCGAAAGTTTCACCTTTTTTAAACTCTGTTCCGACTTCAGGCAACTCAAGAAAAACAATGTCCCCAAGTTGTTCAACTGCATAATCAGTTAAACCAACAGTAAAGTTTTTGTCACCATTGTCTAACAAAAATTCGTGAGATTTTGAACAAAGAATTTTTTCTGTAATACTCATTAATTTCTCCTTTTCAGATATTATTATAACTTAATTTTATTTCTTTTTGCGATGAATGGTCGTTTTACAACCTCCGCATCATGTAATTTTTCTCTTATCATAACCTGAACAATCGTTCCGGTGCAAATATCTTTATCATTTTTTACATAAGCAAGCGCAATATTTGCTCCTAACATTGGTGAAGGACCTCCACTTGTTACAACACCTATTTTTGCACCATCTTTGTAAACTTCATATTCGTGTCTCGCAATAGACTTATCCAACATTTTCAAGCCAATCAATTTTTTAGTTGTTCCATTTTTAATCTGCTCCATTATAACTTCTTTCCCGTTATAATCCACTTTTTTATCTTTTGGAACAGACCATCCCAAACCTGCTTCAATAGGAGTTGTATTTTCATCTAAATCATTTCCATACAAATGTAGTGAAGCTTCTAATCTCAAAGTATCTCTTGCCCCAAGACCGATTGGTTTTATACCAAACTCTGCACCTTCTTCAAGAATTTTATCCCACAAATACTCTGAATAATGATTTTCTACCAAAATTTCATAACCATCTTCGCCCGTATAACCGGTACGAGAAATCAAAACTTTAACACACGAAATTTTGGCAACCTTTATAGTAAATGACTCCTGTTGCGTATCCAATCCCATCTTCCTTAAAAGTTTGTCAGCTAAAGGCCCTTGAACCGCCAATAACGAATAGTTATGAGATTCGTTTTCGATTTTAACATTATAATCTTTACTATTCATAACCATCCAATTTAAATCTTCATCAATTCTTGACGCATTACAAATAACTAAATATTCTAAAATTCCAAGCTTATAAATAATTAAATCATCAATTAAACCTCCATTTTTATTAGGCAATTGACAATATACAGCTTTTTCATAATCCAACTTAGAAATATCTTGAGGAACAATACTATTAAGAAACTCCATAGCTTCTTTGCCTTTAACAAAAACTTCGCCCATGTGCGAAACATCAAACAAACCAACATTATTTCTTACTGTTTTGTGTTCTTCAATAATAGATGTATACCGAACAGGCATATGCCAACCTGCAAAATCTACCATTTTAGCCCCCAATTTAACGTGTTTGTCATGCAAAAAAGTTTCTTTAGTCATCAAAATATCCCCCTTACTCGGAATATTGTCCTATATAAAGGGGGATATTGTCAATGATTTATTTAGTTTTATAACTCTGCAATTTTCTTATAGAGCTCAATTTGTTTATCCGAAATATTTTTAGGTATGATAATTTTCACTTTAGCATTAAGATTTCCAAAACCTCCACCTTTTTTCGGCAAGCCTAATTCTTTTAACCTCAACGCTTGACCTGAAGAAGTTTTCGGAGGAATTTTTATACTTATTTTTCCATGCAAAGTCTCTATTTCTTTCTTACAGCCCAAAACTGCTTCAGGAGGAGTAATTTCTATTTCCTTGGTTATATCAGAGCCATTAACCTCATATTCCTTATCCTTAATATTTATTACAAGGTAAAGGTCTCCCTTTCGACCGTAGGCATCAATTTTTCCCTCACCTTTTACGCGAAGTTTTTGACCTTCTTTAATATCAGCAGGAAGATTTAATTTTATTGATTTTGGTTCAGATACAAAACCTGTCCCTCCACAATTGCTACAATAACCACCATTTCCGGAACATTGTGTACAACGTTCAATATTGTTGAATTTTACATTTATCGGTTTTTTATCAAAAATATCTTTTACTGTAATATTCAAATTCATTGTAACATCAAGATTTTCAGCCTTTGGTTCTTGTTGAGCGCGCCTTCTTGAAGATGTCCTTTGCCCCGCATTTTGTGAGCCTCCAAAGTCAAAGCCGCTAAAATTCATTCCCTGTGCACCTCTTGCAGCTCCTCCACCCATCATATCTCCAAATAACGAACTGAAGAAGTCTGAAAAGCCACCCATATCTTGTCCATTGAAATTGAAACTTTGATATCCTCCGCCTTGACCTCCACCAAAGCCAAATTGTTCAAATCCCGGAGGAGGAGTATAGCTTTGTCCGCCTTGCCAATTTGCGCCTAAACTGTCATATCTTTGACGTTTTTGCTTATCTCCTAATACTTCATAGGCTTCATTAATATCTTTAAACTTGCTTTCTGCCTCTTTGGTTTTATTAACATCCGGATGAAATTTACGAGCCAATTTTCTGTATGCCGATTTTATTTCTGCATCCGTTGCGTCTCGTTTTACACCTAAAGTTTCATAATAATCTTTATATTCCATTTTATATTATCTCCTAGTCTTATAATAATATAAAAAATACTAAATCTCGATTTTATTAATGATTTTTTAATTATGTTATTCCATTACTTTTGCAACTTGATATAGGGTAAATTGCTTATCTTTATTTAATTTATCATAAATAATATTTATTTCTTCTTTAAAATTTTTTGATTTATAATTTGTATATCTGAATAATTTTACCCTGGCAGAAGTATTAATCACATTAGGGATTATTTTGGTTTTATTAGAACACCAACAGGCATTGTTCCATTAGGGAAAAGAGGGGCGAATGATACACAGGGGAATGGCTATACATGCACTCATAAAGGAACAAATAGTGGTAATGGAACAGGCTGTACGGGGTGGGTATTAGAAAAAGAAAATATGGATTATTTAAGACGAGATATTTCAGAGGATTGGAAATAACTTTCCCAATATTAGTAAGTTGAAAGGGCGGGGTAGGTACCACGCCCTACTTTAATATCTTTTGGTTAAAACAAAAGAACCGCCATTCCTGACGGTTCTTTTTAATTTTTTGTACATTCCACCAAAATCTAATTGATGGATGGAGCGGCTACGCTCTTACGAAGTCATTAACCTTCCCATCTTTACCAAAATCTGATTGACGGGTGGAGCGGCT
>CAKUZD010000004.1 GCA_934718275.1 uncultured Candidatus Melainabacteria bacterium | reverse complement strand
CTTTTTTGTCCTTATCATTTCGTTTTTTAGAATTAACAAAGTATTTGTCTTTTCAGCTATTCTGTTGTCAATGTGCTTTTTCATTCTTCAACCGCTTCAAGCTCTGCAACGCAGACCTAATATAAAAACTAGGGGTTTACTTCCTTCTATATAAGTTCAGATGCATTCTTAATTATTAATGTTTTAATTTCTAATCGCTAGTGCTATCTGCATTTATTATCTTATATCATCAATTTTCTTTGTCAAGTAGTTTTTTAAATTTTGTTTAAATCTCTTAACTTAGATGTTTTTTAGAAAGTTCACTGTGCACTGGGCACGTCTCTAATTGTATGCAAAAGAAAATTTAAAATCAAGCCCTTTTTCTCATGTTTTTTTCATGATTTTTTCGTTTCCCTAAAAAAGCATTGATATATCAGCTTTTGGATACTTTACAAAACTTCACAAACCTCAAAACGCACTATACAACATGACGTTGGCATGTTTTTATTGTTCCCCAATTCTCCTTTTTTTGTATGAGTTATTTTCATGCTTAATAATATATACTGTATAAAAAATTGAGGAAATACATATTTTTATATAATTTTGTATAAGGAGAAAAACATGGACAAAAAGGTTAAAAAAATCGTACTATCACTATCAATATTAATGGCATGCTCTTGTGCAGCTTATGCAGATGGCAACGCATTCACTCCATTAAACTTTGAAGATGCTTATACTAATTCATCTTCAACAATCAAAACATCAGCAACTGCAACTACCGCTAAACCTGCAAACACAGTGGCTTCTTCAGCTAAAGCTACTTCATCCGAAGAACCTGTTGGAAATGTAAAAATGCAGAACGCAATTATACAACTTGATAACGCACAAGTTGATGTTAGGAACGAACTGTTAAATTATAAGGCAAAATATTCTGATGTAGATGCTCAATACACCGCTGTAAAAGCAGAAAGGAAAGCATTAAACAAACAAGTTAAATCTCTTGAAAGCAGAATTAGAAAAATTGACAAACAAAAAGAAAATATCAGAAAAAACATGCAATAAGCATGCTTTCCCCGAATAAGTATCATAGCCTCGTCAAATTGACGAGGCTTTTATTATTAATAATATAAATATAAATTCAAATATTAATTTATTTACTATTTTGGCAAATTTTCCCAATATCCTTTTGTCTTGTCATCGGGAGACAAATTGTTTAGGGCGTACCAACTACAACCAAGCCCATTTCCTTTTTGATTTGATTTAATAGAGCATGGATAACCTGCTTGATTTGCCCACGCAGCACAAGGAGAATTTCTATAATTATCAGTTCCGCATTCATCTAACATTTGTTCAAGTTGTTCATCATCTATATATCCGCTAGTTTTTATCGGCATCAAAACTCCACTATCATTTACCCAAAAAGAAAAAATATCATGTCCCAACGCATTGGGCCCCTTCTTGTAACCGTTAATATCTATAGAAACACCAATCCTATATCCATTTACAATTACATCAAAACAAGTTCCATCAGGAAGCCCCAGAGTCGGAGTTGCCGTTGCCCCAATATCAACCATAGCCGCTTGTTGTTTTTTACTATATGTATATATTTTATCTCTATCATAAGAACAAATTCGACCGGAATATTTGAGTCGATTTGCAATTGAGCGGAAGCACTCACTTGAATTAACATAACCTCTATCCGAATAAGTTGTACAATATGAATGAAAACTTGACACTCCAATATCTTCACGAGCAAGTAAAACCGCTTGAGATAAGGCGGAATAAGATTTTTCAAACTGATTTTTTAAAACATGCGCTTTATATCTGTTAATTAAAGACGGCAAAGTTAATGCAGCAACAACCCCTATTATACCAATTGTAACTAAAACCTCAGCTAATGTAAATGCGGCTTTTGAGTCAGCCCCCCCGTTACATTTCTTAATACCATTTTATACATACACTTCCTTCCTTTCTTTTTACTACATGTTTATCTTATAATTTTATTCTAATCAGTTTTCTGATATTTTGAATTGTCAATTATTCCCGTTATAAATTCTTATATAATTCCAATATGTTCTAAAGACTTTTTTTACATAATTCTTAGTTTCCGGATACGGAATTTGTTCAACAAACTCATCAGTATCATTATAATGTAAAGAAGATTTCCACCTTTGAATAGATCCAATTCCCCCATTATAAGCCGCAACTGACGAGATATCATAGCCTTCAAGATTTCTTTTCAAAAACAGGTAATAATAATTCCCGAGTTTTATATTCATATAAGGGTTAAACAATGCTTCCGAAATATTCATGCCCAGTCCCATTTTTGCATTAACTTCTCTTGCAGTAGAAGGCATGATTTGCATTAACCCACTCGCTCCAACCTCACTCTGCGCCAATGGGTCAAAATAACTTTCTTCCCTAGCAAGTGAAAGCATTAATGGAGCATTATTTCCGGTTTGACCGGCATATTTTTTTATATCGTCATAATAGATTACAGGATAAACCAAACGCCACCTTAAATCATACTTATCAGGTTTTTCTTTAATTTTTTCCATAGCATCACGGGCTACAAGCATGGAATGAGAATAGTCGCCTTTTTTATAAAGCGCCCAACTGCGAACAAAATCATCTTCAATTAACTCATTTACAATATCGTAATCCTTCAAATCAACTAATTTTACTATAATGTTACTGTGGGCATATTTATATGGATACAAAACAGGCTTAGGATTTATGTAATTTGTAATCAATGGTGTATTGTAATGATTTAGCCTTAAATACGCTCTATATGCATAATATGAATCCGGATACTTACTTATCGCAGACCTGTAATATCCTGTGTATTCATCATAATTGTTTTGTCTTTCTGCAATTTTTCCTAACCAAAACATTACCATTGGAGAAGAATTAGTATTTGGAAACTTTTTCAAATAATCCATACCTATTTTTCTCGCATTTAATAAATCTCCTGATTTGATTTTTGCAAAAAAGATATTCGCTAAAGCATCTGCAGAAAATTTTCCGTTTGGATATTTCAGATATAAGCTACTATAGCATGCCGCCTTATCATTTTGCGAAACATTTTGACATTTCAAGCTCAAAAGATAATCCTTACCTTTTCCGGAAGCAAGATTTAAAAGTCTATCAACACTTTTGCCTTTTGAATCTGAAAGTTTTACATAAATATCAATTGCAGTATAAACATCTTCCTCAGGCACATATTGAGAATATTTTTGCAATCCATTTTCCGTTAAAAATTTTGCTCTCGGATAATTTTTCATAGCATAAGAATTTTTAACATCAAGTGTCCAACTTTCATTTACATCAACTTTTTGCAACAATTCTCTTGCTTTAGTATAATCTTCAAACAAATAACAAGTATTTGCCATTAACAAATAATCATCTTTATTTATATTATCCGCAAAAGTAACCCAATGCTCTACTGCATTAAGCGCTAACCTTCCGGAAGGAGCTTTAGTTAAATAATGTCTGTAATAATTTTGAACATCATCTTTTACTGATGCCGGGATAATCTTAGCATCTCTATACTTATTTTCTAAAATCACACCTAAATAATATTCAGATGCAATTGAATAATCAGTATTTGGCGCATTGTGAATAATATTTTCAAAATATTTTTTAGCTAATTGAGGTCTTGTTTCTACTAACTTTTGACCGGCTAAATACCTTGAACGAATACTTAATTTATGCTTTGGATAGTTATTAAACAATATTTGATACTGTTTAAGTTCAGACTTATCATCTCCAAGCATTTTAGCACATTCTGCCCTATGATATATTGCAATCGGCTTTAACTTTGAAAAAACTGTAACTTTTGAAAATAAATAATATGCATTCTGATAATTGCCATTAGAAAAATCTTCTAATGCTGCAGAATAAATTTTATCTGTTTTGGCCGGTGATTGATAAAACATAGCCAAACAAATGCCTGTAACAACTACAACAGAAACTGCTGAGCCAACTATAACTCTCTTTTTCTTATCCCAATCAAACATTGTAATAATATAATAACAGAAATCATTTTTTTTAACAAGGGATATCAAAACTACAATACATGACAGACAACAACTACCCCAAAGAGCTTAAAATTTTGCATACACAAAGAACTCTTTAGTGTCACTTCTTTTTATAAAGAAAAGTTACATTCAAAATTGCCAACTTAACCTACAATATATTTTATAGTATAATAATAATGATATTAATCAGGAGGTTAAATGTACGGAATTATATTGGCAGGTGGCTCCGGAAGCAGATTATGGCCACTATCGAGAGAACTTTATCCAAAACAATTACTAAACTTAATTTCTGATAGAAGCTTGTTACAAGCAACTTTTGAAAGGCTTAAAGTTTGTATGCCGGAAAAAGATATTATTAGTATTACAAACACAAAACATTCTTCAAACGTAAAAATGCAACTTTCTGATTTAACTCAAAATCCGGTAGTCCTTGCTGAACCGGTTACAAAAAATACAGCCCCGGCAATAGTTCTTGCTACAAAATACATTGTACAAAAGTCTGCATCTGATCCGATAATTATAGTTGTACCATCTGACCATTTAATTGAGGATAATGAAAAATTCTTATCTACGGTTCAAAAAGGGAAAAAACTTGCGCAAGAAGGTTATATCGTAACTTTTGGAATTAAACCAAATTATCCGGAAACCGGATATGGATACATTAACACCTCAAAAAAAATCGGTGAGGGATATAAGGTTAAAGAATTTGTTGAAAAACCGGATTTTGAAACAGCTAAAAAATATTTAGAAGAAGGAACTTTCTATTGGAATAGCGGCATTTTCATGTTTAAAGCTTCAACATTATTAAATGAAACAATACAGCATGCCCCTGATATAGCAAAAGTTTCAGAGGAATTTGATTTTTCGGAAAGTAACCAAATCCCTTTTGTGAATTTTGATAAAATGCCAAACATTTCAATTGATTATGCAATCATGGAAAAGTCTGACAAAATTGCACTAGTAAAACTTGAAAGTGATTGGAACGACCTTGGTTCTTGGCAATCTATATATGATGTGAGCAAAAAAGACAAAAATGGAAATGTTTTTGTTGGTCATGTGCTTGACAAAGGTTCTAAAAATTCATTTGTTTATGCATCATCAAAACTCGTTACAACAATAGGACTTGAAGATACGGTGATTGTAGAAACTGAAGATGCTATTTTGGCTTGCAAAAAAGATAAAACGCAAGATGTTAAACAAATTTATGAAACCCTAAAAAAACAAAATGACAATACCCATCTTGTTCACAAAACAGTTTATCGACCTTGGGGATTTTATACTGTAATTGCTCAGGGTGAAGGATTTTTAACTAAAATTATACACGTTAACACAGGACAAAAACTCTCTGTTCAATCGCATAATTTTAGAAGTGAACACTGGGTTGTACTATCCGGAACTGCTAAAGTTATTCTTGAAGGAAAAGAACTTATTCTTTCTCCGGGACATAGTGTAGATATTCCTTTAAAAGCAATTCATTCTTTACAAAATCCATTTGATAAGGATATTGAAATTATTGAAGTACAAAAAGGAAATCCATTAATCGAAGAAGATATAATTCGATACGAAGATATGTACGGTAGAGCATAATTTTTTGAATTAAAAAAGCGGCACTTTAAAAGCCGCTTTTTTTATGATTTATTTTACAATCTCAACAAAGAAACTCCATCCTCTAATTTTATCTCAAAAGAAGTATACTGCGGGATGTCAATTTCTCCTCCACGGCGAAATACACAAATTACAGGGGATAAGAACAAATCAGCCAACTGCAAAACAGCACCTCCAATATAATAGAAAGGGCGCATTGGTGATTTTATACTTTCGCAACTATATTGACAAGGATCTTTATAAACTTTATCTATAGTAATAGTACCTCTATTAGCAGTATCTGCTAAATTATTAATGTATACGGGATTGCCGGACAAAACTCCGGTCATAACCATTTTTTTACCCATTTTAGAAATATAAGCAATTGTATGATATGTTATATTCCCAACTTTCATTCGGTCAATTTCTAATTTTAGAGTACTGCTTCTTCCGGCAATTCTTGGAGGCTTATTCTCAATAATTTTACCGGTAAATATAATTTCAGAAGGCTTGCCTCCCGGAATTAAAGACTCATCTCTTATACTTTTAAATTCAATAACCGTTCCAATAGGAGAACTTGATGACATTGGCTGCATTGATTGAACAATAAATTTTTTGTTTTTATCAATCTTTACAGTATCCAATTCTATTGTTTTTAAATATTCATATAAATTATTGTTATTATATTCACTATACGCCTCAACCTGTGGAGTATATCCGCTGAACTGTTTTATGGGGCATATATTATCGCATAAAGCCGAATTTTGGGACAGTAGTACACTTAGGAATCCCATAAAAAACATTTTCTTCATTTTTTCACCTTAACTATTAACAGGGGTATAATTAACTTTAATAAATTTATAAATTTACTTCTCTTTATATCTATATAATATACTATAAATATAATTTACAATCATTCAAAAAGTTGATGAAATTATTTTTTGAACCTAATTTATTCCATAGCATCAATAATATTTTGTAATTCCATGTAATAACCACTAGTTAATAAGTCATAAAATTGCTTGGTAACATTTGGAGCAATAGCTTCAACCCATTCCTTATCAAGATATATACCTTCAACTAAACGTGCAAATAATTCACATGGTTTTTCATAATACTTTTTATACCTATTTATCCTTGCCGAAATTTTAGTCTGTTTTTTTTGATATGAATGTAATCTTATATAAGCAGCAAATGCAGGAGGCATGTCTGTAAAATCTTGCTCTATATTTTCAAGAGTATAAAGTTTTGTTGTTTTCTTAAAAAAACCACCTTCTATCAATTTAACTCTATCGTATTTTAGTAAATAGCGAGCATTAGAATGCTTTATATATCTATCAAACTCTTTGAATTTTTTTGACCTTTGAAACTTTGGATAATAAAGTTTTATTATCTTTTCATATTCCTTAATTTTTTGTTTTACTCTGTCTTTGTGTTCATAAAGCCTTACACAAAGTGAGTTATTATCAACAAAATTTGTAACCTTAATAAGTTCTTCTAAATAAACCGGATTTTCAGACTTAAAAATAATTTTTATTTGTCCTCCAGTCCTATTCATATCCACCTCAAGTTTGGAATGTATATAATGAGCAAATTCATGCAAAAGAGTCGGAACTAATCTATCTTCAGAAATATTTTTAGAAATATCAATACGATTTTTTAAGAAAAAACCTTGATGTCCTCTCGCCTTTGTTCCGGTATGAACAGTTAAACCTAAAGATTTAAAATATTTAATAAGTTCGTTAGCATCCATAAAAAAATTATACATTAAAAAATCAAACACTTGACAAAATATACAAAATAATAAATAATGTCATTATAAGGGAAAAGACTCCAAGAGGTCTTTGCTCTCAGGGTCTTTCTTCGTTCCCTTAGATTAACGTAACAATTAATCTTATTAAAAGCTCTATTACCAGTAGAGCTTTTTTAATTAACTCTCGGTTCATCATTTTCCTCCTTTCTGACCGATTTCTTCGTAATTCGGTGTGTCAGAGGAGGCAAGGGAACTTACCCAAAATAATTATAAAATGCGATTTTGTAAATTATCAATATTATTAAAAAATCTTATACGGATTTAAGATATTGTTTGGGTCAAATATCTTTTTAATTTGTCGCATATACTCAAGCGCAACAGGATTTACAACTTTGCCGATATGATTACGTTTTAAAGCGCCTATCCCATGTTCTCCGGATAAAATTCCACCAAGCTGTGCTGTCAAATCATATATTTCTGACTTTGCTAACTTGTAACGTTTATATTCATCATCATTATTATAGTCTATTGGGATTTGCGGATGTACGCTGCCATCACCGACATGCCCGACCATACACACATCCAAACCATATTTTTGGCAAATATCTCTTATTCCAAGTACTAATTTTTCTAAATTTTCTCTTGGTACAATTACATCATCAGTTGTTACATTTGGCTTTAACTTTGCACATGCCCCCATAGAAGAACGCCGTGCTGTCCATATTTTATTATATTCTTCATCATTGTGAGATGCCTGAATTGCAGACGCACCACAAGATTTTAAAATTCGTTTAATAACATTTTCCTGATATTCCAAAGAACATTCAAACCCATCTATTTCTATAACAAGCGCAGCTTCTTTATTCGTTAATAAGTTTGCCGGATAAAATTTTTCAACAGTCTGAATTGCATTTTTATCCATGAAATCAATCGTGGTTGGAAAAATTCGTTCTTCAATTATTGAATTAACCGCTTTTACTGCTTCTTTAACCGTATCAAAATATGCCATTAAAACTTTCTTGCCTTCCGGTTTCGGAATTAATTTTAAAACAGCCTCAACAACAATCCCTAACGTACCCTCTGAGCCTACAAAAAGCGTATTTAAATTATAACCTGTAGCATTTTTTATGGTATTAGCTCCGGTTTGCAAAATTTCACCATTAGCGGTAACTACTTTCAAATCAATAACGTAATCTTTAGTTGTTCCATATTTAAAAGATTTTGCACCTCCGGAAGATTGAGCAATACTTCCGCCTATCGTAGATACAGCCAAATTTGAAGGGTCAGGCGGATAAAACAATCCAAGTTTTTCAACTTCTTGTTGCAAAACTCCAAGAACAACACCTGCTTGAACTCTTGCCGTCATATTTTCTTTACTTATTTCCAAAATTTTATTCATTTTAGAAAAATTTAAAATTATCCCCCCATGCTCAACAATACAAGCACCAACAACGTTTGTTCCCGCACCTCTGCAAATTATCGGAACTTTATATTTACCAGCAAGTCTTACAACTTTTTGGACTTGTTCAATATTTTCGACAAAAACAACCGCATCCGGCAAACTTTTAATCTCTCTGATGTTTGAAGCATCTTGCGCATAAGCATAACGTTCCTCCAATGTATCTAACACATTGGTCGGAGAGAGAGAATTTTTTAAATCTTTAATCAATTTACTAGTCTTCATCAACATAAGATGTAAGTTTTTCTATATTAGTTCCAAGTCTAGATAACAATTTTTCAATCTTATCTACTTTTCTATTTAACACCATATCATCTTTTTCTTCAAGTGTTGATATAATTTTTTCTAATTTCATTTCGAGTCTGTCAATTCTAGCTTCTTGTTGCTCAAACTTTTCCTCTAATTCCGAAAGTAATTCTTTCTTTTCCGGAATGGCGGAGCGTAGTTCACAAATACTTTCTTTTACCTGTTGAATATCAGAAACTTTTTCCACAACAGCTGAAACATTTTCTTTTATTGTATTAATTTCAGCAGTCTTTTCAGTAATACTTGATATATTTTCAGTAGTCGAGTCAATCCATTCTCCCAAATACATCATAACTTGATGAAAAACTTTGTCAGCGTTTGCAGATTCTAAAGCCATGGATTGAATATTTTCAATTTTCTTTTCTAACCTTGCCGTAATTTCAGAATTATCAAGATAATTCATTCTATCCTCAAGCTTACATACGAGACTACTAAAATTATTCAAACCATCATTCAAAGCTTTATAAGATTCATCAGAAGTCAAAAGAAGTTTATTAGTTCTTGAGCTTATACTCAAAATATCTTCATTTAACTTTTCGATATCACCTTTCAAACCAACAATTTGTTCTTGAGTCAATGTAGACTCCAAGCCCTCAACAGAATTAACAATCTTTCTTATATCTCCTGACAAACTTTCAAAGTCATTACCGGAAAGATGTGTAATCGCCATTCGCAATTTGGCAATATCTGTCTCAACGTCTTGCAAAGTATAAGAATATGCAAAATCATCCTCTCCATTTGCAATCTGACGTAATTGATTTTGAACCTCAATTAAACTTTTATTAATAGCATCAGTTTTTTCTTCAACAAAATCTTTAATTTCTTCTGTTTCTTCTACAAACGAAATCTGATCAACCAAAGAAACTAAAGCATTCATAATAGTTTCTTTAATGTCCTCAGAATTTTTTTCCATATCAACATTATCCAGTTTTAGGAGAACATCTTTTAAGTATTTATCAATCGCGTTTGCTTTCTCATCGGAAGCTGCTTCAAAATATTTTCTCTGTTCAAAAATTAAGCCTTTGATATCATCAATTTCTTCTTCAATATCAAAATCAGGACTGTCCATCGTAATAACATCAACTTTTTGATGCAAGGCAGCCAACATTTCAGCAACTTTATCTTTTGTTTCAGAAAATTCCTCAAGTTTCCCGCATAAAGTATCAATTGAATTATCAGATGCAATAACATCAACTTTTTGATGTAAAGCAGATAACATTTCAGTCATTTGACCTTCTGTTTCTGAAAATTCATCCATTTTATCATACAGAGCATCAAAAGAATTATCCTCAGCTATTACATCAACTTTTGTAGACAAGACATCTAATGCATCTTTCAATATTTTGGCATCAAAGGAATCTAACTTGTCCGTAATCACTTCCAAATCTGATTTTAAAGACTCATCCTCTGCGATTATGTCAATCTTAGTTGAAAGAACTTCCAATGCATCCTTCAACACATCTCGGCTTTCATCAAATGAATCTAATTTATCATTTAACATTTCAAAATCTGATTTTAAAGACTCATCCTCTGCAATTATATCAACCTTATTTGACAAAAGTTCTATTGACTCTTTTAAGTCGCTGTTATTTATATCAGATAAGTCTAATTTATCATTAATTACGTCTAAATCAACCTTAATAGAATTATCATTAGCAATAATATCAACTTTATTTGACAAAGTTTCCAAAGCATTTTTCAAAACATTACTATTTGTATCAAACAAATTCAACTTGTCGTTAATAGTATCCAAATCCGACTTAAGAGAATCATCACTTGCAATAATATCAACTCTTGCAATCAATGAGCTTATATCATCCCTTAAATTTGCACTAATTTCGTTTGTTTTTTCCTCAATCTCACCCAATGAATTTATAATTTCTTCATGCTCGCCTGATGAAACAATCATATCAATTTTTTGATGCAAAGCATTCATTGATTCTTTATTCTGAATTGGGCTATATTTGTCAATTGTATTTTCACAAGCTGCTTGAACATAATTCTTCAAACTGTCTCCCAAAGTAGAAACTTCAGCAGAAACAATATTTGTTTGTTTTAAAATATTGTCTTGTCCATCTAAAATATCATCAACTTTTGTCGCAAATTCATTCCTCAAATCATCGCCTAAAGTTACAACATCTGTAGACAAATTCTCTTGAGCTTCTAAAACTGTATCCATTTTGGTAGATAATACGTCATTTAGATTTCCTATCGCGTCAACAATTCTTGTATCTTCTAAAATGTTTGCAAACTGTTTTTTTAAATCTTCAATATAATCATCCAATTTTTCATCAAACGCACATTGTAAATTTTTAGCATTTGTTTCAACAGTTACGTTTAAAAGCTCGATATCATTTTGAATTTTTTCAGAAAGACAATCTTCAATAGCCTCTATTTTATTGAACGTCTCTTTGTAAACTTGCTCCAAACGCATTATTGACTCAGAACTTGAAGCAAGTTCTCCATTAACATCAACGCTAAAATTCAAAAAAGAAGCTTCTATTGATGATTTTAATTCTTCCAAAAAGTTATTAAAATCGACATTTGAAAATGTTTCCATTTCATTTTTTAAGGACTCAAAAGCACGTTTTACTTCTTCTTTTTCCATAGAAATTGCATCGGTAATATCAGTATTAACCAACCCTATTTCCTGTTTTAATGCCGAAAATTTTTCTTCTAAACTTCCTACTAAACCATCAGCACTGTTTATTTTTTCTAAACTCTCCACAACTACAGAAAATCTGTTTTCAACAATATCAATATTTTCATTCAAAGATGTGCGAATATTATCTACAGTAGCATTCTCAAGTTCATTTAAAACATGAATAATTTCATCCATATTTTCTTGTAAAGAAACTAAAGCCTTTTCAGAATTATTATCAACAGAATTTTTAATTTCATTTAACAAATCAGAATTTGAAAGCAATTCTTGCTTAATTTCTCCAATTTCAGAAATTGAAGTCATTATTTTTTCTTCAGTAGAAGCAGACGTATTGTCCAAAATTTGAGCAAATTCTCTTAACTTATCATGAACATCACCTATTTTTACTTCATAAACGGCTGAACTATCAGTAAGTTTCGCTTCAATTTCAAGTAACTTATCCGTCAATTTACTATCCATCAAAGATTTCGATGATTTTGAAGCAGAATTTAATTCTTCTATATAATTTCTTAAATTATTTACAAGTTCATCAACATGGTCTCTAAAACTTAAAATATTTGTAGAAACCTCTGCGACTCCGGATATTTGGGAATTCTTAAAATCTTTAACAGTCGAAGAATATTCATCATGCATTGATTGAATATTTTCGTACATATTTGAAATTTCATTTTTTAATACAACTAAATTTTCTTTAAGCTCAACAGAAATAACATCCGAAATTCCATCAGTTTTAGCAGAAATTTCATTAACAGAGTCTACAACTTTAGATACACAATCAGATGTTACAAGGCTTAATTCTTCTTTTAAATCACCAACCCTTCCGCACAACTCATCTATATTTGCTAAAATTGTTTCTGTATTTTTTTCAGTCTCACCTTTTAAAGAATCATTCAACAAACCTAAAGAGGCAACAACATTTTCAAGCGACAATTTTACACTTGCAAAAGCAGACGACAAATCTTCCGAAACATTACCAGTTTTTTGTTCAAAATCAGATTTTATATTGTGAATTTCACTAATTAAATTAGCCAGTGCAATATTCAAATCATCAAAATTGTTTTTTACATTAGTGTTGACATTTTCAGTAATTTTTTCTTCTGCAATATTTATATCTTGTAAAATTTTATCCAAAGATTCTTGATTTTTTTGCACAGAAACATTTTGTAACATTTGTAAATTTTCAGCTAAGACTGTTAAATCAGAATTTATTTTTTCAAAATTTTCTCTACGATTTAAATTACAATTATCAAGTCCTAAATCCAATTGAGCCTTTAATGTATTTATTTCGCTAATAATATTGTCATAATTTTGTTTCGAATTTTTGTCAAATGTATTTGTATGTTCTTTAACCTCTGAAGATATTTTCTGCGAAAACTCTTTCAATTCTTCTTCAACAAAAGATTGGACTTTTTCTAAATTCTCATCAGTAACATTTATTAAAGATAAAATTTCTTCAAGTTTTTCTGCATTATGAGATATATCAAAATTCAACGTAGCAGAATTATCAATAATCTTTTGAACAAAATCACCTAAATCTTTTCTAAAATCAGCAAAATCAGACTCCGTCACAACAGTTTGAAAATCTTTTTCTAAATTTTCAAATCCTTCTGATATTAAAGCATTCCCTTGTTCAGAGTTTTCTTTCGCAAATTCCCTCAAAGAATTTAATGCTTCTTGAAAATAAGCCAACTTATCTTCTAAAGTTTTAAAAGATATTTTTGACGGAATTAAATTTATATTATCTGCAAGTGTATCAATTTTAGAATTTATAGTTCCAACTTGTTCAGAAATTCCAAGAGATTCAATCTTTTCAACCGTATTTTTGAATAAATCCTCCATAGTTTTGAAAGCCTTATTCAAGCTTAAATTCAAATCTGACAAACTTGAATTTAAACCAACAACCATTGACTGAAGTTCTGTTTTATCAGCAATTTTATCAAGTTCTGTACCCAAATTTTCTAAAACGTCTCTTTGTCCCAAAAATTCACTTGAAAAATTATCAAAAGTTGCACTAAACACATGGAACAAATCTCTTAATTCGGATGTCTTTGCAATATCACCTTGAGCCAAAACAATATTACCGAGAATATTTTCAAGAGTATTAAATTTTTTATTCGTCTCATTTTGCTTGCCATCGACAAGATTTTTCAATTCAGCCAAATAAACTTTTATCAAATCTGTAGCTTCATTATCATCTGCCATTAATTCAAGCTTTGTTTTTATACCTGTTAATACTTTTTCAAAATTTTCAACATTATGATTATTTTCAACACGCATAGCGTTGAGAATTTCAGCAATTTCGTCTACTGTTAGTGCCATCTGCTTTCACTTTCTTAAAAATATCCCACTATTATCATATATATATTAACAGAAGTATGGCAAATCAGGCAAACATTTAACGTTTATTATTACAAATGTAAAGATAAAACTAACTCATTTTAAATTTCAGTGCTATAATGTTGTGGAGACAAAAGGATAAGAGGTGAAAATGAGCCGAATAGTAATAAATAAAGATAAATGTAAGGCATGTTATTTGTGCATAAATGAATGTCCCAAGAAGTTGCTTAAAATCAGCAAAGACACAAACAAACTCGGAGTTCATGTTGTAGAATTTGATGACCCGAACCATGAATGTTTGGGCTGCACAATGTGCGCACTCAGATGTCCGGATTTAGCAATTACGGAAGTTTATAAAGATTAATGAATTAAAATCGGAGCATGGCTCAGAAAGATAAATTATATGACTACAGAATGTTTAACAAATAAAAAAGTATTAACAAAAGGGAATTATGCAATAGCAAACGCAGCAGTACTTGCCGGTTGTCAATGTTATTTCGGATACCCGATTACTCCTCAAAGTGAAATTGGGGAATTTATGAGTGGAAAAATGCAAGAATTAAAAAGAGCTTATGTTTCAGCAGAAAGCGAACTTGCAGCAATTAATATGGTTATCGGTGCTGTATCAACAGGGGTTAAAGCTATGACTTCGTCTTCCTCTTGTGCAGTTGCGTTAATGCAAGAAGGATTGTCTTATGCTACAGCGGATGAACTTCCGGTAGTATTAGTCAGCGTAATGAGAGGTGGCCCCGGATTAGGAAATATTTATCCTTCTCAAGGTGATTATTTCCAAGCAACAAAGGGGGGCGGTAACGGAGATTATAAACTTATCGTATTAGCGCCTTCAACCGTACAAGAGTGCGTTGATTTAACTTATAAAGCATTCTATCTTGCTCAAAAATATAGAAACCCAACCGTGCTTTTAGCAGATGGACTTTTGGGTCAAATGATGGAACCTGTTGAGTATTATGAATATCCATATCCGGAAGTTGATACTTCCGAATGGGCACTATCAGGAGCAAAAAACAGAGAAGCAAGAATAATTCGTTCTTACGCTCCACTCGCAGATAAACAATGCGAATTTTTAGATAAACTTTACAAAAAATACAAAACAATTGAAGAAAATGAGACTCAATGGGAAGAAATTAATACAGAAGATGCTGACATTATTCTTGTTTCATTCGGAAGCACTTCCAGAAACGTAAAAACCGCTATGAAAAAACTACGAGAAAAGGGAATTAAAGCAGGTATCCTTAGACCGATTACACTATTCCCATTCCCATCAAAGAGACTTGCAGAACTCTCCCAAACAGCTAAACGTTTTGTAACCGTAGAAGTTAATATGGGACAAATGGTTAACGATGTAAGACTTGCTATTAATGGAGCATGCCCTGTAGACCTTGTTAACAAAGGGGTTGGAGCTCCTCCATCAGCAGATGAAATTGTAAAAAGAATCGAGGAATTAATATAATGGCAACACAAGTTTTTAAATTACCGGATTCGCTAAAAGGCGATGTAAAATATTCTTTCTGCCCCGGATGTGACCACGGCGTTGCCGTAAGGTTGGTTGCAGAAGTTCTTGACGAGTTGGGACTAAAAGAAAACGCTATTCTTGCAGCTTCAATCGGTTGCTCGGTAACAATCTATGATTTTATTGACGTAGATGCACTTGAAGCTCCTCACGGCAGAGCTCTTGCAGAAGCAACAGGCATTAAAAGAGCCAGACCGGACAAAGTTGTTTTTACGTACCAAGGAGATGGAGACTTCGCATCTATTGGTTTAGCGGAAAGCATGCATGCTGCCTTGAGAGGTGAAAATATTACTGCGTTTTGTATAAATAATACAACTTATGGAATGACAGGCGGTCAGCTTGGACCTACAACACTTGTGGGACAGAAAACAACAACTTCTCCTACAGGAAGAAATATTGAATATTACGGATACCCGATAAAAATTGCCGAACATATCGCTTTATGTGATGGTACAGCTTTTTCTGCAAGAGTTTCTCTTGATACTGTAGCGAATATTAGAAAAGCTAAACAGGCAATCAAAAAAGCTTTTGAAGTTCAATTGAAAGGCTTAGGATTTGGGTTTGTGGAAATACTTTCAACTTGTCCAACAAATTGGAAAATGTCTCCGGAAAAGGCTCATGAAAGAGTTAAAAATGAAATGATGCCTATTTTTAAACCGGGAATTTATAAGGATGTAACGGAAGAATAAGTGAAAAGTGAAAGGTAAGAAATGAAAATATTGTTTCAGCTTTCACTCAACATAAAAAGGAAATAATAATGGAACATAATTTTATAATTGCAGGATTTGGCGGTCAAGGCGTGTTATTAGCAGGAGAAGTTCTTGCAAATGCATTTATGCTTGATGACAAAAATGTAACTTGGTACCCTTCTTATGGAGCAGAAATGCGTGGAGGAACAGTTAACTGCGAAATAGTTACCAGTGACGAAGATGTTAGTGAAGTTAACAAACCGGATGCAGATTTTATTGTTGCATTAAACCAAGCTTCTTTTGACAGATTTTTACCTAAAATAAAAAAAGGTGGTTGGATGATAGCAAATTCAACACTTGTACAAGAAAATAAACCTAGAACAGATATTAATTATGTATTTGTTCCAATCACAAAACTTGCGGATGAAAAAATCGGAAACGTAAAAATGGCAAATATTCTTGCATTAGGAATTGTTGCCAAAGTAAGCAAGTTAACTTCTTTAGAAACACTGAACAAAGCTTTGGATAATGTAATTCCGCCACATAGAAAAAACTTATTGCCATTAAATATTGAGGCACTAAAAATCGGTTATGAGTATGATTTATTAACTACAAAAGTTTAAATCAACTAAAAAGCTGATTTAAAAAAAATGAATTAGTCTTATTCTAATAGAGTACAGTTCAAGAGGTCTTTACAAAGTGAAAAACGAACTAATCAAATCCATTAGAGAAAAAGAAATTCAATTGGCAAAATTACAAGAACATATTGACAAAAGTTCAGTATGCTCCGACTTGTATAATAAAGTCGTCTTAGAAAAGGCTATCCTAAAAAAGGAACTTGAAAACTCACAAAAAAACACATTTGTGCAAAGAATAATTAATCTTGTACCACGAAAGAAAACGTTAATTTGTGACTATTTTAAAAACTCTTTATAAGAACTGATTTTTATAAAATATATTACAACCTTCTGATTTAATAAAGAAGGTTGTTTTTTAGTAAAATTTTTATGGTAAATTTATCAAATTTATTAATACTATTTTTGTATTTTGTGATATAGTAAATTCATTAAAAGTGTTTATTATATGAATATGAAAGGAGACATAACATGAGCGCAAAACGTGTATGGTTATTCAAAGAAGGTAATGCAGACATGCGAAACCTTTTGGGTGGTAAAGGTGCAAACCTTGCTGAAATGACAAATTTAGGACTCCCAGTTCCTCCAGGTTTAACAATTACAACAGAAACCTGTATGGATTATATCAACCACAGTAACAAGATGCCCGCAGGACTTATGGATGAAGTAAAAGAAGCACTTCATACAATCGAAAAACAAGCCGGTAAAAAATTTGGAGATGCAGAAAATCCCCTTTTGGTTTCTGTTCGTTCCGGCGCAAGACTTTCAATGCCTGGAATGATGGAAACAATTCTAAACCTTGGTTTAAACGATCAAACAGTTGAAGGAATGATTAACCTAACTAAAAATCCTAGATTTTGTTATGACTCTTACAGAAGATTTTTAACAATGTTTGGTTCTGTTGCATGGGAAATTGACAGACAAAAGTTTGAGGACTACTTAGACAAAATAAAAGAAGAAAAAGGTTATAAATCTGACACTGACTTAAATGCTGACGATTGGAAATCTTTAATTGAACCTTATAAAGAATTAATTAAAAATGAAACAGGCAAAGAGTTCCCTCAAGACCCATATATTCAATTAGAAGAATCTATTGAAGCAGTTTTCCGTTCTTGGAACATTCCACGTGCAGTTGCATACAGAGAACACTACAAAATTGACCACAATTACGGAACAGCCGTAAATGTACAAACAATGGTATTTGGAAATATGGGTGATGACTGCGCTACAGGTGTTTCATTCACAAGAAACCCTTCTACCGGTGAAAACAAATTCTATGGTGAATATTTAACAAATGCTCAGGGAGAAGATGTTGTTGCCGGGATAAGAACCCCTAAACCGATTGCAGAACTTGAAAACGAAATGCCGGAACTTTACAAACAATACGTTGACATCGCCAAAAAATTGGAAAAAGGATATAAAGATGTTCAAGATATGGAATTCACAATAGAAAGAGGCAAATTGTGGATTTTACAAACCCGAAACGGAAAAAGGACTGCAAAAGCTTCCGTTAGAATTGCGGTTGAAATGTGTGAAGAAGGCATTATCAACAAAGAAAGAGCAGTAGAACTTGTTGACGCAAACCAACTTTACCAAGTATTGCTACCTGATTTTGATACAAAAGCTAAAAAAGAAGCTCACAAAATTGCCAAAGGTCTTGCAGCTTCCCCGGGGGCAGCAGTAGGTAAAATTGTATTTGACACAGAAGAAGCTGCAGCTCGAGGGAAAGCCGGAGAAAAAATAATTTTAGTCAGAATCGAAACTTGTCCTGATGACATTCACGGAATGATTGAATCTCAAGGTGTTTTAACACTTCGTGGCGGAATGACTTCTCACGCAGCAGTTGTTGCAAAAGGAATGGGAAAACCTTGTGTTGCCGGTTGTGAGGACCTTTCTATTGACCTTAAAAATGAAACTTTAACAGCAGGTGACGGAACTGTTTATCATAAAAACGACATTATATCACTTGATGGCGGTACTGGAGAAGTTATGGAAGGAGCAATACACTTGGTTCCTCCAACTATGGATGATAATTTTAAGAAATTATTTACTTGGGTTGACGAAATAAAACTTCTTGGGGTTCGAGCAAATGCTGATACTCCGGCAGATGTTGCAAAAGCTCTAGAACTAGGTGCAGAAGGCGTTGGACTTTGCAGAACAGAACACATGTTTATGGATCCGGAAAGACTACCTTGGGTTCAAAAAATGATTATTGCAGGAACTCCTGAGGCTCGAAAAGAAGCCCTTGAACACTTATTACCTATGCAATACAGCGATTTTTACGCTATGTTCAAAGCTCTTGGCGAAAAATCAATGACAATCAGATTGCTTGATCCTCCTCTACACGAATTTTTACCTGACAAAGAAGAATTAATTGCTAAAGTTGCAACTAAAAAAGCTAAGGGTGAAGATTTTACAGAAGACGAAAAGCTGTTAAATATTGTAGAATCAATGTCTGAATCTAACCCTATGATGGGTTTGAGAGGTTGTCGTCTCGGTTTAACTTATCCTGAAATTAACGAGATGCAAGTTCGAGCAATATTCTACGCAGCTTGTGATTTGAAAAAAGAAGGCTTAGATGTTAAGCCTGAAATAATGATTCCACTTGTCGGACACGTAAATGAACTAAAAACAGTAAAAGGAGTTCTTGAACGCGTAGCAAATGAAGTTATGAATGAAAAGGGCGTTAGAGTTGACTATATGTTTGGTACAATGATAGAAATACCTCGTGCAGCGCTTACAGCAGACCAAATTGCAGAATACGCAGAATTTTTCTCATTCGGAACAAATGACTTGACTCAAATGACATTCGGCTACTCTAGAGATGATGCCGAAGGTAAATTCTTACAAAATTATGTAGAACAAAAAATCCTTCCGGCAAACCCATTCTCTACACTTGACCAAGAAGGTGTAGGACAATTAATGAAAATAGCTCTTGAAAAAGCTCTGAAAGTTCGTCCTCACCTAAAACGTGGAATTTGTGGAGAACACGGTGGCGATCCGGCATCAGTTAAATTCTGCCACAGAATTGGCTTGAACTACGTATCTTGCTCTCCTTTCAGAGTACCTCAAGCCCGTCTTGCAGCAGCTCAAGCAGTAATTGAGTTCAAACAATCTAAAGACATATCACTTCCACTTGGTTGCAAATAAGCGTGCCGCTTAACCCGACCTTTTAGGAGTTGGTACAAATTAAAAAGCTAACGACTTCGTAGAAAGCGTGCCGCTTAACCCAACCTTTTAGGAGTTGGTACAAATTAAAAAAGCTAACGACTTCGTAGAAAGCGTGCCGCTTAACCCGCCAAATTGGGTTAGGAAAAGTTTAGGAACGTCACCTGCGAACCGGAAACAACTATTATATTAGCGCTATTTACAGATTATCAAAACATTTTAACAAATTCTGTAAGTGGCGCTTTTATATAAATCTCTATTTATACTTATTTACCAAGTTCAACAATATCAGGGGATTCATTTGTAAGATTTTTACCAATTGCTTTTTCTAACGCAGCTTTTGAAGAATTATATTGATATAAAGCATTATAATAAGTTAATTGGGCTTGTTGATAATTTATTTGCGCATCTTTCAATTCTGTCGGACTTGCTTCTCCAACTCTGTATCTTCCATAAGAAAGTTCATAGTTTTCTTTAGCTTGTTTTACACCAAGGATTGCAACAGGCATTTGATTTTTCTTTTCTTCAAGAGTTAAATATGCATTTTGAATTTCTAAATATATAGTATTTTGAGTATTTTTTGCGTTTGCAATTTCCTTATCATATAAATACCTTGCTTCTTTAATTTCATTTTTAATAAGCATTCCGTTAATAGTTGGGAAGTTCAAATATCCGCCTACGTTGTAACCATAATTAGAATTCCAACTTTTACCACCTCGTTGATACTGCCCTTCTATAGAAAGTGTTGGGAAATAAGATTTTTTTACCAATTTTAAAGTTTGGTTTGCACCTTCGACTTTAATTTCTGCAAGTTTTAGCTCCGGCCTTGCATTTCGTGCAATTTCAACTGACTGATTAAAAGAAACATCTACAGGTTGGTACTTCAAGCGTTCTTGAACATTATACTTATCAATAAATGGAACTCCCATTACATTATTCAATTTTGCTACCGCAAGATTTACTGCATTATCTGCTTGTATAAGTTGTAATTTTGCATTACTCAAGTTAACTTCTGCAATAGTAACATCAACTTTCGGATTCATGCCAATTTCATAAAATGCCTTTGCTTGATTATAGAACATTTCGAATTTTTTTACCGTATCCTCTGCAACTCGCCTATTTTCAAATGCAAAAAGCAGATTAAAATAAGCATCTTTGGTTTGATAAATCACGTCATTAATTGTTGCGCTGAGGGTTGTTTTATATGCTTCGTAATCCAAGCGTTTGATTGTAGCTTGATTTTGCGTAACACCGAAATCGTAAAGCATTTGTTGAAGCGTAACTTGACCTAAAATATAATAGTTAAATGTCAAATTTTTCCCCAATGCGTCAGACAATTGTAATTGCTTAATCTTTGTATAGCCTGTTTGCCAACTTAATTGCGGGAAATAGTTTGCCCAAACTTGCTTAATTCTAGCGTCTGATGCTAAAATGTCATGGAAGGCTGCATTGATTTGTGGGTTATTGCCTAAAGCCAACTCTATACATTTATCAAGTGTCATATCAATATTTTTTTCGACAGAACCCTCTATTACGAAATCAGGTTGTATCGGTTTTGCAGGTAAAACTTTGTCGGCAGTAGGGTATTCATTTTCGTTAACTTTGTTTCCAATGTCGGCACAAAATCCGTTTGTAGTAGTCATACCAATAATTATGCTAAGTAATAATAGTTTTTTTAACATTATTTATTATTATCCTTTTTTTGTTGTAATTCTCTAATTTTATGAGCTGTATAAACCTTTAATTCTTCAATAAGAACAAAAAATGCAGGAACCAAAAAAGTTCCAATAAATGCAACCGCAATCATTCCTCCAAATACCGTCATACCAACAGAATTCCTACTTGCAGCACCTGCACCTTTGGCAAAAACAAGAGGTAAAAGGCCTAAAATAAATGCAATATTGGTCATCATAACAGCTCTAAATCTTAATTTTGCAGCTTGCATAGCGGCGTCTTTAATGCTCATTCCGTTTTGATGTGCGTCTTTCGCAAATTCAATAATTAAAATTGCCTGTTTTGTAGACAAACCTATTAACATAACAAGTCCAATTTGAGAATACAAATCAAGCGAATATCCTGCAACATATTGCGAGAACAAAGCTCCAACAAGGGCTACCGGTGAAATTAACAATACCGCAACCGGCAACATCCAACTTTCATATAACCCAACCAAAAACAAGTATATAAAAACTATTGACATTACAAGGATTGGAAGAATTTGTCCTGAAGACTCTTTTTCTTGTAAAGAGCTTCCGGACCAAGCAAATCCCATATCTTTCGGAAGAATTTCATCAGAAAGTTGTTCCATAGCCGTCATAGCTTGTCCTGAACTTACACCACTTCTAGCTTGTCCATTTATTGTAATCGCAGGATACATATTAAATCTCGTCAAACTATAAGGTCCAACGATATTAGAAACATTTACAACAGCTGATAAAGGCACCATTGTACCGGAGTTATTTTTTACGTATATCTTATCAATATCACTTGGTCTCTCTCTATACTCAGAATCAGCCTGTAAATACACACGATAAACACGACCATACTTATTAAAGTCGTTTACGTAAGACTTTCCAAAATAACCTGATAAAGCATTATAAATTTCTGAAATATTAACACCTTGCGCAAGTGCTTTATTTTCATCAACCTTAATCATTAATTGAGGAAGGTTTGCCGTAAATGAAGTATATACCATTTGAAAAGCGGAATTTTTGTTTCCTGCTTCAATAATTTTTTGAGCTTCTTCATAAAGTTCTTGAGGAGTTCTGTCCCCCTTATCTAACAATTGGTATTCAAAACCTCCGAACATACCAAGACCGGAAATTGAAGGTGGTGAGAATGATGCAATTGTTGCTGACGGATAATTTGCAAATTCCTTTTTAATTTTTCCCAAAATACTTTGCATTGAAAGGTCTTTGGATTTACGTTTTGACCAATTCGAAAGTTCTGCAACGATTAATGCAGTATTTTCACCCGAAAAACCTACAAGTGTAATTGTATTTTCTACGCCCGGAATTTTTAAAATTCTTTCTTCTACCTCATTTGCAACAATATTTGTTCTTGATGCAGAAGACCCGTCAGGCAATTGAATTTGTGCAAAAACAGCTCCTTTATCTTCCTGAGGTAAAAATCCTTTTGGAATTAACCAAAACATTAAAGATGTAAAAATTACAATTCCGGCTAATAATGATAATGTAAGTTTTGGGGAATTTATAAATATTTTTACTCCGTTTAAGTAATTATCTCTTATCCCACTAAACCAATCATCAAATTTTTGTATAAACTCAAAGTCAGCTTTTTCTTCTCCTGATTTCAAAATCATTGCACATAGTGCAGGAGCAAGGGTTAAAGCTACAAGAGTTGATAAGCCGATTGAAGATGCGATACAAAGCGCAAACTGTCTGAACATTTGTCCTGTAATCCCTGACATAAAAGATACGGGAACAAATACTGCCATCAAAACTAATGATGTTGCAAGCACAGCTCCAAATACCTCTTTCATCGTAACTTCTGTTGCATCAACCGGAGATTTGCCCTCCTGAATGTGTCTTTGTGTGTTCTCAAGTACAACAATCGCATCATCAACAACCAACCCGACTGCCAATACCAAACCGAACAGAATTAATAGGTTTATTGAAAATCCAAGTATATTCATAAATATAAATACACCGATTAAAGAAACAGGGATTGCGCAAAACGGGATTAATGCAGCTCTGCCACTTCCCAAAAACATATAAGTAACAATTCCAACAAGCAAAATAGCAAGTCCGATAGCGCTTATAACCTCGTTAATAGATTCCCTAACAAATTCTGTTTCATCACGTTGAATTTTATACTCAATACCTTGCGGAAATCCCTTGCTTAGTTCTTCCATTTTTTTAGTAATTTTATTAGATAAATCAATTGCATTAGCTTCCGGCAATTGGCTTATAGAAATAATAGCAGAATCTTTTCCTCCTATACGAGAAAAGAACGAATAACTTTCAGCACCCAATTCAACTCTTGCAATATCTTTTAATTTAATTTGAGAGCCGTCAGCTTTAGAACGAACAATAATATTTTCGAACTCGGAAACATCTTTCAAACGACCTTTTGTACGCATTGTAAGCTTAATCATTTGCTTATTTTTCATTGGTTCAACACCTAAGTCACCTGCAGGAACTTGAGTGTTTTGAGACTGAATTGCGGTACTGACTTCTGAAACTGAAACTCCAAGATTTGCCATCTTAGCAGCATCTAGCCAAATCCTCATTGAATAATCCGAAGAACCAAATACGGAAACTTTACCAACACCTTTAATACGAGCAAGTTCATCTTTAATATATATAGAAGCATAGTTTGCAATATAAAGAGAATCATAAGTATGAGTTGGAGAGTTTACTGAAATCATCATCAACCCGGGACCACCGGTTGATTTTTTAACAGACAAACCATAACGCCGCACTTCTTCCGGCAACCTCGGAGTAACCAATTGAAGTTGGTTTTGAACATTTACAACCGCCATATCAGGGTCAGAGCCAATATTAAAATACAATGTTAATTGGTATTGACCATTTTGAGAAGTTGAGGACATATAAATCATATCCTGAACACCATTCAACTGCGCTTCAACAGGAGCTGCAATAGTATCTTCAACCACATCTGAACTTGCACCGGCATAAGTTGCGGTAACAACTACTTGCGGAGGAGTAATTGAAGGGTATTCTTCCAAAGGAAGCATTAACATCATTAAAGCTCCGGCAATCATAATCGCAAGAGAAATTACAATTGCAAGCTTTGGTCGTTTTATAAATAAATTTCCTTGATTTTGTTCATTTTGTTTATCGTTTGGCATTAGTAATCCTTGTCATTTAAATTAAATAAATTAATAGATATGTAAGAAAATAGTTCCTTGAAATTAAATCTAAAATAAATAGATTTATTTATTTTTATTTACTGTTATTTGTTCAGATTTAAGCTTCTTCATTTCTTCTTCAGTAACTATTTTTACAGGTTTTCCGGGAACAACTTTTTGTAGACCTTCGGTCACAATTTTGTCTCCTTTTTTCAAACCTTCTTTAATAATCCAATTATTTCCATTTTGTTCGCCTGTTTTAACATATACAAGTTGTGGAATATTATTTTCATCAAGCTTGTAAACGTATTTACCTGCTTGATTTTCTAAAACCGCAGTTACAGGTGCAACCGGAACTGACACAGGATTATTTGAATATAATTTAACTGTCACAAACTCTCCATGAATTAGTTCATTATTTGGATTTGCAAAAGTTGCCCTCATTGTTACCGTACCTGTTGCTTGGTCAACCTTGTTATCTTGAAAATCTTGAACACCTGTTGTTGCATACCTGCTTCCGTTATTCATAATAAGCTCAACTTTTCTGTTAATATTATTTGATTTATCAGCATTCGCAAGTTCTTGAAAATCATTTGAATCTATAGGAAAAGTTACATAAATAGGATTTGTACTATTTATGGTTGTTAAAGCTCCCGATGTTGGAGAGACATAGTTTCCAACCGTAACATTAATAATTCCGACTTTGCCGTTAACAGGAGATTTTACATGAGTATAACCAAGATTTCTGTTAGCATCGTTTAGCGAAGCTTGTGCCGAGGACAATTGAGCTTTTAAAGCATCTCTTTGTGACAAAAGTTGATCATACTGTGCTTTTGCAATATAATCCTTTTTCACAAGTTCTGCAGCACGAGCAAGTTGTTTTTCTGCATATACAAGTTGAGCTTTTAGGTTTTTTACATTTGCAGCAGCAACATTAGACGCATTTGAGTATTCTGTAGGCTCTATTTGGAATAAAATTTGTCCTGCTTTAACATAATCTCCTTCTTTAAAATAACTTTTTAAAAGATATCCGGAAATACGCGCCATTACATCAACTCTGTATTTTGATACCACACGCCCCGGAGCATCAAAGCTTCTTATTACATTCTTTGTTTCAATTTCTTGTACCGTAACATTTGGAAGCGGTCTATTTTTCATAGACTTTCCCTGCATAATGTTAATATATTGAGAAAAGCCATATCTTCCCAAAATTGCCACAACAATTAGTGACAAAAATATTATAATATTTTTTTTCATTTACTCTCCCTGTCTGCTTAAATCAGTATTCTGTTGTTTTTACAACAATTGTATAATTAACGAAATTTGATGTCAACTAAATTAAGACCAAATCAGACGATTGGGGAAGAAAATATTTATAAAACAGTATGGCTATCTATTATTTTTCACAGCCAAAATCAAATCTTTTATAAGATGAAGTTCCGAAATAGATGAAGTTTGTATCATTTCATATATTTCAATCCTTAATTTATCATTATTCATTGGAGTTAGATTAAAAAAATCATTGATATCTATATCAAGAATTTGGGCAATCTTAACAAATGTTTCTAAAGATGGAAGGGAATTTCCATTTTCAATCGTACACATGTGACGAGGAGAAATGTCTATTTCTTCAGACAGTTTTTCCTGCGAAAACCCTTTTTCAATGCGTATTTGTCGAATTTTTTTACCAATAATCTCTTTATCTAATTTCATCTCATACCCTAATTAAAATATATAGACAATTTTAGAATGATAAAATGATATTTATATCAATAATATTGACAAATTGATATAAATATCGTATAATATACATGTATACAATCAAGAAAGGTGGAAATGATTATGAAATTATCAAACAAGAGAGTTGGATTTACCTTGGCGGAAGTTTTGATTACTTTAGGTATTATTGGTGTTGTTGCAGCTATGACAATGCCTACATTGATGAACTCAACTCAAGGCGCACAATACAAAACAGCTTACAAAAAGGCTTTGTCTGCTATTTCTCAAGCTGTAACTTTGAACGTTGCACTAGATGAATGGAACTTTGCAGATGCTACAGGTACAGGTGATACTTATAAAGTTGAGAAAATGCTTTCTAGCAGAATGAACGTTGTTAGAACTGAATCTGGTGCTACTAACATTAAAGACGCTAAAGGAAGCCCTTATGCACCAACTCATACTGCAGATGCAGGAGCAGGGGAAGCCATTACAATGTCAGCGGAAAACACAACACTGTTTTTTAATGACGGCATAATGTTTTCATTCCCCAAAAATTCTGCAGGCTGTACTAGAGGACCTGAGGGGAATGACCCGATTACAGGTACCGGCTGTCGAGGTTTTATTGACGTTAACGGAATAAAAGCTCCTAATAAAATTGTAAAATGCGATGAAGGCTCAAGCGACACAGATTGTAAAATCAAAAATCCTACAGATGTATATCCAGTAGTTTTTTACGATTCAACAATTAGACCGAATTCACCAGCTGCAAGAGCAGTATTGTATAGCAAATAATAAAAAATGTCCACCCCTTGCGGGAGGACCGAAATCTTTAATTTCGAAGTGGGGTAATAATCTCACATAAGTTCTTCATTTAGCACATTTTAGCAAATGAGGCAACTAAACAAAAATCGAATCTTTTTGTAGACCGGAAATATCTTTTCACGCCGGTCTTTTTTTTACCCATTTTTTTGTTACAAATTATTAACATTCTTTAAAGATTTTTCCTTATTGTGCCGTAACAGTAATTGTACAATTTGGAAAGGAAAATCTATTATGGGAATGGCAGCATCTCAAGCTAGACTATTAAGCATAACAGCAAGATTGACCAATAATGAAAATAGCGGTCAAAGTATTTCCTATTCAAAACAACGTTTAGCAGACCAAACACAACAAATTACAAATGAATATAATGAAGCTCTTAACACAACCAAATTAACAGTGTTAACAGGTTTTAACGGTTCTGAAGCAACATATACGGATATCTCTTACAACACAATGACAGGCCATGAAATGGCTGCAAATACTAAACAATATGTTGTTACTGATACAAAAGGAAAAGTTTTAGTTACAAAAACGCTTGCAGACAAATACGCTAAAGCAGGAGGAGACTATAACCAATTTTTAGCTAATTTAGGTTATTCTCAGTCAGACATTACCGTACAAAAAACTTATGGAAATGACACAACTAAAAGAACAGAAGAACAAGCTGCTGCAGAACAAAAAATCCATGAAGCGTGGGATAAATATTTTGCAACAGTAGGTATAAACATTGGTGATAACGAACACGATTTTGGTTTTAGTTGGACAGAAACTATTGCTGAAGGCGGTGATACTACCAACAATAACGATTACGCTATCGGACGCGGTTATGCAGGATATTTAAGAACAAACGAAGCAGGACAACCAGTTGATGCTAATGGAAATGTCTTAGACAAAGCTAACGATGCTGACAAACTGGTTTATGACCCTATAAACTATGAAGGCACAACCGATGAACAAAAAGAATTATTTGACTATGCTATGTCTATCACAGAAGCTTATTTGAGAACTAATGAAGGTAAAGATGCAAAAGATAAAAACAGATATCACGTTACATACCAAATGAATAATGATGCTTCTTTGAAATCTGCCGCAAATAGTGATAACAAAGCTATGTTGAATTATTACAAAAATATTTTTTCAAAAATGCAATCAAGCGGATATTTTACTTACTCTGAAACTCCTGCTGATGCTGTTAACGATCCTGAACATTACAAATATGCATCTGTTGGCACAGGTACTGCCGGAAATGTTCAAAAATCACCATTAAAGGATAATACAGTATTCGAAGCAGCATTAAGAGACGGCTCTTTACGTTTGGAATATTATTCAACAACATCAAAATCTTTCAAAACAACCACAATATCAGAAGATAATTGTATTCAAGAAGTTTCTGACGAACGCGCAATTGCTAAAGCCGAATCAAAATATAATCAAGATATGGCTGATTTAGAAAACCAAGATAAAAAACTTGATTTAGAATTAAAAAAACTTGATACAGAACATTCTGCACTACAAACAGAATATGAATCAGTTAAAAACGTAGTTGACAAAAACGTACAAAATTCATTCAAAACATTTGGTTAAGGAGTTGTTGATATTTGAGCGAATAATACACACCCCTCACCCGCCTTACAGGCACCCTCTCCCCGATGGGGCGAAGGGAAATTGTGGTATAATAATAGTATGAACAAGAAACATAACTATACAGAAAAATCGCTTTCTTATGCAAAAAATTTAAGACAAAATATGACAGAATTTGAAAATAAGTTATGGTTTAGATTAAAAAATAGAGGATTTAAAAATTTAAAATTTTGTCGACAAGTTCCGATAGGAAATTATATAGTTGATTTTTTACGCAAAGAAAAAAGATTAATAATTGAATTAGATGGCTCTGGACACCTTGAAGAAGAACAAACTCAACATGATAAATTAAGAGATAAATATTTAAAAAGTTTAGGATATAAAATTGTAAGAATTTATAATAACGAATTAAATAAAATCGAAAACGTGTTAGAGTTTATAGAAATGAATATATAAACATCCTTCGCCCCATCGGGGAGAGCGGATTTGCGGACGGACGGAGTGTAACGAGTCCGGATAGCGAGCAGATGGAGCAAATTGTAACTGTGTTACTTTTGCGGAACTCTGTGAGCGTGGAGCAAATCCAAGACAGAAGAAATTTCTTAGTGATTGAAAAGAACTTAGAAATTTCAGAGAGGGGTATAATTACACTTTCAAAAACTCCAAAACATTCCTCAATGCTTGACCTCTGTGGGAAATATTATTTTTCTCTTTTTCTGACAGTTCTGCCATTGTTATATTCCCATCATCTATAAGAAATATTGGATCATAACCAAATCCGTTTGTACCTGCTTGTTTTAGCGCAATATTTCCGCAACATTCTCCTCGTGTTTGAAAAACAATTTCACCCTTTGGATTTACAAGACTCATAGCACAAACAAATTTCGCTTTTCTATTGTCTTTTCCATTCATAGCATTTAAAAGCTTCTCAATTCGAGCCCGCGGAGTATCAGCATATCTTGCAGAATAAATTCCCGGAGCACCGCCCAATGCTTCAACACACAAACCTGAATCGTCTGCTAATGCAACAATTCCGCTTAATTTAGCAGCTTCTTTAGCTTTAATATATGAATTTTCCTCAAAAGTTGTTCCATCTTCAATTGGATTAAATTCGCTTGGCGGCAACAAAAATTCGATATCAGTATTTCCCGCAATATCTTTTATTTCCTGTAATTTGTGTGGATTAGATGTTGCAAATACGAGTTTAATCATTTGCTACTCCCTATTTTCCAAACCTTCTCTGTCTATTATGAAATTCTTCAACTGCACTTGCCAAAGAATTTTTATCAAATTCCGGCCAATACTGCTTTGTTACAAGAATTTCAGAATACGCAATTTGCCACAACAAATAGTTTGAAACTCTTTTCTCTCCACCTGTTCTAATTAGCAAATCAGGATCAGGAATTCCATTCGTATAAAGATTCTGAGATATAGTATCTTCTGTAATATCTTCAGGATTAATTCCCTGAGCAACAATATTTTTTACAGCATGAAGAATTTCATCTCTTGCTCCATAATTAAACGCAATTTGGAGATGAACCCCCGTATTATTTTTTGTTGTTTCCACAGAATTATTAAGAATTTTTTGAAGCTTAGGACTTAATTTTTTAATGTCACCTATAAAGCTGATTACAACTCCTTCTGAATGCATCTCTGCAAGTTCATTTGTGAGAGTAATTGCCAACAATTCCATCAAAAAATCAACTTCTTCCTTTTTTCTGTTCCAATTTTCTGTTGAAAATGCATATACCGTCAAATATTTTATACCAAAATCTTTGCAAGCACGAAGTGTTGCCTTTAGGGCATCTACACCTTTTTTGTGTCCCATCGCGGATGGCAAATTTTTCTCTTTCGCCCACCTGCGATTGCCGTCCATAATTATTGCAATATGTTGCAAGTTAGTACTTTTTACTATTTCATTTGTTTTTAAATCTTTTTCCAACGTATTCATAACTGTATTATACGGCAAAAATCAAAAAAGTGAAGATTAAAGGTAAATAGCAGAAAATAACAGGGCAAAGACCACTACAATAACTAAGGCGTTAATAGCATGTTTTCAATAAACTCAAGCAGTAAATTCCACTCACAAATTAATATTTTTCACTGACTTTCCAATAAATATGAACATTACTTAACCTCGCTCCCTAAATTATTTACAAAAAACTATGTTCATGTGATAATTTTAGTGAAGCTAAAAAAATTCATAATAGCGATGTACACAATATAAAAAAGGAAAAACAAAAATGGCAAGACAAACTCCATTAGAAAAAATCAGAAACATTGGTATTGCTGCTCACATTGATGCCGGCAAAACCACTACAACTGAACGTATTTTGTTTTACACAGGTAAAACTCATAAAATCGGTGAAACTCACGATGGTGCAGCTGTAACTGACTTCATGGAACAAGAAAAAGAACGTGGTATTACTATCCAATCTGCAGCTGTAACAGCTTCTTGGAAAGGCCACCAAATCAACATCATTGATACCCCGGGGCACGTTGACTTTACAATCGAAGTTGAACGTTCTCTACGTGTATTAGACGGTGTTGTTGCTGTATTCTGTGCGGTAGGTGGTGTTCAATCTCAATCAGAAACCGTATGGCGTCAAGCTAACAGATACGAAGTTCCTCGTATGGTATTCGTAAACAAAATGGATAGAACAGGTGCTGATTTCTACAGAGTAGTTGACCAAATTAAAACAAGATTGGGCGCAAATGCTGTACCTATCCAATTACCTATCGGTGCTGAAGATAAATTCAACGGTCTTATTGACTTGATGACAATGAAAGCTGAAATTTATACTAATGACTTAGGAACAGATATTAAAGAAGAAGATATTCCTGCTGATATGTTAGAAAAAGCTCAAGAATATCACGATGCTATGGTTGAAGCTATCGCTTCCGAAGATGATGCTTTGATGGAAAAATATTTTGAAGATCCTGCTTCAATTACAGTTGACGAATTGAAAGCTGTTTTGAGAAAAGCTGTTTGCGAAAACAAAATCGTTCCTGTAACTTGCGGTACTGCTTTCAAAAACAAAGGTGTTCAACTATTATTAAATGCAGTTGTTGACTATATGCCATCACCTGTTGATGTAAAAGCTATCGAAGGTGAACTTGAAGATGGAACAAAAACAGAAAGACATTCTTCTGATACAGAACCATTCTCAGCTTTAGCATTTAAAGTTATGACTGACCCTTATGTAGGTCGTTTAACTTTCTTGAGAGTTTACTCAGGTGTAATCACTGCAGGTTCTTATGTTCTTAATGCTACAAACGGCAAAAAAGAACGTATCGCAAGATTGGTTCGTATGTATGCTGACCAACGTATTGAAGAACAAGAAGTTTACGCAGGTGATATCTGCGCAGCTGTTGGTTTGAAAGATACAACAACCGGTGATACTTTGTGTGACGAAAAAGCTCCAATTATCTTGGAAAAAATGACATTCCCTGAACCGGTTATTTCAGTTGCAATTGAACCAAAAACAAAAGCAGACCAAGATAAAATGGGTATTGCACTTCAAAAACTTGCAGAAGAAGATCCTTCATTCAGAGTTAAATCTGATACAGAAACAGGTCAAACAATCATTTCAGGTATGGGCGAACTTCACCTTGACATCATTGTAGACCGTATGATGAGAGAATTCAAAGTTGAAGCAAACATTGGTAAACCTCAAGTTGCATACAGAGAAACAATTCGCGGCAACGCTGACCAAGATTCTAAATTCATCCGTCAATCAGGTGGTAAAGGTCAATATGGTCACGTTAAAATTAGAATTTCTCCGGCTGAAGAAAATGCAGGATTTGTATTTGAAAACAAAATCGTTGGTGGTGCTATTCCTAAAGAATACATTGAACCTGCAAGAAAAGGTATGGAAGAAGCTCTTGAAGGCGGTATTTTAGCAGGATTCCCAATGATTGATGTTAAAGTTGAACTTTATGACGGATCTTATCACGAAGTTGACTCATCAGAAATGGCATTTAAAATTGCCGGTTCTATGGCTATCAAAGATGGTTGCCGTAAAGCTCAACCTTGTATCCTTGAACCAATGATGAAGGTTGAAATCGAAATTCCTGATGAATTTACCGGAACAATTATTGGTGATATTTCAAGACGCCGTGGACGTGTTGAAGGTCAAGAACCTCAAGGCAACACAGGTAACGTAATTGTTAGAGCATTAGTTCCATTAGCTAACATGTTCGGTTACGCTACAGACTTGAGATCAAATACTCAAGGCCGTGGAACATTCTCTATGGAATTCCATAATTACGAACAAGTTCCTGCTAATGTTGAAAAAGAAATTATTGAAAAATCAGGAGCTGCTAAAGCGTAAGCTGATATAAAATATACAGGAGAAGATGTTTTCAAAATTGAAAACATCTTCTTTTTTTATTATTTTGTTAACTTATTTTTTATAAAAAAATATCCCTCCTCAATTAATATTGAAAAGGGACATTAATATTTTTTATCTGCTAATTATTTAATAGCTTCTGCACATTCTTCACAAATACCATCTGAATTTAACTTCCTGTATTTCCAGCAACGTGCACATTTTTCACCTTCAGCTTTTGTTACCCAAACGGTATAACCTTCTTCTGAATGTTCATTTAACACATTTTCAGGTTTTTCATTTGTAACGTAAGCTTGCGATGTAATAAATATATTACAAAGTTCACTTTCATTCACTTTCAATATATCCGCATTATCTGATTTAATAAATACTGCAACCTCTAGAGAACTTCCAACTTTTTTATCAGCCCTAAGAGGTTCAATTGCTCTTGTAACAACTTCACGAGCTTTTAAAATTTGAGAAAAATCATTTTCAAGTTGTTCGTTATTCCATTCCGGTTTTGGTTTACACCAATCAGAAAGTAAAATACTTTCCAACCCACCTCTTTGACATTCCGGAACACTCATCCAAATATCTTCTGCTTGGTGTGGCATTACAGGAACTAACATTCTTACTAAAGTTTGTAATGTTTCATATAATACAGTTTGGCATGCATGACGAGAAAGTGAGTCTTTACCTGCTGTATACAATCTATCCTTTACAATATCAAGATAGAACGAACTCAAATCAACTGCCGCAAAATTTTGAAGCTGTTGGAAGTATTTGTAGAATTCATAATTATCAAAAGCTTCTGTTACGTTTACAATAAGTTGATTTAATTTATGTAGAGCAAATTTGTCAATAGCTTTTAAATCATCATATTTAACATAATCAGTTTTAGGGTCAAAATCAAACAAATTTCCAAGTAAAAATCTTGAAGTATTTCTTGTTTTCTTAAATATTTCAGCTAACTGTTTGATAATATTGTTCCCAATTTTTGTATCGTTTCTATAATCAACAGAAGCTGCCCATAATCTCAAGATATCAGCCCCATAAGTTTTGATAATTTCATCCGGTCTTATGTAGTTGCCTAATGATTTTGACATTTTTCGTCCATCTTCACCAAATACAAACCCGTGTGTTAAAACTGATTTGTAAGGAGCTTTTCCTTGAACTGCAACACTGGTTAAAAGAGAAGATTGGAACCAACCTCTATGTTGGTCAGAGCCTTCTAAATACATCTCAACAGGAGTATGCCCCAGAACATCAGAGCGGTTTTCAACTACTGCACGCCAAGTTACACCGGAATCAAACCAAACGTCCATAATATCATTTTCTTTTTTGAAACAATGTGTTTTTCCGCATTTAGGACATTTAAAACCTTCAGGCAATAATTCGTTTGCCGAATATTTTACCCAAGCGTCAGAACTTTCTTTTTCAAATATTTTGGCAACATTCTCAACCGTTTCATCAGTTACAATAACTTCTCCGCAATCTTCGCAATAGAACACAGGAATTGGAACCCCCCAAGCTCTTTGACGAGAAATACACCAATCAGTACGACCTGCAACCATGTTTGAAATTCTTGCTTCTCCACCTGCCGGAATCCATTTAACACCCTTAATAGCGCTCAAAGCTTCATCTCTGAATTTGTCTACTTTAACAAACCATTGAGGAGTAGCTCTGTAAATTACAGGATTTTTACATCTCCAACAATGAGGATAACTATGGTTAATATCCTGAGCTTTCAACAATGCTCCACAGTTTTGAAGT
Source organism: uncultured Candidatus Melainabacteria bacterium (assembly GCA_934718275.1). Classification (GTDB taxonomy): domain Bacteria; phylum Cyanobacteriota; class Vampirovibrionia; order Gastranaerophilales; family Gastranaerophilaceae; genus Stercorousia. The sequence goes on along the minus strand of CAKUZD010000004.1, from coordinate 252,706 downwards.
TTTTCAATAACTATTGAATTTCCTTTGTAATAAGGAATTCCTTCCAAATCTTTATCTTTAACAGCCTCTGTCCAAACACCTTTGCTGTCTAATGGCGAGAACACTTCAATACCATATTTACATCCAACTTCATAGTCCTCAAGACCATGACCCGGAGCAGTGTGAACAGAGCCGGTACCGGCATCAAGAGTCACATGTTCTCCAAGAATAATCGGGGATTTTCTATCCACAAGCGGATGCTGAGTTTTTAAAAGTTCTAAATCTTCTCCAACACAAGAACCTAAGACTTTTATGTCTTTTTCTTCCCATTCAACTTCAGCTAAGAAACTTGCCAACAAACCTTGAGCAACTACGTATATATCTCCTTTATATTCAAAGAAAGTATATTCAAATTTTGGATGCATACTGATTGCCATATTAGAAGGAATTGTCCAAGGAGTTGTTGTCCAAATTATTGCATACAAAGGATTTGAAGATAAGAAACTAAACTTACTGTGAAGTTTATTTGTGCTTTCTTCATCAAATTTAAATCTTACATAAATTGATGTTGATGTAATATCTGCATATTCAACTTCTGCTTCAGCAAGAGCTGTTTCACAAGAAGCACACCAATATACCGGTTTCAAACCTTTTTCAATGTATCCTTTCTTGTACATCTCACCAAAAACCCTGACTTGTTCAGCTTCAAATTCCGGTTTAATAGTCAAATAAGGATTTTCCCAATCACCAAGAACTCCAAGGCGTTTGAATTCACTTTCTTGCCCTTTCAAACTGTTATGAGCATATTCACGGCATTTTTGACGTAATTCGTAAGGTGTTACGGCGTTTCTACCACCTTTAATATTTTTTACAACTTTATTTTCAATTGGCAAGCCGTGACCATCATACCCCGGAACATAAGGAGTATAAAAACCGGCTTGTGCTTTATATTTTAATAAAATATCTTTAAGGATTTTGTTAAGAGCAGTTCCAACGTGAATTTTTTCGGAACTCAAATACGGAGGCCCATCATGCAAAATGAATTTATTTGCTTTATCTCTATTGTTTATAATTTTGTTATAAATATCGTTTTCAGCCCAAAATTTTTGAATTTCAAGTTCTCGAACTGTTGCATTTGCTCTCATCGCCAAAGTTGTTTGAGGCAAATTTAAAGTTTCTTTGTATTCTTTTTTTGTACTTGTTTCGTTACCCATACTCTATCCTTCTTTTATTTGTTCTAGTGTTTGTTGTAAGTCATGTCCAATACTTTCTTCTTTTGACTGTTTTACAAATTCTTTCATTTTTTCATAATCAAAAGCTTTTTCCCATCTTGCAATTACTACTGTTGCAACACAATTCCCGACAAGATTAATAGTTGTTCTACCCATATCAAGAATTTGATCAATACCCAAAAGAATTGCAACACCTAAAATAGGAATATTAAAGCTTGCCAAAGTTCCCGCAAGAACTATCAATGCAACCCTTGGAGCACCTGCAATACCTTTACTTGTAAGCATTAAAGCTAACATTATTATAACCTGTTGATTAATATCAAGATTAATACCTACAATTTGGGATGAAAACAAAACTCCCATAGCAAGATAAATTGTACTTCCGTCAAGATTAAACGTATACCCGGTAGGCATTACAAAGCCAACAATATTTTTTGGAACCCCAAAACGTTCCATAATTTCCATAGCTTTTGGGAAAGCAGCTTCCGAACTTGCGGTTGTAAAAGCTAAAAGTGCAGGTTCCTGTACTGCTCTCAATAAATCCCTCAAAGAAATTTTTACAATTTTACAAGCAATAAACAATACCATAAGCACAAATACTGCAAGAGCCACATACATAGCTCCAATCACCTTAAAATAACTTTTAAGAACTGCGAGTCCGTTCGCACCAATTGTTGATGCAATTGCACCAAAAATCCCCAATGGCGCAAAATACATTACGTACTCAGTAAACTTAAACATTATTTGAGAAACTGAATTCAATACATCAATTACAGGTTTGGCTGACTTGCCAACAGCGACCATAGCAAGGGCAAAAAAGATGGAAAATACAACTATTTGTAGCAAATTCCCTTGAGCCATAGCATCAACTATACTTGTTGGAAATATACTGGTAACCATTTCACTAACAGATGTATGTGCTTGAGTTGCAGCCATAAGTCCTGCTTCTTGCATGTGTATTGCATGAACAGAATTGCTTGTCACAAACCCAACTCCCGGTTTAAAAATATTTGCGGCAGTGAGTCCTATCATTAAAGCTAATGTTGTTACTATTTCAAAATAGATAATTGTTTTAAGCCCAATTTTACCTAAACTTTTAGCATCACCGTGGCCTGCAATCCCAACAACCAAAGTTGCAAACAACAATGGAGCAATAATCATTTTTACCATTCTTAAAAAGATTACTGCAAACGGTTTCATTTTAACCGCAAAGTCAGGAGCAAAATGTCCCACGACAACACCTAAAACAAGTGCTATAAATATTAGGGCTGTTAATTTCGAATGTTTCAATGTTATAATACCTCATTTTTATTATATTATAAACATGCCAAGATTGAATATTCCTGTTACGTTTCGTAAAATTATATGTAAACAATCGTCAATATTTAAACTACAAAAACATTTCAATTATCGGGTGTTTTTTATGTTATTATTTGATTTATGAAAATATCAATAGTCACAGCCAGTTATAATTATGAAAATTACATAAAAGAATCCATTCAATCTGTACTTAATCAAACATATGAAGATTGGGAATTAATCATTGTTGATGATTGTTCTACAGATAACTCAGTTAATGTTATCAAGTCTTTCCAAGATGACAGAATTAAGTTATTTATAAATAAGCAAAATCTTGGATTGGCAAAAACATTAGAACTTGGAATAAAAAGAGCAACAGGAGATTGGATTATCTTTCTTGAAAGTGATGATTTAATAACTCCTGATTATATCGCCAAGAAAATTCAAGTTATTCTGAATAATAAAAACATAAATCTTGTCTTTAATGATTGTGATTTTTTTGGAGATATGGAGAGGACAAATATTTTCAATACTGCTCTTAAGAAAACAAGATTGAGAAATTCTAAAAGGAAATCTCCTGCTAATTTATTCTATAATTTTTATTTAAGTAATAAGATATTTACATTTTCGGCTGTTATGGCAAAACGATACGACTTATTAAAGTTGGATTTTAACACTCCTGTTGATTGTCTATTAGATTGGTGGTTATGGATTCAACTTGCATATCTCGGAGATTTTTATTATATTCCGGAAAAATTAACTAAATGGCGCCTGCATAAAAAAAGTTATATAACAAGTACTAAAGACAGCACTCCATATGATTTACAAATAAAAGCTTATTTTAGAATATTTATAATAAATAAAGATTTTAAAATTTTATTATTTGTTATTTTTTCTCACATAATATGGAGTTTACAACAACTAAAAAATAAAACACGAAAACTAATCCATAACGCACGGAAATAGCTTTTTTACAATAATTGCAAAAAATTTTCTTATTGGAAATGGAAAATTTGCAAGTGTATCAAAAATAAAAAATTTAATAAAATATGGAGTTTTTGTTTGAATTTTTCTAGGTGTCTTTATTAAGTCACAAGGAAATTTTGTTAAAACTTTATCATAATTTTCAATAGTGGTTGCATCAATATTTTTCAAATCAAATAATGATTTTTTTACAAATGGCATTTGATATTTTTGAATAATTTGACGCCATTTTAAAATAGCAATGTTGTTAATATTTTCATATGCATTTATAAATGTCTTAAAGCTAAATCCATTCTCTACCAATACTTCAGTCAATCCAATTTCGTATTTTGAAATAATCAATTTTTTATTTTCTTGATGTTCTATTGACGATACAAAGTTTTCAAAAACTTCTGAAATAAAAATGTTTTTCTTAAAAACAATAAAATAACTTTGAATATGCGGACGTCTTACAAATAAATGTCCAATTTTCTTTTTGTATCCAAAATTATTTTTTGTAATTCCCCAAAAATCACAATCCTCTTTTTCCATTTTTTCAAAAACTTCTGAAATCGGATAAAGCGGGCCATAACAACTATCATTTGCAAAAATTAATTCATCATATTTCTCCAAGTTCGGTTCTAGGTATAAAAAACCTCTTTTGTAAGAACCAAAATCATATTCATTGTGATTTTCGGATATACAATGAATTGCAAGTCCATCTAGTTTTGCAAGTTCTGATTGCTCCAATTGCTGACAAGAAACAAAAACTACATCACAATTTGCCTCCTTCAAAGCTTTTATATAATAAACAACGTAGTCATCAATAATACTATCTTTATCATAATGCGCAAAAACTACAGCTCTTTTCATACAAAAATTGTAGCATAAAAATTTGTAATTCGTTTGGGTTTGTAGTATTATTCAATCAAAGATAATATTTAATCGAGAGGGAAGTATAAAAATGCAAGTATCATTAAATTGGTTAAACGAATTTGTTGATTTATCAGATATAGAAGTAGCACAAATTGCTCATGAATTGACTATGAGTGGATTAGAGGTTGAAGCCGTTGAAGAATTAAAGCCTCAGTTTACGAATATCAAAACAGTTAAAATTGAAAAAATTGATAATCACCCAAACTCTGACCACTTACACCTTGTTACCGTAAATACAGGTGCAGGCTTGAAAACTGTTGTTTGTGGCGCTCAGAATATAGCAATAGGTCAAATTATTCCTTACGCTTCTGTTGGTTCTCAAGTTTTAGACAGAAAAACCGGTGAAATGTTTACACTTGCTCCGGCAACAATCAGAGGCATAGAATCACAAGGAATGCTTTGTTCTGCAGACGAACTTGGGGTTGCAGATAGAAATTACCAAAAAGAAGATGGAATTCTTGTGTTGAATAGAATTTTTCCAAATGTTCAAATCGGTGCTGATGTAAAAGATGTTTTAGGTTTTGAAAAAGACTATATCTTAGATATTGCCCCAACTGCAAACAGAGGAGACCAAATGTCAGTAATCGGAGTTGCAAGAGAATTAAGTGCTATTTTTGACAGACCTTTGAAATTTTCACCTCTTGAATGTACAAAAAATTTAGTTACTGATAAATTTAAAGTTGAAATTAAAGATGAAGATGTTTGTAAATACTATTCAATCGGAATTTTAAAAAATATTAAAATCAAACAGTCTCCTGATTGGATGCAAAAAAGACTTCTTGCCTCAGGTGTAAGAGCAATAAATAACGTTGTCGATATTACAAACTACGTAATGTTAGAATATGGCACACCATTCCACGCATTCGATTTAGACAAATTAAACGGTTATTTATGTGTAAGGCGCGCTCAAGAAGGCGAAAAAATTGTTACACTTGATAGTGTAGAAAGGACTTTGACTACTGACAGTGTACTAATTGCTGATGAAACTAAAGGGGTTTGCCTTGCAGGTGTATTTGGCGGAGAGAATTCCGAAATTGACAACAATACCAAAAATATTGCATTAGAAGCTGCGTACTTCACTCCGGCAAGCAATAGAAAATCTGCAAGAAGCGTTGGTTATCGTTCAGAAGCTTGCGCAAGATTTGAACGCGGGGTTGATATCGAAGCTATAAAACCTGCTTTAATGCGAGCTATGCAATTATTGGTAGACTTGGCAGATGCAGAAGTTGAAGGAGTTGTAGAAGCAGGTAAAAACGAACTTGAACCAATTGAAATTACTTTGCGCTATGCACAAATCAAAAGAATTCTAGGTTGTGAAATTCCTTCTGATAAATGTATTTCTATTTTAGAAAAACTGGGATTTAAAAAATTGGGCGGAAACGATGCCGCAGCAAAATTTCTTGTCCCTTCATTCAGAGCAGGTGATGTAACAAGAGAAATCGACTTGATAGAGGAAATTGCAAGAATTAACGGTTATGACAAAATTACTCCGACTTTACCTTCTAAAAACCAAACTCCGGAAATCTCTTTAGAAGAAAAAGTTATTAAAAAAGTAAACGAATTAATGCTTTCATCAGGTTTAGACGAAATAATTACAACATCATTAATTGGAAAACCGTTATTGGACAAATATATGCAATCATTTGATGAAGCAAAAGTTGTAAAAGTATTGAATTCAGCCAGCGATGAATGCACGATGCTCAGACAAAACATGGCTGCAAGTGTTTTGAATTGTATGAAATACAACTACGATAATGCTCAAAAAACTGTTTGGGCTTATGAAATCGGAAAAACTTATACAGTTGAGAACTCTGCTGATGAAAAATCTTCCGGTGTTAAGGAATCTAGAGTTTTGGCAGGTATTTTAACCGGAGAAGTAGAAAACTCAAAATGGCAAACTAAATCACATACAGATTTTTATACACTTAAAGGAATTATTGAAAAACTGTTTAATGAGTTAGGAATAAATAAAAGAATTAAATTAACTCCTTGCGAAGATATTGACTATATGCACCCTTACAGAACCGCAAAAGTCAACATTTTAGGCAAAAACTTGACTTGTATCGGGCATTTTGGACAAATTCATCCTATTTTGAAAGATAAACTAAAAATCAAGGGGCAAGATGTATTTATGTTCGAAATTAATCTTGATGCATTGATTTCAATTATCAAAGAACATACCGTCAGATTTAAAAAACTTCCTCAATTCCCTGAAGTTCGCCGTGATTTAGCATTTGTAATCAACGAAGACGTAACTTTTGAAGACATCCAACGAGTTATAAAAGGTGCTGTTCAACAAAATATTTTTAAAGGTAGTGAAGTATTTGACGTATATCAGGGAGAAAACATTGACAAAGGTTTCAAGAGCTTGGCATTCCGAATTAAAATGCAGGATGAAAACTCAACTTTAACCGATGAAGTTATTGAACGTCAAATGAATAATGTTCGTACAAAACTTCAAAAAACATATTCTGAAATAAGTTTCAGAGAATAATTCCTAAGATGGGCAAAAATACGGCAAAGTGTGCTTTGTATGAAAGGAATAAATAAAATGAAAAAAATATTATTAATATTAGCGATACTATTATTATTACCTATAAAAGCTTTCAGTGCAGATATTATTCCTCAATATGTCAGCATACATTATACCAACACTTTAGGACTTTATCAGGCTCCAAATGAGATAATCCTTTATAGCGAACCGTCAGAAGCATCTACACTTGTACACAGTATCAGTTGGATAGGAGAAAAAATATTTCCTGAAAGTGTTAAACCACAGGATTTGTTCATAGTCCACATTCCTTCAAAAAATCTTGGCTACTTGGCGGTGTCTGATGAAACCGAAGATTGGGTGCAAGTGATTTATAACAATTCAACAGGCGCGAAGGGTTGGATTAAAAAAGACGATCCCTACCGCTTTGCAACTTGGGTAATGTTTTACAACATGTATGGCAGAAAATATGGCTTGAGACTTCTCAAAGATATTCCCAATGAAGCTAAAGATTTGCATGCATCTACCGATGATAAATCCCAAATTGTTGGGACAATTAATATGCCAACAAAAATTAATTTAAATTTAATTCGTGGGAATTGGGCTTTAGTAAGCGTAATGGATATTGACAAAACTCCTAAAACCGGCTACATCAGATGGCGCTCCGACAAAGGTGTAAAATATTATTTTCCGGCAATTAAGTAGGGAATGTTTTTAGTCATACTGAATATTTTGCCCTAAACTAATCCGGTTGATTGGTTACAATATTGGTGTAATATATACCCAACAGTATATTTTAATAGAAATTAACAGACTCTAAATCCGGTTCAAAATAAGGCACACAACAATTCTAATGACTTTGCTCAAAGGAATACAACTTATTATTACCTTTCAAGATAATTTCCTCGTTCTACTAAAACTTTCCACTATCAATTTTTCTATTTTTGAGTTATAATAAGGCAAGTTAGATAGATATAAAGAGGGCGGTGTTTTTAATGAATAAAAATCAATCTGCAGGGATGTATATTGTACTCGCAATAGTTATTATACTATTCGTTTCTTCGGTATTTGTGTCAGGAACAACAACTAAAGTTTCCGAGATTTCGTATTCAAATTTTTTGGAAAGATTAGATAAGGGAGAATTCAAAAAAATAGAAAAATCTGACGATTTTTTAATTGCTATTCCAAAAGTACAACCTAAAGCTACTACTAAAACAACAATTACACCTACAATGAATAATCCGTTCGGAATTCCTGAAACTACTAAAGCTCCAACTTTAAAATACAAAGTTTTAACTCCAATGTACGATCCGGAATTAATGAAAAAGTTAGATGTATCTAATGCAGATATTCAAATCACAAGAGCATCTGAGTCTTCTAAGACTATAGCAAATCTTTTGAGCTATTTGTTATTACCAATTTTGTTTTTGGTATTTCTTGCATTCATGGCAAAAAGCATTCAAGCAGGCGGTTCACAAGCTATGTCATTTGGGAAAAGCAAAGCAAAAATGCTCTTGGATAGCAAAGTTAAAACAACATTTAAAGATGTTGCCGGAATTGACGAGGAAAAGAAGGAACTTGAAGAAATCGTTGATTTTCTAAAAAATGGCGACAAATACATAAAATTAGGCGCAAAAATTCCAAAAGGTGTGCTTCTTGTGGGACCTCCCGGAACAGGTAAAACATTAATGGCAAAAGCAGTCGCAGGAGAAGCCGGTGTTCCATTCTTTTCAATTAGCGGTTCTGATTTCGTTGAAATGTTTGTTGGTGTTGGGGCGAGCCGTGTTAGAGACTTATTTGAACAAGCTAAAAAACATCAGCCTTGTATTATCTTTATTGACGAGATTGATGCGGTTGGCCGCCAAAGAGGAGCCGGAATGGGCGGTGGCCACGATGAAAGAGAACAAACTCTTAACCAATTGCTTGTTGAAATGGATGGTTTTGATGAAAACACAAATATCATTGTAATTGCAGCAACAAACAGACCTGACATTTTGGATAATGCACTTTTAAGACCGGGAAGGTTCGACAGACAAATTTATATTAATGCTCCGGATGTTCGCGGTAGGGAACAAATCTTAAAAGTTCACGCAAAAAACAAACAACTTGAACCTGAAGTTGATTTAAAAACACTTGCTAAGCGTACCCCCGGGTTTACAGGAGCAGATTTGCAAAACTTATTAAACGAAGCAGCATTACTTGCAGCAAGAAACAATAAAGAAAAGATTTCTATGGGCGATATTGATAATTCTATAGATAGAGTTATTGCAGGCATAGAAAAGAAAAGTAAAGTATTAACTGACGAGGATAAAGAATTAACATCTTATCACGAAGTAGGACACGCTCTACTTGCAAAATTACTTAAAGATGCTGATGAACTTCACAAGGTTTCAATTATTCCAAGAGGATACGCACTTGGTGTTACTTGGACAAAACCTAAAGATGAAAAAGTTCACACCAATAAAGCCAAACTTCTGGCACAAATTACCGTATCACTAGGTGGTCGTGCTGCAGAAGAAATCATTTACGGAAAAGACAGGGTAAGCACAGGGGCTTCTCAAGACCTTATTAATGTAACAAACATCGCAAGAAAAATGGTTACAGCTTGGGGAATGTCAGACAGGCTAGGCAATATGGCTTATGGCAAAAACCAAGAGAATGTATTTATGGGTAGAGATTTTGGACACCAAAGAGATTACTCAGAACAAGTGGCATTTGAAATTGACGAAGAAATGAAAAAAATCGTTGATGAAAAATATGAGGAAGCTAAAAACTTACTAAATTCAAACAGAGATATGTTGGAAGCTATTTCAAAAGAACTTCTCGATAAAGAAACTATTAATGCGGAAGAATTCCAAGATATTATGAACAGAGTAGAACACGAAAGAAATTGTTAAAACTTTAACAAATATTCAAAATAAAAAGAGGTACAATGGTTATTGCACCTCTTTTTTTATATTGTTAGTCCAAAAATGGTAGCTAATAATACAAGTTTTTGCCAAAATATATTCACTTTCTTTACATTCTGAAAAAAACTCTCGACATTAAGTTTTGTTTATTGTAATATTAGTTTACTTGCGAATATAAATAGTACAAAATTATAATAATAAAAGGAGATATAAAATGCAGGTTATATTGAAAAAAGACATTCAAAACCTAGGTGAAGCAGGCGATATCGTTAACGTAAAAGACGGTTATGCCAGAAACTTTTTGCTTCCACAATCAGTTGCTGAAGTTGCTACAAAAGGTGCTTTAGAAAACAGAGAAAAGAATTTAGCTAGAATTAAAGCTAAACAAGAAAAATTACATGCAGAAGCTCTTGAAACAGCTAAGAAAATTGAAGAATTCGCTAAACTTGAACTTTCTGCAAAAGCTGGAGAATCAGGTAAATTATTCGGAACAATTACTACTAAAAAATTGACTGAAGAATTAAAAGAAAAATCCGGTATTGAAGTTGATAGAAAAGTTGTTTCTTTAAACGCTCCTATCAACAAAGTGGGTGAATACACTATGCTTATTAAATTAACTTCAAAAGTTAGATGTGAATTAGCAGTTGTTGTTACAGCTTCTGAAGTTTTGAAAGAAGCTGTTGAGGAAGTTGCTGAAGAAGCAGCAGAATAGGTATTATGAAACAATAGAAACGAAGGCATATTTTTCAAAATTAATGAAAATTATGTCTTCGTTTTTTATATAAAGAGAGGTTTATGACTTTTAAATTAGCAGTTACCGGAAAAAGCGGAAGCGGAAAAACAACAATTGTAAAAGGGTTTTTGAGAGTATTTCAAGAATATTTTCCTGAAAAATCTATTCTGTTGTTTGACAATGATTTAACCGGCGAATTAGGACATAGCTTTGGACTTGATATCCGAAACACCATTTATGGTATTAGAAGTGGAAAACATGAATACAAAACCGGTATTCCCGAAGGGATGTCTAAGCAAGAATACGTTGAATGGGCTATGGAAGATATTGTTGTCTCCTTAGATGAAAATGTCGATATAATCGTTTCTTGGTTTGTCGGCTCTAAAGACTGCCGTTGTCCAATTACAGGCCAAATTAATGATGCTGTTTTAAAACTTATTGATAGATATGACATTGTAATTTTTGATTGTGAATTTGATTTAAAATATCTAAACCAACTTGTAGATACAGATATAGATACAACAGTAATTATTGCAAATCCGACTGATGAAAGTGCGCACCTAGCTAAACGTATTGAAGAATTTAGTGCCAAATATGCTGCCGGAAATCAACTTGGGGTTGTTATAAATAAAGCAGATGGCTCAGATTTAAATGCTCTTTATGAATTTTTAAAACGATATGATTTGGATGTTCTTGGAGTAGTTCCTCTCGATGAAGAACTTAAAAGTCATGCAATAGACAGAGACTCCTCTATTGTTCAAGATGCTATAAAACAGTTTTATTTCAGGTTAAATTTACCACAAGTAAGGGAGTAAAATGACAATAATTTTAGATGGGAAAAAATTAAGAGACAAAATATTTGAAAATTTAAAAACAAAATTAGATGTCATGCATAAAAAGCCGACTTTAGCAGTAATTTTGGTTGGCAATAATCCTGCAAGTCAAATATATGTACGAAATAAGAAAAAAACAGCTGAAAAGTTAGGAATTAACTCAATTTCAGTAGAATATCCGGAAAATGTTTCTGAACAAGAACTTTTAGAGAAAATAAAAGAATTAAATTCTGATAAAAATGTTACTGCGATTTTAGTTCAATTACCTTTGCCAAATCACATAAACAAAAATAAAATAATAGACTCTATTTTGCCTCAAAAAGATGTCGATGGGTTAACTCCGTATAATTTAGGGAAGTTATTTTCAGGAGAAGAACCTTATGTATATCCATGCACTCCTAAAGGGATTTTGTTACTTTTAGATGAATATAATATTGAATTGGATGGAAAAAATGTTGTAGTTGTCGGGCGTTCAAACTTGGTAGGAAAACCCGTTGCTCAAATGCTTTTAAAACGAAATGCAACAGTTACAATGTGTCATAGCCATACAAAAAACCTCGCAAACATAACAAAAACTGCTGATATAATTGTGTCAGCAGTGGGAAAAAATGTTATAGGGGAAAAAATGTTAAAATCTAATTGTGTAGTTATTGATGTAGGAATTTTTAGAGATGAGAATGGAAAAATCAGCGGAGATGTTGATTTCGAAAATGTTTCTAATGTTGCCGCTTATATTTCTCCTGTTCCGGGAGGTGTAGGCCCGATGACTATTGCATCTTTAATGCTTAATACCGTTGAATTAGCCGGGAAATAAATTTTCAACCGTCATTGTCAAACGACTTTCATTAATTTTCAATATGATGCGATTACTACGTTGAACTTTGTTCTCCTCATAATGACAAATTTAGAATTATTTAATCAAAACTGTCGTTGCGAAGCGGAACGCGTAGTGGAGCTGTAGCAATCCCATTATATTCAATTGCCATTATTTACTAGCCACCGATTAAGTTCAATGTACAAGCAGACTTAATATTACTGTTTACAAGGTTCTTTAAACTGGAAATTTCATTTTCCATCAAACTAATCTGTGAATCTAAAGAATCTTGTCGAGTTTCAAGATATGATTCTTCCTGCTGCAGTTGGATGTAAGTAGGATCATCATCTGTATTAATATCTGCATCTTGCAACTCCTGCGCTCTATAACTCATTTGCTTAGTAATATAATTTGCTCTACTCATTACAAGAGTTTGCTCAAATTGTAATTGGCTTTTTTGTAATGTAAATAAGTTTTTCTGTGCATCTAATGCTAAAAAAGTCATCTCATCTCTCCTTATATTCTTTTTTTATCTCTCTTGCTTATATAAAGTATTTTAAAAATCTTCAATTTCACAACTTATCTTTTTCGTTACAAAAGTTAACAACATGTTTATATTCAATCAGAAATAGTCATTTTGAGGGCTTTGTTTCAACAGGATATAATTTTCGAACAAAATACGAAAAACACCAATTACCACCTAATAAAAAAAGAACGACAATTCTGCCGTTCTTTTCTTGAATATTGTTTTTGCGAAATTCGCAATACGATTAACGTTTTGAGAATTGGAAACGTTTTCTTGCACGTTTACGACCGTATTTTTTACGTTCTTTAACACGTGGGTCACGAGTTAACAATCCTTCTAAACGTAATACATTTTTGTATTCTTCATTAGCTTTAACTAAAGCTCTTGAAATACCATGTCTAATAGCTCCGCATTGAGCAACAATTCCGCCGCCTACAGCTTTAACTCTTACATCATATTTTTCTTGATTATCAGTCAAAACTAAAGGTCTGTATACTAACATTTCAATAGCAGGTCTGTTACCGATATAGTTTTTCAATGTTTTACCGTTAACAAAAATTCTGCCTTTACCTTTTACAAGTTTAACAACTGCAATAGAGGTTTTTCTGCGGCCTGTAGCCATAATTTCTTTATCTGCCATAACTATTTAGCCTCCTTTTCCAACACGATAGGTTTTTGAGCTGCGTGTGGATGTTCAGGTCCGTTGTATACTTTCAATTTAGTAAATTGAGTATCACCCAATGTATTGTGTTGAAGCATACCTTTAACAGCTTTTTCAATTAAAAGTCTTGCATCTTTTTCACGTAATTCTTTTACGCTAGCTGATTTTAATCCACCAGGGAAACCTGTGTGATGGTAATAAATTTTATCAGTTTCTTTTTTACCTGAAACAACTACTTTTTCAGCGTTGATTACGATAACGAAATCACCTGTATCAACGTTTGGAGTGTATTCAGGTTTATTTTTTCCTCTTAAAATATTAGCTACTCTGGTTGCCAATCTACCAAGGATTTCACCCTCAGCATCAATTACATACCATTTTCTTTCAACTTCTAGAGGTTTTGCTGAATATGTTTTCATGCTTGTCTCCATTTTTTATTTTGTACTCTATAATGAGTATTAGTATTCTACTTTCATTAACGTCAACCCGTAAGGACTGACTGTTTGTCCGGCTTTGCTTCTATCACAAGCATTTAATACTTGCATAATGTGCTCTGCCGGCATATTATGCCCTTCTATTTCTAAAAGGGTTCCGACAATAGTTCTTACCATATTATAAAGAAATCTGTTCCCTATAATATCAATAACAACTCTGTCACCGTCTTTTTGGCAAACGGCTTCTTCTATAAAACAAATCTTGCTTGGGTTTAGCGTTCCGGAACTCTTAAAACTTGTAAAATCATGCTCACCCTTAATGTAATTCAAGGCTTTCTGCATTCTTTCAATATCAATCGGAAACTTTACACGCATCAAATCTCCGTCAAATGCATTTTTACACTTTCTGTTAACAAAAACAAACCTGTAATGTCTGCATTTGGCAGATTTCTGAGCGTGAAACTTGTTATCCTTTTCACTCAAGTTACTAACCGAAATATCCTTTGGAAGAATTTCATTTAATTGATAGACAAACTTTGAAGCAACAATAGATTTATCTACATCGAAATGAACTACTTGCCCAATCGAATTAACACCGCGGTCAGTTCTTCCGGAAAAGACTGTCTTAACTTGTCGGTTTTTATTTTCGGTATCACCGAATATCAATGTACTGATTGCCTTTTCAAGTTCTCCTTGAATTGTTGGTGTCTGAATTTCTATTCCTTTTTCAAATTGAATTTGACTTCCGGCATAATTCTTACCAATATACTGAACTTGAAGTGCATAACGCATTAGCTTATACCAATTGGATTAAAGCCATTTCAGAAGCATCACCGCGTCTAGGTGGTAATCTAAAAATTCTAGTATATCCACCTTTACGGTCTGAATATTTTTTACCGATAACTACGAAAAGTTTTCTTAAAACTGTTTCGTCAGCAAGTTTTTTGTCTGCTTGAGGAGCATCAAAAACTTCGCCTGATGCTAAATCCATGAATTTACCTGTTTCTTTGTCAAAAATGAATTTAGCTGCTTGACGGCGAGCGTGAAGATCGCCTCTTTTTGCAAGGGTGATAATTTCTTCAGCGTATGGTTGTAAAGCTTTTGCTCTAGCCATAGTTGTTTTGATTTCACCATGAACAAAAAGTTCGGTAGCTAAAGAGCGCAACAAAGCATCTCTTTGATCTTTTGCCTTTCCGAGCGTATTTTTTTTAGTTTGGTGTCTCATTTTTTTGTCCTTTATATTTTATTATTGTTAAATTACTGAGTTATTTGCTCTATTTGTTTTATAGAGCTTCTTCTTCAATTTCAGGATTTGGAGCTAAATCTAAACCGAAATGATGAAGTCTTTCTATTACTTCGTCAGAAGATTTCTTGCCGAAGTTTTTAATGTTTAATAAATCGTGTTCTGATTTTTTCAACAATTCAGCCATTGAATTGATGCTTGCACGTTTCAAGCAATTATATGCTCTAACTGAAAGTTCCAATTCTTCAATAGTCATTGTCGGAGTATTAGAATCTTCTTCTTTTTCTTCTTCAATAGCCATTGAAGGGGTTACTACAGGTTGACCTGTAATTGACGCAATTTGCATAAAGTGGTCAATCAATAAATTAGCTGCTTGGCTTAATGCATTTGTTACATCAATAGAACCGTTAGACCAAATTTCAAGAGTCAACTTATCAAAGTCAATTGAATCGCCTACACGAGTGCTTTCTACGTTGTAGCTAACACGTTTGATTGGCATAAACGTTGCATCTATAGGAAGAACGTCAATTGAAACGCCTTTTGAGTCTCTAGGAACATCGTGTGCAACATATCCTTTGCCTGTTTCAACGATAACGTCAGCATGGAAACTGCCACCATCTGCTACAGTACAAATCAACCAATCCGGATTAACAACTTTAACACCGGCAGGTAATTGAATATCACTTGCAAGCACTGCACCCGGGCGATCAACATCTATTCTTAAATGTTGAGGTTCTTTGGAATCAGTTTTTACAACCAATCCTTTAAGGTTAAGCATTACATCAATAACATCTTCCAATACACCCGGAATAGCAGTGTATTCGTGAGTAATACCTTCAATTCTAGCAGAAGTAACAGCAGTTCCTTCAAGGCTTGATAAAAGTACTCGTCTTAATGAATTACCGATTGTAGTACCAAAACCTTTTTCCAACGGTTCGATTACGAATTTACCGTATTGTGAACCGTCAGAACTTGTTGTTGTATTAACACATTTAATTTTTAATTCCATCTTATTTAATCTCCTAGTTTTTCGATTAACTATTTGCTTTTAACAGTTTTCACTGTTCTGCTTGTTTAGCTATATCAGCTAATCAGCGCTATTTAGAATAGTATTCAATTACAAGTTGTTCTTTGAAGTCTGGGTCTAATTCTTCTCTTTCAGGAATTCTATCGAAAGTGATTTTTTGAGCTTCTTTATCAACTGTTAACCAAGCTGCTGAACAAGGCATGTCAATTAATTCCGTAACATTTTTCAAGAAAGCGTTACTTTTTGTTCTGATAGTAATTACATCACCTGCTTTAACAAGGTATGATGGAATATCAACTTTACTACCGTTAACAAGTACATGACCATGGTTAACAATTTGTCTTGTTTGTTTACGAGTAATCCCCAAACCTGCTCTGAATAGAACGTTATCTAATCTTGCTTCAAGAATTTGTAACAAGATAGTACCTGTTACACCTTTTCTTCTAGCAGCTTCGGCATAATATTTAGCAAATTGTTTTTCGCTTACTAGGTATGTAAATCTGATTTTTTGTTTTTCTGCCAAGTGCAAAGCATATTCAGAAAGTTTCTTTCTTACTGCACCGTGTTGACCTGAAGCATTTTGTCTCATAGAAGAAGTTAATTTTCTGTTTGACAAATCTTTTACTTTTTTATTTCTAAATAATTTATTAGAAGGTCCTGTATATCTAGCCATTATTTTCTCCTTTTCTTTTGCAGGGCATCTATGGTTTACTTTTAGGCTTAAAAAAGCAAGCCCCTGCGATTTTTTGTAATCTTGGATTATTTACAAGCCAAAACTTTCATCATTCACATAAATTCTTATAAAATTTATTCGCTTCATCGGTTTCTCGCTTGCTTGCGCCCGGTTTGCTTCGGTATCACTCACCTAGTATTAGTAATTTTCTATACTCAGATTGTCAATACACACGTAGCAAACCAGTCAAAATCCACTACACTCTACGTTTTTTAGGTGGACGGCAACCGTTGTGAGGGATTGGAGTAACATCTTTGATTAATGTGATTTCCAAACCTGCAGCTTGGATTGCTCTGATTGCAGTTTCTCTACCTGAACCAGGTCCCTTGATATGAACTTCAACTTTTTTCATACCTTGGTCAATTGATTTTTTTGCTACCAATTCAGCAGCTGACTGAGCTGCAAACGGAGTACCTTTTCTAGCTCCTTTAAAACCTGTAGCACCTGCTGTTGCCCAAGCAATAGCATTACCTTGTGTATCAGTTGAAGTTACGATTGTATTGTTGAATGTTGATTGAATGTGAACAACACCTTGCAATACGTTCTTCTTTTCTTTTTTCTTTGTTTTTACTGGTCTTGCCATTTTTACTTTCCTTTATGTTTTTTTATTTAAGTTATTTAGTCTTTACAACAATACGCAATAGGTATCTTTTCTTATTACTAACTGTAAATTTTACCTTATTAAACTTATTGTCTGAATGCTTGTATCACTACGCAGTTTTCTTTTTAGTGATAGCTAAGCCTTTTTTACCACGTCTTGTTCTTCCGTTAGTTTTTGTTCTCTGGCCTCGGCAAGGAAGATTACGTTTGTGTCTCATTCCTCTATAAGAACCGATTTCTTGTAGACGTTTAATATGTAATGAAACTTCACGTCTCAAATCACCTTCGATGTGATAGTTAGCTAATTCGTTTCTTAACAATTTAATATCTTCATCTGTTAAGTCATCTGTTCTTAAATCAGGTGAAATTTTAGTAGCTTCAAGAATTTTTTTAGCTCTTGTTGGTCCAATCCCGTAAATGTATGTTAACGCGATTTCCATTCTTTTGTTACGAGGTAAATCTACCCCAAATAGTCTTGCCATTTTTAAATTTTCCTTTCTTGTTGTTAGATTTTTTTGTGTATGAGGCTTAAATACTTCCTCACCAGTCACTGTTAAGCTCGTGACTTCAGCATTTTGTACTAATCAAATTAATTTTTACTTACGCCATACAATCATTCACTTCAATTTTTTCGAAATTATCCGCTTCCATTGTTTTGCGTTACTTAGTATGAATTTGCTTTATTATCGCTTACCTTTTAACAAACAATGCTTATACCGGTTTGCTCAAACTCACACAGACTTTTTCGAGCAAAAATTATTAATCATTTGCCCGAAAAGCGTAAAAATTAACCTTGTCTTTGTTTGTGCTTAGGATTTTCGCAAATTACGGCAATTCTGCCTTTTCTTTTAATACATTTGCACTTATCGCACATTGGTTTTACTGATGATCTTACTTTCATTGTCTTTTCCTTTATGGTTTTGTGTACGTTATTTAAGTCTGAATGTTATTCTTCCTCTGCTCAAATCATAAGGAGTCATTTCAACTTTAACCTTGTCTCCCGGAAGAATTCTGATGAAATTCTTTCTAATTTTACCTGAGATATGAGCAAGTATTTCGTGGTCATTTTCAAGCTTTACACGAAACATCGCGTTCGGCATAGCTTCTAAAATAGTACCTTCTAGTTCGATTACATCTTTTGCCATTTATTATTTCCTTTTCAAATTTCGGCATTACGGCACAATTATGCACCTTAATTTATGATACTTGCTAAAAATTAGTTTGCAAGCAGTATAGCCATGGTTTAGCCTAAATTTCATAAAAAGCAAACGTGAATGTTTTTCTAAAAACGCCACACTATCAATAAAGGCTTGTTTCTACAAAAAAGCTAATAAATACACTTTTTCAGGTATTTGTAAATTTTTCTTAATATTTTTAATTATTTTATTTTTAATTAAACAATACACAACAGGCAAGCATTAAATATTAAAAATTATTACAACTTTTATATTTTCTGAAATCCTACGGGAATAATATACTTAATATATCTAGAGAGATTATTTAATACAAAACCATTAACAACACACAGAACAACAGGGCTCAATATTCTGTTGGCAAAAAAATGCTTATCACAAAGAAAATAATCAATCATGAGGTTTTAATTATGGCAATAAAAGTTGACGGCATACAATCAGAAGACGAATTAAAAAAAGCTCAAGCTGCAGCACAAGCTCAAGGTGCTTCTATTACAAATTACGAGGAATGGTCTGACATATTAGGTAAATTCCAAGAAAACGGAATTCAGTCAACCGGTTCTTATGCAGGAGATAAAGCCTTAATGCTTGATATTCAGGCACAAATGGAAGTTATTGCCGAACAATTGCAAGAACAGGAAAAAATCCAACAAAATACTCCTGACAACAAAGAAACTGAAAAAGTTCAAAAAACAGCAGATACAGATAGACAACAAGAACTTAAAGCTACGGTTGCCAATGCAACAAGTTCACAAATTATGGCAGATTATATGAAGTATTATCACATGCTAATGTGATTATTAAGTAGTTACAGTTATTCTAAATGCTTTGCTCGAAACAATACAGTTGATTAATTGTTTAATATTAGTGAAATGGATAGTGCCGACTACAAAACTTTGGTGAAAAGTGAGAAGTGAAATGTGAAAAGACCTTATCAGATAAGTTCCTTTCTTTCACATTTCCAATACTTTTAATCTTTCCATCGCCCCTTCTGTAAGAGGTCAGGGTGAGGGGTTCCACAATGCCACGATAGCGGAATGAACAATAACTTGTTAGTGAAATAAACAACAAAAACAGTCATTGTTTGAGCGAAGTGAGTTTGACTGTTTTTATATTGAACTTACTAGTTATTAGTGAATGAAGCGTGTGGATGGTTTTGTGGAACTTTTTACACAAAAAGTTCCCGCCGTCCGCGAAGGACAACCAATCAAGGCAATAGAGCGATAAGGTTATAAAAATGCCATTAAATAAACCCCTCTCTGAAATTTCTAAGCTCACATTATTCGCTAAGAAATTTCTTCTCTCCCTCAAGGGGCGAGAACATTTTAGTTACAGTCATTGTGAGCGAATGCGAAACAATCCAGCTGATTAATTTCAATATTGGCGGGGTAGATACCACCGCCCTACAGGACTAGATTGTTTACCCACTCTAGCTCTCCCTAACCGAGGGAGAGAAATAATTAATAGACTCTGAATCAAGTTCAGAGTGACAATCTTCGTCATTCTGAGCGAAGCGAAGAATCTTCTAAACATTTAACCAACCATACGAGATTTCGGCTCCACGAAACATGACGACTTTTTCTTTTTGAGCCTGTTCAATGTAACAATTTGTTATAATTCATAAATTTTTTCTAAAGCTTTTTATTAAGCAGACCGATATAAATTAGAAAAAGGAAGATTTATGGAAATTACTAACAATACATTTTCAGCAGCAATCAGAAAATACGAAAAAGAATTAAAAACAGAAGAAACAGAACAAACTCAAGAAACCAATCAAGAGAATTCTGTTGCAATAAAGGAGTTTGCAGAACAACAGCTTGCGCAGACACAGAACACCGCAAATCCTGACGGAGACTGTTTCATAAGAGCAGATGGAAATGCAACAACAATTAGTAATATCAATATTATATATACGGAACCGCTTGTTACTGAGACCACAAATAAACCTACAGAAACATCGTTAACTTTAAATAAGGTATCCGATTACAGTCAAGCAGAATTGGACTACATCAAGCAAATGATTTACAATTCTCACCATTCATTTATTGCTAATTTTAGAGATACAGATACATTTTTTGAATATGTAAATTCTAAAAAAGATTCTTCTATAACTAAAGAAACAGGAATTAGCAGAGCGCAGTTAATTGCACTAACACAAAACGATAAGTGGGAAGATAACCATAAAGATTTTTTTGGTTCATTAAATCGTTCTTTCTATAGTTTGGACAATGATAATAACGGAACTCTTTCTTATGATGAAGTTAAATCATTTTTAGATAATTATTTAAAAAAAGACGGCTATTCTAACTTTAAAACTCAAGTTCAAAATTATTCTGACGAAATTCAAGAGAAATTTGATAATGCCTCCGGCAATCCTAAGGAAAAAATCCAATTAATTGTTGATTATACGAGGGATTACCTTGAAGCGGCAGGGCTAACAAACCACATAAACGCGTTAGACAGATTGTTGGGAGAAGAAGACAAATTTACTGATGCGAATCACCATATAGGAAATATTTCCTTTAGAGATTTAAACGAGGACAAAGATGAGACATCAACATATATAACTACAGGCGGATACACATCAATGGCTTTTGGCTTTGAATATACAAATCAAAATACAAACCAAAAACCAACAGGGAATTCTAACTCGTTCACACAATCGGTTTCAATTTTTTCTTCGGAAATAGATACAGATGAAAACGATTTGGGCCTTTCTTTTGACATAAGCCTCTTAGAAGCAGGACAACATTGGGAATACCTTGTGTCTGTACTCGTTCATGAACTTACACATGCAACAATGGCACAATATACAACGCTTGTAGATGCGGACAATGGTATTATGACAATCACGGAAAGCAATCTCTCTGCATTACAACGAATGGGAGTTTTTAGTGATGAAGAATACGAAACAGTCAAAGCTCACCTTAAAGACATAAACGCAAAATATGGCAGATATATGCTTAACGGAGATGAATGGCTCGGAGGTACAACAATGTACTCAGACGGAAAATCTATTTATAATAGTTCTGAAATGTCTAAAGATGATTCTACATTCCTTACAAATTTGCTATATAAAATTGATGCCGCAAGAGGAGAATATATGGCATATCAAGCTGATGCAGACTATTTGGATAGCGTTGGCGGAGATATATTCTCCGCAGATTTAAGTAAAACAGCAGTCAATGGCAATAAAGAACAAGAAAAAATAATAAAATGGATTAATGATAGCGGTTATAATGATAATGGAAATCAACCTTTACCGGATTGGAAATGGTGGAGTTATGCCTAAATGTTTATGCTAGAATATTAGTATGAGTTTTCAAGAAAAATATTCACCTATTTTTGACATTGTAAAACAAGATGTTGAGCGGGTTGAAAACATTTTGGCCAATAATATTGATGTCGAAGAACCACTAAAATCAAAACTTTTAGAGCTTGTTAAAGCTCCATCTAAACATATTCGTGCCGTTGTTTCTTTTTTATATTTAAAAGCTTTGGGCGTAGAAATTAATAAAAAGCAGATTATTTTTCAATCCGCTATAGAACTTGCCCATAATGCATCTTTAATTCACGATGATATCATTGATGAATGCACCCAAAGACGTTCGATAGAAACTATTAATTCTAAATTTGGGAATAAACTTGCCGTAATTGCAGGAGATTATTTACTATCAATTGCACTAAAAAAAATCAGGACATTAAATACTCCCGAAATCATTGATATGTTTGCCCAAACCTTGGATGATATGTGCCAAGGAGAAATTATCCAAGATTTTAATAAATATCAAATTACTACAATAGAGAAATACATTAAAAAAACAGAACTAAAAACAGCAAAACTATTCATAACAGCACTTTGCGGAAGTTTACTTCTTTCGGAAACAAATATAAATAACGGGAATGATAATTATTGTTTCAATCCTTATGACTTTGCTCGAAATTTTGGAATTGCCTTTCAAATTCGTGACGATTTAATAAATATTAAAACTACAAAAAACGACATTAAAGAAGGAGTTTACACAGCTCCGGTAATTTTGGCAAATTCAGTTGAAAACTTTTCAAACGGGATTGAAAAAACTCAAATTTTGTTAAATAATTACATAGACAGTGCATTAAGAGAGATTGAAAAATTTAATGAGAGTGAATACAAAATAGCACTTACAAACCTTTTGGGACTTATTAAAAATGAATAAATTTAAAGAATATATAACAAAAATCAAAGAAAATTATCTTAAAATAAACCCTACGGTTAGAGAAATTATAGAAACCATAGTTTTTGTAATTGTAATGGTTATTATTATAAGGTTTTTTATTGGAGAAATTCGTTGGATTCCGTCAGCTTCAATGCATCCGACATTAGTTGAAGGAGACAGAATTGTTGTAGAAAGATTTTCAAGATTTTATTCTAAACCAAAACGTGGAGACATAATGGTCTTTTATCCACCATTCGAAAAACTTCCCAACACTCCTTGGCGAGTATTTTCTCGCTTAACAGGTTTTTTCTGCAAAGATATTGCATACATCAAGCGTGTAATTGGGACTCCGGGCGACAAATTTGAAATTAAAACCGACAAAAACGGAAAAAGCACTGTTTACATAAATGATAAACCACTTACAGAACCTTATATTGCGACAGAATATTACGACAAACCTTGCACGGAAGATATGATTTGCGGTCCAATTGTTATTCCGGAACATAAATATTTAATGATGGGAGACAACAGAGGCAATTCTTTTGATGGCAGATGGTGGGGTTTTTTGCCTGAGGACAAGTTTATTGGTAGAGCAGTTGTCATTTTTTGGCCTTTAAACAGAATTAAAGGCTTGTAACAAAAAAAGCTTTGCATAAAAACATATAAAATTTTACAATTTGTTTTGCATAAAGAAAAACGACAAACTTTGTGCTTGTCGTTGGAAAATCAATAGGAAAAAGGGAAAGGAAAATTTTATTTGGTTTTAGTGCTTTCGCACTATTAGTATTTATTTTTAAGATTAACCGAATGTTTTGAATGAACTTTCAACGTTCTTTTCGATTACTTTTTGAACCGCATCAATCTCTGTTGAAATTGCATCTTGTTCGGTATCCAATTGTTTTAATCTTAATTCAAGGTTTTTATCTTGTGATTGAATGATTTCAATTTTTGAATTGATATCTTGAATTGCTTGATCATATTCATATTTTTCATATTCATACTGATTCATAGCATCATCGTAAGCTGCTTGGTCTGTTGTAGTTGTTGTTGTTAGTGCATAATGAACATCTGCTCCGGTTGCATCAGGAATAGTGATATTTATGTAACGACCTGAACTGTCTTTTTCGATTTTACAATTTTCTACAGCTTTAACTTCTTCTGTTTTAGTTTCAGTTCCGATTTTGTAACAATTGATATTTGATTGAGAATTGCCATTATCGTCATAGTTTGCATTTTGCAAATTCTTTAACTTGTAGAAATATGGTTCATACTCACCTGTAGTAGTATTTTTTACGTATCTGACCATATAGTCATCATCACCATATTTTTGTTTAAGAAGATTTAAGTATTCTTTTTCTTCTTTCAAAAGCTGTTTAAGCTGATCTTCCGATAATGTATTTAAGTATTCATCATCAAGTTTTTCATCATTAACTTTAACATCTCCACCGGTTGTAGTTGTAATTGTAGCAACTTCTGCATCAGTTAATTTTCTCTCTTGAGTTGTAACCATCTCAACTTTATCTGTTTCTCCATTGTAGATTGCCGGTACAACATTTTCTTCTTTAACTTTGTGTGTGTTATCAACAGTACCATCTTCATTAATTGGAGAAAAAGTACCGTCTGCATTCTTTTGATATTCAGTTAATAAATCTATTGAATCATCATAAGAATAATATTTAACTTTTTTTATTTCTTCTTCACTTAAAGGTGTCTTATCAGAGTCTTTTACAAGTTCATTAATATAATAACCGTCATCCTTTTTAGTTACAGCATAATTGTTGCTATTTATAGTAATTTTATCTCCAACTGTTTCTTCTTTAGGTGTTACTGTAATAGCGTTTTCATCAAATTGTCCAAGTTTTCTCAACTTGTTAGCACCAACTTTGTATACATCATCAGAAGTTACTGTTGTTCCCTTATCATCACGATTTACAATACTTGTTGTTGCACTAACCATTGAGAAATCATCTTTCCAAGTTCTCAAGTAACTAACAGTATATTTACCGTTATTTTGTGCAATCATAGCAGTAATTTGGTTTGTTAAAGCTCCGTCTTCGAAAGTATACACAGCTTTTGTGTAATCGTCAACAGACGGTGGTACAGGAACAGCCATACCTAGCAAATCGTTGTAGTAATTTGCAGATTGGTTAGACAATGTTGTTCTTTGTTGGTTAATTTGTTGACCTTCAAACTCAACATTTGTCTTTCTGGCTGTCAGACCTAAAAATCTAGCTTGTGATGCTGACATTCCCATTTGTTGCCGATCTTCCTTTCGTTTAACTTAGTATTCTTATCATAGTTATCGACACATGTTTAAAAAAACTTTAAACATGATACAAAGCATGTTAAGAAATCGTTACAATTCGGATTATCAATTGAAAACAGCCAAAAAGATGAGTGAATGTAAAACAATACGAAATGAAAGTTGTGCACACTGTCCATATTAATATAAATTTATTAATAAGTTGAATTCTTTCAGACAAATACCTGAGAATGACACTTTAATAAACTTATTATCTTTGAGGTTTCCATCCTATATACGACAATATTGCACCTCCAATTTCTTCATTAGGATCAAATGGTGCCTGTTGCGGATTTATTGAATTTTGAATAAGCATTTTTACTAAAGGCCCAAATGCGTCAGGGACTTGTGTTTTTCTATAAATTCCTGCTAAAAAAGTTTGGATATTTGGGGATTTTGTATTATTAAATCGTGATAAAACAGGATACATTTTATCAACACCTTTAGTCCCACCTTCTATCATTCTATCCAAGATATAAAGAGTTTCTGTCACTTGAGCTTCATTGTTTGAATGTTGTAAGATATCTGTAATATATGGTAGTGCATTTTCTTTTTGCGACACAAAGAATTTCACTTTATTTGAATCTACAAGTGTATAATTTCTTTCATTAGTTGGAAGTTTACAGTGCGTATACTCAAATTTGTCGCCTTCATCTACTATCGGACAAGGTTTTTGTAAATGTTGAAAATTTTCTTGAAATATTTTTGGAGCGGAATGCACTCTCTGGTTATTACGATAATTGTTATTTAAGGTTATATTATTCATTTAATCTCCCTTATGAATATACAAACGGAGGCCCGTTTTTTATTTCAAACAGTATGTTATCTGCCATTACTTTCAATTCTTCTTTTGGTTTTCCATTTTTAGCCTGTTTATAAAATTCATCTGTTAATGGTTGAATTGCAGCCTCTTTTTTTGATTTAAAATTTCGCAACTCGGTTGATACAAGTCGATTTTGTAATTCAACTTCAGTTTGAGCATTTATTTTTTTTACTTGAACTTCTTTTATTGCATCTGCAGCAAGTTTGCCTCCATAGCTTATGGCAGTAAGTCCGGTAATTCCAAAGAAAAGTTGTTTAAACTGTTTGTTATCCGTGTCTAAAAGCCAATTATAGAAAAAAGCACGATAATCATTTACATGAGAATAAAAAGCCGGCTTTGGGGTTCCATCTCCACCAATTGTTGCATTAACAGATGTTGTAGAAGTTTTTGATTTTTTTACCAATTTTTTTATAAATTCATCTACTTCATTTTTATCCCATTTTAAATCTTTTAAATACTCTTTAATTGTTTCTGCATTAGCATCAATAGATTGAAAATATGCATCCAAAAGCTTTTTGTCTTTTTCTTTTGTTGAATTACTTGAATTTTTTATAACATCTTTAATTAAATTTTCCTTTTGAGCAATAAAATTGTTTAACAATTTATTACTTTTACTTAAATTTTTTAAAGTTAAAAATCCTAACCCTACAATAGATGCAAAAGTTCCAACTCCCAGTAAAAAGTAGTTTAAATTATTCATTTTTTCTTGTTTTTTACTGTTTCCAACAAATGGAACTTTTGTTCCAAAATTTGAAAGAGCACCTTTTTTCTCACTTGCCAAGTATGAATTTAATTCATTAGCTTTTTCGGATAACATGCTTCTCGTAATTTGAATTTTTCCGGCAAACGCTTGGGTTTCAATATTTATAAGTTGTTCTTGCATATTTTTCTGAATATCTGCTTCTTTCTTTTTTACCCAAACATCTTTAAACCCATCAAAAAAAGTTTTCCCCATAAAACCCATAGCAGTAAGCGTTAAAACACCAACACCCGCCCGAATAGTCTTATTTGTAGGACTTTGAATCATTTGATAAAGAGCTTGATGAGTTTCTTCATTTAAAGCTACGTTTCTTGTTGTAGGGGGCAGTCGCTTTTCATCCGTAATTTTTAAATTTATTTTAGTATTATGTTTTACAAATGCCGAAACAAGTGCCATTGTTCCCATTATACCTATCGCAAGAGCACTTATAGGTAAAACACTTTTTCCGGGAGACACGTTTTTTTCATAAAGCCTTGATGGCATTTGCGAGTTATCAGAAATAACCAAAGTATCGCAGGTATCATTAAGATTAACCTTGCAATCCGGACAATCTTTTATAAAAGTGTTAACAATAACACCCTCTTTAGTTTCTGTATTTGTTCGTTTCTGAGAGTTCGTTAAATTTTTTTGCTGCCGAAGTGTTTCGGCATCATGTAATTGATTAACATTGAGTATCATCAGTTTCCCTCTTGGTTATTCTTTTATACAAGTCATGTATAAAAGTTTTTAATTGAAATGTTTTTTTGGTTTCATCAATTTCTTTATCGTTATTATCAGAATTTAGCGATTTAAAAATTGAGAATATTGATTTAATTTTCTTTTTCAAGGTTTTAAAAGATTCTGAAATTTTCTTTTCTATGGAAGCTTTTAGTTCTCCAATTATTGCTGTTAATTTTTCAGAAATATCTGCTAATTTCTGTTGAATTGTTTGGATTGCATTTGAAATAGTTGTTGGTATATTTGCAATTGTTCTCACAATTCCGCCGAGAGTTGTATTTAGTATAAAATTTATAGGTTTAGCTATAATTGCCGGAGTGTTTTGGATAAAAAAATTTGACATATTTGCAAGTTTTTGGCTTGCGTTCATAAGTGCATTTTGAAATGTTCTAACATTGTTCGCAAAAACTTGTGCGTCTTTTTCTCTTTGAAGTTTTGCCATTTTTTGAGCTTTTAGCATAGCCCCTATTGCCGCACATTCATTCCAACTCATTTCTCCGGGTTTTGCAGAAAAATCAGCTTTTTTCATTCCGCCCCCCATTCCGTTGCAAATAGGACAAGCACCTTGTGGAAGCCCGTGCGGACAGGTTCCAATTTTAGAATTATTGGATTGTATTGCTGTTAAAGACATTAAAAAATCCTCTTTTTCAAGAGGTTCCAAAAGAAGTTCGTTCAATCTGTGCGTAAACGAATTCATTTTGAGCATTCCGGCTATTACGGCTGCGCCAGCAGCTGAAGATATTCACTCCATTTCCTCTATAGTAAAAGGTTAAAATAAGTAATGATTAAATGTCAATAGATGTTAACCTTTCTTAAAATTACCCACTTGTGCATTTGCCTTATTTTCTTTCTCGGGTTACAATTGTTTTATGGTAGTAGAGGAACAATTATATTCTGACATCCCACCCACAAAGTTGAGGAATAAAGAGGAGAAATTTAAGCCGGCTAAAACTAGTAAGTTTTGGTTATGGGTTGCAAGTATGTTTTTCTTTAACATGCTCCAAAATCGTTTTTATGCTTTTAGATATAGAGGTGAAGAAAATTATTTTGAGGCTGAAAAAGGAGTACCAACAATTCTTTTTGCCCCACATTGTAATTGGTGGGATGGAATTGTCTTATACAATACAACTCATAGAATTTTTCATAAAGAAATCAGGTTAATGGTTGAAGAATTAAATAGATTTCCTCTTTTGCGCCGTGGAGGGGCTTATTCTGTAAATAAAAAATCTCCACAATCAGCGATGAAAGCTTTGCAATATTCTGTAGATGTTGTGGGAGATTTAAGAAATATTCTTTGTATTTTCCCTCAAGGCATTATTCGCCCTCCTCACTTCAGACCAATCGAATTTCAGACAGGTTTAGCATATATTGCAGAAAAAGCAGTTGCCAAATACGGCAAAGTTAATCTTATTCCAATGGCTGTTGATTACACATTCTTTAGAGATAACAGACCGGAGGTAATTGTTGAATTTGGAAAAAGAATTGAACTTCGTCAAGGAAATGAGTTGGATAAAATGAGCAGAAAAGAGCTTACTCATTATTTAGAACATGCATTAACCGAAACTTGCGACAACCAATTTAAAGAAGTATCACAAGGGGATATATCTAAATATAACATATTATTCAAACAACATTTGAAATGGTACAGACGTATAGAACAACGCTTAAAAAGCATAGATTTGCCGCCTGTATCCGGCGTTTAGTCAACGTTCAATATAAATTGTTTATGCATTATAACGTTTAAATGATTTTTCTATATTTTTAGAAATCGTATTCTTGATTGTATCGTATTCTGTTGTTAATGATGAAATTTCTGTATCTAAATTTTTCATTTTTAAATCCAATGTTTCTTCTTTTGAATTTAATTTAGATTTTTCAGTATTATACTTAGCTTCTGCTTGTGCAATTTTTGTATCGTCAGAAACTTCTTTTATATAAGAATCCGTTGCATAATTTCCTTGATAATAATATCCGTCATCTTTTATTTTGGAAATATAAAGCATACCGCTTTTCAACATTTCTTGTAAATATTCACTATCATCAATATTGTTGTTCTGTGTCCAACCGTTTTGGCAAATCTGGTTAAACAATGCATCATAAAATGTCGCTTGAGCACAATCATCACTTGAGACTGATGAACCTGTTTTCCAAGTGAATGTAAATGTTGTGTCATCTGTGATTAATTTATTTTCACTTAAGTTACCTTTTTTTACGTAATACTTATCAGAACCGTCAAGATCAGTTTTTGATACACCGTTCACATAGTCAGCATAATAAGTTAAAAATGCTTTAGCGATGTTGTTTAAGTTTATACCGACAGTACCTTCATCGTAACCATCATCGTGGCAACCTTTTTGAGATGTACTTGATGTTGTAAAACCGATATAATCTTTACTTTTCAATACTGTATTTTTATCATATCTGTCTTTAGAAGCAATATCTGTACCAACACCGTTGATAAAACCTTGAACAGTATCTTTATGGTGCTTCCAACTTGTATGTTCATCAAGATTTTTGCCATCATTATCTTCAGCATTGTCGTACCATTTAGTTGTATAACTGTCCATTTCTTTAGCATTACCGGTACCCACCAATAACAAGTTTTGCGTTTGAGTTGTTGCATACTCTATTGCCTGCTTGGTAATTGCATCACCCAAATCTAAAACAGAAGAAAATTCATCAGCTAACCAATCAACAAAACCACCACCATCTGTAAGATAGCGTTGCATAGCTGCAAGACCTAACACCGGACTCTGTTCACCATTTATACCTTTATAGTCAAGATAATATTGATCATCATCACCCAATAATTGCCCTAAGTTTAAGTTCCAACTATTAGTTGAATCAAGTCTTTCATCAACACTTCCTTTTCTAAGGAAAATTTCTCTAGTCTTGTTTTTACCTTTTACAGGATCAAGCTCTTTAGTATAAGCCTTAGTATTTACAGTAAATGTATCACCTTTATCTTTAAAATATTGTACTAATTCATTTAATTTACCGCTTTTTGTAATAGCTGCAACTGTAGCACCACCACCCATGCCTGCTGCCTGGTTATACGGAAGTCCTAAAATCGTATTAGCGGTTTTAGTTGTAATAACATCTTGATTTGATAATGCTTCTATAAACTTGTTACGC
The DNA here is from genome assembly GCA_934718275.1 of uncultured Candidatus Melainabacteria bacterium. GTDB lineage: Bacteria > Cyanobacteriota > Vampirovibrionia > Gastranaerophilales > Gastranaerophilaceae > Stercorousia. Next base: position 222,167 of record CAKUZD010000004.1, on the reverse strand, counting down.
ATAGTCTCAGAAGGTAAAGTTCCTAACCCCTCTTGAGGAATACCTGCTGCTTCCGCAGCTGCAGCATATTTTGAATTTAATGTTGCTCTACCTTGCGGATTTGTAATAAGAATAGGCATATAATCATTTAATGCAGATGGAGTCATTAATATTCCATAAGACAACGGATTGGACTCATCACCTGTACCATAATAATCATAAATCAATTTTGTTTGATCAAGTGAATTCTGATATTCGTTAGAAAGGTCAGTAAGCTGACGTGATAGAGCCAGTTTCTGATGAGAAAGACGCATAGACTCATATTCACAGTCAGATTTTCTGCCTGTTATCGTCAATAATCTAGCTTGTCCTGCCGCTAATCCCATTGATGATTTCCTTTCTTAGTAACGTTCATGTAGAATTACGGACTTTTTAACTAAAAACTTTAAAATCCAATACACTTTTTGTAACAATTGTTAACAAAAAAACAAAATAAGTAACACATATTAAAAGCAAAACAAGTGTACAAAAGTCTCTATTAAAAAATGTAAAATTGCTACTTTTGTAATACTATTGATTGATGAGTTTTTTGTAAAAAGTGGTATAATATATATAGAAAGGTGAATTAAATATAAGAAATTAAATAATTAGTTTCGCTGCGGGTGCGGAATTGTAATCAGCCGGTAATTATTTTGTTATATATACAAAATAGTAGAAAGGCAGAAAGAAAATGAGCAACTTACAATTTCAAAACGATTTAGACCGATTGACAGAAGTTTTACCTGAAAAGGTAAAAAGGTACATCTCTTATGAAAAAATGGAAGATGTTATTGAAATAGTCTTAGATATCGGTAGAACCCCTGAAATACGGCATGCCGGTGGTAAAATAGACTACTTGGGCGATGAATTCGTTACAGAAGACGATATTAATTATATTACAAGTCGTATTCAAGAATTCACCTCTGACAACCGTTCCGGCATTCCCGGAACTCTCCACAGAATTAGTGCTATAAGAAATAGACAAGGAAAAGTTATTGGTTTAACATGTCGTATTGGTCGTGTAGTTACAGGAACAATTGCTTGTATAAAAGATATCTGCATGATGAATAAAAGTATTTTATTCTTAGGACGCCCCGGGGTTGGTAAAACAACTAAATTGAGAGAAATATCTCGTTTGGTTGCTGATGAACTTGGGAAACGTGTTGTAATTGTAGATACATCAAATGAAATTGCAGGTGACGGAGATACTCCACATCCGGCAATCGGGCATGCCCGCCGTATGCAAGTTACTCAGCCCGAATTTCAAAAAGATATAATGATTGAGGCGGTTGAAAATCACACTCCGGAAGTTATTGTAGTTGACGAGATTGGTACGGAAGCAGAAGCTCAAGCAGCACGTACAATCGCAGAACGTGGAGTTATGCTGATTGCAACCGCCCACGGTAATAGTTTAGAAAACCTTATCAAAAACCCTACACTATCGGATTTGGTCGGAGGCATTCAATCCGTAACATTAGGGGATGATGAAGCCAAACGTAGAGCCTCTCAAAAAACTGTATTGGAACGAGAGAAACAACCAACGTTTGATGTCGTTATTGAAATTTTAGACAGGAATACGCTCGCTGTTTACAAAGATACGGCAGAAGCAGTTGATTACATTTTAAGAGGTTGGCCGATTAGACCGGAGATAAGAAAAGTTGACAAGTCTTATGAAGGCGAACTCCCGCCCCAAATTCAAAACAAGACAGAACCAACAATTTCTGACATTCCAAAAGAGATAAACAAGTTAGAGCAAAAAATTCAACCTGAACATAACACTGATAGTCTGAAATTCTCTTTTTCAAGACAAAAATATGTGGATGAGGTTAAAGGTTTTAAGAAAATTTATCTTTATGCGGTTTCAAGAACGATTGTTGAAAAAGTTATCGAGCGCTTGAATTTGAACGCAGAAATTACCCGCAATCTTGATGAAGCGGATATTGTTATTGCTCACAAAAACTTTATAAAAGGTGGCGCAAAAGTTTTGAGCACTGCAAATGATTACAGATTACAGATATTTTATGTAAAAACTAATTCTATGGCACAAATTCAGAAAGTTTTAAAAGAAGCTTTACAAATAACTGAAGCCTCAGAAACATTATGCGGTTATTATGATGATGCCGAAAGAGCCCTAGATGAAGCTAAAGCCGCTATAAACAAAATTCTTGCAGGTGCTGAACATGTAGAATTGCAACCACAAAATCAACATATAAGAAAATTGCAACATGAACTTGTAGAACAACATAACATGTCCAGTAAATCTGTCGGGGAAGGGAATAATCGACATTTGAGAATTGTTGGCGGGAAAGATTTTCACAATTAAAAAATAAATGTACTTTACCAACACACTTCCCAAAACTATTCCGTTAATAATTATAAAATCACTTTGTTGTTAAATTGTAACAAAGTCTTAACAAACCAAAGACCAAAAAAGCAATTTTCTCTATCTTGTATACTTTATATATATGTAAGAGATATATAAAGAGAGAGAAAAGAAAATGTTACAAACTAAAGCAAATAATAAATTTGGAACTTTAACAACAAAAGCTTCTAAAACAGAAAATAAAGAGTTTAACATTGAGGACTACAATTACCTCGCTCAAAAAGATAAAAGAATGCGTTTCAATACTTCTAAAGACCCGATTTATTATGTATTTGATGTTATTGAAAATAGGCCAATCTCAACCTTAGCAAAAGAGTTCGTGAAAGATTCATTTTTTGAAGCAGTTAACTTTGTATCACAAGTCGTTAGATAATCAATAGGAATTAGGAAAAGGATAAGGAAATAAAAAAGATGGTTTTAACCATCTTTTTTTATTATTAATTTATAATCATAAAAGATTTCAAACTTCTACCCGCTCCATCCCCAATAGAAGTAACATTATACTTATTTAAATAATTCATAGAAGTGGAACTTCCACCATCAAAAGCCATCGCTCTATCCCAGCCGAGAGATTTTACGTAATCTCTAACTTCGTACAAATCCATAGGATGTTTATCGGTAATTATTAAGATATGCGCTACACCTTCTTTTAAACCAATAATTGTTCTTGCTGTTTTATGCAAAACAGAACAACTTTCTCGAACAACAACTCCATCCTTTTTTACGATAAAAAATTCTTCTTCCAACCTTAATTGCGGATAAATTAAAGGCCCGCCCTGAGCGGAAGTTATTATGTTACACCCAAAATCAACTGAACTTTTGTGCGGTACTATTTCATAATGGAATTTCCCATCAGAACATTCTACAACTCTGAATTCGGTTCTATCTAATATTTTGCTTATATTTCTTCTTAATACAGGATTTGACAACAAACTCTCATTCAATAGAGGATCTTCTGCGGTATTTCTATCACTTACAATATAAGAAATTGATTTTCCATTATTTGGATCAAAATAACCTGCATTAATTGTTAACTGGGATTTAGTTTTCTGATGAACTTCCTTATTTGTTAACAAGCTATCAGAACTTATAAATTTTACATGTTTCTTTATCTTTTCACCCTGCAAAACAATATGATAAATTCCATCATCATATTTGATGTCAATTGGATAAGCCATAGCACATCCAATAGTAGCAATAATAGTTAAAAATAATAATAAAAATTTTTTCATATTATAAATCCTTTGATTTGTAAAATGCTATAATTGCACAAAGAAAAGCGAACGGCGGAAATATTGCTGTTATAAACGGATGTAATACCCCTTTTTCTGCCAACAAATCGAAAAATGGAAGCGTAATATAATACAAAAAGATACTTCCAATTGCAATCGTAAAACCGACCAATCTTTGTTCTCTAGGTTTGCTAAACCCTAAAAGTGCTCCCATAATTGCTAAAAGTACACACACAAAAGGATGGAAAAATCTTTGCAAATATTTATTTAGCATATATCTGTATTCTTCGTCTAAACCCTCTTTTTTAAGTAGCTTTATATAATTATGTAAGTCTCTATTATTAATCTCACGCTCTTTTTTTACCGAATAAGTCATCAATGTGAAAGCATTTTTAGCAGCTTCACCTTGCAAAATATCCATTGAATTAAAATGGTTTATGTCAACAAAAATTCCATCATTTGAAATTTCATATTGCGTAATATCCGAAAGTTTCCACCTATCAGGGAAATTCATTCCCGTTTTAGCATAAAAAATATTTTGCAATTGATGAACATCAGAATATTGTTTCTTAGAAAAATCAAGAACAATAACATTATACATTGTATCCTTTGCAAATTTAGAAACAATAACCGCCATTTTCGGAACATCATTTTCGTCTTTTTGAGTGTAAATATATTGGGTAGAAATATACCCACCCTTTAAGGCAATTGATTTATTTACGGAATATGGAATAAGCTTGTCACATGTTGCAAAACACAACCATGTAACAATTAAACTCAAAGCCAAAACAGGAGCAATTATCCTATGAAAAGACAAGCCTACAGCCCTAAAAATAGTCAGTTCCGAATCCTTACTTAGCTTATCAAATGTAAAAAGAGTTCCCAATAATAAACCTACAGGGAAAGCCTTACCTAAGATTTTTGGTAACTCATAAAAAAGAACTAATACCGCAGTTTTTACACCATATTCTCCGGCGAGTGTCTTTTTTATTGTATTTAAAAGCATTTCAGGGGCAATCCACACTACTGTAAATAATAGAATTGCAACAAACGTAGCCATCAAAACTTGTGTAAAAATATATTTGTCATAAATAGATATCTTTGGCAGCAATTTCATTATAAGGCAAAATCCTTTCCAAGATAAAATTCTTTTGCGACAGGATCATTTGCAACATCAACACTTTTACCCTGAATTTTTATTTTACCATCAAAGATAACATAAGCTCTATCTGTAATTGACAATGTCGCCTTTGGATTGTGGTCAGTAATTAAAACGCCTAATCCTTTTTCTTTAGATATTTTTTTAATATTATCTTTAATATCACCAATCGCAATCGGGTCAATACCGGCAAATGGTTCATCCAATAACATAAAATCAGGGCTGGCAGCTAACGCCCTTGCTATTTCAACCCTTCTTCTTTCACCGCCTGATAGCGATACAGCAGCATAAGAACGAAGTTTCAGAACTCCAAATTCTGTTAAAAGTTCTTCAAGCTTTCTTTTTTTCTCATTAACAGTTAGTTTCTCATTCATTTCAAGAACAAGTTTTATATTATCTTCAACAGTAAGTTTTCTAAAAATAGAAGCTTCTTGAGGCAGATATCCGATACCTGCTTTAGCTCGCTCATTCATAGGCCAACATGAAATATCCTCTCCATCCAAGAAAATATGTCCCTTATTTGGTTTCACAAGTCCTACAACCATATAAAATGTTGTAGTTTTTCCGGCTCCATTCGGTCCCAAAAGACAAACAACTTCCCCTTTATTGATATCGAAAGATACATCGTTTACAACGCTTCTGTCACCGTATATTTTTATCAGATTTTTAGCCTCAATCCTCATTCCATACCCCTTTTTGTTTATAAGAATATTTTACTTTAAAAAAATATCTATTGCAATTAAAAAGTATAAAAAGTATAAAAATTAAAGCAGCAGATGTTAATAAATATTAAGTTATATAAGCAATATATGTTACGGATATCCTATTTGGTGGAATACATGAGTATAACCATTTTCTTTTTCTTTATTTTCTCCTACACACACTAACCTTTTACCAAATATGAGATTGGCCGTTTATAACGGCTATTTTTATGACAACTTTATATATTTGACCCGCAAACTATTCAGTCATAGTAGCGGATTACAGGCAGACTCGATTACTCCGTTTATCAATTGAGCCTGCCTGATGTATTTATAATAAGGCTATAAGACAACAAGACGTTAGGGCAATAAGGTTTTACTGTCATTGTGAGCGATAGCGAAACAATCTAGCTGATTAATTATATATTATGTAGTTTACCCTCTCTAACTCTCCCTAACTGAGGAAGAGAAATAATTAATAGACTCTGAATCAAGTTCAGAGTGACGACCTTCGTCATTCTGAGCAAAGCGAAGAATCTCCTAAAACATTTTACCAGCCATGCGATGTTTCGGCTCCGCCTCAACATGACAGAAATTTCCCTCGTTCTATTAAGACAAAAAATTAATTACGTCATTGTGAGCGATAGCGAAACAATCCAGCTTATTAAATACCCAATATTGGCGGGGTAGGTACCACCACCCTACAAGACTCCGTCATTCTGAGCGGAGCAAAGAATCTACTAAACATTTCACCAACCATGCGATGTTTCGGCTTCACCTCAACATGACGAAACTATTAGTTCTCCACTACACGAAGCTCGCAACTTAACACCTATCTAAAACTATTTAACAAAATATGTTGCACTAACATTTGCAAAAACTTTAATAACTCCGCTTTCAATAGTTGTAGATGCACCCACAGCTTCAGAATCAGCTGCCATAGCCTTATTTGACATTAACATTCTATACTGTGGTCGAAAAGAATTACTTGTACTGCAACTTACATCCATTGTTCTTAAACCGGCAATAGTTGTTGGAACTGTTTTAGCAACGGCATTCGCTCTAGCAGAAGCCTTTTTAGCAGCAATTGTCAACAAGTCGTTACATTGTGTCTCATAATTAGAAACAGAAAAATTTAAACTATTTACGTCAGTTGCCCCTAAAGAAATAGCTTTATCTATCATTAGACCAATTTTATCAATAGATTTTGTATGAACTACTACTGAATTTGAAACTTGATATTTATCAAAATTTCTTTTATTTCCCGAATAAGAATAAATAGGTGTAGCACTAAAATCAGATGTTTTTATATAATCTCCTTTTGAAGAATCTATCATTGATTTCAATGTAGAAATCACTTGTTCGGAAATTTCTTTATTTTGTAAAGTAGCTTTTTGCATTGACTTTGAATCATAAGTTTTAATAGCAACAGAAACCTCTGCAACATCCGGCGCTAACTCCGCATTTGCACTTGTATTAACAGAGATATAACCCCTTTCAACCGCTTCTGAAATTGCTTGAACAGAAGTACATGCTAATACCAAACCAATAATAGCAACGGGAATTATAAATTTTTTCATACATTCTCCTTTTCTGATTTCTTTTCTTCTGTATTTTTAATTTCTTCAGTTTTTTTAGTTTCTTTAAGCTCTTTTACAGACTTGATATCCGCAGATTTTAAAATCATTGAATTTAAAGCCTGAGTTTGTGAATGAACTTTAATACGTTCAAGCAATTTTTGCATATCTTTTTCGCTCAATTGCTCGGGAGATTTAAATTCTACAACAAACTTTTTTTTATCATTAATTATAAAACCGGAAATGGCTACAATCGCCCATAGCATCAAACCCTGATAAAAATTAATCAGTGGTAAAGGCGCATAACCGGCAGCGTAATTCCATATTTTCATAGCACAAATCGCAGGGAAAGCAATAAATCCGGCAGCTAAACAAACTCCGATAAAAATTACCATACATATTCCCCTAAGTCCTGATATTTGAATAACTCTTGGTCCTTTTTTCATATATTTTGCACTTCCTTTTACTCTATCATGTTCAGAAAATCATTTTCTGTCAATATTATAACACCTAATTTTTCTGCTTTGTCTAATTTTGAACCGGCCTTTTCACCTGCAACCAAATAAGACGTGTTCTTGGACACCGATGACGAAGTCTTTCCACCTAACATTTTTATTTTTTCAGAAGCTTCATCTCTCGTCATATTTTGTAACGTTCCCGTCAATACAAAAGTTTTCCCCTTAAATTTATCAGAAACATTTTGAGTTGGGGGAGCAGGCTCAATTCCAAGTTCTTTTAATTCTCCTAACATCTGAATTGTTTCAGGTTTTCTAAAGAAATCATAAATATCTTTAGCTATAATTTCTCCAACACCTTCAACACTTGATAATTCTTCAATCGAAGCATTTCGAATATTCTCTAATGTTCCAAATTCATTTGCTAAAACACCTGCTGTTTCCTTGCCGACATTTCTTACCGTAAAAGCAGTCAAAAAGCGTGCCAAAGAACGATTTTTGCTTTCTTGAATTGCATTAAACATATTAAATGCCGACTTTTCTTTAACCAAATCAAGTTGCATAAAATCCTGCATATTCAACTTGTACAAATCTACAGGAGTTTTTATAAAACCTTTTGTGTAAAGCTGTTCTATTATTGAAGGTCCGATTTTATCTATATCCATAGCATCTTTAGAAACCCAATATTCAATCTTTGCGCATCTTTTTGCATGGCAATCAGGATTATCGCAATATAAATTTACTTCGTCCTCATGAGTTGTCAATTTGGAATGGCAAGATGGACAAAATTCAGGAGGTGCATATTCCGGCAAATTGTAGTGTTCTTCGTCTTCAATTACTTTAACAACCTTGGGAATAATTTCGGCTGCTTTTTTAATATAAACTCTGTCACCAATTCTTACATCAAGTCTCCCAACTTCGTCAAAATTATGCAAACTTGCGCGAGCAACAGTACTTCCTCCAAGTTGAACAGGTTCCAATATCGCAACAGGGGTAATTGCACCTGTTTTACCAACACTTTCTTCAATTGCAATAAGTTTTGTTGTAACTTCCTCAGGCGGAAACTTAAATGCAGTAGCCCATTTAGGTGCACGAGAAGTAAACCCCATTTCTTGTTGAACAAGAATATCATTCACTTTTATAACTACGCCATCTGTTGCATAATCAAGCCCAAAACGTTTTTCATCCCACTCTTTGCAATATTCAACAGCTTCTTTTGCATTTTTACAAAGTCTGATATTAGGATTAACCTTAAAACCAAGCTTTTTCAAATACATAAGACTTTCATAGTGGGTTTTTGGAACATCTTTTACACCATCCGTAAAAATTGCCGTATAACAAAACATAGACAAATCTCTTTGAGCGGTCACTTTGCTATCAAGTTGACGAATTGAACCTGCTGCAGCATTTCTCGGATTAGCAAAAAGTTTTTCACCTTTCGCTAAGTTTTCTTTATTAAGTTTCTCAAAAGCTTCTTTAGGCATGTAAACCTCGCCACGTACTTCTACACTAACAGGTTCAAAAAGTTTCAAAGGAATAGCCTTAACAGTTTTTAAATTATTTGTTATATCTTCGCCTGTAATTCCATCACCTCGAGTTACGCCACGGACAAAAATCCCATTTTCATAAGTCAAAGCCATAGCAAGCCCATCAATTTTAAGTTCACAAACTAATTCTTGCTCACCATATTCTTTAACAATTTTTTTATACCAATCACCTTCCAAATCTTCATAATCATAAGTATTATCAAGACTATAAAGTCTATATTTATGCTTATACGGAAAGAATTTTTCACTAACAGAACCAACTCTTTGTGTCGGGCTGTCGGGCGTAACAAAAAGCGGATTTTCGCTCTCTAATTTTTTTAATTCAGCAAACATTTTATCATATTCATAATCACTGATAGACGGATTATCTTCTACATAATATTTGTAGTTTGCTTTATTAATTTCGTTTTTTAAAAAATTAATCGTATTTTTTATTTTATCCTTATTCACTTCATTATTATTTCGCAAATCAATAACTGACATATCCCACACCTTCTCAGTTTTTATTAGTAAAAAGTATTGATACTTTACTACAAAATTAAAAGTTTTTCAAAAAATTATTTTTCTTTTATTATTTTAATTATTGATAAATATTTCTTTAACTCTTTTGGAGTTGCTGTTCTCAATATCTCAACTAAATCATAAAAATTAGGATCTTTTAAATCCTGCATATTATCAAAATCAGCAAGATGCATCCCTAAAACATCTGTAATAGCAAGTAATGTTTTTAAAGTTGGGAAATGTTTTCCTGCTTCCAATCTTGATAGTTGCTTTTCATCCATATCAATTTTTTCTGCTAATGCATATTGTGTTAAACCATGACGTTTTCTACTTGCTCTTATAATTGCTCCAATATTCTTTTTAATAACTTCATCTGTCTGCATAATGTAACCTTTTTATCAACATATATAAAATTTTGTGATAAATTTGTCCAATTTAGCACTTGACAAAATACACTTTATAATCCATAATGTGTTATAGATAACACTTTTATTATAAGGATATTATGGAAGTATTTATTAGTTTTTTTGCTATACTTTTCTTTTTATATATTTTGGGTTATTTTCTTTTTCCATTTTTTATATTTACTCTTAGCGTTATTATTTCTATTTTAAACATTATACCGTATATTTTGGTTGCCTATTCCAAATTTTTATATGGAGAAAATGAACAAACAAATTAGGAGACTACTAAATGAATAAAAAAATATTTATTATTACATCTTTATTAATTTTGGCATTACCAGTTTGGGCTTTAGATTGTAATCGAAAACCTTGCCACAGTAAATGCATAAATTTCCAACCTTCTTCTGTACAGCTACAATGCAAGTGTGATGCTAGAAAAAAAGTTTATTACCATTATTGGGGGACAAACTTTGGAGTTCCAGAATATAATGAATCTTGTGATGGGACATTTGAACAATATGCAGAAAAGTATTGTGCTGCTAAAATACGATATGACAACTATAACTTAAACAATTATAATTCTAATATTGCCAATCACTATACTCCACAATATGATCCAATTTGTGACAAATCTCGTGAAGAATATTATCAAAAGTTACAAGTTATAAGACAAAATCAAGCGATGAATAATATGGCAGAGGCATTAAGACAACCAGTACAGGTTAATGTTAACCACAGTGGAACTGTACAACAAAATGTAAGATTGGATGGAACAATTAGACATAACAATTACTACTATTATTATTAATTCTTACTAAACAAAGTTAATAAGAATACAATAAAACTTTGATATATTTAATTCACCCATTTACACACTCTTACTCTCCCTAACTGATGAAGAAAAGTGCTACTACACTACATACTAAATCATGATTATGTAGTAATAATTATGATTTATATTAAGTAATAAAATATTTCTTTTTTTAATTTTTTTATGATGGCGGGGTAGGTACCCCGCCCTACCTATTATTTATTCATAATTTAATTCATTGATTTTATTTTTATTTTCAAAATTGCACCAATCCTCATCATAATATCCCATTTTTACAAATTTTTCAAATGATGAATAAGGATAATTTAATACTTTATTCACATAATTATGCTTTATTGGGTTAAAGTGAATATAATCAAGGTGCCTATGTAAATCATTTTCATCTCGAATAATATGGTCGTAATATCTACTTTGCCAAATTTTTCGTTCACCTTTTCTTTTTATGTCGTAGGGCGGGGTACCTACCCCGCCAATATTTTTTGAAAATCTGTATTTAATTGAAAACACAATTTTAGGTAATTCTCTTATATTCTCAGGCTTTATTAAAATATGAAAATGGTCTCGAAGAATCACCCCTGCAATTATTTGAAAATTATAACGAGATTCTCTTATTGATTGTCTTAAAATTTCAATATTATCTAGCAATATAGGTTGTCGATTATATGTAACAACCGTAATAAAAACCATAGAATTTTCAACATAATAGCGTAAATAATTAGGCATAAAAAAATTCTATCATGAATAATGATGGCTGGGTATCTCACCCGCCAAATCTCTACATCACCATCAACAATTCTCTGATAACCTTTGTTGCTACAGCAGTTGAAACTCCTGATGCATCATAATCCGGAGCCAATTCTACTACATCAGCTCCTACAATATCAAAGTTTTTAAGGTACTCAAACCACCCCATCAATTCATTAAACTGCATCCCGCCACTTTCCGGAGTTCCGGTTCCTGACATTACAGATGGGTCAAGAACGTCTAAATCTACTGTTACAAATATTTTTTTACTTCTCAATTCATCAAGTTCTGAATATTCATGAATAAGAGTATTATGTTTTTTCATAAATTTCCATTCTTCTTTCATGCCTGAACGAATTCCTATTTGCTTTATATTTTCAGGGCCAACAATTTTTGAAGCATGACGAATTACGGCAGAATGCGACATTTCTTCGCCCAAATATTCTTCTCTCAAGTCTGTATGTGCATCAAAATGAACAATTGCCAAATCTTTATAAAATTTTGCCACAGCCTTAATTTCAGGCAAAGTAACAAGATGTTCACCACCAATACCAAATACTCTTTTTCCATCCTTATAAATCTGCTCTACATTTTCTTCAATCAAATCCAAAGATTTATATGTATTTCCCAAAGGAAATTCCAAATCTCCAACATCGTGAAAATTCACATCTTCCAAATGTTTGTCAAAACGAGGGGAATAATCTTCCAACCCCCAACTTGCAAGCCTGATTTGTTCCGGAGCAAACCTTGAACCGGAGCGATACGAAACCGTTCCGTCAAAAGGCATTCCAAGCATTACAATATCTGATGAAGCATAATCTTCATTTTGTCCCATCCAATTTCTATCTAAAAAAGGTCCTCTTAGCATAATTTTCTCCTATATTTAACTCTTATTTTATAATAAATAAAAGAATTTTTCAAAAGATTATGATATAATTACTCTAGAGGTAAATATGAAAAAATCAGAATTGGATTTATCAAATTTAAAAAATAGTTTTTCTACACTTAAAGAATGCTATTTTGACTATACGCAACAAACTGATGAAAAAATAAAAACATATATAAAAGATTCTTGCATTAAAAGATTTGAATATACATACGAAACAGCAAAAAAAATAATGAACAAATTTCTAAAAAAAGAATATGATAAAACTGAAAAAGATTTATCTATTAACAATATTTTTAGAGAAATGTTTAATTTAGGATTAATAAAAAGTTTTGATAATTGGGTTGATTATAGAGAATGTAGAAACACAACAGCTCATGAATATGATATAAGCAAAACATATCCGATTATTGATTTAGTTCCAAATTTTATTTCTGATGTGGATTTTTTTATAACCAATTTAGAGCAGGTTTTAACTGATGATTAAAGGAATTACAGAGAAAGAAGAAAAGATAATAAAAGATATTTTGAAGAATTATCCTTATGATTTTTATTATTATGGTTCTCGAGTAAAAGGAGATTTTACTAAGGCATCTGATTTAGATATTTTAACTGACAAAATTTCTTATTCTGAAAAAGAAGAAATCGAAACTCGGTTCAATGAGAGCAGAATTCCTTATATAGTAAACATTTCCGTAAAATGTAATATGGATAAAAATTTTTATAATTTAATAAAAAAAGATTTAGTTAAAATTGAAATTTAAACTATTGATTTTTCCAATAAAATAATTAAAATAAGTATATGAAGAAATTTTTGTTAGTTATAGTTGGAATATTTTTAGCTACACAATTAAGTTATGCAGAAACTAATTATGAACAAATTTATAGAGAATTAGAACCTGCAGACTTTTCTTATGTACACAACATAGACCCCGGAGAAATGTATGACGTACAATATACATCTTGGTCTCCATATCCTCTTTTCAGGTTAACCTCCCCGTTATTTTTTAAAAATACTACAATTGAACCAGGATATTACCTCTTAACTCCGAGAGAGCAAAACGGCAGATGGTTTATTTTGTTTAAAGAACAAGCAAAAGTTAAATATATAGTCCCTGTATATAAACGAGAGGTTGTACCTTTTGGATTTTACGATGCAAATCTTCCAAAAGCGAAATTAACACCTTCTCAAAAATTTCAAGTTAAACTATACGACTTTGTGGGAAAACATGTTAGAAGTTCACAACGCAAACCTGCACCAGAAACATTTTTAGAAACAACTGATTTAGAAAATAATTTTATTTCCTTAATTGTTTATTGGGGAGATTACAGGTATTATATGGTACTTAGAACTATTCAATTATAAAAAATAAAAACTTGTTGAAAATAATCTCAACAAGTTTTTTATATAAAATCAACTACTTTTTATACTTACAAATCATCTTCATCAGCATCTTCATCTTTATTAAATTTATCAAGAACCATTGTTGCCATTTCCTTTGCAATAATATGTTGAGTTGCTTCAGGACAATTTTGTAACATATTCATAGCAGTTCTAAGCGTGTTATCAATATCATACCAACGACCTTTGCGATTATCATCAATTCCTGAACCTACAGCATTGATAATATCCTCAACCGCTTCAAACTTTTCATCCTCAATATTATGTTCAATAATAATTTTAATTAAATTTAAAGCAATCCTAATTTGAGTCTCATCATCAGATTTTTCAAGTGTTTGAACTGCTTGAGACAAAACAGGATCTTTATCATACCAACGTCTATGCTGATTTGTATATTCTTCTTTCATAACTTTCTCCTCTTATACTGTACTATGGAACTATTATGAAGTTTTTTTGAGAATATGTCAAGCTTTTTTGATAATTACATCAATCAAAAACATCCGCTAACCACGTTTGAAAATAACACCTTTGTTCCCTTTTGGATATTCCCAACCAAGAGAACAACTTTCGCAAGCAATCCTGCAAGCCCCACATTCAAGACAATTTTCATAATTAACTATCAATTTTTGTGCATTTTCATCCCATTCATATACCCCGGCAGGACAAATTACAGTACAAATTTTGGACACACAAGTCCTACAACTGTCTTGGTTGGGTTTCAAATGCGAAACCGTGTCAGGTGTATATTTTACAGTATACAACTTATTTTCTAAATCACTCATTTCAAAATTCCCCACAATAATTTAATTGCAGCCCAAGCATCTTTGAATAAATCAGATAACTTTCTATCTGTAAAAATACTTTTTATAAACTTTCGATATTTTTCCCGTTTTGGGATACTATCAACAGCTTCAAACATTTCAAAAAATTCATTAATTTTTTTAGGGTAATAACCCAAGAAATGTTCAGCTCTTTCAGCCACGCCACTCATCAAATCCTTATAAGTATTTAAATCCTTCATTATAAAACTATCTTCTAAATGTTCTTGATAATAAGAAAGCGCATGCTCTGAATAATCACATTTTCCTAAAGCAACAATAGCAGCTTCACCTGCTATTTTCCCGGAAATCATCGCAAGATTTGTTCCTTCCCAATGCATATTGTTAACAAACATAGCTGCATCACCACAAACTATTACACCTGCCCCAAACAATAACGGAATTTTTTTATATCCGCCTTCCGGAATTAAATGAGCCGAATATTCCATAAGCTCACCATCTTTTATTAATGGAGCAATTTCCGGATGCAATTTTAATTTATCCAACAAATCATACGGTCGTAAACCTTTTTCAATAAGCTCACTCAATGTAACACCGAGCCCTATACTTATTGATTCCTTATTTGTGTACATAAAACCAAGCCCAAGCATTCCAAGCATAGGACCTCCAAAAATTTCATATATACATCCTTCGTCATCATTTACATGAAATCTTTCATTTATTTTGTCTTTAGGTAATTTAATAACTTCTTTTACACTCAATGCAACATCTTCAGGCTTTAAATCACCTCTTAAGCCAATTTGTTTTGCCAATAAGGAATTCACCCCATCTGCAAGTATAACAACATTGGCGTAATAATCTTCTAACTCTGTTTTTACGCCCTTAACATACCCGTCCTCAACAATTAGCTCTCGAACAACAGTTTCCTCAACTATAACAACTCCTTCTTTTTTAGCCTCATCTGCCATCCAACGGTCAAACTTTCCTCTAACAACGGTATAACTTACAATATCTTCTGTTTTCTTTTTGTGAGAAATAACAGTTGCATCATCTTTTCCAAGTAAAGCATATTTGTGCTCAATATTTTTTCTTTCTAAAGGAGCCTCTTTTTCAAAATTCGGAAAAATTTCTCTTGTAGGTTGAGCGTAAATAGCTCCCCCAAAAACATTTTTACTTCCTGAAAACCTTCCACGTTCAATAAGTACAACTTTTTTATCAGCTCTTGCAAGTGTTATAGCACAAGAAATTCCGGCAGGTCCACCACCGACAACAATTACCTCTACTTTATTATCATTTTCTATATTTTCCATATTTTCCATAATAAACCACCCGACATATTTACAACAAAACTATACATCAAATTTTATTCATTGTAAAATAGTTAATATGATAATTACAGCAGGCAAATTTAAAGGACAAAAAGTTTACGCTCCGGATGAAAAAATCACACGTCCAACTCTTTCTAAAGTTCGAATGAGTATTTTTAATACTCTGCAAGCCATAATTAATTTTAACGGAAGTTCCTTTTTAGACATGTATGCAGGTTCCGGAATAATGGGCTTAGAAGCTCTTTCTAGAGGTTTTTCAACAATTATTGCAATTGAAAAACACCCGAAAGCAGCGCAAATTATCAAATCAAATTTCAAAAAATTCAACCCTTCTCCAAAGTTAATTATTGGAGACAGTTTAAATATTACTAAAAAATGTACAGAAAAATTTGATGTAATATATATTGATCCCCCATATTTTTCCGGAATTTATGAAAAAAGTTTGGAAGCAATTAAAAACATTACAAACGGAATAATTATATTAGAACACGTTACGGATGTTGACTTTTCCGGTTTTGAATTAATTAAACAAAAAAAATACGGGGATAAAATAATAACATTTCTAAAAAGTATCTAACAAAAAACAGAGTCGAATAAAATCCAACTCTGTTTTTTTATATTTTGAAAAGCTAAACCTATTTAACCTTAACCAATTCTTTGAATTTTTTACCAGCTGAGAAAGCAGGAACTGTTTTAGCAGCAATTTTCAAAGGAGCACCGGTTTGAGGGTTTCTACCTGTTCTAGCAGCTCTCTTACGTGGTTCAAATGTACCAAAACCAACTAGAGTAACTTTTTTACCTTTTGAAACTGTTTTTTCAATTGTTTCTAAAGTTGCTGCAATAATATCAGCAGTTGCTTTTTGAGAAACTTTAGCTTTTTTAGATACTTCTTTTACCAATTCTTCTTTGTTCATTATGAACCTCCTTTTTCCTTATACATACAGTTATAGAAACCATCTCTCTCCTGCATGCTTTTGTCTCGACAAAATTTATTATAACATTTTATTGTAATTTGGCAAGTGTTTTTCAAAAAATTTTCAATATAAACAAATTATAGAGCGGTTTTCAAGGAGACCATACTCCATAACCCTTTATAAATAGTGAATTTTAGCTAATTATAAGATTTTGGATCAACCTTTGCAAATTTTACATCTTTATAAAAATACTGCAAAATTTGATAAGCGTTATAGCCTTGTTTTGCTAAATTATTTGCACCATGCTGAGACATTCCGACACCATGCCCGTTTTTCTTTATATTATCATCAAACGACGGAACAGAACGCAAATATGGTAAATTTGTTCCCCAGCTGTTTGTATTTGTCATTCCACCGGCAGATGCAGAATAATAAGCACTTATAACCTTCATGTTATAAGTTAAAACAATACCTTTAGTTTGGTCTACCGCATAATTTGTATCGGCTGTTTCTGCAGAAGCTCCTCTGTATGCTTGATCTTCCGGTGTATCTTTCAAATCATATCCAAATCTTGCACGTTTCCCCAAATTGGCAAGCGCATAACTTCTTGCAGCAATTGCTTGAGCTTTATGAGCTTCAGTTGCCCAACTCGACGGCATTTCTGACGGAACAACTCCTCTTATATAATCTTCTAGCGGAACATTGTTTATTACAGTAAGTTTTCCACCTTTATTTTGAATCATTAAAATTCCGCGATACCATCTGCCTTTTGCACTGACAAAACCGGCACCAACAGGTTTAATTACAATGTTATCCGAATTTACTTTGTAATATTTTCCTTTATATTGAATTGCCATTAAATTATGATAAGGTTTAATTTCATAACCCTTCATAGCTTCCAAATCACAAACACTGTGATTTGTATTTGCATCGATAATTATACCTTTAACAGATGTCCCAATACCTGCTGATTCAACTGATGTTTGTAGTCCTATTTTTATTGCATAACAAGGGGACGCAAAAATTTGCGACAAAACTAATATTGAAAATATTAATAAAATCTTCTTCACAACTCTTATTATAGCACATTAAGTTAAAAAAGTGTTTAAGTCATACGATTGATTTTTTTGCCATCTTTATTTTCGTTTTTTTCAACAATTCCAAGGTCACTTTTAGCCCTTTTTACCAACGGTTTGCTAAGTTCCTGACCGACAGAATATGAAGTCATTGACCCTGTAACAAAAAGTAAGCCTTTTATTATAGCACCGGCTTTACCTTTCAGATTGTGCTTTTCCAAATAATCAAAAATTGGTTTTAATGCCCTGTTTTCTGACATATTTTCAAGAGTTTTTTGCACCGCATTGGAAGATGCGACATCATCATAGTATTTTTTAATCATACCTTCCCCTGCAAACATCGCAGAAAGAGCTGCAACTTCTGTTATACCTGTCCCAATTTTGTCATCTGACATAGCAGTTTTAATTACACCTGAAGCACAAATCAACGGATTTACATTATTTACGGCAAATTGTGTCGCTTTTCCGGCATATTCAAAAGCCTTATTTTGTTTCGCCAAATCAGAAAAAACACTCAACGCACTACGAGCAGTATTTGCAGCAATACCATCATATTTGGCAACTTCTTGAACCAACCCTGCCGTTTGCCCAAGCGTAACCGCACTTCTGCCGATTTCTCCATTCTGAACTTTATCGGCATTTCTATATGCAAATATTCCCGATGCTACCGCACTGAACATTGTAATAATTCCTATTGCACTACACTACATTTATATAAAGTAATTTTGTTTTACAAAATTGCAAAATAACCCAAAAAAATTTACATTTGTAATAAATTAGTTATTTAAAAAATACTATGATATCATACAATCACTAACAAATATAGATTAAATCGGAGGGGTTATGAAAAAGGTTTTAATATTGGGCTCAATAATTTTAGCTGTTTGCGGTTACATATTTATGGATGATTTAAATCCTAAAGGAGCGTTATTAAGTAAATTAGAAAAGTTTAACCAAATGGATAATTTGTATTATCAAGCAGAATATACATACAAATTCATGGAAATTCAAGATGAAACTCTAATATTAAAACAATTCAAACGTGGAAAAAATTATAATGCTAAACTTATAAATCCTTTAAGCAGAATGGAAAGTATAATTGAAGTAAACGGAAATTCTGTAAAATTACTTGAAAGAGGAGGATATTTAGTTGTAGATGGCAATATTGACGAATCGAAAAGAGATAAAAGCTTTTTTTGGTATGATAAAATCTCGCCAAAACAAATAAAAAAAGATTCCATAAAAAAAGTTAAAACTCCTGCCAATTTATCAAACTTAAAATGTAAAATGTTTTCTGCCAAACTTGCAAAAACAAATAATAACATAGATATTTGTATTAACAATCAAAATATCCCCGTTTACATGAATTATCATGATGAAAAGAACTTTTTGCCGTTATTGTTTGACATAAACCCAATTACAAGTGTTACAAAAAACAATAGCGACATCATAGTAAAAATTACAGATATCAAAACCAACCCAACTTATGATTCTTCTTTTGACTTAAAACCGGCACCTTATGCAACAACAATGACAGTCAGTCAAATGAAACGCCAAATTGCGGAAGAAAAAGCTCGTTATGAAGAATTAAATAAATCAATGTCTGATTTAAAAAATGTAATGAAAGAAATAAATGAGTTCGATAAACAAATCAGAAACTCCAACAAAGATGTAAGCAAATATCTTGACAACAAAAATGAACAAAACAATTTTTAGTTCGTTATATTGATAATAGAAAAAAAACTGTTATAATATAAACTATGAAAAAATTACTGTTAATTCTCGTGTTAATTTTAATATCACCAATTGCGCAATCACAAGATTTGCCAAATGTTCAATTGCCATTGAGAGATTATCATGGAATTATCGTACCCGCCGGAACATTTGTACCGGTTATGAACACTCAGGAAATTTCTACTCAGAATTGTCAAGAAGGTTACAAGGTTAAATTTATTGCAACACATGACCTTTTTCTTCACGACACAATAATAATTCCAAAAGATACGGAATTTTACGGCTACATAGAAAAGATGAACGACCCCGTAGTAGGCACAAATGCATCAATGAAAATCCGAATTTCTAAAATGACTTATACTGATGGTTATGAGTTACCCGTAAAAGGATATTTATATTCCGCAAATAATAATTTATTTGGTGGAGAAATGTCTGAACCCGTAAAATACAAACCAATGGCTCAACGACAAATTCGAATAAAAAAAACAACTATCCAAATGGTTCCGTCATACGAAAGAAAAATGGGAACACATACAACAATTGAAGCCGGCTCAAACGAAATTATTGTCCTAACCGCACCCACTTGGATTACACACACCTTAACAAATTGACTTATTATAAATTGTAAAATACAATGTACTGATAGAGAGGTTAATTATGAAAAAAATAGGATTTATATTAACAACAATGATTTTAACAACAGGAATTGCTTCTGCCGCACAAAACTTTGATATGCAACAGAATTCAGAAGTTCCTTTATACCAAGAAAAATATTATCCGTCACAAACAATTAGAGGAAATCAAACATTAAAAGGAAGCGTTGTTACAGTTCCTGCCGGACAAAATATACCCGTAGTTGTGACAACACCAATTAGTTCTGCAACAATGGTTACAGGGCAAAATGTTACAGTTGCACTTGGTTCTGACTTTTATTATAATGGAAACCTTATTGCACAAGCAGGAAGTACGGTTACAGGAACCGCAATTGAAGTTTCTAAAGCAAAACACGGCAGTATGAACGGAAAATTATTGTTAAGATTTACGCAAATTACAACACCTTATGGAGTTCAAATTCCAATTTCCGCAGTTGTTAAAACAACTGATAACACCGGCGTATTGATTGGCGGAACCAAAATGGACGTTACCAAAAATTATGGAAAAGATATTGCAGTGGGAGCCGGCGCCGGAGCTCTTGCAGGCTTGGTAATTTCTCCGCTTGCAGGTGGTAGTATTGGAAAAGGAACTGCTCTTGCAACTGCAGTTGGTGCAGGTGGCGGAGTTGTGAAATCAATTTGGGACAAAGGTAACGATGTTGTAATTCCGGCAAATTCAGCAATCCAGTTGACACTTACCCAACCGATTACTGTAAATCCGTCAATTTATAACAATAATTATTAGAAACTCGGGCAATAATTTTATTTTTGTTTTACAATAAAATTAAAATACGAAATCAGATATTGGGGAAAATAAATGTCCTTATTAGGAAAATACACAGACAACTTCATAGAAGAAGATGAATTTGACAAAAACACAGGTTATACAACACCTGCAGTTCTTAAAAACGATGAAGAAATAAGCTTGAAAAAATCAATACTTATTTCAGCATTACTCCATCCTACAGCAATAGGTATTTGGGCTTTAACGCTTTTATTACTCGCGATGATGGGAATTTCGCTCACTATATTTGAAAAACCCAAGCCGAAAACAAATGATATAGAATTTGTTCTTGTAGATAAGGAAGAAACTCCTATAAACAAGAAAACTCCTTATCGCGCAGATATAAATTCAAGAGCAGGCGGTCACCACGACCCAACAAGAAAAGTTTCTATGCCATCTCCGGCTCCGGGAACTCCAAAGCAACAAACAGTTGCCCAAAAACCGGCACAGGCTCCAAAACCCGCTCAACACCAAAATCCTTTACAAAAAATTGTTAAACAGGTGACACAACAAGCGGCGCCGGCTCCGGCTAAAAAACCATCTCAAGCTCCTACGGCAGTAGGTCCTAAAAAAGCTGAACAGGCAAAACCTGCACCTCCGACAGCAAGACCATCTTTAAAACCGCCAACAACTCCTAGAACTGTTGCAAGACCATCATCACCTTTTGCTGTACCCGTTCCAAAAGGCGGAAATGGAACAGGCAGATATTCTACAGGCCCAATTAGCGGTTCAGGCACGGCTTCTAGAGGTGGAGGCGGTGGTGGTACTTCATCCGCAGGGAGAGGTTCTCATGTTGCAGGTCCATCACTTGCTCCAACAGGAGGCTCCGGTAATAAAATTGCCAAAGGTGGCGGTGGTGGAACCGGAGGTTATGGTAACCCAGGTCCTGGAAATCCAAATGGCAGACCAGGAATTGATGCGATAAGAGAACCGGATTTTGGCCCGTATATGAGAGAATTACAAAGACGTATCAAAATGAACTGGGATCCTCCAAAAGGAAACGAAAGCAAGCGTGTAGTATTATTGTTCAAAATTGCTAAAGACGGAAGATTATTGTCTTGTAGTGTATTCAAATCATCAGGACTTCCTGGAGCTGATAAAGCAGCAATCAGTGCAGTACAAGCAACAGCTCCTTTCAAACCGCTTCCGGCAGAATTTAAAGGACAAAGTATTGATATCCAATTCACATTTGACTACAACGTATTTGGAGCTCAAGGATACCACTAAAAAATTTCGAGCAGAGTGAAACTTCTTACACTTCACTCTCTACTCGACTCAAAAGAAGATAATCACAAAAAGAAAGAGGATAAAAATTATGGAACTATTATGGAACTCAATTGCAATGGACTGGCCGGTATTAACTCCAATTTTGATTTGTTCAATTTTGGTTGTCGGTGTTGTAATTAACAGGTTTTCTTTTTACAAGAAGAACAAAAGAGATGTAGTATTATTCATTCCGAGATTACAAAAAGAATTAGTAAAAAACAATCTTGATGGAGCCCAAAACTTAGCTGTTCAATGCGGTGGCGTAATCGGAGAAGTAACAGAAGAAGCTGTTAGAATTTTCTCAGAACAAAAAAACGGATTTTCTCGTTCTTTTGATATCGCAGCATCTTTAGCATCAAGAAAATTAGAAAGTCATTTAACAATTTTAGGTACAATCGGCGGTGTAGCTCCATTCTTAGGCTTGTTCGGTACTGTTGTAAGAATTTTATTTACATTCCAAGATTTGGCAGCTCAAGGAAACCAATCAGCAGCTGTTGCTTCAGGTATTGCTTCTGCTTTGATTGCTACTGCATTTGGTTTAGGAGTTGCGATTGTAGCAGTAATTTTCTACAACTCATTTCAATCAATTGTTAAACGTTACGAAGATGACTTCCAATTAATCAAATTGTTATTCTTAAGTTTCGTAGATTCTAATGACGAATCAACAACTCCTAGTAACGCAAATATTTCTTTATAATAACAAAAAAGAATTAGGATAATTTTATCCTGCACACAACACAAGGAAATAAACCAATGTCAATGAAAAACAGCAAGGGCAAGGATGCCCTGTTCACAGAAATAAATATTACACCTTTAACAGACATTTTTTTAGTACTGTTAATCATTATGATGGTTGTTGCTCCAACATTCCAATCTAACGATAGTTCCATAAATGTTCCGGAGATAAACAGCGGAGTTTCTATTGAACAAAAAAATGCTACAGTTTCGGTTACTAAAGATGGAGCTATGTTTCTTAACGGCACACCTGTAACAGAACAAAGCTTGACAGAAGAACTAACAAACCTAAAACCACAGCTTGAGAAAGCCGAACTCGTTGTTAAAGCTGATGAAAAAGTTAAAAGTGCTAAAATTATGGAAATCATGAATGCTGCACAAGATGCAGAATACAAAAAACTTATTGTTGCAGGAGAACCTTTAAGCAAGAAAGAACAAAGAGAATTAGAAAAAGAAGCAACAAAACAAATACGTGGCTAAAAATTTTAAAATAAGGTTCAACAAGCACAAATAAAAAAGGAAACTAAAATGTCCAGAAACAGAGATACATTCAATGAAATAAACATTACACCGTTAACAGATATTTTCTTAGTATTATTAATCATTATGATGGTAATTGCACCAATGTTAGACCAACAAGGTCTAAATTTGACAGTACCGGAAAATGTTGCACAAGAACAAGTTCAAAAAGAAACTAAAATTATGACTGTTATGGTTGATGCCGGAGATAAGTATTATCTTGATGGCACAGAAGTTCCTGCGGACCAATTGGAAAGTACTATTAAAGCTCAGGCAAAAAATTACCCTGACGGTCTGCTTATAAAAACAGATGCAGATTCAACTCACGGTGCTATGGTAAAAGTTATGGATAGTGCCAGAAATTCCGGAATAACAAGTATTTCTGTAGACGAAATTTAGACATTCCACTCGGGATTTTTACCATCTGCAACATCAAAAAATTTACTCATACGCTCGCCTACCGTTGGTTTTTCAAGATTTTTTTGAAAAATGGTAATAGGTTGCGTTACGTCAACTTGACCTGCCAATGCATCAAGTTTATCAATTTTCTCTTTAATAGTATTAAAATGTATAACCATAATATTCTCTCTCCATATATAAGAAAAATTTTTATTATGGTAAATTTCAAAAAATAAAACTTTGTTTACAAAAATTAATTTTTAAATAATTTGAGAGAATGATAAAAAGTAATCTGAAATAATATTAACCAACATTGGCAAAATCCAAACCATAATTGCTGCACCCAATACAGGCTTGAATAAGAAACTCAACTGAAACACATTAACCTGAGGAGCAGTCTTAGAAATTACACCCAAAATAATATCTTGTCCTAATGTAGCAAGAAGTATCGGAGAGGCTATTTGCAGCCCCATAAACAAGACGTTTGATGACAACTTAACAAGATAATCCATATTAACAATTTGATGTAAAGGAACATTTGTAGCCCCTAACGGAAATATGTCTATACTATGAATTAACGCTGTTATTAACCAATAAATACCTCCCAACTGTATAAAAATTATTATCCCTAAAAGCTGAAAACATTTTCCAACAATTGATACCTGTGATGATGTTGTCGGATCTAAAACCATAGCAGAGGAAAGCCCCATTTGCATATTGACCATATCACCACCTGCATCAACCGCAAGCAGGATTAATTGGGCAATATAGCCAATCATAGCCCCTACAACAAAGTTCAACAAAATAGAAAGTGCAAATGAACCTTTAATCACTGTTACATCAGGTTTCACAGTACTTGTTAAAACAATTGTTAATAACAGACAAAGTGCTATTTTAACCATACCCGGAATTTCTTTTCTATTAAAAACAGGAGCAAGTCTAAAAAAGCCCAAAAGTCTCGCAAAAATAAAAATTCCTGCAGCCAAATAAGCATTCATCAACGGAAACATTTTCATCAATTCCGAAATAATTTGTTCCATTCTGCCTACCTTCCAAGAATTTTATTTGTTTCTACAAAATCAGGTTTTGGCATAGGAGTTTGAGGACTGGCAAAAAACTTAGTTTTTTGTTGTTTATCAACAAACGGAACTTTTCCCGGATGTTTCATCAAATAATCAATATCAGATTGATTTTTAAACTTATCATTCATTTCTTTTTCAAATGGAGATGTATATTTATAATAATCTGCCGGCAAAACATAGGAATCATTTTTAGATACAAGGTTAAAAGCCATAGACATACCATCTATGATAAAACCTTTTAACATATTTATAAAACCAATTCCACCAATTACAATAACGAGGAAAACTCCCAAAATTTTTGGAGCAGCTGCAATTGTCTGTTCCTGAACCTGTGTTACAGCCTGCAAAATACCGACAACAAGACCAATACCTGCCGCAACAAGTACACAAGGCATAGAGATTGCAAGCATTATCAAAAATCCTTTTGCTAAATATTCAACTAAAACTTCCATTTATTTTCCTCTTTTTATTTTGGTTGATTGTCAAAACGCAGCTCTTATTTCTGCCTTAATTTTCATCTTCATTAATTGTAACTGGTGACAAGTCCCTGTACAATCAATGCCCAACCGTCTACTGCAATAAATATCAGCAGTTTGAACGGAAGTGAAATAATTGTAGGAGACAACATAAACATACCGAGAGCAAGTAATATGTTAGCAACTACAAGGTCAAGTACAATAAATGGAACAAATATAATAAAACCAATTTCGAAAGATGTTTTTAATTCACTTATTATAAATGCCGGAGCGACTTGCCAAACAGTAATTTCGTCAGGACTTTTAGGTGGAGCACCTTTTGAAGCTTCAACAAAAAAAGCTAAATCCGTTTCTCTGGTTTGTTTCATCATAAACTCTTTCAGAGGTTTAGACCCTTCATTTATTGCCTCAACAATATTTTGATTTTTTTGATAGGGAACAGAACCCATCTCATACATTTTTTGAAAAGTTCCACCCATAGTATAAAACGTCAAAATCATAGCAAGTCCGATTATTACAATTGACGGAGGAACTTGCTGAGTACCCATAGCCGTCTTTAGCATTGAAAAAACTATAACAAATCTCAAAAAACTTGTCATACAACAAAAAATCAATGGTATTAATGAAAATACAGTCATTAATATCAACATCTGTAATACCGGATTCATATCTTTTATAATTGTTTCCATTTTATTCCTCTATATGTTATTTATAATGTTTTTAAAAACTTTTTTAGGTTGTCGTTGTCTCGGTTTATTCGAAAAATTCATAATTTCCGGCAATTCGTCAACACTTGAAGTATTTTGTATATTTTTTGAATTATTAACTATCGGCCCATTTTCAACCCTATTTTCAACTGATTTTTTTATAGTTCCGGCAAAACTTGCATTTTCTTCCAACTTTGAAATCAAACTTGTTCTACCAACATCAGAAGCCACAAGAAATCTTTCGTTTCCGGCTCTAACAACAAAAAGTTCCTTACGAGGGCCAATACTTATACAATCTTCTATATTTAAAAATTTGGACTTTGAACCGGCACAATAAGAGAATTTTTTATAAACAAATACAGCAAGAAATATAATACCTACCATAGCAGTTGTATAAACTATAAAATTTATCATATATCCCATGTTTATCCCTCCAGTCCGGTTGTTAGATTAATAACCACAACATATTATCTTGTTAAGTGAATATTTAGTAGTTCCGACTCAGTTTTTAGATATCTTCATCTTCTAATTCGAAATCGCTGTAATCAAATTCATCTTCATCGGCATTATCACTTCCAACATCATTATTATCACCCTGAGAAGGTTGTTCTTCCATATCCATAGCCTCATCCGAAAAATCATCAGATTCATCATTTTGAGTTTGTTCCGATGAAACTGTCACTTCTGACTGTACTCCATTTTTCGGTGTTTTGGCAATAACTTCATCAATCTTAACGCCATATCTATCATTTACTATAACAAGTTCACCCTTGGCTATCGGCTTATCTTCAACACTTAATGTTACTTTATTATCGTAAATAGAGGTTAAATCAACAACAAGTCCTTCCTCAATATTTTTTAATTCTCCAAGGGTAATTTTTACAGTATCAAATTGAGCACTCATTTCAACTTCAATACTATCCCAAAGATTTGTATTTTCTGCCATTTCTTCCGCTCCTCCATCATTCTCAACAGGCATAACCAGCCCCAAATTAGGGTTTAAATTAATTTCTTTTTCATAGCCATTAAATAATAAAACCATACGGCCGGTATTGCTGTTATCAAAAACTACAATATCATCAACATCAATATTTTTAACATCAATTAATTTAAATCTTGTAGTCCCAATTTTAATTGCAACATCAATAATACTCGTTGCGAAATCTCCATAATCAAACTTGTCACTTTTTGAAGTAACAACATCAGGGTTTAAAAGTTCATCAGGCAAAGTTATAATAAACTTTGCAACTTCATTTGTATCGGTATCTTTTACTAAAAAGGTTAAATGTACAACATCAAAATTTGAACGCTTTAACTCCGGACGTGCCGGTGACAAAAATTGGGATAAAGAATTAAACATATAATCATTAAAAGATGTTATAATTTTAGCCTCCAAGTCCGTCAATTTATTCAAATTAAATCTGGAATTCGGTTTTCCTAAAGCTCTATCAAGAATAATTCCAACTGCTTTTTCAGAAGTTCTGAAAAACATATCATGAAGCTTATCTATTCGAACTTTCGTAACAAAATAAGCCTCTTTATCCATCAAAGTATTTATATTTTTGCTAATGCCCATCAAAATAAATTGTAAACCATTAAGGAAAAATTCATCGCTTGACTGTTGAACAACAGCAGGATAATTGCTCGCAAACCAATTGTATTGTGCATACAATTCCTTATAATCTATTGAATTTATATTTTGGTTTACCATACTTATCCCTTAGTCTGTATAATGATGAGCTTTCCCCATAAATACAATAGAATAATTGCCCTAACTTCACATCAATCATTTAATGGATATTTCACAAAAAGCAAGTTATTTCACTGACAAGTTATTGCTATTTTGCTATTGTGGCATTGTAGAGCCCCTCACCTGCCTTTCAGGCACCCTTGCTTGGTTGCTCGCGTTTAACGGGTCTGCACAGCTTGCACTTCTGCAAGTCTGTTCGCCCTCAGCTCACAATCCGCCTCCCACAAATGGGGAGGGGAAAGATTCGTCATGTTGAGGTGAAACCGAAACATCGCATGGTTGGTGAAATGTTTAGAAGATTCTTCGCTTTGCTCAGAATGACGAAGTTTTGTAGAGCGGTGGCACCTGCCCCACCAATATTGAAATTAATCAGCTAGATTCTTTCGGGCAAAGCCCTCAGAATGACGACATTATTGTTTCGCATTCGCTCACAATGACTGTAAAATCTTATTGCCCTATCGCCTTAAAGCCTTATTGCCCATAGATAAGGTCTTTTCACTTTTCACTTCTCACGTTTCACTAAAGTCTTGTATGCAGTGGTATCTACCCAGCCAATCTTAAACAATTAATCAGCTGGATTGTTTCGCGTTCGCTCACAATGACCGTAAAACCTTATTGCCTTAACGCCCTATTGCCTTAATGCCTTCCTTAACACCTTTATCAACCTCCTTCCCAACAAAAATAGTTTATTATACAATAAATCTATGCCTAAAAACGTTTACATACACATACCGTTTTGTAAATCTAAATGCAAATACTGCTCATTTGTTTCATTTCCAAAAATTGAACTTAAAGAGCAATACATCAATGCTTTGCTAAAAGAAATTCAAGCTAAATACCAAGGAGAACAACTCAACACATTATATTTTGGAGGAGGAACTCCGTCTTTATTAAGCATTAAAGATTTTTCCAACATTTTAAAACTATTTAATTTTTCCGTAAAAACTGAAATTACTACTGAACTAAATCCTGAAAATATTAATTTTAAATATTTATCAGAACTAAAAAAACTTGGAATTAATCGTTTAAGTTTTGGTTGCCAAACTTTTGATGACAAAATTCTAAAACTAATAGGCAGACGGCATTCTTCTAATGATGTTATTAATGCTGTAAAACTAGCTCAAAAAGCAGGTTTTGACAATATTAGTCTCGACTTTATTTATGGTTTGCCGGAGCAACAAATTGAAAATTTTGAAAATGACTTACAAAAAGCTATAGCATTAGATATTCAGCACATATCCCTATATGGTTTAAAAATAGATAATGATTGTTATTTTTATAACAATCCTCCCAAAAACCTTCCTAATGAAGACGCACAAGCTGACATGTACTTAAAAGCCATTACAACTACAACTAAACAAGGTTTTGAACATTATGAAATAAGTAATTTTTCTAAAAAAGGTTTTTATTCTGAGCATAACCTTAATTATTGGAATAACAATACTTATTACGGTTTTGGCGCAGCTGCTCACGGATATGAAAATAATACAAGATATTATAACTCAACAGATTTGGAAGAATACATAAATAATCCAACAACACATAAAGCAAGCCATAAACTATCTCTACAAGAGCAATTAGAGGAAGAAATTTTTCTCGGATTTCGTAAAATGGAGGGAATTAATATCCAAAAAATTAATCAAAAATTTAACATAGATTTCCTGAAAAAGTACGCCACAACACTTAATAAGTACATTTCTTATAAGTATCTAAAAGAAACTAATACAGGGTTTATGCTAACAGACAATGGAATTTTGATAAGTAATACCATATTAGCCGAATTTTTAGAATAATATTTGTAAAGAATTTTAAAAAATAGTAATAATTCCTACTTTACAAATAAGATTTTGTATTGTATCATTAAACATGTTAAAAGAGACTAATTTTTTATAAGAAAGGTGGTAGAAAATGGCTAAATTTGTATGTACAGTATGCGGATGGTCAACAGAAAGTGATAAAGCTCCTGATAGATGTCCTTTATGTGGAGCAACAACATTCAAAGAAATTAATTCAGCAGAAGGCAAAGTTTATGCTTGCGAACACAAAGTAGGCGATGGCAAAGTTGAAGATAAAGAGGTTATGGAAGGTTTAAGAGCACATTTTTCAGGCGAATGTACTGAAGTTGGTATGTACCTTGCTATGGCTAGAGTTGCAGAAAGAGAAGGTTATCCTGAAGTTGCAGAAGCTTATAAAAGATATGCGTTTGAAGAAGCTGAACACGCTGCAAAATTTGCCGAATTATTAGGGGAAGTTGTTACAGATTCAACAAAGAAAAACCTTGAAATGCGTGCAGAAGCAGAACAAGGCGCTTGCGAAGGCAAACTTGCAATCGCTAGACGTGCAAAAGAGTTGGGCTATGATGCCATCCACGACACAGTTCACGAAATGGCTAAAGACGAAGCTCGTCACGGCAAAGGTTTTGACGGTTTATTAAAAAGATATTTTTCATAAATTTTTGTCATAATGAACAACCAAAAGACCTCTTAAATCTAAAGAGGTCTTTTTTATTTTCAAATTAATTCTACAATCATCTTCTATTCAACTGAATATTATTTTCATAAATGAATTGATTTTGTTTAAGCCTATACAAATCATTCTTCTCTGTTTCAGATTTTCTCAATTCAGCGTAACAAGCCGGTCTTGAACTATCGTCAAGAGAATTACAGCTCTTTAAATATTTTTCAAAACTAACCCTACGTTCTGCCCAATAATTAGTTTTTGTACGTTCTGTTTTCACATAATTAAATATATTAAAAATGTCATCCTTATTTTTGTAAACAGCATTTTCATATCCTGTTTCACAAAAATCTGTCCACTTAGGCGGCAAATCTGCCTGCGGATTAATTAACTTCAATTCTTCCGAAAATACCGGAATTGCCATAAAACTTAGTATTAATACAATTAATGCGTTTTTCATAATGCCTCTTAAATATTTACAAACTGTTTAACCTCTTTACGTTTAACCTTTCTTGTTGTAGTTCTCGGTAAAGGTTCTATTCTTACGATTATATTAACAGGTCTTTTGTATGCCGTCAAACGTAACGACAATTTTTTTATTTCGTCTTTAATAAGTTTCTCGACCGTACCAGTTTCGTATTTATTAATTACATCTTCTGTTGGAACTGCAACAACCGTAATTTCTTCTGTTCCATCTTTCGCTCCAAAATTTCTGGAAGTACCAAATACACAAACTTCTGAAATATAAGGACTTTGTTCTAAAACAGCTTCAACTTCTTCCGGAAAAACTTTTTTCCCTCCGGAAAGAACTATCATGTTTTTAATTCTTCCCGTAATATAAATATGCCCGTTTCTAATTTCTGCGATATCGCCTGTGTGCAGCCATCCGTCAGCTTCCAAAACTTCTGATGTTATTTCTGGTTGATTATGATACCCTCTCATAATAGAAGGTCCTCTTAAGATAAGTTCTCCGGTTTCTTCATCAGTTTTAGCTTCCAAACTTTTCAAAGGAGACCCAACAGAGGATAAATCCCCTCGCCTGTCAACATTAACAGACACTACAGGACTGGCTTCAGATAATCCATAACCCTGATAAACTTTTATACCAATTCTCTCAAAAAATTCTCCAACCGACAAGTCTAAAGGAGCACCTCCTGATATACACCCGGAAAAATACCCCCCAAACTTATTATGAATTTTTCTAAACATAAATTTTTTTACTCTATATGAGGGAATATATTTTGCAATTTTAAACATTAATCTAAATGCAGCTTTTACATGAATTGGAGAATTTTTTAATTCTGCTTCAATTGCTGTTTTTAGAAGCTTTAAAAAAGCAGGTACTACAATCATAAATTCAATTTGTTTTTCTCTCATAATGCTCAAAATATCTTTTGGTTTTAAGCTCGGGGTATAGTAAACTGAAAAACCAAAATTTAAGAAAGTTGAAAAACCTACTGTCATTTCGAAAAGATGGTTCATAGGCAAAATAGACAAAATATTTACATTTTCATACGGAAGAATTTTATCTAACGCATATTTCAAATCATCTAACTGAGCAAGCATATTTTGAAATGTAATTTCCACCCCCTTTGGCGCACCTGTTGTTCCTGATGTATAAATAATAAAAGCAACTGCTTTTGAACTTCTTAATTTCCATTTATAATCATAATTATCAGGCAATTGATAAATACTCTTTTCCGGAATATCATAAGTTGGTTCATCCATCAAAATTACTGCTTTTATTGAAGGAATTTCTTCTTGCAGGAATTTTGCCATTTTATAATGAGCAACAGAAACCATAATAACAGTTGGTTCACAATCCGAAAGAATAGATTTCAATTCGTATTTTGTAAGCTTTACATCTAATGGAACAGTGACCATCCCTGAAATAACTGACGCAAAAACACAAGCTCCATATTCAGGCTTTGATTCTGAAATTATCGCAAGCCTGTCCCCCTTCCTAACACCTAATTCACTAATCAAATAATGCGCAATCTTACGGGATAAAAGTCCAATTCCACTATAAGTAAATTCTTTCCAACCATATTTAGTTTTCATCCCCAATGCAACTTTATCCGAATATTTTTCAGTTCTTTCATGCAAAAGCATAAGAACGTTCTTTTCTCTTAACCCCATATACACACTACCTTTCAGACCATCTTTATATTATAAAGAATATTATTATTTAGAACAAAAGTCAAGCTTATTAAGTATTTTTGTGCTAGAGTATAAACAAACATTTACGAAATATTATAGCGTTTATTGTAATAAAAACAATTCACAAAAGGGAATAAAAATGAAACACGTATATATAGAAACAATGGGCTGTCAAATGAACAAATCAGACACCGAAAGAATGCTTGGTATGCTTTCTCACTTTGGGTATGAAGAAACAAAAAATCCGGAAAAAGCAGACTTACTTATGGTAAATACTTGTTCTATAAGACAATTAAGTGAAGATAAAGCTTTCAGTCAATTAGGTGTTTGGGGCAAATGGAAACAAGACAGAAACCCTGAAATAAAAATCGGGATGTGCGGTTGCGTAGCACAACAAAAGGCAAGACAAGTATTCTCTCGTGCCCCATACGTAGATTTCGTTTTAGGAACTCATAAAATATACTCACTACCTGAAATTATCAAAAAAGTAAATAACGGAGAAAGAGTTTGTGATTGTGAAGAAACCAATCTTCCTTCTCAAAATCCTGAAAACTATGAAATTAATCGTGTAAAATCTACAAATGCATGGATTAATATTACCGAAGGATGTAATAATTTCTGTACATACTGCATTGTGCCATACACAAGAGGCAGAGAACGCTCCCGATTGCCGGAAACAATTATAAAAGAAGTAAAAGATGCTTTAAACGCAGGCTTTAAGGAAATTACACTGCTTGGACAAAATGTTGACAGTTATGGTAAAGATTTTAAAGATAAAAATTACAGATTAGCAGATTTATTGAAAGAATTAAATTCCCTGGAAGGAAAATTCAGAATTCGCTTTGTAACATCATACCCGACAGATATTACTGATGAATTAATTAAAACAGCCAAAGAATTAGATAAAGTGTGTGAATATTTTCATATCCCAATGCAATCAGGAAATTCAACTGTGCTTAAAGCGATGAACAGACGTTATGACAGAGAAACTTACGCAAAAATAGTAAAAAAAGTTCGAGATATGATACCTGATGTAACCATAACAAGTGACTTTATTGCAGGGTTTCCCGGAGAAACAGAAGAACAATTTGAAGATACCCTGAGCGCAATTGATGAATTTGAACTCGACTATTGTAATGTAGCGGCGTATTCTCCAAGAGAAAAAACCGTTGCGGCTAAATGGGTTGATAAATTTATTCCGGAAAACATTAAAAATGAAAGATTTCAGCGCCTTAATAACAAAGTAAAAGAGAATTGCTTAAAATCGAACTTAAAATACGTTGGCAAAGAAATGGAAGTGCTTGTAGAGAACTTTTACGAACACAAAGGACAAATGATTAACACAGGCAAAACAAGAAACTTTAAAACTGTTCACATACCTTGTAATGAAGATTTAACCGGACAATTTGTAAATGTTAAAATATCGGGCGCAAAAACTTGGTACCTTAAAGGTGAATTAATATAAGTTAATTAGTATTTTTAGCTAAAAAGCCCATTTTAAAAATGGGCTTTTTAATTTGTTTCTTTCTTCAATTTATTTTTTTAAATCTAATATTTTACCCTACTTAGTAGCAGCACTTTCTGTCTTATTACCACGAATTTTGTTCCACAAGCTTTCTGCATTCTCACCAATTGAGTGGAAGAAGTTTTGAGCTTTTTCAGCAAATTTCAATTCCTTACCTTCTTGTGCAACAACTTTAGTCAATTTAGATTTACTTACAGCAACCCCTAAACCAATATAAGCTGCCGCAGCAAGCGCTACAAGAGAGCCAATAACTGCAGGGGCTTTACTTTTTTTATTTTCTTCTGTATTTCTTCTAACAAATGAATCTGCCGGAGCCTCAGCAATTGGTGCAGAAAATTGCCCATGAGAATTAATTAAATCTTGTAAATTTTGATTTGGAGTAACTTCTCCTTTGAAACTCACTCCGGACACAGCATTAAGCATAAAAACCTCCTTTATAAACACTTTTTGAATGACTATATAAAACGACTAACATGTTTATTTTGTCTAAAACAGTTATGGTTTTCAACATTTGTTACAAAAATTTACATTTTTCTTGGAATATTTTTTTCCCCCGTGCCATCTTATATAATAAAAGGAGATAAAAAGCATGGGAACACAACAAGAAACACTTATTTACATTGAAGATAGAGAGAAATTAGATGCAAGCGTTGCTGCTAACGCATTTGCCCACAAAGACGTAAAAAATAGAGCATACATAAACACTCTTGGAGCTGAATTGGCTTTAAAATATTTGGCATCCGAAGACATTGATGTTTCAAACATTTACAATATCCACTCAATTAAAAAAATCCTTGAGGAAATGGATATTTCTGACATTATGCTCCCGAATATTCACATGGATGTAAGAGTAGTTTTTGATGAAAACGCTATTTTTATTCCAAAATCTCATTTTGAATATAATCTCGTTCCTGATATTTATCTTGTTTTCTATTTGGCAAAAGACTTATCTTATGTTAAATTCCTTGGCTTTTTTGACCCTAAACTTATTAACAAAAATAATGCAAATGATAAATATTATTTTATTGAAAAAGAAAAATTGAGCTCTGCAAAAGATTTAAAAAAATATATTGAATCTCACCAAAGAAATTCTATAGAAAATATTACAGATGAAGATTTATCAAATTCTGAAAGAATTATTGTAGCTATGTCTGATAATGATATCTCGGAAGAAGATAAAAAATTCTTAATTAATCAATTGACTAAGAGCGCAGAACTTAGAGACAAATTTATTGAATACGAAAACTTTGAAACTCTTTCGTACAAAGCCATGAACGACTCCGAAATCAAAAAACCGAATACAAATACCCAACCAGAAGTATCTTCAGCAGAAGAAAATGTATTACCGGTTGAAAATAAAGTTGAAACTCAAGAAGTTAGTTCTCTTGAAGAAATGGAACTTGAACCTATAGAGGATATTGAAAACATTACTCTTGATGAAATTGAAACAATTAATGAAGAACCGATATCCCAAACAGAAGAAACTAAAACATCAGAAAATAACACTTTGGCTGACACTGCCGCAAATATTGCCGGCGCAATAGCAGCCGGTACTGCAGCAGGAGCTGTTGCAGGAGCTGCCGGAGAAATAGCACAAGCAGCAGGAGCTGCCGAAGGAATTAGTTCAATAGCAGAAACAGGACTGGATTTGGTTAATACAGGATTAGATATCGCAAAAGACTTATCTTCCAACTCTAATGAACCCACTGTTAATACATCAGAAACAACTGATACAATATCGTTTGATAATGTAGATACCGCATCACTTGTTGCTGACAACAACGCAGAAGAAAATATTGAACAAGATACTATTTCTCTTGAGAATGTTGAACTTCCAACAGTTGAGCCAAACACTGACTTTATAGATACTATTGACAATAAAATTTCTTTTGATGAAGTTTCAACCAAAAATCAAGCAGACAATTCTATTGAACCTTTAAACATCAATGAAGAAACTATATCTTTTAATGATGTTGATAACCCTACTATTGAACCATTAGAAGATAATTCCGATTTTTCAGAAGAAACCATATCATTAGACAATATTGATACAACAAATGTATCACCCCTTGATACAATTGAAAATTTTGATGAAGAAACTATATCATTTAATGATATCCAAGAACCCGAAGCTCAAATAGATACATCTGATTTTATGGACGATGTAGTTTCTCTTGATAATGAAATTCAAACAAATTCAACAGAACCGGAAAACCTAAACTCTGAAAGCGACACGGTAGAAGCTAAACAGGAGGTAGAAAATTCTTCAATAGAAAATTCTGCAACTCCAATAGAAGAAAAAACAGAAGAACCTGAAATTGTTGAAAACGAAAATAAAACTCAAGAGGGCTTTGGCAAAAACTTGTTAGAAAACCTTGCTCCTGAAAATCTTGATAATATTTCAATAGAAGATTTGGGATTGGATGATGCAAACTTACCTGAAACAAATGCTGAAAATGTGTCCTCAGATGATTTACTTTCTCAAATTGATGACGTACTAAGTTCTTCTTCAGCTTCCAATACTCCGGTTGAAGTTCCTGAAAAAGAAGTAACAGACAATACCGATTCATCACTTGAAGATATTGAAAATCTCACTGACTTGACAGATACACAAAACACTATCAGTGATGCTGATTTCAACGATTTTGCAACAGAAGCACTAAACAGTTTCGAAGCAGGTGAAAATAATTCTTCGGATTTGGATGATATTAGTGAACTACTTAATAACTCAACAGAAAACCAATCCGAATATTCAGAAGAAAATTCTGACACTAATCAGCAAGATGAAAATGAAAGTATTGGAGTTTTATTTAACGATACAGACCCGACAAGCGATTCAGAACTTGATAATATGAACAACATTAATTACTCTCAAGAACAAGCTGTCCCTGGAGCTGCATTAATGAAGCCAAAGCAAAAGTCTAACAAAAGTACTGCAATTGTAACAATTGCTTTAGTTGCAGTTTTGGCTGCTGCATCAGCTGTAACATTCCTTAAACCAAAACAAGATAGCTCAGCAGATATTGTAGAACCTATTGCTCCCCAAAACTCTGCAACTGATAACACTAACGCTACAGGAGAAGCAAATGACAATATTTTAGCAACAAATACTCCTGATATACAAAAGGACACAACAGTTAATATTGCCAAAACAGAACAACCTAAAGAGCTTAAAAACACTGCAGTAAAAACTAAACAAAGTAATGCAAATGCTTATATGGACGTTAGTAAATTAGTTTGGGATGTACCTGACAGTTTATCATATAACCCTAAAATGCAAAATTATTTAAGAACAGCGGGCAAAAGTATAAAATTATCCCTATCTGCAGATTTATTACTAACAAATGAATATGCTTATACAGATCATGTAAAAGTAAACTTAAAAATGAGTCAAAATGGCTCTGTTCAAGATGCAAGAATAGTTTCAAGCAGTGGTTCAACACAAATAGATAATATTGTGTTACAATCTGTTAATGAAACTTTAAGTGTCGTAAAACCGCCTAGTGACGCGGTTAAGACCCCTGATTTCAATTTGGGGCTTATCATATATTTTTAATTATGCTATAATGTCGTAAGAACGAGGAAACCTTAACGTGGAATTAGCACAAGATAAAATAGATTTAATAGAAAAAATAATCAAAAGTGATAGAAAATTCGCAAATAATGAAGATTTGTATGACGATTTTTTCAATGAAACTTGTAAACGTTCTCTTTTAATCGTGAAAACAGTTACATCTGATATCACATTAGAGGCTTATTTGAAAAAAATCGCTACAACTTCTATTTTGAATGTTCTAAAAAATGAAGGAAGATTAAGACGCACAAGAACAGGTTATATGTCAACAAGAGAAGTTTCTCTTGAAAAGCCTATGCCATCAAGTTTGCCGGATTACTCCAAAATGGAAGTATCATACGAACCTATTGATATTCAAGATACCCCTGAAGATTATGCGGTAAAAAAAGAAATTCTTCAGATTATAGTTGACTCTGTGTTTGAAGTAGACGAACAAGAACCTGACAAGCAGTATGCAAAACTTTATAACCTTAGATATGAAAAAGGAATGACTCAAAAAGAAATTGCGGCTGAATTGTCAATTTCTCAATCCGAAGTTTCAAAAAGACTATTTAAGTTGATGGATAAGGTAAAACAGACATTCAACTAGGGTTTTTATATAATGAAGTGTCCAGTATGTAAAAAAGTCATTCCTGACAATACTTTGAAGTGCCCTTATTGTAAGGCTCGCACCGGTTTAGTTTGCAAAAATTGTAATACTGTTAATTCCATATTTGATTTTACATGCAAAAATTGTGGTGAAGAAATTCTAAAACTTTGCCCAAATTGTAATAGCGTAAATTTTCCAAATACCATAAGATGTAGAAAATGTGGCTATTCTTTAAATAGACCCAAAATAAAAGAAAATAATATAAAACTCGAAAACCCTGCCAATCTGGTTTCTCAACAGAGTGCCAAAAATATCCTTGTTAGAGGCATAAATTCTAGCGATAAGAAAATTTTTTCATTAAGCGGGGAAAAGGGTATAGGGAAAACCGTTGTTCTAAAAGCTATCATGAATGATTGCAAAAATTATTCTTGGCTTTACGGAAAATGTACCGCAATTACACAAATCACTCCGGGCGGACTTATTCAAGATATTTTGTTAAACATTTTTAATATGCCGAATTTTTGCCTGTATAATTTACAGTTTAAAAAAGATTCATCAAGATTTTTTAAAAATGAATTTCCGGAACTAAGCGGGAGTGAAATATTTGACCTCATTAACTTTTTATATCCAAGCAAAGACGGTAAGTTTGAAGATATAGTTGCAAACAAAAATAATACATTTAATTTTCTGAATAAAATTTTTGATAAAATTACATCTTTAGGAAAATTTGTAATAGTTATTGATAACTTTGATTTTATTGATGGTTTTTCTTACGAATTCTTAAGCAGGTTGATAAAAAAAGAAAATATTTGGGACAATTTAAAACTCTTAATGTTATATAATGAACCAAAACCTTCAAAAGGTTATTTTTATTTTCCTGAAAATAAAGACGAAAATATATATCTTGACGTTGGGATTGCGCCACTTGAATTTGCACAAATCAGGATGTTAGTAGAACAAAAAACAACAAAAATAGAGGGTTTTCCTGAACTAAATCAATCTGAATTGCAAGAAATTTACAGTATCAGCAAAGGAAATCCTTCATACATAAATCATGCTCTTAATCTTTGCTTTGATTGTCAGCTTTGTGGAAATGAATTTCAACTTGCATCTACATTTAATGCGCTTTTGGAACTAAGACTTGAACTCTTGTCTCACATAAATCCTATTGCTTATGACATTTTACTTGGTTCTGCAATCATCGGCGATAAAATTAATATGAATTTGGTTAAAGAAATATTTGACGTGGATAACGAAACATTTTTAGATGTTATGGTTTACCTAAAAAAAATGGATTATATTACACCACTAAATGATATTTATTGCGAATTCAGTTCTCAATTATTATGGGAAACCGTTCTAAAAACGACCAAAAATGCAGATAACTATAATGAAATAAACAAAAAGATATTTAAACATTTGACAGGTTTTACGCTTAATTCACATGCCATCCTCGGAATTATTGCACAAAACCTTAAACAACCACAATTAGCATTTGAAATTTGGACTAAAAACACAAGATTAGCTTCATATATTGGTGATTTAAATTTATATTCAATCTCACAGAAGCAGTCTCTAGCATTGTTAAATGAGTTTGATGAATCACAAACATTGAAAATCAGATACAATATATCAGAGCGCCTTGGAAAACTTTTAGCAAACTCCAGCCCGACAGAAGCAATCGAATATTTGCCTGATGCTATTTCAAATGCTCAAACTGCGGGAAATTATCCTAAAGAAATAGAACTTCTCGCATATTTGGCTTCCTGCTGCAGAAAAACAGGAAACTACTTTGGAGAAGTTGAATGTGTTGACTCAGTTCTAAAAAAAGTTAAACCTGAAAATAAAATTGAAACTGTTTTGCTTAAAGTAACAAAGCTAAATGCTCTATTAAATATAGGAAATTGCGGGCAAATTATAAATATGGTTGACAATGAAATTATGCCTGTTTTAGATCAATATTTCAGCAAAAAACAAAATGCAAAAGATACAAAACTCGGTTTTATATATGAAACTTGGCTAAAAACATACTTAATTCTTGCAAATGCTCTTGTAATGCAAGGAAATGACCGCTCATTTGAAATTTTAACAATATTATTTGATATCATTGAAAGAAATCAAATTCAAGATAATCTATTTATATGCAAATGTAAAATTACTCTCGCTTTTGCAAATACCATGAAAGGAAACTTCAAAGCGTCAGAACAAATGTTGGAAGAAGTCTTAAAAACATACCAAGATAATGTAATGGATAATGAAACTATTCTTCGTTGGAATTTCATCAACATTATCAACAATTTCTTTAGAAAACAATACGATGGAATTCAGGAAGAATTATTCCAAATAGTGACTTTTGCAAACAACAATGGGGATAATTTTACAAAAAACATACTAAAAACATTATTAGGCAAAGTATTCAAAGATAACGGTAACACCAAACAAGCAGTTGAAATATATAATGACCAAATTGCATATTTTGCTAAAGAAAAAATGGCTGTGGGAGCACTTTTGACCTGGTTATTAATAGCAGATGCAACACTAATAACTGAAGGCCCTGAAAATGCTATTGAAATTGCAGAACAGGCTCTTGAAGTTGCACAAAATCCAAAAATTGACAGTTACTTCTTCTCAATCTTACTAAAAATGGTAATTGCAAAATGTGCTATAACAACATCAGACTTTGAAACAGCAAAAATACATATTGATACTGCAATTTCACTTGCAAAAAAATTCAACATGAATGATTTATTATCCAGACTCTACGTTTTATACGGGAAATATTATCAAGAACTTGGACTTATCAAATCTCCTGACCAAATAGAACATTTGAAAAATGCAGAAAGAATGTACAGGCAAGCAGAAGAATTGGTTGCTCAAACTAAAAATATTTATATTTTAAAAGAAGTAAAACAATCCGGTAAATCACTTGCAACCTTCTGCTCAATGAATGATATTGAAATCTAAAATCTTAATTTATTTTTTCCAAGGATAGTCTTTTCGGATTTCCCATCCGTCATATTCTATCAATTTAGCACAAAGTCCGGTTCCTTTTTTCTTGTTGCAAGCATGCTCTCCATTAGGATGATTTATAATATCATCTCTTGAAGTAAAACCTCGTCCGCCATAAGGCTCAAAACCAACAGTTCTATTAAACTCAAATATAAACCGGTCTCTTGAATTCCAAGTTTCAGTAGTTTTTTTACAATCAGAAAATTTCAAACAAAAGAAATAAACACTATTATAATTAGAAAAACCTGAACCATTTGCCAAACCCACAATTGCATATTTACCTTTTACACTGGTTTCAGTAATTTTTAAATAAGGCAAAACATATTTTTCA
Organism: uncultured Candidatus Melainabacteria bacterium; assembly: GCA_934718275.1. Lineage (GTDB taxonomy): Bacteria > Cyanobacteriota > Vampirovibrionia > Gastranaerophilales > Gastranaerophilaceae > Stercorousia. The sequence continues at coordinate 180,479 of CAKUZD010000004.1, read as the reverse complement.
AGCCATTTCAATTGCTCATTTCCATCTCCACTAGTCCAATCATATCCGGGGCCACCATTTCCAAAATAATTATTATCCCAAGTACTCCAATCCCCGTTTTCAGTTTTTGATAGCTGAAAAGCTTGCCCCATTATTGAATTAAAAGCCTTCAATTTTGCAACTGTTTCTTTTTTTTGGTGCTCCTCTATTAATACAGGCAAAGTCAAAGAAGCAACAACTCCAATTATGCCAAGTGTAATCAGAATTTCTGCTAATGTAAATGCTTTTAATTTCATGTAAAACTCCTATCAACATGTTATTAGTAAATATCAATATATTGATATTATTGTCATTATATTCCCTTATTAAAATTTTGTCAAGATTATATAATTCACTAATGAAAGATAATATTAAATTAAAACTTGGGCGTAATATAAAAATCGAACGAATTAGAAAAAACATCACACAAGAAGAATTCGCAGAAAAAATTGATATGAGTTTAAGCTATGTAAGCAAATTAGAACAGGGCTTGACATCACCAACAGCAATTGTACTTTTTAAAATGGCAAAACTTCTCAATATTCCAATGGAAAAATTTTTTGAAGAAATAGAATTATAAATCTATTGCAAATTTCAAAATAAACTTTATAATAAAATAATGAATATCAAAAAATTCAAACTTTTACTAAAAAATTCTATTATTTTTAATCCTAATATAAAAATAATTATTCTTGCAAATATATGCTTGATATTTTCATTATACAAATCCTTGTATATATTCTTTGCATTTTTTATTCAAGCAAAAATTACATTTTGGCTAACGATAATTTTATTCAATGCTTGGATTATATATAACAAAATTGTCGTAAAAAAATGGAATTTTGGGAAATATAAATTTATTACAATTGACTTGGATAAGGAACTTTTAAAACTTAATGACTCAGTTAAAATCAACTTTGAAGATATAAAACTTATTGACGTTGTTGAATATAAAGAAAAACCGCTTTCCCCTTTGGCTAGAGAAAGTTTTACAAACACTGATTTGATAATATACTTAAATGATAAAACACAATATAACGTTAATATTCAATTTGTTAAAACATTAAAAAAACTTATTAAAACCTTAGAAAAAACAATTATCCCAGTATCATACGCAGGAATAGAAGAAAAAAATATCACCGCTAAAATTGTAGAAAACGCAATTTTTATTCTTGCCTTAGTTTTTTACATGGCAAACTGGGAAAAATGTATAAACTTTTTAAGCATGATTATCCACAGAGGTTAACAGTCGAAACAGGGTAAATTACTTCATAATCTCTTTCAATTTCTTCTTGAAACGATTTTGGTAAATATTCAAATTCATGAATATCGACCATAAAAGGAATGTCACTCTCTGCTAAAAGTTCTTTTAATTCATACAAATAAACATCATTAGAATTAAAACTTTTTACAACCAAATCCAAGTCACTTCCAGAATGAGCATCACCGTTCAAACGACTTCCATAAGCCCAAATCTCAGCTTTCGGACAATAATTATCAAAAATATCAACCAACATTTTATGATGTTTTGGTTTTAATAAAAGTTTACTCATGTTCAATTATTTCTTTCAAATGATAAACATCTTTTAAAAAGCTATCCATCAAGCTTAATGTTTCTTCCGCAAAAGCTTTACCGTAATCATGAGCAGTATTATTTCTATTATTACGATATACAAACCAACGGTCAATTTCTTCTTCACTTAACAAAGAATGTTTATGAGCTTCCCTAAACAAATCTTTAAACGTAAAACTATCAACAATTTTTTTGCTCGCATAATATGGAGCTAAACATTTTCTCAAGAGTTTACCACTTTGTTCCAGAGTAATTTCAAAACTCTTAACGAGAGAATTTCTATACATTCCATAATCAATAGAACCCTCTTGCGCTGTTTTAATACAAGCATAAGATTTTTCAAGAGTTTCTATACATTTTGTCAAATATTCCGTATTTAGCATAATTACCTCTGATTACAGAATTTTTATTACTTAACCCTCCATAATAAAAATGGAGGGTTAAGAAAATATTTTTAATCTAAATTTTTGCCAGTTGCAAATAATAATCGTTCGCTCTTTCAAATTTATGAGCTGCATTAAACAATTTGCTTTCTTGCAATTGAGGAGCCAAGATTTGTAAACCAATCGGCATACCATCTTTATCAAATCCTGCAGGAACACTCATTCCCGGAATACCTGCCAAATTAGCAGAAATTGTTGCAATATCTGTCAAATACATTTGCAACGGATCTGACGACTTAGCACCAAGTTCAAATGCAGTGTTTGGACAAGTTGGAGAAATTAAAATATCAACCTTCTTGAATGCTTCTGCAAAATCTTGAGTTACCAAAGCTCTCATTTGTTGAGCCTTTTTGTAATATGCATCATAATACCCTGATGATAAAGCGTAAGTTCCAAGCATTATACGGCGTTTAACTTCCGGACCAAAGCCCTCTGCTCTTGTTTTTGTATACATTTCCAATAATGTTTTAGCATTAGGAGTTCTATATCCGTATTTTACACCATCAAATCTTGCAAGGTTTGAAGAACATTCTGCTGTTGCAAGAATATAATAAATACCAATTGAATATTTTAAATGAGGTAATGAAATTTCAACAATTTCTGCACCCAATTTTTTGTAATCTTCAATTGCTCTTTCCATAGCTTTTTGAACATCTTCTGACAAACCTTCAGTCATAAGTTCTTTTATAACACCAACTTTCAACCCTTTAATATCATCATTCAAATGAGCCGCATAATGTTCAACCGGCAAATCTAGGGATGTAGAATCTTTAGGGTCATGGCCTGAAATTACTTCAAGTAAGTTTGCAGCATCTTCAACCGTTCTTGCAAAAGGCCCTATTTGGTCTAAAGAAGATGCAAATGCGATTAAACCATATCTTGAAACTCTACCGTAAGTTGGCTTCATACCGACAATTCCACAGAACGATGCAGGCAATCTGATTGAACCACCTGTATCAGAACCTAAAGCCAAAGTTGCTTCACAAGAAGAAACAGAAGCAGCTGACCCACCTGAAGATCCTCCCGGAACCTTATTCAAATCCCAAGGATTGTGAACTTTATTAAATGCAGAGTTTTCATTTGAAGACCCCATAGCAAATTCGTCAAGGTTTGCTTTTCCAACAATCGGAACCAAGTTTCCTAAAAGTTTTTCTGTAACTGTTGCATTAAATGGAGAAACAAAATTTTCCAATATTTTTGAGGAAGCAGTTGTTTTCGAACCAACCAAATTCATATTATCTTTTAATGCAAGAGGAACACCTGCCAACAAAGGTAATTCTTCACCTTTAGCAATTTTTTCATCAACTTTTTTAGCTGTGTCAAGTGCAATTTCTTTTGTCAAAGAATTAAACGCACCCAATTTATCTTCTAAATTATTAATTCTTTCAAATGCTGCATTTGTAAGCTCTACAGCCGAAATTTCTTTATTCTTTAAAGCTTTGCTTTGTTCTGTCGCTGATTTTTTTAAAAGCTCGTTCATATTATCTCCTTAGCTATTTCTATGAGAAAATTTTATGACAAAAATAACAGTTTAGCAAGTAAACATCAATAAAGTCATATTTTAACATTTGTAAATAAAACTAACAGAATAAGCAATACCCATTTTATATATTTTTTATATATTATATATAAGGAGCTTTATATTGTTTAATGATGAAACCCCAATTAATACAGAAGTTGTAACCACAGGAGAAAAGAATATCCCCACAAGTATTGGAGATATCAATATCAGCGCATCGAAAAAAGAAGATAAAGGAAATATACAACGTTCTTACGGATTAACTTTAGAAAAAAATATTAAAAATGTCACGCTCAATGCAAATATCGAAAATAATAACGGAGAAATCTCTCATTCTGAAAACATAACATACAATTTAGACACAGAAAATATTTCTATAAAATCAACACTAAACAATAATAATGACAAGATTAATTATAACGCAGATTTAAATATTCAAAAAGAATTTGACAATGGAGTTAGTACAAATACCAATTTTCATAAAGACAATGATGAAACATTTGTAAATGTTGAAATAAAAAAGCAACTTATAAACCCTGACAATATTGCCGGCATTCAAAATCAAGACCAAGAAAGAAAAGAAGAATTAGTAGAAACAGGAGACAGATTTAATTATCAAACTAAAATTGGAAGTTCTAAAGATACAGGTTTTTATACCAAAAACTCTCTAATGTACAGAATTGATAATAACAATTTTATTAAAACAGATTTTAATCAAAACCAAAATAATTCAAGAGAAATAATAGCAACTGCCGATTTAAAAAAAGTAAAAACAGAATATTCAAATACAAAAACACAAAACGAAGAAGTTAAAACAACAACAAATAAAATTAATACAACTTTTAAAGGGAAAGAAAATCAATATAACACAAGCGTAGCACATACAAGTACAGATATAAAAACACCAAATGAAACAATTACTAATAAAAGCCTTCAAATTGAAACAGGAGCAACTTTAAACAGAAATGAGTATGGCGACTTTAGCAGTGGATTTAACGGAGAAATAAAAACGGCTCTATCTTTTGATAATGGTAAGTTTTCCGGATACAACACAAGTCTTGACGGAGCATACAATTACTATGGTAATGAACATAATTCTGCAAATGATTATCTAATTCGTACGCGTATTGACTTTGGGAAGCAAGAAGATAATAAAACATTTAGCACCGAAATATCCGGAGCTTATAGAATAAATAATTGCAATACAATATTTGAACCTTCAATGCAATATTCCACAAATTATTCCCAGAAAACTAAAACTAAACAGCTCTCCGGAAATATAGGAGTATTTCAAAATGTTGGGAAAAACTTTGGAGATGCAGTTGTTTACACCCAATTAGAAGCCGGCAAAAGATGGAAAAATAATTCTACTAACCAATATATAAACTGGAATGTAGGCTCAAAAATAAAATTAAGTAAAAAACTAACTTTAAATTCAAATATTAACTATGGTTCAGGAGGCAACTTCCAAGGAGAAATTGGTGGTAATTTTAGTTTTTAAAAGTAACCAAAAAGTTATCAAGATACTTGACAAAACTGGAGTAATCGTAAATAATGTAAATGTAGGGCGAAGCTCCTAACAAGTTAAGCAGTCTGTTAAGAGCTTGCTACGCACCCTACGATTTTAGTAAATTCAATGCTACTAACAGTATATCAAATGCTATTAGTAGCATTATTATTTTATTTATCATAGCTTACCTCCTTCCATTCAATTTCTACGCAAATTGTGTGTAATGGAGTCGGTATGTGCGCCCTACGAAAATTAATTCTAATACAGATTGTATAATAATGCAATATTGTTAAAAAGTAGCTCTATAGTTTTTGCATTTTCTTATTTATTTGAGACCTGATTTTATTTGCCCTATAGAGATAATTCGTCAACTTTTCGTAATTTGCTTTTGTTTCTCCATAAGGGACTTTCATCGCAATTAACTCATCAACATTTTCATTTATACTGGTTAATGTTTCTAAAGAATCGCTCATATCAAAAATTGATTGAACTTTCTTAGACATCCTTGCAATAATTTTTCTTGAAACAAATCGAGCTAAACGAGCTATTGGAGAAAGCTTCTGTTTTGGTTTTTTAGGCATAGCTACAGTTGTTAATTTTTCCGCCAAACTTCTTTTTGAATACTGTTCTTTCAATTCTATAATTTCATTTTCGATTTGTTTTGCCTGAATTTTTAAATCCATAACATCAAGCAATTTTCCTAAAAGTTCAGCACCTTTTATTTTACTGTTAAGAGCATCTAAAGCTTCTTCTTTTTCAGCAATTAAACATTCCAACCTTAATGTTTTATCATCTAAATCTTTAAATGAATTATTATTTAAAATATTTTGATCGATATCATTTAATCTTTTGAAATTGTTTTGGAATAAATTATTGTTCATTTGCTTATCATAAAATCCGTAAATTTTAAAATTTGTTATTCAATTGTGTAAACTTTTTTGTAATACAAAATTGCGCCAATTATTGTAAGTACAATATTAGGCATCCAAGCAGCCAAAAATGGTTGCAAAGTTCCCGCTTCCCCAAATGATATAGACAATGCTCTTATCAAGTAGTAAGCAAAAATTATTAAAATACTAAATAAAAAACCTCTGTTATAACGTACTCTTGGAGGCGTAATTGCAAGTGGCACACCTATCAAAACAAGGGCAATTGTTGTCAATGGCAAAGCCAACTTATCATACAACTCTATTTGTATAGACTTTCTCTCTTTTTCATCAATATGATTTGTTCTTATGTAGTTAATCAGCTTAGAAAAATTCATTTCTTTAGCAACATTTTTATTCAACTCTTTAGACATATCAAGCCCAAATTTTACAACAGACTTTTCAAAAAGAGTAGTATTTAAAATATCACCATCATCTCCAACTGTATAAACAGCTCCTTTTTCAAACTGCCAACCTTCCGGAGATGTCTTACCTTCATCCGCTTGAAGAACTTGAATAGTCCCATCTTTTGAAGTATCAAGAACTGTTATATTATGCAAAACTTTATCTTCACAAAAACCAACGTAGAAAAGACGTTTAATTCCGCCACCCTCATTTAACTCTTTAAATACAAAATTCTGCTTACCTTCCGGAATATTCTTTTGTCCTAAAGCCCATAATGCTAAATCTTTTGACTGCTTTGTCATAACAGGGACAACACTTTCATTAATAATAAACGAACATACGGACATTAGTAACGCAAATATAAAAATAGGTTTCGCAATTCGATTTAACCCAATGCCACAAGCTCTCATGACAGTAATCTCAGATTTCAAGCTCAATCCGTTTAAAGTCATTACAGTTGCGAGTAAAACTCCCATAGGAATTGTCATTACAATAACTTGGGGAAGGTTTAGAATAATCATCATTAATGCAACATTAAACGGAATTCCGAATAAAGAAATCTGTTTTATGAGTGTAATAAAAGTATCAGATGCAAATATAATTGAAGTAAACACACACACACCCATAATAAACATTTCAATGATTTGTTTTAAAATGTATTTATCCAATAATGTCATTGTGCCTGAAAAAGGTTTTTCTTCTTTTACAATTGTATTTGCCATAATTTTATGTTACCCGAAATAATTTTATTAATCAAACTCGATTAAAACTTTCAATACGTCTTTCTCTTTATTTTTTTCAAAAGCTTCAATTGCATCATCTGCTTTATATTTTGCGGAAATAAGAGGTTTAAAATCTATTCTTCCTGCTTTTAAAAGCCTCAAAGCAGCCGGGAACTGTCCGCATCTTGAACCTAAAACGGTAATTTCATCAATTACAATTGGTGCAAGATTAAATTCTTTAGAAGCAGCAATAGTACTTTTTAGAACTAAAACCCCGCGAGGCTTTGTAAGAGCCAAAGCTGTCTCAAAACCGGAAATAGAACCTGTTGCTTCAACAACTACATCGTATATTTTTTCAACTTTTAAATCTGAAAGCAACTTAGTTTCAACCCCTTGAGCTTTTGCAATATCAAGTTTATTTTGATGCTTTCCAACTAAAGTTACGTCAATATTTTGGCTATTCAATTCCAACGCAGTTATTAATCCTAATTTCCCATCTCCAAGAACAATAACTTTTTCAAACGGTTTTATGTGTAATTGTTCAGTAATTTCGCAAGCTGCAGCAAGCGGTTCTACAAATACGGCTTGTTCATCGGGAACATTCTCAGGAACTTCAAAAAGAGTTTCTAAAGGCATAGTGAAATACTCAGCAAAAACTCCATCTTTTCTCCAAATACCTAAAGTATGTCTATCCGGACAATGGCGATAAAGTTTTTCTGCGCAATAAGAACAATCCGGTTTTTTACAACCGTAACTTATTTCTGCAACAACTCTTTTTCCCAAAAGTGATTGGTCTGCATCATTAATTTCTTCAACAACACCAACTGCTTCGTGTCCTAAAACACCCTTGTAACCCATATAGCCTTTTGTAATTTCATAATCAGTATTACAAATCCCAGCTAAAGTTACTCTTACCAAAGCTTCACCTTTTTGTGGAACAGGTTTTTTATAGTCATTTACAAGTTTTAATTCTTCATCAAATACGATTGCTTTCATCATTCTCTCCTTTATGAATATATTTTATCATAAAAAGAAACAGGTTAGAAAAAAGCAAATTAAATACCTGAATTATTAGCCCTCTGCAACAACAGTTGTAAGGAGTTCCCCATAACTGTTCATTGAGCCGTCAGTTTCTTCAACAATATAATTATAACCTTCTTTTCCGGCAATAGCTTTTTCTGCTTTTTCTAAAGCTTCATCATAGTCTTTAGTTTCTGCAACTAATGTTTTTGAAAATTCTGATTTATTTTTGATTGTATAAATATGATACATAATTTTATCTCCTTTCAATACAAAAAAAACAAATGGCAAACTGCAATAGTTAAAGAGTTATTACACACAACATGCTTTCAAACTCAATAATGATACTATTTTCATTTTTCTTCCATCTTTTCTTTTAATTCTAACACTTCATATTTTAACCTATTAAGTTCGCATTTTATCGGATCCGGAATTCTATTATGCATAAGAATACCATTCTTATCCCGATATTTTTGATGGACAATTCTCCCCGGAACTCCAACTACGGTTGAATAATCCGGAACGTCTTCCATCACAACAGAACCTGCTCCAACACGAACATAGTCTCCAAGTTTAATGTTACCCAAAACCTTTGCTCCTGCACCGACAATTACACCATTTCCTAAAGTCGGGTGCCGTTTTCCATGTTCTTTACCGGTTCCGCCAAGAGTTACTTGTTGATAAATCAGAACATCATCTCCAATTTCAGTAGTAGCCCCAATTACAACACCTTCTCCATGGTCAATAAAAAACCTCCTGCCAATTTTTGCAGCAGGGTGAATTTCAATGCCGGTAATAATTCTCGTTATATAAGAAATAATTCTTGGAATTAAAGGAAGATGCCACTTGTAAAGCCTGTGAGCAAAGCGGTACGCTATCAATGCATGCAACCCCGGATAACACAATATAACTTCTAAAAAATTTTCTGCAGCAGGATCTTTATCATAAATAACTTGAATATCTTCTTTTACCTTTGTTATTCCTCGTTTAATAATTTTGAACATAAAGTACTCCGAATGAGAAGTGAAAAATGAGAAGTGAAAAGACCATTACAGGAGCTATTGTTCCAAAGCTATTTTTGAACGAAATGAGCGACCTGGACTTTTCACATTTGACTTTTCACTTAAATTAATTTTGCAAATTTTCTTTTGCCTGCTTGTAATACTACGCTTTCTGCAAAATCAAATGTATAGGTCATATCGGCAATTTTTTCGCCATCGACTTTTACACCGCCACCTTGAATCAAACGTTTTGCTTCACCTTTACTTGCAGTAAATTTCAACTCCATAAGAACATCCAAAATATTCTTTCCGCACATACCTGCAACCTCTTGAATATCATCAGGAATTCCCTTGTTTGAAACAACATTGATAAACGCATCTTGCCCACGTTTTGCACCTTCTTCGCCATGATATTCCGCAGTAATTATATATGCAAGCTTCAATTTTATATCACGCGGATTTACAGAGCCATCAGCAATTTGTTTATCTATAGTTTCAAGTTCTTCTTTTGTTGCATCAGTAAGCAAACTATAGTATCTTGAAATCATATTATCAGGAATACTCATCAACTTTCCAAACATATCATTTTCACTATCAGTAAGAGAAATACAGTGTTCCGGATATGTTTTAGACATTTTAACAACACCATCAGTACCTTCCAATAAAGGCAAAAGCATTACTAATTGAGGATATTTTTTGCCATAAGCGGCCTGAATATCTCTACCTAAAAGAGTATTAAATCTTTGATCAGTACCACCCAACTCAATATCAGAATTAATTGCAACAGAATCATAAGCCTGCATTAAAGGATAGAAAAACTCATGAATTGCAATAGGTCTACCATCTGCATAACGTTTTGCAAAGTCATCTCTTGTCATCATTTGTGCGACAGTTACATTTGATGCAAGCTTCAATAAATCAACAAAACTCATCGAATGCAACCAATCTGCATTATTAACAACTTCTGCTTTTGTCACGTCTAAAACTTTTGACATTTGATCAAAATAAGATTTTGCATTTTCTGCAACTTGTTCTTTTGTTAAAGCCGGTCGAGTTTCCGATTTTCCGGAAGGGTCACCAACCATAGCAGTAGCACCACCAACAATCAATACAATTTTATGACCTAAATTTTGGAACTCTCTTAACTTTCTCATAACAACCGTATGTCCAAGGTGCAAATCCGGTCTTGTAGGATCCATACCAAGCTTCACTCTCAACGGTGTATTTGTATCATGAGAATGCTGAAGTTTTATAGCAAGTTCTTCAATACCACCCGGTAAAACTTCCGCGTTTCTAGTTAAATGTTTTGCTTGTTCTATAAATTCAGTTCTTATTTCCATTCTAATTCTCCATAATTTTTTTTAATAAATTAATTATATCATGCGCAAAAAAAATTTTTACGGGTTTTAGAAATAATATGGATAAAATTAATAATATAAATTTCACAGGAATTAAAAACATTGGGGCAATTCAATTCAGCAGAGAACCTGAAGTATTGTCTACAGCAATTTCAATGTCACTAACAGATGATTTTAAAGGAAAAGACCTCGCAGAGTTTCATACTTTATTAAAAAAAGTTGCCAAGAAACCGATGGAATATAAGCACGAAAACGGCTCAAATATTGTAAATGTAGAACATTGTTCTTATAAAGGGCATTCCGCATTATTCCTCAATGGGGATGAAGTTCCGGTAAATGACAATAGTCTGCCAATTTTTTCTTATATCGCAAAATTAACAAGACGAATAACAAATATGCCGGAAAAAGATATGGTTGTTAATAATGATTATAAAACGCTTGATAAAGCGGGAAGAAATCTTATTTGTTTTGGAGAAATAGAGGCACATGACCCACAAAATCCAAATCGAACGGATTTATATGATGAATTTTTTGACAAACGCACTGTTAAAGAAATCGCAAAAGGCATAAACAACTATATTCAACAAACAATGAACAAGTATTTTAATATTAAATAAAAACCGGCTTTTACAAAAACCGGTTTTTTATTTTATGAAAGCTCAGAAAATTCTTTTCTTAATAACACAATTTGAGTGTTATAATATTCAAGCCAAGTTGTTTCATCATCTTTTAATGCGGGTTCTGCAAGTGCTCGAATTCTTTTTTTATCAATTTCGTCCAATTCATCTCGAATTTCTTGTTTTCTCAACTCATTTTCTATATTTAATTGTCGAGCTTCTATTTCTTTTGGAGCTAACTTTTTCCACTTTCCATTCTCAAACTCATATTCTTTCTTATCAACTGCTATAACATTATTTTCATACAAAATAATTTTGTCACCTTTGGTTTGTTTATTCAATAATTCAGTCCAATACTCATCCGTAATTTCAATAGCTCCGCCAAAATTTTCCTCATAAAAGCCATAATCTCTATTATTTTTAGTCCCGTAATACTTCATGTTTCCTCCTTAATACCCAACTGCAATCCAGTTCAAGAAATAATAATCGCCACAAGTCAAATAACTAAACCCCGTAAGAAGTTGCAAAACCGTACCGGCATCGGAACGATTCAGATTACCGTTATATCCCTGTTTAGAATACACGGGGCACGCTATTTCATTAAATGCAATAGGATAAGTAACCTCAGAACTTGACCCAAATCCCCATTGAATAATCAACCCATTTGGCAACTTCATATACCCAGGGTTAGTTTTAGGGAAAATTCCATTATTAGAATACCATTTCCCCCAAGTTTTATTTTCATAATCTCTTGTAAAAATTTCAGGATTTTCTCCACTACAATACCAAACTTGTTTAATTACGGATTGGTCATCTCCTGTAACAATAAGCATTCCTGCTTCACCCTTTGGAATATTGGTCGGTTTATACAAGTTTGAAAAAATATAAGTACCTTTTGTTTTATAATCATCTAAATTTGTTTCGGGGTCTGTAACCGTATGCTCATTTATTAGTTCTTCTTTATCCGCTTTATTTTTTAAAACTTGATTTATCTTTTCAACATCATTTGCGGATGAATTTTTATTTAATTCAATAAAATTTGCAAGTGAAATAAAATTTGCATTAACTTCATCTGCCTTGGCTTTCGTTCCGGGGACAAATGAATATGGAATCATTGAATCTGTCATTTCTGCCTTTCCGACAAATTTAATGAATTTTGTTTGGCGTTTGATAAACAATTATAACATACGTTTGTAAAAACCGTCAATGTTGTGCTATTATCATGTCATGGCAATTGGTGTTGACATAGAAGATATAAACAGGTTTGAGAATAAATCTCCGGAATTTCTTAAAAGAGTATTCTCTCCATCAGAATTAGATTATTGCATGAAATATTCCAAGCCGGAAAGCCATTTAGCAGCTAGATTTTGTGCAAAAGAAGCAGTCGTAAAAGCTTTGACTGCACTAGGTATTACTAACATCTCTTATAACGAGATAGAAGTTTTTCATAATGAAAACCAATGCCCTCAAATTCGCACTATCAAAAAACTTGAAAAAAATATTAAATTCCAAGTAAGTTTGTCACATGACCGTTCAAAAGCAATTGCATTTGTTACTGCGGAAGAACAATAGCATCACCTTTTTCATACGACCCCAAAAATCGAAGGTTGGTTGTTCTATCTTTGACCTGCTGAATCGTTTTCATTATATACGGATTGTGAATATGCCCATCAAAATTCACAACAAATATATATTCTCCAAACTTATGTTTTGATGGTCTAGAAGCAATATAGGAAAGATTTATATGATTTTCCATAAAAACATTTAATACATTCAAAAGTGCTCCCGGCTTATTCTCTGTTGAAAAAATCAGAGAAGTTTTATCCTTTCCTGTTTCTTCTGTTTCAAAATCTCCAATCAAAATAAATCTTGTTTGATTTGTTTTATCATCATTAATATTTTCTTTTAAAATATTTAAATTATACGTTTCTGCAGTTTTAGCACTACCTATTGCCGCATAAGTCAAATTATAATTTTGTAAACTTCGAGCGGCTTCTGCAGTACTTGAGGCTTCTATAATATTTACATTAAACGGCATTTCATCATGAATAAAATTTTGGCATTGAGCAAGCGCCTGTGGATGAGAAATTATTCCGGTTATTGATGAAAATTCCGTAGTTCTTGCTAACAAACAGTGATTTATCGGCATATAACATTCTGAAAGAATTTTTATGTTCGGATTTTTCGTAATCAATAAATTATCGAGCGACTCCCTAACAGTTCCTTCAATAGAATTTTCAACAGCAAGAACCCCAAGAGAGTTTTCTGTATCATCAACATATTCGACCACTTGTCTAATTGTCTGTAACGGAGTAGGGTACGCATTAATATTAAATCGTTCACAAAATTTATCTTTTGCCATCTCAGTAAAAGAAGCTTGTGGACCAAGATAGGCAATAGTTTTTACGGTTTCAAAATTTAACATTTGCGATTACTCCATATTTTTTATATGATTATAACAGATATACAATATTGAGGCAAGATTAATGAGCGAAATAAAATTTGGTACAGATGGTTGGAGAGCTATTGTAGGAAAAGATTTTAACGAAGAAAATGTTAGAACTGTTACTAAAGCAATAGGCAAGTATGTTTATGACAATTTTGGAACAGATAAACAGATTATTGTCGGATATGACCCTAGAAACATGGCTTTAGAATTTGCGGAACAGACCGCAGAGCAGCTATCCGAATATGGATTTAAAGTTCTTTTATCAAAAAAAATTATACCAACACCGGTTTTAGCCTATAGTGCAAAACACTTGAATGCTTGCGCAGTTATGTTCACAGCATCTCACAATCCACCGGAATATTTAGGCATTAAATTTATACCTGACTATGCAGGCCCTGCGACATCAGAAATTACAGATGAACTTATGTACAACCTTCATGCTAATTTCAAGCCTTTAGGTGCAGGAAGTGTTACAAAATATAATTTTGCTCCTGATTATTTTGCTCATATTCAAAAATTAATTGACTTTAAAAAAATTAAAACTTTTGATAAGAATATTATTTTTGACGGTTTATATGCCGCAAGTATAGGCTATTTTGATAAGTTATTAGATATTAACGAAATCAAATACGATAGCCTGCACATGTTTCACGACACAAATTTTGGCGGCGGAATGCCTGAGCCAAAACCAAAATATTTAAAAGAATTAATCGAAAAAGTAAAAGCAACTCCAAACTCTATAGGCTTTGCAAATGACGGAGATTCCGACAGATTTGGGGTTATAAATGAAGATGGCGAATATGTCTCTCCAAATGAAATTATTTCAATACTTTTAATGCATTTAAAAAAACATAAAAACTACTCAGGAGCTCTTGTAAAAACAGTTGGCGCAAGTCTTTTATTAAACAAAGTTGCTGAAAAATTAAATGTCGAAGTTATAGAAACTGCCGTTGGTTTTAAGCACGTTGGCGAAGCGATGCGAAAGTTTAATCCGATTATTGGCGGAGAAGAATCAGGAGGTTTAAGCATCCAAGGACATATTCCCGAAAAAGATGGTATTCTTGCCAACTTGCTTATCTTAGAAGCCATGGCTTATGAGGGCAAATCTTTAGTTGAATTACAAAAAGATTTATATGACTTTGTCGGTTGCAAGTTTTTTAATGATAGAATTGACAAACGTCTAGAAAACATTGAAGAAATTAAACCTGTTCTCGAAAAATATAAAAATAAAACATCATTTGAAGATTTTAAAGTAAAATCAATTGATACAAAAGATGGTATTAAACTCTATTTTGATGACAACACAAGCTGGGTTCTCGTTCGTCCTAGCGGCACAGAACCATTATTGAGAATATATTTTGAAAGTGACAGTATGGATAAATTAGAAAAATTAAGAAATTTATTACAAAACGAAATATAATTTATACCCTTTTAAACAGATTTTTAAAAATTTCTACAAAACCATGGTTTTCCATACATTCTTTTATGTTAAATAAGACAGAATCATGATCTCCAATTGCAAACAAGCTTCCGGATTTTAGCTTGTTTTGAGCAATTTCGATAAATTCTTCAATTTTGTTATTTTCAAAATAACCTAAAATATTACGACAAAAAAGCATTGTATTTGAAGCATCATTAAGCTCTTTAATTTTTTTAAACATATCACCATGATTAAATTTGACATTTTGCGTTAAAATTTCTTTTGCTTTTATTGTCTTATTTTGATGTTTAAGAAAAGATATCGAGCATTCATTTGGAATATTTAATTGCCTATCCGTTTTAGTTAAATCGAAATATGTTTCATAATCTTCCGCATTTATTTGCAACATTATTCTTTCATTTACATTTGAGTTAAAATATCCACTATTAGCCGCTTTTACTATTTCTTCATCAAAATCATAGGCTTGAATTGGAAAAAACTTTTTTACTTGACTTTTATCTTCAACATTTTCATGCAACGAAATAATATCAGTATAAGCTTCCGACCCGTCAGACGCTGCGAACATAACAGTATTGACTTTATCCTTATCTTTAAAATGTTTCACCTGATATTTCGCTAATTTTTCCCAATCCATATCTTCGCGAAAAAGCCAACTATTGCAACCATATTCTTCACCATCTTTAGCAATATATCGCCTCTCAGTTGAACCAAATGACAAATTTCTATTAGTAGGATTAATTTTCATAGCAAAATAAAAACGCATAAAAATTTTTTTTGCTACAAAACATATAAAACATTTACCAAAACAGAGTAGACAAAAAGCCGATTATATCACCTGATGCAAGTTGTCTCATCAATCTTTGGTTTTTAAGATAAGACCCAGCAGTATCAAATTCATACATTTCATCCTCAGCATCTTTATAAAATTCTTCTATATTTATATCACTGTTTGGATTATATTCTACTTGCTTAACTTTTGGTCTCTTTGGGAATTTAGCCCTAACAAGTTCAAACTCTCCATTATCCAAAAACAAAGCACCACATTTATAACAAGTATCTATATGAACTCCAAGAGCTTTCGTTTTTATCATTGGAATTCCACAAACCGGACAAATTCTCGTTTTATTTTCATCTACAGGCATAAAATTTTTACCCGCAAGAACTTTTTTAATTTCAGAAATATCGTCATTCACACTACTGAACTCTTGAATTTCTTTATTATCAAAAAATATTCCACCGCAACCATTTTCGCAAATATCAACATTTATACCTTTATCTGCAATAAAAACTTTTTTCATTTCCGTACCACAAGCCGGACATTTTATAATTTCTTCAGTATCTGCCATGTTTTACTCCTACCATATTACAAATTATAAATCTCTTGAAAATTAAAAAAACCTCCTTTTAAAGGAGGTTTTTAAACTGAATTTATTATTCAAAACTACTTTGTTTCTGCATTTTCAGATAAGTTTTTCAAAATTGTGTAAGAAGCATCCCATCCGTTCAATCCGCCTGTAGCTTTGTATTTAGCGATCTGTCTTGCTCTTTCTTTTTTTAATTTTACTTGTTCTTTTTTAAATTTTGCAAGTTTTGCTTTATTAGAATTTCTTTCATTTACAATTGGTTGAATATATGCTGAGAAATTTTTGTATTCTTGGCAATTGTATCCTGCTTTAACCTTTGAAGGATAATTGTATGAAAGATAGTCATAAATATACATTGTACGTTTAAAATTGTTTGGTTGGCTCTTTAAAATATCCAAAGAAGTTCCCGGTTGTTTTCCAAGAACAACAATCATCGCTAAAGGGTTATAACCTGCTTGAATCATCAAATCAACACCGGTAATATCTGCATTCATTTTATCTTTTTCTGACATACTGTTCAAAGTCAATTCGTTTGCAATCAATGCAGACTTTTCAAGTCCTGTGTCTGTAAAGTTACCCGCAAGTGCAGATGTTACGTTAGAAACAAATTTTTTCTTAGAAGCATTTGCGTTAATTATTACTCCGATTTGTTGCGCAATTACGGCAGCAACTTCATTATCATTTCCGGTGTAACCCAAATCGCTTTTAGGGATATAAAGTTCATTGTTAGAATTTGAAGAACTGTTTACTACTTCAGTTTCTGTTACAACAAACTTTGTAGTTGTCGGCAAACTATTTTTTGTTAAAACTTGTTTTCCTACTGTAGGAACTCTGTCAACCGCACTCCATGTTGCAGCTAATGATGGAGCTGCAATGGAAGCTGCCAAAAATAATGATAAAATAATTTTTTTCATTTCTACTCCTATCTTAATCTGTAAACCTAAATTTTATTAACGCTATTATAGCATGAATTCCATCACGCCATGTAATTTTCTTACCTTCCGCAAACTCCCTACCATAGTACGAAATAGGAAGTTCATACAATCTGGCACCACGTTTTAAAATCTTGGCAGTAATCTCCGGTTCAAAATCAAACCTATTTGATTTAATCTCAATCCCTTTTATAAAATCTGCCTTAAAAGCCTTGTAACATGTTTCCATATCAGTCAAAGTTGCACCATACAAAATATTTGTTAACAAAGATAAAAATTTATTTCCCAATAAATGATGAAACATAAATGAACGGGAAGGCTTTCCGCCGGAAAGTCTTGAACCGTAACAAACATCTGCTCTACCGTCAAGAATTAATTGAATAAGCGGTTCGTAATCAACCGGCTCGTATTCCAAATCAGCATCTTGAATTACAATAATATCGCCTGTTGCTTCTTTAAAACCTGTTCTTAAAGCCGCTCCCTTTCCTTGGTTGTATTCATGATACAAAACTTTATATGGATATTTTGCATATAAATCTCTGGTTCCATCAGTTGAATAATCATCTATTAAAATAATTTCTTTTTCTAAACCGCAAAAACTTGCCTGTTCAACCTTTTCCAAAATCTTATCCAAAGTATTTACCTCATTAAATACCGGAATAAGTATTGTAATCTTTTTCATTAAACCACCTATAAAAAAATTTGTATTATTCTCGAAAATATTGTACAATAAAAACATAGAGTTGTAAATTATAAGTACTATAAAGAAAACAAGGTTTTAAGAAATGATTACGTGTGATAAAGAAGTTATAAAAAAAGGCCTAACTCTTTTAGAGGACAAAGATTATAATAATGCTATAGAAACATTCAAATACGCAAGAGAAAAATTAAAAGATAATCCGGAACTTCTTTCCATAAGCTTGAGTTTTCTTGGCATGGCACTTTATTTACAGGACAAAAACAACTGTCCTAACTCGTTAAGTTTATTAAATGATGCACAGTACATGGCAGAATTTGCAAAGAGCAATAACGCTAAAATTGCAAATGAGTATGCTAAAGGCACAATTGACTTCGGAGAAAATTTAAGAAAATCTGCGGCATTACATTTTGAAAGTGCAAAAAACTTGTCAATTGTTGCAGGTGACGAACTTTCGATAATGGGATATGTTTTGACAAGAATAAAACAACTACGTAGCGGAATGGATTTTTCTTTACCAATAAAAAGTGATCCGCTTGTTTCTCTTGTAAAAATAGGGCGTTCAATCACCGCAGTAACAGATATTGATGTTTTGCTTAAAGTTATTGCAGAAGAAACCAAAATAGCAATTCAAGCTGACAGATGTACTGTTTTTTTGTTAGATAAAGATAAAGACGAACTTTGGAGCAAAGTTGCATTAGGCTTAGGAAGTCAGGAAATAAGATTTCCGGCAGATAAAGGTCTTGCCGGTTATGTTGTAAAAACCGGAGAACCTCTAAATATTCCTGATGCCTACAACGATTCAAGATTTAATCCTGATATTGATAAAAAAACCGGTTATAGGACTAAAACAATTCTTTGTATGCCTATTAAAAATAACAATCAAGAAATTATCGGAGCCTTTCAGGTGCTTAATAAACTCGGAGGAGTGTTTACA
The DNA here is from genome assembly GCA_934718275.1 of uncultured Candidatus Melainabacteria bacterium. GTDB lineage: Bacteria > Cyanobacteriota > Vampirovibrionia > Gastranaerophilales > Gastranaerophilaceae > Stercorousia. The sequence goes on along the minus strand of CAKUZD010000004.1, from coordinate 161,547 downwards.
AAAGGTGACGAAGACTTGCTTGCTGCAATTGGGGGAAGTGCCTCAATTGCTCTTGAAAATGCTCAGTTATTTGAACAACAGAAAGAACTGTATAAAGAACAAAAAATTCTTTTTGAAAGCTTTATTGACACACTTGCAACCTCAATAGATGCTCGAGATAAAATTACTGCAGGACATTCAAGTCGTGTAAAACTTTATTCAATGCTGTTGGTTGATGCCCTCGGTTGCGATAAAAAATATAAAGAAATAGTTGAAAAAGCTGCTATCTTACATGATATTGGAAAAATCGGAATTAGAGACTCTGTTCTTCAAAAAGAAGGAAAACTGACCGATGAAGAATACAAACATATTCAAGAACACGTAAGAATTACTCATGACATTCTTGAAAAAATTCACACATCAGATGACTTTAAACAAATTACTGAAATAGCTTGCTCCCATCACGAAAAATATGATGGTTCAGGTTATTACAGACATTTAAGTGGTGAAAATATTCCTTATGGAGGAAGAATTCTTGCAGTTGCAGATGTGTTTGATGCAATCACATCTAAACGTCATTATCGTGATAAAATGCCTATTCAAAACGTTATTGACATTTTGATTTCAGGCAAAAACAAACATTTTGACGGGAATTTGGTAGATGTATTTTTACACATCCCTGTTGACAAAATTATTTTGGTTTTCTTAACCGAAAATCATCATAGCTTTAAGAAAAAAGACCAAAAAACTTTAAGTCATTATAATTTATTTGATATATACAATTTTATCATTAATAAAAATGCAACTGATGAACAAAAACAAATTGCAGAACTGTTTAATTTCTATTATTCCGGAAATATGAAATAAAGAAAGGGACTTGTAGTATTAATGAAAAACTTATTTTCAATAATTATTATAGCAGCTTGCATATCAACTCCTGTTTGGGCAGAAGGATTTGATACAATTCAACCCGCAAACCCTTTTATTCCACAACCAATTCCGGTGAATACTATTGCAATACCATTAAAAAAAGCGACTTTAACTCACAATAGTATCCACAACCAATATGTTATTGCATTTAACAGATTTATGCAAAGTAATGTCAAATCTGCGTACACGGATTTTAAAGTTTTGATAGAAACAATGGATGAAAACGATTACGCCTATATGAAGATGGCTGAAAATATGGCTGATATAGGCTTTTTAGATTTATCAGATTTAGCAGCTTCAAAAATTGAAGATAAAACCTTAGCAGATTTTTTACTTGGGGACATTAAACTTTACTACGGTACATCAAAAAAATTAAAACCTGAAGATGAAATATATCTTGGAGAAATTTTTTCGAATATTATCTACAATGACCAAAGCAGAGAGGCAACAGCTGAACTTGTAAAAAATTCAACATTAATGAGTCAATCAGATTACGCAAACTACCTTGCTGCTCTAGGATATTTAAAATCAAATGATTTTGTGGAAGCAAACAGCTACATTGATACCGCAATAAGTATGAATGCGCAAAACCTAAATTACAAAAAGCTTAAAGCTGAAATTTCATCACAAAGCAAAAAACCGCAAAATGCTTTAAAGACACTGGATTACATAAAATCTCAAAAACTTTACACTGCAGATTTTTCAAGAAAAGTTAACTCACTTGAACAATACGTTCTATACAAATCAAAAAAAGATTATTCTGAAAAAATGTATCACCTCGGCTACTATTACTATTACGAAAATGAGTACGCAAAAGCTATGCGTTCCCTACAAAGTGCTGTAACCACCAAGAAAAAACACAACAAAGAAGTTTTTGCAATTCTTTCCAGAGTTTATTTTGACATGCAAGAATACGAAAAAGCTCAAGATACTGCAACAAAAGCTTACAAACTAGATAGCGGAAATCCGACAACTTTACTTGTTTTAGGAGATTTGAGTTTTAGAACAGGCGATTTTAAAACCGCACTAAAATATTACAAAAACGCATCAACAAAAGATAAAACATCATCAATTTGTGCAATAAAAATCGCTCAAACATACGAACAATTAGGAAAAGAAAAACAAGCTGTCGAAATATATGAAAAAGTTTTAAAAACATACTCCGACAATTGGGTAGCATATTATAAAATCGCACTAAAAGATAAAACTAAAGAAATTGCATATTTAAAAAAAGCAATAGCTATAAATATGAATTATAAAGATGCTTGGCTAGATTTAGGGCGTGTTGAGATAGAACGCGGCAACTTTTTTGAAGCAAGAAAATATCTTAATGTAGCAAACTATATTGACGAAAATGATTTTAGATATTATTATTATCAAGGATTGATTGCAAAAAATCAGGGACTTAAACAAGATGCTCTGAAATATTTCAAAAAATCTTTACTTTTAAATCCTGATTACACACCTGCTAAAGAGGAATTAAGTATATGAAAAAAAATATTCTGATAGTTGAAGACCACGAACTTACACGTTTTGGATTAAAAACAACATTTGAAAATGTTGATTTTGTCGGAAATATTTATGAGGCGGATTCTGCAGAAACGGCTATTCAGATATTTAACAGTAACAATATAGATATAATTGTTATGGATTTAGGTTTGCCTAATATGAACGGGATAGAAGCAACAAAACAAATTCGTTCTGCAAACAAAGACGTAAAAGTTATTATACTAACATCCCATAATGATGAAAAAGAAGTTTTAAACAGTTTAAAAGCAGGTGCAAATGCGTACTGTTCAAAAGAAATTAACCCGCAAAGATTAGTCGAAGTAGTTCGCTCTGTTGCAGATGGGGCTGCTTGGTTTGACCCGAGTATTGCACATATAGTATTAAAAGCAAGTGCAAATTCTCCGACTATAGAAACAAGTGACAACAGAAAAAATTATGACTTAACTTCACGTGAAGCTCAAATATTAAAACTTATGACAGAAGGTTACAGTAACATGGAAATTGCCCAAATACTTGTTATAAGTATTAATACAACTAAAGCCCATGTGGCAAACATTTTACAAAAGCTTGAAGTTGATGACAGGCTTCAAGCAGCCCTAAAAGCCCTTAAAAATAAAATTGTATAAGGATTGAATGCTATGCCGGAATTAACAAGTGTTTTACTGGTTGACGACAATTCCAAATATTTAAAAGACGCACTGCCTTTTTACGGATATGAAGTAACAACGGCAAATGATGGCGTTCAGGCACTCAAAATTCTTTCCGACAAAAACAAGATTTTTAATATTGTACTTCTTGATGTTATGATGCCTAATTTAAACGGTTGGCAAACATTAAAAGAAATTCGCTTAAATGAAAATACAAAACATTTACCCGTAATTATGCTAACTGCGGTTAATGATGAAGAAAAAATGGTAGCAGGCTTAAAAATTGGTGCTGATGATTATATAATGAAACCATTTATCCTACCAAACCTTCTAGCCAGAATGGAAGCCGTACTTAGACGCGCTCAATGGCAACAACAACCAATTAAAAATAACCAACAAATAACCTCTCAGAACCTTTTAACATCTAAAGAAAAAGAAGTGTTAGAAATGGTTGCAAACGGGGCAAGTAATAAACAGATTGCAGACAAAATGTTTGTAAAAGAGGTTACTATAAAAACACACTTAAATAGCATATTCAAAAAACTAAAAGTAACAAACAGAACACAAGCTGTTCTCGTTGCAGGATATTTGCGAGAAAATTAAAAAGTCAAAATAAAATTGCTCCAAACCTGCACAAAAATTAGTAATTGTTAATATAAATACTAACCCATATAAAGGAGAAATAAATAAAATGATAGATTACACAAAAGAAGAACTAGTCGAATTATTAAGAAAAAACCCTGAAAAATTTAATGAGTGGAAGGCCGAACAAGAAGAAATTGACTTATCTGAAGTCGATTTTTCCGGAATTAATTTATCTGAAGTCGATTTTTCTAATGCTGATTTAAACTCAAGCTCTTTTGCAGATTGCAATTTATCATTTGTAAATTTTACAAATACAGATTTGACATCAGTAGATTTTACACGTGCCAGAGTTTTAGAGTGCGATTTTACAGATGCATTATTAACCGGAGCGGATTGTAGTTACGCAGAAATGACATACTGCAATTTTTCTGATAGTGATATGGCAGGATGTATTTTATCAGAAACTGATTTAAGCAATTCTGATTTAACTGCCTCACTAAATCTAAACGCATCTCGCTATGATGAAGATACAATTTGGCCTGACGATGATATGTTACCTGAAGGTTTTGATGGTTCTGACCACAAAGATTTATCCTCACTACAAGATGATGAAGATGAAGTTGCTTCTGATTGGTAATACATTCAAAAACACAAAAAACACAACCCAAAAGTACAACCTTAGCTTAAAGGTTGTACTTTATAGTAAAAATCTCTTTGACATTCCCTAAATAATCCTTTAACAGTAATTATATTATTTTATACCAATCCCAAAACTTTCTTGTACCAAGAAAAAGTTTCCACCTCAATACCGTTAAAAGTTGTTTTTAAGCATTGATTTTTCAAATAATTTTCAAATTCATCATTGAATTTTGATTTTGTTGTTTTTGGTTTAATTGTTTCTGAAGCTAACACTGTCATAGACCTACTCCTTTTGTTTCCTTTAGTGACCATATATAATTCATGCATAAATTATAGCATGTATTATAACATATATTTACACCTTTTTCTAGTGGCTCTTACTATACACGCGAGCGAAATCAAAGTCCTGCTTGGAAATCGCCTATGTAAATTTTTGTTAAACATCTGCAGAATTTATTGACATTAAAATATTACACAAACACCAAAATTTATTCAATTGCCATGTCAGATAATTTTATCTTACAGTACGTATATATCTTTATTCTTAACAAATTAATATTTTGCATTAATCTGCTTTTTCTGCTATAATGTCGTTAAGTTATTATTGCAGATTAGGAGAGTGGCATTATTAATAAGAAGTTATTATTTTCGGCATTATTATCACTTATGTTAACAGGCGTGCAAACTACCGCACAAGCTATGGTTCCGGAAGCAAACTCATTGTATCAACAAGCTTGTTCTGCGGAATATAAAGAAGATTATCAAACTGCTGTCAACAAATTGCAACAAGCACTTACTCTTGCAGGGAATGACGTTATGATTTATACAAAACTTGCCGGAGTTTACAGTGAAATGGGAGAATATGAAAAAGCATTAGATACATATTCAAAAGTTCTTGAACTTAGACCATCAGACGGTTATGTATATTTAAGTGTCGGTAATATTTATGAAAATCAAGGAAAATATTTAGAAGCTCTGCAAGCATATAATAAAGTAGCTGAAATGTGCCCTGAGTATTTATATAATTACTTGAATATCGCAAACGTACAATATCAATTGAGAGATTATAAACATGCAATCGAAAATTATAACAAATTTTTGTCAACATATTCTCAACACCAAGATGCAAGAGAGAACCTTGCTGCATCGTACATTAGTGACGGAGAGTATGAAAATGCCGTAAAAGAATATAATACTCTTTATACAAAAAATCCAACAGGATTTAAAAACTTTTCAAACTATGGTTTAGCATTATTCCAAACCAAAGATTATGATAAAGCTTGCGAATTTTTGGAAAAAGCCGTAGAAACAAATCCCGAAAATACTTCTGCACACGTAAATCTCGCTTTATCATATCAGGAATTGAATAAAAACGATTTAGCATTGGCTCAATATGATGTAGTATTCAGACAACAACCGTCATTACACTCTATTCGTTTTGATTATGGCAACTTGTTGGCTGACATGGGTCAAGATGAAGCTGCAATTGAAAATTACAAAATATATATAGCAAATTATCCGGATGATGCAAGAGCTTACCAAAATATAGGGATTGTATACAAACGCTTAAACCAACTTGACAATACAATTGCGAATTATGAAAAAGCTATTGAACTCCAAAAAGACAAGAAAAATGCAAATTTGGAAGAAGATTTGGCTGAATGTTATCATTTAAAACACGATTATACAAACGCACTAAAATATTACAATGAAGCACTTATTACTAAAAAAGACGATTACAATTTAAGATTTAACAAAGCATTGGTTCTTCATGCGATGAAAAATTATAACGGAGCAATTGATATTTATACAGAATTATTACAAGAAAAACCAAACGCCTCAATCAGTGCTAATTTAACTGCAGCTTATGTTTCATTGGGTGAAGAAAATTTAAATGCTCAAAATTATACTTTATCAACAGAGTATTTTGAAAAAGCTATTGAAAGCGGAACTAAAGACAGCTTCGCATATTACGGACTTGCAAAATCATATAGAGCTTGCGGATTAAATGATAAAGCTACTGAGTATTACGAAAAAGCCATAAAAATGTCCCCTGATAAAAACCAATACAGCAAAGAATTTACAGAATTTATTGCCGCATCAAACAAACAGGTTGGGCTCAACACAGCTGACACCGGTGACGGAATTAAAGAAATTTCACTTTCTATGGACTCAATAAAAGCCGGTGAAGCAGAAGATGCAGAACAAAATAAGAATTTAATCGTAAAAGGCGATGAAAATTACAAAAGCAAAAATTATGATGTTGCAATTCATAACTATCAAGAGGCTTTGAAAATTAATCCATCTGACGAAGTTACGTTACTAAAAATAGGTAATATTTATAAACTTAAAAATGACAGCAAAAACGCTATAAGTTTTTATAAAAAATCAATCGTTGTAAACCCGAATTACACTGATGGTTGGTTTAATTTAGGACTTGTTTACGCGAATGACAAAAGTAACGGAAAAGCCAAAGAAGCATTCCATCGCGTAATCGCACTTAATCCAAATTACGGATACGCATACTACGCCTTAGGTATTGCTTATGAGCAAGATGGAAATACAAAAGAAGCTTTGAACAATTATAAAATCTTTTTAACTCATAGCAAAGATGAAGCAACAACAAAAGCTGTTGAAGCAAAAATTAAAACACTAGAAAAATGAAAAAATTAATCTTAACATTCACGATTTTGTTTACAATGTTTGTAACATCAGCTTGTACTACAGATAGAGCTGCAATTTTATTCAATAAATATCCGATTAGCGAAAAAAATATTTATGACTATTCAAAAACTTTCCTTGCAGGCAGAAGGATTTACTACGTAATCTTAATGCCTAAAAAAGTTGAATCCAGATATTTGTACATCCAAATCATAAAAAAAGACAATAGCTACGGACAATTGGGATACAAATTACAACAAACATATAATATAAGATTAAAAGATGAAGAAATAAATTATTATACCGATTATTTTGTTTTGAACGAAAATGGTTTTTATATAATGAAAGTTTATTCAAAAGACAATCCGCACAAAGTACTTACCCAAGCAGATTTTTACGTAACAAAATAACTAAAACCAAATTATCTCAACATTTAAAAACATGTTATAATAAAGTTGATGAATGACAATTTAAAACAAACTTTAAAATTATTACCATCACTCCCCGGATGTTATATTTACTATAACAATGATGGGGAAGTAATTTACGTTGGAAAAGCCAAGATTTTAAAACGCCGTGTTATGAGTTATTTTAACCGCAAACATGACAGCGTAAAGGTTAATGTCCTAGTTTCTCAAATCGAACGAATGGAATATATTATTACCAATACTGAGGTCGAAGCGTTAATCCTTGAGAGTCATTTAATTAAAAAATATAAACCAAAATACAATATCTTATTAAAAGATGACAAGAAATATCCGTATTTTCTGATTACAGACGAAGATTTTCCAAGAATTACAATCGTTCGCAAAAAGAATCTTAACCCTGATAAAGGTAGATATTATGGGCCCTATACAGATATTCGAGCTATGCATGCGACTTTGGATTTTTTAAAAAAAATTTTCCCGCTCAAACAATGCAAAACTCCAAAATTTAAAGACAGACCATGCCTGTATTACCACATAGGCAGATGTATGGCTCCTTGCCAAAATAAAGTTAGCTCAGAAGAATATAAAAATTTAGTAAAACAGGCTGAACTGTTTCTTTCAGGAAAGCAGTCCGAGCTAATGAAACAACTAAAAGAACAAATGCAAAAATATTCTGACAGCTTACAATTTGAAAAAGCTGCTAAACTTCGTGATAGCTATAACGACTTAGCTAAAACATTAGAAAAACAAAAAGTTGTTTATGAAAATACAAAACTCAACGAAGATGTAATTTCTCTTATGTCGGATAATGGAATTTTTGCAATTGTAATTCTAATGATTAGAGAAGGAAGGCTTATTGATAAAAAAGATTTTGTCTATGATGTTGAAGAAAGCGACAGAACAGAGTTTTTTGCAACATTTTTCAAAGAATACTATAGCACACTAAAACTTGGCTATCCTGACAGAATTATTTCAAACGAGTTAGAAGCTGTTGGTGAAAAAAACTTATATGAAGAATGGCTTGAAATTTTAGCTCAAAAAAAAGTAAAAATAAGTTATGGGAAATCTGCTCAAGGCAAAGAATTACAAATGCTTGCAGACAAAAATGCTAAAGTAGTTCTTGATAATGCAAAAATAAAAAAAATGGCATCAATATATGAAGATTTTAATGAAATTGGTTCTTACTTAGCAGAAAAACTTCAACTCCAAAATTTTCCTCACAGAATGGAATGTTATGATATTTCTCATATTCAAGGGACAAATACAGTTGCCTCAATGGTAGTATTTGAGAACGGAATAAAAAAGGGTTCTGAATACAGAAGATTTAAAGTTAAAACAACCGAAGGTAAACCTGACGACTTTTTGTCAATGAAGGAAGTTTTGACAAGACGGCTTTCTCGTCTGGGCGAACCAAAATGGGAAAAGCCGGATTTAATTATAATTGATGGAGGCAAGGGACAATTATCAAGTGTTATGCAAATCATTGAAGAACTCGGAGTAAAAAACATTGATATAGTCAGCCTTGCCAAAAAGCACGAAGAAGTATTCCTCCCAAAACAATCCCAACCTGTAATATTACCTCGAAACTCCAGTGCATTGTTCCTGTTTCAACGCATACGAGACGAGGCTCACCGCTTCGCCATCACTTATCACAGAAATTTACGCTCTAAGTCAATGGTAAAAAAATCTTATTAGTAAATATAATAAAATTTTTAAGAAAAGGTTTCAATGGTATAATAAATTTATGAATAATTTAAGAAAATTAAAACCAATAATTCCAATTTGTTTAACAGTTTTGGTTGTAATTTTGTTTCATTACAGCAAAATTTATGCATTAAAATTCTATCCGGTTATCGTAAATTCTTTTATTTTTTGTATTTTCTTTTCTTCTCTTTTTTGTGATGAAACTGTTATCCAAAAGTTTGCAAAAAAAATAGATGGAAAATTAACAGATTTCAGTAGAAATTACACAAGAAAATTAACTTATGTTTGGTGTGCTTTTTTATTAATAAACCTTATTATATCAATAACAACTGTTTTTATGTCTGCAAAAATTTGGGAACTTTATAACGCTTGTATTTCATATCTTGCACTTGGAATAATGTTCGGGGTAGAATATATTATAAGAATTATTTTGAGAAAAAAATATGAAAAAAAATAATATATCATTTATTTTTCACACATCAGGAACAACCGGAAAATCTAAAACAGTTACCAAAAGCAGCGAATGTTTAATTGCAGAAAGTCAAGACTTAGCCAACTTTTTTAAGTTTTCTAAAGACACTGTATTTGTTACAACAGTGACTGATAACTATATGTATGGAACAACTTTTACCATAATGCTTCCTAGAGCCTTGGGATGCAAAGTAGAGCATGAACGAGTTTTATATCCGGAAGATATTAAAGATTTTAAAAAATTTGTGTTTGTTTCAACCCCATCTTTTTTAGAAAAATTGGAAAAATATAATTATAAATTTAAAAACAAACCTGAAATGATAATTTCTGCCGGCGCAAAGTTGGATAATAAAATATTTAAATATTTAAAAACAATTTCAAATGGAGTTACAGAAATATATGGAAGTACAGAAGCAGGAGTAATTGCATACAGGCAATCCGCTGATGATAATTTTCATTTTTTTGAGAACGTAAAGTACAACAATAAAAAAATTATTTCTCCTTATTTTGATGAACCGGAACTTGATTTAAATGATGAATTAGAAATTTTTGATGACGGTAGTTTTATTATAAAAGGAAGAAATGATAGAATAGTTAAAATACAAGAGAAAAGAATTTCTCTCATAGAAATAGAAAATATTATAAATTCTTGTAATCTTGTTGAAAAATCTTATTGTTTAAAATCTGACGATAAACTTTGTGCTGCAATAGTTTTGAATTCTGATGGAAGAAAATTTTTGGAAGTCAACGGAAAACTTAAACTTATTAAAACATTAAAAGAAGTTTTTATAAAAACTCAACCTGTTCTAAAATTTTTAGATAACACAACCCTATTTAGTGAAGGTTTTATTACTCCTAAAAAATGGCGTTTTTTACCGGAATTGCCCGTAAATAATCGTGGAAAAATTAATAATTCAAGAATTAAAGAAATTTTTAATACAAACGTAACTTACCCAAATGTTGTAAATTATATTGTTAATAATGAAAAAGCAGAATTAGATTTAATATTTCCAAAAAATTGCAATTTCTTTAAAGGGCATTTCCCGAATTTTCCTATTTTACCGGGAGTTGTTCAATTATTTTATGCAAAAGAATTTATAAAAGATGTATTTAACATTGACTTTATACCCCAAAAAATAAAAAAAATTAAATTCTCATCATTAATAAAACCTGAAATGAAAATAAAACTGATATTAACTAAAAATGACAAATCCGTAGATTACAAATTCACAGATGGAGAAAAAACTTTTTCTTCAGGAACTTTTGTTTTATAATAAAGTTATGATGATAGTATGTGAAACCATAACAGATGTGCAGTTTTATGACCTAGACCCAATGAACGTTGTATGGCACGGGAACTATATTAAATATTTAGAGATAGCCAGATGTGATTTATTGAATCAAATTGGCTATAACTATGACGATATGAAAGCAGATGGAGTAGCTTATCCAATTGCAAAAATGGATTTAAAATTTATTAAACCGGCTTTCTTTATGCAAAAACTTAAAATTATATCCACCCTTGTAGAACTGGAACCTTCTTTGAACATAAAATATGAAATTTTTGATGTTAAAACAGGAGAAAAAATTTTTACGGCCAAAAGTATGCAGATTTGTATTGATATAATAACACGAGAAAGTATATATAAAGCTCCTATCAGATTTATTGAAAGTGTGAAAAATTATGCGTAAAATTATAGCTATATTTTTGTTATTTACAGTTTTTGGAGAAATTGGAATTTGTTATGCAAATGAAGATATCTTTAACCATCAATCAACAAGCAAAGAGATATCTGCACGAATGCCAAAACTAAAAGATACTTCTTGCAAATTTACACAAGAAAAATATATTGGCTCGTCAATTTTAAAATCAGGTGGCAACTTTCAATTTATAAAAAATAAAGGGGCAATTTTTGAAACACTTTATCCTATTAAATCCAAAGTGTCTTATACATCAGCGCAAAATAAACAAATTAATGACGTAATTATCGCAATTTCAAATAAAAACTATTCTTATTTGGACAAAAATTTTACACTTTACTATAAAAAAGAAAGTAATAATTGGATAATAGGATTAAAACCACAAAAAGGTTCAGTTACTGCTTCTCAGCTAAATAATATTATTATTAAAGGTAATATCAACATTAACAATATAAAAATTAATACTACTAAAAACGGAATTACGGATATTCATTTTAAATGCGAAACAAACTAATTAATATTTTTAGAATATTTTTTATACTTTTTCTTGTAACCATAGGGATACTGGTTTTGATTAGACCTGCGCACACAGAAACAAATATCCTAAGGGCAATTTTTTCGACAAAAAATGATAATTTATTAGTAGATTTAAGTAACAGATTTTCTGCAAAAATAAACATAATTGTAGAAAGTGAAAACCCGCAAAAAGCAGAAGAAATTTCTAAAACTTTTTACTCTAAAATTGATAAGCACAAAATACAATCTTCAAATATTAGTTACACCCAAATTTTAGAAGATTACGAAAAATATAGCAACAATCTCCTATCAAACAAAACTCGAAAATACTTAATTAACAAACAATATGACAAAGTTGAAGAAAAGGCTTATGAAACACTTTATAACCCAATTACCCCTCCGATTGGCTCAATAGAAAATGATCCATTTTTACTTTTAACTGATTTTGTTATGAATTTTTCAGACAAAAAACAATTGCCGGAAAATTTTACACCAATTCAATTTAATGATAAATACTATAGCTTAGTTATGCTTAATGTTGATAGCCAAATTGCGTTATCACCAACCATTATGAATTCTGAAGTAAAAAAACTCATCAAATTACAAAAAGATTTAAACACTAAAGAGGCAAAAATATACTTGACAGGAGCTCCAATTCATTCATATTATGCAAGCAGTCACTCAATTTTTGAAATTAATTTAATTGGCATATTATCAACTTTATTTGTAATCGGATTAGTATATTTTTACTTTGGTTCACTAATTCCATTGTTACCTATTTCTATTAGCATAGGTTGCGGAATATACACAGGATATTGTATAACCGCCTTAACTTTTGGGGATATACATATTTTGACATTCGTTTTTTCAACAACATTAATTGGTGTATGTGTAGATTATTCTTTACATTATTTTGTTGCCATAAAAAATGAAAAAAATAAAACAAATATTATAAAAGATATATTTAAAAGTTTGACCGTTAGTTTGATTACAACTGTTAGCGCTTTTTTAATCCTACTATTTGCAGATTTTGTTCTATTGAGACAAATTTCGGTATTTACAATATCCGGATTGGTAACTGTATACGCAATAGTAGTTTTATTTTACCCAATCATAAAGTTCAACTTAAAACAAAAAAATAACAAACTAAATTTTTTAAATTTAATTAAAATCAATCCCACCACTGTATTACAAAAATATAGAAAATTAAATGAACATTTTTCAAAATTAAATCCAATAATTTATGTAACTATTTTTTCAACAATTATTTTTGTGGGATTATGTAGAATTCATTTTGATGACAATATTAAAAACATGTATACCCCGCCTAAAAATCTTCTAAAAGCTGAAAAACTTTTTGCCGAAATTGCCGGCACAAATGGAAATACTTCTATTTTTGTAATTAAAGGAAAAAATTTGGAAGATATTTTACAAAAAGAAGAAGAAGTTACTAAAAATTTAGAAAACACTGAATATCAAGCCTTGAGTAAATATATTCCATCAATCAAACGCCAAAAATCAAATCAAATTTTAAGAAAAGAATTATACAGAAACAATCTCAATGATTATGCCACATTTTTACCGGAAGCCAAACGCTCAGAATTAATAAATCAAAATTACGGAAATAATTTTCTAACAATTAATAAAAGCTTTGATTATCTGAAAAAGAATTTTCTTATCGACCAAAACACATCTATGATAATTGTTTCAAACTATAATGGAAATAAAATTAACGGTGTAAAAATTATAAATTTTCAAAAAGATATTTCATCACAAATCAAACATTGTAGAAAAATTTGCATTGGTTTATTATTACCTATTTTTGGAATTTTATATTTATTATTAGCAAAAATTTATGACAACAAATCAGGTTTTAAAATTTTATTACCATCAATATGTGCCGTATTTTTTGTTTTTGGAATTTTAGGAATTTTTAATTGTCCGATAAATCTTTTTCATTTACTTGCAATATTTTTGATAATTGGCTTCGGACTTGATTATTCTGTATTTAGATTTACAAATCCTGAAAAATCCGGAGATTCAGTTCTGTTATCTTGTTTAACGACTGTTTTTTCTTTTGCTCTTTTAGCTTTTGCAGGATTTAAATTAATAAACTCACTCGGAATTGTTCTTGCACTAGGACTTTTGAGTTCATATATTTTTAGTATAAAATTAATCAAGAGGCAATAATGAAATACAGACGAACCAAAAAACATACATCTCCACATATTAAAGCATTATCAGATGCGCAAAAAATTGCTTTTGCACCACTTACGTTCCAAGCAGTAGGCACGATGCTAAAACTTGGGATTTTAGAATTTATTGATGAAAATCCCTCTACAATTGAACAAATTGTTCAAAATTGCAAGATATCAAAATATACAGCAGAAACTCTTTTAGAAGTTGCATGTTCTGTAGGAATTGTAATTAAAACAAATAATTTATATGCGGCAAGTTTGGTAGGTGCGGCATTTTTGCATGACGAAATGACTAAAGTTAATTTTAATTTTACCAATGATGTTTGTTATCTCGGAGCATCCGAACTCTCAAATTCTTTTGAGACAGCAGAACCGGCAGGACTTAAAAAATTTATTGGGAACTATCCGACTATTTATAATGCACTTCACCTGTTGCCTGAAAAAATGAAAAAAAGTTGGTTCGATTTCGACCATTTTTATTCTGACAGATGCTTTGAAGAAGTTTTAAAAATAATCTGTATGGATAAGCCTAAAAAAATCTTTGATATTGGAGGAAACACCGGAAAATTTGAACGCGCCTGCCTTGAATTTGATAAGACTTGTCAAGTTAATATGATAGATTTGCCGGAAAATATTGAAAAAGCCAAAAAGAATTTAAAAAATGACAGATTAAATTTTTACGGTATAAATATTTTAGAAAAAGAACTGCCTAAACTTTCCGGAGCAGTTTTAATGAGTCAATTTTTAGATTGTTTTTCAGAAGAACAAATCGTTTCAATTTTGACAAATATAAAAAATTCAAAAACTAAAGACACAAAAATCTTTATACTTGAACCATTTACCGATAAACAAATGTTTGAAGGAGCTACATATTCACTTGTCCACATTTCATTATACTTTACCTGTATGGCAAATGGGTATAGCAAAATGTATTCAGAAAAACGAATGTTGGAACTTGTTAAAAAATCCGGTTTAGAAGTTTTAAAAATACATGAAAATATTGGTGTCCATGACTATACCCTTTTAGAGCTTTGTTAAGGTACTTATATGAGCAATTCTGATAACAAAAAATGGTTTGAAATGAAAGAACAAGCGGCCGGCAAAAAGCGCTTGTTATTATTATGGAATATTTATAAATTATTCGGGAAAAAACCGGTAAAATTTATAGTATTTTTTGTTACTTTATTTGCATTTATCGGAGCTCCAAAAGTTCGAAAATACTCACAAAAATACTTAAAAATTGCAACAGGAAATGGTGGAATTATTCAATCATTTAAACACTTTTTAAATTATTCGTACGGATTAGTTGATAAAATCGAAATGTTCACAAACAATTTTTCTTTTACTGATGTTTTTTTTGCGGATAAAAAAGAAAAACAAAAACTCTATAATGATTTACAAAAACATCAAGGAGTGTATTTTTTGTGTTCTCATTTGGGGAATATAAATGCCATGCAAGCATTTTTTAATTCAAAAGAATTTGTTAAAGATATAAAAGTTAATATGTTTTTAGAAACAAATCAGTGTAAAATTTTTAAAGAATTTATTAACTCAATTTCTTCCGACAATCCGATTTCTGCATACTCAGTTGAGAATATAGAAATTGGAACATCTATTGAAATAAAAGAAAAATTAGATAATGGCGAAATTTTATTTATTGCAGGTGATAGAATTTCAGCCCATAACAATAATAAAAACGCCATGTTTATAACTAACTTTTTAGGGAAAAAATTGGGATTCCCTATTGGAGCTTTTAAATTTGGATTAATGTTAGATGTCCCAATATATTTTATTGTTTGCACTTTAGAAAAAGATGGGAAATATAAAATACATTTGCACAAATTTGAATTTGATGGAGCAAGAAAAGAAAAGCTTGAAAAATTAGAAAAACAATATGTAGAATTTTTAGAAAATTTAACAAAAAAATATCCGCTCCAATTTTATCATTTTTATGATTTATTTTTGGATTAAATTTTTACGTTGAGAATTTTTAATTCGTTTATTTTTCGTGTTATAATTTGATTATCAGTCAAAGGGAGAAAATAGTATGGTAAAAAACAGAATTGGTATTGATGTTGGTGGGACAAACGTAAAATTAGCCCTTGTTAATGATAAAGGGGAGATTAAATATTCAAACTCAGTTCCGACTCGAGCAGAAATGGGTTATGAATATACTGTTGAAAACATTAAACAGGCAATATACGATTTGTTAAAAGAAACAAAATTGGAAACAAAAGATATTGAAGGTATCGGTTTTGGCTTCCCGGGACAAGTTGATTATAAAGCAGGAATTGTAAGAAACGCCCCAAATATTCCGGGGTGGGTTGAAGTTCCTATTGCAAAACTTATCGAGGATGAATTCCATATCCCAACTCGTGTAGATAATGACGTTAGATGCGCTGCATTAGGCGAATTAAACTATGGTGCCGGAAAAGGTTGCGAAAACCTTATATGCATTACTGTTGGGACAGGAATTGGTTCAGGTTTGATTATTAACGGAAAACTTGTTCGTGGAGCCTCAAATGCCGCAGGAGAAATCGGACACATAAAACTTCAAATGCACGGTGGCCCTCTTTGTGGTTGCGGAGATGAAGGTTGCTTGGAAGCTTTTGCGTCAGGGCCTTCAATCGTAGCTATGGCAGAAGACTATATCAAAGGTGGAAAATCCGCAAAATTTAGAGAAATCGCAAATGGTGCACCTATTACTCCGTATATCGTTTGCAAAGCAGCAAATGCAGGAGATCCGGTTGCTCAAAGAATTTTCACAATTATGGGCGAATATATCGGATTTGGAATGGCTAGTGTTGTAAACCTTCTTAATCCTGAAAAAATTATAGTTGGCGGTGGTGTTGCAGATGCCGGAGATTTCTTAATTAATCCGTTAAAAGAAACTCTTAAAAAACGTGCTATGAAAATTGCAGGTTCAGCAGTAGATATTGTTCCGGCTGAACTCGGAAATACTGCAGGCGTAATTGGGGCAAGTTTATTAATTGAAAGCTAAAAATTAAAAAGGTCAATGTCCTCTGAAAAAGGAGGACATAACCTTTTTTAATTGGAGAATTATGGCAATATATTTTTTCTATGGTGAAGAAGATTATAATATAGAACAAGAAATTGAAAAATTGAAAAAAGGTTTGGATAAAAACTTTTTGGAAATGTCTTTCAAAACTTATGACTGCCCAAAATTTCCTGATTTAATTTCTATACTTCGTTCTCAACCAATGATGTTTGGGAAAATGCTTATTGTAATAAATTGCCTTGATTATTTTTCAAAAACCTATGATGACAAAGAATTAAAAGCCATTGAAGAAGCTCTTGAATGTAACAATGAAAATTTGGATATTGCCTTTGTTGCACAACTCCCTCGAAATGAAGGGAAAAAGATTGATGCAAGGAAAAAGCTGTTTAAAATTTTAAAAAAATACAATGCCAAAGAGTGCCCTCTAATCCCGACATACAAAACTGCCGAGCTTGAAAATTGGATTATAAAACAAGGTAAAAACAAAGGAATAAAATTTGGTAAAGACTCTCTTACGGCAATAATCTCTCAAATTGGAAATAATTTAAGACAAATTGACGGCGAATTAGATAAACTTAAACTCTTTGCATACCCGAAAGATACTGTTACTGTGGATATGGTACGTGAAATTTGTATCTCTAATGAAGATTTGTTTGCCTTTTCGGATTTTCTAATGGAAAATGAAAAGGACAAAGCTCTTTTGGAATATAGAAAATTACTTGATACTCGTTATCCTTTAGAGATTTTATCAACACTACAAACAATGTTGCGCCGTTGGATTATACTAAAGGCAAAAGCCCAAAATTCAACTCCTGTTGAGCTTTCAAGAATGACCGGAATGCATGAGTATGTTGTGAAACTCACTTTACAAAAACTCAAAAAAAACAATCTTAAAGACTTAGTTAAATTAAAAGAAAATTTGACAGAAGCAGAGTATCGAATAAAAGCAGGACTTGCACCTGACGTAGAAAAAGAAGTCGAAAATGCATTATTTAGATAGGGAGTAGATTTTGAACACAGAAATTTCATCCAAATATCCATTTTTAATGAAATATTTTAACAACGGCATAAACTCAACAGGAAAAAATATTGCGCACTGTATACTTTTTTACGGTTCTGACATTCAAGCACAATATGATTTAGCTCTGGAAGTTGCAAGAATGTTGAATTGCACCGGTGACCATACACAAAATTGTCAATGCCTAAATTGCAAATGGATTAGAGAGAATAACCATCCTGCAATTTTAACAATTTCTAAAGTAGATAACAAACCGTCAAATGATAATTCAAAAACAGTTATTTCTATTGATCAAGCAAGAATGATTAAAAATGACTTACTCGTAACATCTGATTATCATAGAGTTCTAATTTTTTGCGATAAAGATAAAGAAGGCAACATTACAGGACTTAACCAATTTAATTTTCAGGCAGATGCCGCAAATGCACTTTTAAAAACTTTTGAAGAACCACCTTCAAACACAACATTCTTCTTTTTAACAAAAGATAAATCTGATGTTATTACAACAGTTGTTTCTCGTGCACAGTGTTTTTACGTTCCATCAATGCAGGATGAAAACAGAGACTTTTCTCTTGTAAAAGACATTATGGATAACTATTTGGAACTTGAAAGAAGCGAAGTATTGGATTTTAATGACAAAATTTTAGATTTAGCTAAAATGGTTGACCCACTAGAAGTTTTTACACAAATGCAGAATTATATAAACTCTCTATTAAAATCAAATATTGATAATTTAGCATTAAAAGTAAAATTGATATCAGATTTAAAAACTATCGAAAAAGCGAAAAAAGAAAATCGTTTAAATATAAACATTCAAACTATTGTTGAAACACTAAGTTTTAAACTAATTTTATAATCAATGTATTCCAAATTTTCATAGAAAAATAGCCGGATAAATTTTATCCGACCTTATATTTTTGGTGAAAAAATATAAAAATTAAACTTATGTACTAATGTCTGTTTTAAAAACATTATGAGCAAAACCTGCAAAGAAACCAATGCCTGCTCCGGTAACAACAAATGGAGCTGCCGGTCTGATATCTTTTAGCATAAAATGATATGCCTTTGAAAACTGTCGTGTCAAGTTGTTTGAAACAGAGTTTACCTCTCTGATAATACTTCTAAACTCTTTTCCGGCAATAGAATCCTCTCCGCCAAGAGCCTTTACTTTATTCTTAATTGCAGAATACGCAAAAGCGTCATTATCTTTTTTCTCTACAATTTTTACGAATGCATCCTGAGCTGGAGTTTTCTTGTCTCCAAGAGCATTAAATTCCGCAACTTTAGCCTTATTAGTGATTTTTCTACAATAATTAAGCATCACGCGCTTATTGATTGTGTTTTCTTGTTTTGTAACCGGAAGAATATACTTAGAAGCGTATCCTGCAACACTACCTGCTGCTGTTGTCTGAATGATAGTAAACAATTTAGAATTATTTTCCGTTTGTCCTACTGCACTTACTGTCATAGCTAATAAACCTTTACTTAACTTACACAATACAATCCAACCGTTAAGTTTCAAAGAACTTAACTTGAAAGATATTCAGTAGATTTACACTTAAATATTCTGAACTTCTACCTCGTGAAAACGACATGGCTCAAAACTGAGTAATTAAATCCATTCGGATTATAACTCATAATTACTTTTTTGTCAAGACTTTAATAAAATTTAAAAGTAACATTATTAAAACAACAACAACAATACATATAGAATAATGTTTAATTGTTGCAGAACCCATAAATAACGAAGCTATAGCACCTGCCACAATTGCAACAGAAGTCAAAATCATAACAGTTTTCTTTTGAGAAAAACCTGCATGAAGCAATTTATGGTGAATATGCTCTGCATCAGCAACAAATGGGGATTTCCCTTTAGCTATCCTTCTCAGGGATGAAAATGTAATATCCATAATAGGAACAGCCAATACAATAAACGGCAACAAAATTGCCAATGTTGCGGCCTTCATAACTCCTGTAATGGATATTGTTGCGAGTAAAAACCCTGAAAACAGCGCTCCACTATCGCCCATAAAAATTCTGGCAGGATTAAAATTGTAAGTCAAAAACGCAAGCATAGAACCTGCAAGAATAAAACCAATTAATGCACTTATAGGACTTGGTGGAGTCATAGCAACTGCAATAATTGCAAGGGTAACAGCATTAACCGTTACAACAGAACCGGCAAGCCCATCTACTCCATCAATAAAGTTTAATGCATTTGAAATTCCGACAATCCACAACATAGTTATGGGATAAGAGAAAATACCAATGTCGCCAATAAAAGGAACATTATTAATCTGAACTCCCAACAGATACACTAAAGTTGCAATTGATACCTGTAAAAACAGTTTGAATTTTGCATCTAAATTATAAATATCATCAACAAGTCCAAGTAGAAACATCAATGAACCGCCCAACAAAATTCCTGATAAAAGGTTTCCGGACGGATAATAGCTCATAAACACAAGACACAAAAAAGTCAGCATCGTACTCGTCCAAATTGCAACACCACCAATTCTAGAGATTGGCTTGGTATGAATTTTTCTTGCATTTGGCATATCAACCAAACCCTCTTTTTTAGAAAAACTGATTACCATTGGAACCAAGCAAACTCCTATCAAGTATGCAATTACTGTTCCTAATATATGTGCATGTGTTAATTTTATTAGCATGATTAATTCCTTTTTAGTGAGTGAAAATCGAACGTTTTACTATTCACTACTTGTATATCGGATATTTTTTACAAAGTTTCAAAGAACGTTCTCTTAAGTTTTGTAATCCTTGTTCATTATCTGACGAAAATACTGCAGATGCAATAATTTTTGCAACTTCTGTCATATCTTCTTCCTTAAAACCTCTTGTAGTCACAGCCGGAACGCCAAGTCTTATACCACTTGTAACGAAAGGACTTTGCGGATCATTCGGAACTGTATTCTTATTTGCAGTAATTCCAACGCGTTCTAAAACATTTGCCATATCCTTACCTGTTTTACCGGTCTTGCGCAAATCTAATGTCATAAGATGGTTTTCAGTCATTCCGCCAACTATATCCATCCCTTCATCAATCAAGCCTTGCGCCAAAGCTTTAGCGTTCTTCAATATTTGTTCTGCATAAGTTTTAAATTCCGGCCTTGATGCTTCCAATAAGGCAACAGCTTTCCCTGCAATAATGTGTTCTAAAGGGCCGCCTTGCATGCCGGGGAAGATTGCCTTATCAATAATTTGAGCAAATTCTTCATCACACATTGTAATTCCGCCTCTCGGACCTCTCAAAGATTTGTGAGTTGTTGTCGTCACAAAATGAGCATGCCCTGCAGGTGACGGATGTAAACCTGCTGCAACTAAACCTGCAATATGAGCAATATCAGCCAACAAATAAGCGCCAACCTCATCGGCAATTTCTCTAAACTTTTTAAAGTCAATAATTTTGGAATAATTACTTGCCCCACAAATAATTAATTTGGGCTTATGTTCAAGTGCCATTTGACGAACATTGTCATAATCAATATTTCCATTTTCATCTACACCATAACTTTTTACATCAAAGTATAATCCTGAAAAGTTCACAGGTGAACCATGCGAAAGATGTCCACCATTAGACAAATCCATACCTAAAACCTTATCACCTGGCTTTAGAACTGCCATAAAAACGGCCATATTAGCTTGCGCACCACTATGAGGTTGAACATTGGCATGCCCCATGTGAAAAAGTTCACATGCTCTTTTTTGTGCAATTTCTTCAATTACATCAACACATTCACATCCGTTATAAAAACGCTTATGAGGTTTTCCTTCTGCATACTTATTAGTTAAAACGCTTCCACAAGCTTCCATAACAGCTTCTGATGTAATATTTTCACTAGCAATAAGTTCTATTGTATTTTGTTGTCTGTCAAATTCTTTTTCAATTTGTTCTGCAACAACTTTATCAACTTTTTTAATATGTTCCAAATTCATGCCAATCCTCCATATCCCTTTTAATAAATTTGTTCTAATTATAAAATAAAAAGGGCACAATGACAATTTGTTAAGAAGAAAATTTTACTTAGTCAAAATATCTCGTACGTATGCAAAATACTCATTATTCTTGTATTTATCAATTGTTTTTAGCAATTCTTCTTTTGTCACAAAACCCATTCTAAAAGCAATTTCTTCTAAACAGGCAATTTTTATCCCTTGATTATCCTCAATAGTTTTCACAAATTGACTAGCTTGAAGCAACGAATGGTGAGTTCCGGTATCGAGCCATGCAAAGCCGCGCCCCAAAAGCTCTACATTAAGATTTCCTTTTTCCAAGTAAATATTATTTAAATCTGTAATTTCCAATTCTCCACGAGCAGACGGAGTTAAACTTTTTGCATATTCAACAACATTTTTATCATAAAAATAAAGCCCCGTAACAGCATAATTAGACCTCGGATTTTGAGGTTTTTCCTCTAACGAAATCGCCTTTCCATTTTCATCAAAATCAACGACTCCAAATCTTTGAGGGTCTTTAACCGGATATCCGAACACTGTCGCACCACCATTATGTTTAATCTTTTCAACAACAGATTTCAATTCACCTGAAAAACCTCCGCCATAAAAAATATTATCTCCCAAAACAAGCGTTGCATCATCACCATCTATAAATTCTTCACCTAAAATAAACGCTTGAGCCAAACCATCCGGAGAAGGCTGTTCTTTGTATGAGAAATTGACCCCAAACCGGCTTCCATCACCAAGAAGTCTTTTAAAGTTTGGCAAATCTACCGGCGTAGAAATAACCAAGATATCTCTTATACCTGCAAGCATAAGAACAGAAATAGGGTGATAAATCATAGGTTTGTCATAAATCGGCAACAGTTGTTTAGAAACTGCAATTGTACTTGGATGTAATCTTGTCCCTGCTCCTCCGGCTAAAACAATACCCTTCATTTATCACCTCATAAACTTCTACACTGCAAAGATTATAGTCGAATATACGTAAATATGCAAGTTCTGTATTTTTTAGAAAAAGATGATGTGGCAATAAGGCGATAGGACAATAAAAGATTACAGAAATAGTCATTCTGAATATAACAGTCTCGGTCATTCTGAGTATAATAGCCTCCGTCATTCTGAGCAAAGCGAAGAATCTCTTAAAACATTTCAACAACCATGCGAAGTTTCGGCTCCGCCTCAACATGACAGCACTTTCCCTCGCCCCTTTGTGGGAGAGGGCATGGTGAGGGGTTCTACAATGCCACGATAGCAAAATGACCAATAACTTGTCAGTAAAATAAATGACAAAAACAGTCAAACTCGCTTCGCTCAAACAATGACTGTTTTCTTATTGAACTTACTAGTTATTAGTGAATGGAGCGTGTGGATGTTTTTGTGGAACTTTTTACATAAAAAGTTCCCGCCGTCCGCGAAGGACAACCAATTATAAGGAAATAAGAAGGTTATTACCACAACCCCCTCTCTGAAATTTCTAAGCTCAAATTATTCGCTAAGAAATTTCTTCTCTCCCTCAAGGGGCGAGAACATTATAGTTACAGTCATTGTGAGCGATAGCGAAACAATCCAGCTTATTAAATACCCAATATTGGCGGGGTAGGTACCACCGCCCTACAAGACTGAGTATAACAGACTCCGTCATTCTGAGCAAAGCGAAGAATCTACTAAACATCTTCCAAACCATGCGATATTTCGACTTCGTCACAACATGACGTAGTTTAGTAAAACCAATAAATCTAAGCTCTTAATTCAATATAATCATGTAATGCAGCCTGCCAACTTCTGCAAATACCATCATTATCCATTACACTATGAGCAGGGCGTTTTGCCGGCCTTGGAAATTCTTTAGTTGTACAAGGCTGTAAATTTACATCCAAACCTGCTTGAGCATATATTTCTTTAGCAAAACCATACCAACTTGTAGCACCTGAACCACATACGTGATAAGTTCCGTAAGGTTTTGATAATAATTTTACAATTCCGTTTGCAAGCTCTACTGTCCAAGTTGGACAACCAATTTGGTCATCAACAACTTTAACTTCTGCCCTATCAGCCAAACCTATCATTGTTTCAACAAAATTTTTACCATGATGTCCATATAACCAACTTGTTCTGGCTATATAATGCTTTTCACAAAGACTTCTTACAGCTTCTTCCCCTTCATATTTTGTTAATCCATAATTATTTATCGGATCAGGTCTATCTGATGGAGTATATGGTTCTTTTTTAGTTCCGTCAAACACATAATCAGTTGAAATATAAACAAGTGTAATACCCAATTTTCCACAAGTTTCTGCTATATTTTCAGTTCCCGTAACATTAATAAGTTCCGCAGTCTGTAAATCTTCTTCAGCTTTATCAACATTTGTATAAGCAGCACAATGCACAACCACATCAGGATGAATGTCTGTTAAAACATTTCTAACCTGTTCTGCGTTAGTAATATCCATTGTATCAACATCTGTTTCAATTACAAATGCCCCACTATCTTCAAGTATTGGGCATAAATCTTGCCCTAACATCCCTTTTGCACCTGTTACTAATACTTTCATTTTCTTAATCCTCTTTATTTAATCCCAATCTTTTTCTTAATTCCGGCAAATATTTTTGAATTGCATAATCATTAGTCGCATCAACAAAATTTACGGAATCCTCATAATACACTCTCGGGTTTGTATTGTCAGCATTACCTCTACCAGTCTTTTTACGATATTCTTCAGCAGATTTTGTAAAATAATGATTAATTTGAATTTTTGAAGAAGAATGTTTTTTAGTAAAAGGACCACATATTTTTTCATGATTTTCGTCTAGAGCAAATTCATTATTTTTGTAAATTGCAAAATGCGGATTTGGAACTGCTATAACTTTTCTTGGATTTATAATAGATTTTATATGTCTATTAAACGGAACATCATAAGACTTTAAAACCCTTGTATAATTTGCAGTAATTAACCCATCATTTTCAGTAGGTTTGTTTTTATGACCATTACTGTCAAACATAACCCAATTTATACCAACCGCAGGTGCTCCCTCAAACTCTTTCAAAAAATCAGGTATACTATTCCTTTCTATTGGAACTATATATTCATCCAAATCAATTATTGCAAGCCACTCCGTTTGATTTTTATATTTTAAAACAGCATCTATATAAGTTTTAATTTGCAAACAATGTCCTTCACAGTAATCATAAACAACAGTTCCATCTTTTATATATGGTTCTAATACCTCTCTAGTATTATCTGTTGAACCATTGTCATAAAAATAAAAACGCTCAACACCAACAAGTTTATGATATTCTATCCACTCCTTTATATAAGGAGCCTCGTTTTTGGCAATCGCAACTACAGATAAAAATACCTTTGGTTTATCCACAAAATTGTTATCTAAAATGGTTGGTTCATCAATATACAAGCTTTTAAACTGTTTTCCTAAAATCGTAACTGTTTTTACAGGATAATAATTTTCATCAGTGTATTTTCTTATATAAAAAATAAATTTTATTATATTTTTTATTTTTGTCTTAATATCCATAAAATTTAAACTTTTTCTTTTTTAGCTTCAATATTTTTCATCCAATCTTGATGATTTAAGTACCAATCAATTGTAATTTTAATACCTTCTTCAAATGTTAGAGAAGGTTCCCAACCAAGTTGTGATTGAATTTTGTCATTACAAATCGCATAACGCTTGTCATGGCCTAATCTGTCTTGAACATATTTTATTGAGCTTTCGTCTTTGCCCATAGCCTCTAAAATCAAATGTGTAATTTCCATATTTGTTTTTTCATTGTGTCCGCCAATATTGTATACTTCTCCGATTTTACCTTTATGCAAAACAGTATCAATTGCGGAACAATGGTCATACACATATAACCAATCACGAACATTCAAACCATCACCGTATACAGGAACTTTTTCACCTTTCAAAAGCTGCGAAATAAAGAAAGGAATAAGTTTTTCAGGATATTGATATGGGCCATAGTTGTTGGAACATCTTGTATTTAAAGTCGGCATTCCATAAGTTTCATGATAAGCTCTTACCAACATATCCGCAGAAGCCTTACTTGCTGAATACGGGCTATTTGGAGCTAAAGGAGTTGTTTCCATAAAATATCCTGTTTTACCCAAAGTTCCATAAACCTCATCAGTTGAAACCTGCAGGTATTTTTCAGTTTTGAATTCTTTTGCAGCTTGCAACAAATTCAAAGTCCCCTGAACATTTGTTTCTACAAAAATTTCAGGATGCTTAATAGAGTTGTCAACATGAGATTCTGCTGCAAAATTTACAACAGCATCTACTTGCTCAACTAACTGAGGAACAAGTTTTTTATCACAAATATTTCCATGAACAAACGTATAATTCGGATTATCTTTAACATCATCCAAATTTTCCAAATTTCCGCAATATGTTAATGCGTCTAAATTTATAATTTTATAATCCGGATGAGCATTAAGCATGTGTCTGACAAAACAACTGCCAATAAAACCTGCACCGCCTGTTACTAATATTGTTGTCATTTATAATTTCTCCTTTAATATTATGCTTCTTGTTCTTTTGTCTTTTAAATTTCTGCCAATGTCGGTTGAACCTTATCTTTTTCAGACAAAATCGGTTCAAAATCAATACCCCAATCAATATTTATGTCTTTATCATTCCACAAAATTCCTCTATCGGCTTGTGGAGCATACTCTCCACTCGCCTTGTAAAGCAATTCGGCTTCATCTGACAAAACGACAAAACCATGCGCAAAACCTTCCGGAATAAATAACATGTGCTTGTTTTCTTCCGATAGTTCAACTTTTACATATTGTCCAAAAGTTTCAGAACCTTTTCTTATATCTACCGCAACATCATATATTCGCCCGCGCCCGCATCTTACAAGTTTCGCCTGACTGTATGGTGCTTCTTGATAATGCAATCCCCTAAGAACATGTGCACAAGACTTTGAATGGTTGTCTTGATTAAATTCTACATCTATTCCGTTTGCGACAAAATCTGATTTTTTATAAGCCTCCATAAAAAAGCCCCTGTTGTCACCAAAAACTTTTGGCTTAACTAAAATTACATCTTTTATTTTTTGTCTCTCAAATTCAAACGGCATTTTTTTCTCCTCAATTTTAAATTTAACAACATTATATAATAAATTCTAATAATTAACAAAATGGGTAATAGTTTTTTACATAAATCTAAATAATAATTAAACTCCGAAAGGGGATTTTTAATGAAAATATTTGCCAAATTACTCGTTACCTTAATAAGCTTATTAACCGTTTTACAATCAATAGGAGTTGCCATGGAAAATAAAATTAAATTTAATAAAGAAACATATTTTCTTTCAAACCCTGATAGCAAAAATCAAAACTATTCTTACTTCACCAAAAATGAAAACATTGAAAATTGGAATACAAAAATTTATATTGAAAATTTACCAAATTTAAATAATGAAACAGAAGCAGTAGCAGAATTTGCACACAAAATTCAAGAAGAAACAAAAGGAGCATCAGTGCTTTTATACCCAGATGCCGCAATAACAGCATACATAAATTTTCCACAAACAAAAGAATATTACGAATACAATACAGTCGTATTTAAACCTTCAAAATCCAAGGGGTTAAATAAATTTGGTTATGCAAAACGTTTTAAATCTTCAGAACTTGGAGGCCAAGAAAATGCGCGAAAAGCTGCAATTGATTTTGCAGAAAAAAATACAAAAAAATATATGGAAATGATAGATAAAATGGGAAACTCAATGTATTAATGAGATTCTTCGCTTTGCTCAGAATGACGAAGTTTGTTATACTCATAATTTCGTCATGTTGAGGAGAAACCGAAACATCGCAAGGTTTGGAAGGTGTTTAGTAGATTCTTCGCTTTGCTCAGAATGACCGAGTTTTGTAGAGCGGTGGCACCTGCCCCGCCAATATTGAAATTAATCAGCTGGATTCTTTCGGGCAAAGCCCTCAGAATGACAACATTATTGTTTCGCATTCGCTCACAATGACTGTAAAATCTTATTGCCCTATCGCCTTAAAGCCTTATTGCCCTATCGCCTTAAAGCCTTATTGCCCATCTTAAGATTTCACTAACAAATTATTGTTCATTCCGCTATCGTGGCATTTATGTTATCAAATTCAAGAGAGTGGCATGTCGAAATAAAGCTGAAACATGATGAACTTTCCCCTCGCCCTTTGTGGGAGAGGGTAGGGTGAGGGGTCAAAATCAGTATTGATACCCATGAATCAAGATACCCCTCTCTCGTATGCGTAATTCGCGTTGCTCAAACGCCTACTCTCTCTCCCCGTCGGGGCGAGAGTAAGAGAGGGTAAATTAACAATAATTAGATTAAATTAAGTAAGGTGAGGGTAAAATTAGAAGTATTGGAAACATGAAAGAAATGAACTTAGCTGATAGGGTCTTTTCACGTTTCACTTCTCACTTTTCACTAAAGTTGCACTCTACAACCCTAACACCTTAAAGCCTTATTGTCATATTGTCTTTTCCAATTCCACTTTGTAAAGATTAATTTAAAATTTTCAAATTACATGTGTTTGTGGTACAATGTCAATAATAAGAATAGACTTGGATGAGAAAGGGCTAAATATGAGCAATCAACAAAATATGTTTGCAGATGGGAAAATTGTTCCGGTTAATATCAGAGAAGAAATGAAACGTTCATATATTGACTACGCTATGAGTGTAATTGTAGGGCGTGCTTTACCGGATGTTAGAGATGGATTAAAACCTGTTCACAGACGTATTTTATATGCTATGAATGAATTAGGAATGACTCCTGATAAACCTTTTAAGAAATGTGCACGTATCGTTGGTGAAGTTCTCGGTAAATACCACCCTCACGGTGATACTGCGGTTTATGAAGCACTTGTTCGTATGGCACAAGACTTCTCAACCAGATATTTAACCGTTGACGGTCACGGGAACTTTGGTTCTGTTGATGGTGATGGAGCAGCCGCTATGAGGTATACTGAGGCAAGAATGCATAAAATCACTCAATCTATGCTTGCAGATATTGATTGTGAAACAGTCGAATTTGAACCAAACTTTGATGGTTCATTACAAGAACCGTCTGTCCTACCGGTAAGACTTCCAATGCTATTGTTAAACGGCTGTTCCGGTATTGCTGTTGGTATGGCTACAAATGTTCCTCCTCATAACCTTTGCGAAATCGTTGATGGAACAATTGCTTTGATTGACAATCCAAATATTTCTGTTTCTGAATTAATGGAATACGTAAAAGGGCCTGACTTCCCAACCGCAGCTACTATCGTTGGTTTAAGTGATATTAAGCAAGCTTATGAAACAGGTCGTGGCTCTATTAAAATGCAGGCTGTAGCGAATTTTGAAGAAATTGCAGGAGGAAACGGTCGTCAAGCCCGTACTGCAATCGTTGTAACAGAAATTCCATATCAAGTAAACAAAGCGGCGCTTATCCAAAAAATAGCAGAACTTGTTAAAGAACAAAGAATTACAGGGATTTCTGATATTCGTGATGAATCCGATAGAGAAGGTATGCGTATCGTAATAGAACTTAAACGAGACGCTAAGCCTGACGTTGTTAAGAACAACTTGTTTAAATTTACTCAATTAGCTACAACTTTTGGGGTAAATATGTTAGCATTGTGCGGGAAACAACCTCGATTAATGAACTTGTTTGAAGTTCTTTCAGAATTCGTTGAACATAGGGTTGAAATTGTTACAAGACGTACAATCTTCTTCCTTAAAAAGGCTAAAATTCGAGCTCATATTTTAGCAGGCTTAATTATTGCTTTAGGCTCAATTGACGAAGTTATTGAACTTATCAAAAAATCAAAAACTACCGATGATGCAAGAACAGGCTTAATGAGCAGATTTGGACTTGATGTTGACCAATCAAATGCAATTTTAGAAATGCAACTAAGAAGATTGACAGGATTGGAACAAGATAAAGTTAAAGCTGAATATGATGAACTTTTAAAGAAAATTGCAGAATACGAAGAAATCCTTGCCAGTCGTCAAAAAATTCTTGACATTATCAAAAAAGAATTGTTAGAAGATAAAGAAAAATATGGTGATGATAGAAAAACTCAAATTTTGCCGGAACAAGGAGAGGTTACGATTGAGGACTTGACCCCGAATACTCCAATGGCTGTATTTATTACTCACCAAGGTTATTTAAAACGAATTTCTCTCGATACTTTTGAACGCCAAAATCGTGCAACACGAGGCAAATCAGGTATTAAGACAAAAGAGGATGATGATATACAACACTTCTTCACTGCTATGATGCATGATAAAGTATTATTCTTCTCATCAAAAGGTACAGTTTATAGTCTAAGCGTTTATGACTTCCCTGAAGGAGGTCGCCAATCAAAAGGCTTGCCAATTGTGAATGTTCTTCCGATAGACCAAGATGAAAGAATTACTGCAGTAGTACCTGTTAGCAATTTCTCTCACGACTTGAATTTGATTATGCTTACTAAGAAAGGTTATATTAAGAGAATTGAACTTGACAACTTCTCAAATATCAGAAGAAACGGTATTATCGCAATTGGGCTGGAAGAAGGTGATGAACTTAATTGGGTAAAACTTGCAGCAGCAAGAGATGAAATCATTATCGGTACATCTTGCGGTATGGCAATAAGATTTCCGATTGAAGACCTTAGACCTTTAGGTCGAAGCGCAAGAGGCGTAACTTCTATGAAATTGAGAACCGGTGATGAAATTGTGGGATGTGATATTGTTCCAAGAGACTATGATGCAGATTTATTAGTTGTAACATCTGACGGATTTGGCAAACGTACAAAATTATCAGAATTCAGAAGCCAAAACAGAGGCGGAATTGGTTTGATTGCAACTAAATTTAAATCTACCGCATCAAAACTCGTTGCACTAACTATCGTGAAAGAATCAGATGACATTATGATGGTTACGGCAAATGGAGTTGTCACAAGATTAAATGCTGGTTCAATTTCTCGCCAAGGACGTCCGGCTACAGGAGTAAGAGCCCAAAACCTAACAGACAATGATGCTGTTGTCTCTGTTAACAAAATATTAAATCCTGACGAAGATGAAACAGTAAAAAAAGACGTAGCAGCTATGGATGCACAAGAAGCTCAGTCTAATGTTTCTCAAACAAGTTTGTTAAACGAAGGCAATAAAGACAACTAATAAACAAAATTAAATTAAAAATATACACAAAAACACCTTCTCAATAAAAGAAGGTGTTTTTTTATTTATTTCTAATACATTAAATTACAACAATTCTTCTATAGCCAAAACAACATCATTGACTGTTCTAATTTGTTTAAAATTTTCCGGGGAAATTTTCTTTTCTGTAAATTCTTGTAATTTGACAGCCAAATCAACGGCATCAATACTATCAAGCTCTAAATCTTCGAAAAGATTTGCATTAAGCGTTAATTTTTCCGGAGCAATTTCAAAATCGTCTACCAAAATAGTTTTTAATTTTTCAAAAATTTCTTCTTTAGAATATTTTTTAGCCATCTGCAAAATCCTTATTGAATATTGTTTTTAACCATTTCTGCCATTGTTTTAACAGAATAAAAATGCTTTTTATTTTCTTCTTTATCATCCTTCAAATTGATGTGAAACTTTTTCTTCAAAGCCATACCCAACTCAAGAGCATCAATACTATCAAGCCCTAAACCACCACCAAATAAAGGTTCTTCATCATTTATATCATCAACCGTTACATCTTCCAACTCTAAAGCTTCAATAATTAGAGTTTTAATTTCGTTTTCAATGCTCATCTTAATTCACCCACTTAATATATTTATAACCTAACTAATGTGTAAAGTCAAACTTGATTTTTTCAGAAATCGCTTTACGAAGTTTTATATCGGAGCTTTCGTTAAAGTCACACAATTTTATTGGTTCTAACTGTTTAATTGTATATGTTATAACCCTATCTCCGGCATTATATATTGGCTTTCCTTTTTGTAAAAACGGATAATCACAATCCAATTTTACGGGAAGAATATCAGCACCCGAAGCAATTTGCACAGCAGCAGAGCCTTTGTGTATTTTTAATTCTTCTCCTTTCAATGTCCTTGTTCCGGTAGGAAAGATTATAATATTATATCCATCATTTAGAGCTTCTGCACATATATGCTTAAAATCGTCTAATTCTATATTATTCGGAATATAAACATTTTTTATAATATTTTTCAAAAAAATATTATTTAAGAGTTCTTTTTTCGCAATACACAACGAATTATCATAAATTCCTATAAGTATCAAAATATCAATAAAAGTCGGATGTGTAGCAACAATAATTTTTCCTTTTACCTGCTCAACACCAATTTTTTCAACCTTTATCAACCCTAATACTACAAAAAACTGTGTATAAATATACCACAATTTATGAATTATATGCGAGAATTTTTCACGTTTCTTTGCTCCATGCCAAAACATACTACCAAACGGAATAAATAAAAAACTTAATAGTAGTGAGCCAATGCCAAACACCACAAATACAAACACTACAAGAAATCCGCGCCAAAGCTTAATCATTCACACGCTCCAAGACATATAGAGGACAAACATATTTTCCACCGGCAATAAATTCTGAAAAATCATTTGAAGGCAACTTTTCATCATTTGCCCTTATGACAACTTTTTCTCCTTCATTGTAATCTATCAATATGGAAATCCCTTCGCATTTATCCACTACTTCCGCATAACAAAAGAGTGTTCTCTCTTTATTTATAACAGCATCTAACAACCCAAAAGAAAAAGTATTTTCACCGGCTGCGATTGAATTATATGATGAATGAATATTTTTTAATAAAGAAAATAAACCCACCGTTGAATTATGTACAGAAAAACTAAATCCTGTCGGAGACACTTCATTTTCTTCGTTTTTTTGGTTAATAAGCTTGACTAATCTTTCCAATTCTCCATATTGGGAAGCATATACCAATTTTATATCACCATCTTCTTTATTATAACAATCACACATTGTACTAATTGCAATTTTACCGATAAGTGAAAGTTTTCTTCTCATCATCATTGGAATTGCAGATAAATCCATATTGTCGCCTGTTGTATAAGAAATCCTCTTTATACGAAATTCCAATTTATTCATGATAACATATTATCATGAACGAGATTATTATTACAGATGCAAGTGCTATTTTTACGGAAAAATTAACCCTTGATAAAACGATTATAAAGGGAGAAAGTTTTTATTTTGGTAAAATAGAAAAAGATTTTGAGCCAATTGAAAACGAACGTTACAATTTGCGTTGCAATAGAATTTTAAAATATCTTGTTGATAAACTGGATTTAACAAACTTTAAAAGAGACGAAATTGGAATTGTCATAGGGACTACAAATTCCGGAGTCCAAGAATATGAAACAACCAAAAACAAACATCAGGCAGAGCTTGGCAATCCGGCAGAATTTTTAAAATGGTATTTAAATACAAACAATTTTGCAACAAGTGTCTCCACAGCCTGCACATCCGGAGCTAAAGCTTTTTCTACTGCTATTAAACTTTTACAAAACGGAATATGCAAAGCAGTAATTGCAGGCGGGATTGATACCCTTGCGAGTGTCCCCTCTTATGGATTTAATGCTTTAGAAGTTCTTTCTAAAGAAAAAATAAACCCTTTTTCTAAAAATAGAAAAGGCATAAACATAGGAGAAGGAGGAGCTTTGTTTGTTCTCACGCAAAAAGCAAACAAGTTTGAGAATAATAACCAAACTGACACCCCGGAAATTCAAATTCTTGGAATTGGAGAAACTTCTGATGCATACAATGCTGCAACTCCGGAACCTGAAGGAATTCAAGCAATCAAAGCTATCAAAAAAGCACTTGATAACGCAAATTTAACCCCTGAAGATATTGACTATATAAATCTACATGGCACAGGAACAGTTGCTAATGACTTAATGGAAGCAAATGCAATATACAAAGTTTTTCAAAACAAAGTCCCGACAAGTTCTACCAAACCTGTAACAGGTCATTGTTTGGGTGCTGCCGCAAGTGTTGAAGCGTTTATATGTTATGAAATTTTAAAAGGTAAAAGGGAGTTACCAATTCATCAATTTGATGGTGAGTATGATACAACATTACCACATATCAATCTTGTAAATGAAAACACAAAATTAAAAAACATAAATATTTGTATAAGCAATTCATTTGGTTTCGGGGGAACAAATGCGGTTGTTATACTTGGGAAAAAACCTGCTAAAAATAGTATAGACTACACAAATGGATTTGTTTCGGCTGAGAGTTGTCTGCCTCATTCAAACCCAATGGCTTTAATTGATAAAATTATTTCCGTAGATATGAATGAACAAATTGTTAAAACATCTGTAAAAATTAATGAAAACAAAATATTCTTTAACAAAGAAATAGACGGAATTTCACCACTTGTCGGAATTGAATTTATGGCACAAACAATCGGATGCTATGCTTATTATAAAGCCGGCAAAACTATTCCTAAAATAGGATTTTTGTTAGGAGCAAGAATGTATGAAAATTCTCTTGATAAGTTTGAAAACCAAAAAACATATATAATAACAGCCAAAGAAGTATATGGTGATAACGAACTTGTTTCATTTGAATGTTTAATCTATAATGAAGGAGAAGATAATGATTTGGGGAAATATGTTGCAAAGGCAACAATAAACGCATTCCAGCCTCAAGATGTTGAAAAATATATAAAGGAATTAGGATAAGTGAGTGATAAAAAAAAGGTTTTAGTAACAGGAGCAAGTCGCGGAATTGGACGAGAAATAGCCCTCTATCTTGCCAAAAATGGCTATGATATTGATGTACACTATGTGCATAACAAAGACAAAGCTTTAGAAGTTGCAAATGAAATAAAAACTTTTGGAGTAAATACAGAAATCATACAATTTAATATAAAAAATAGAGATGAATGCTATTCAGCACTTTCCAGAAAACTTTATTACGGGATTGTCTTAAATGCAGGAATTGCAAGGGACAATGTGTTTCCGCTTCTTGAAGGTGACGAGTGGGATGATGTTATTCAAACAAATTTGACAGGTTTTTACAATGTGCTCAAACCACTGGTAATGCCAATGATTTCCAATAGAATAAAAGGACGAATTATCACCATGTCCTCAGTTTCAGCACTTTCAGGCAATCGAGGACAAATTAATTATTCAGCTTCAAAAGCAGGTATTATTGGGGCGACTCGCTCACTTTCTCTTGAACTCGCTAAAAGAGGAATTACGGTAAATTGTGTTGCTCCGGGGGTTATTGATACGGACATGATTAAAGATATCCCTGTTGACGAAGTAAAAAAACTTATTCCGATGAAAAGATTAGGACAAGCCAAAGAAGTTGCTAGTTTGGTAAATTACCTAATGGGAGAAGATGCATCTTACATTACAGGACAAGTAATTTCCGTAAATGGAGGACTTTATTTATGAGGCGAGTAGTTGTGACAGGAATGGCACTCACCAGCCCTTTAGGGAGTGACATTGAAACAGCTTTTAATGGCTTATTAAAATTAGAGAATTGTATTGAATATGACAAAAAACTGGATGAATATAAAAGATTAAATACACGCCTTTCTGCATACGTAAAAGGATTTGAGATACCATCTTGGTATAACAGAAAAACCCTTCGTACGATGGGACCTGTTTCTATAATGGCGGTGAGGACCACAGAACTTGCACTTGAAGATGCCGGACTACTGGGAAATGAAATTATAACTAATGGTGACACTGGCGTAAGCTACGGCTCATCTGCGGGGTCTTTGGATGCAATTATAGATTTTTACGGGATGCAAATTGACAAAGAAGTAAAAGGTTTAAATTCCGGCTCTTACGTAAAAATGATGTCACAAACTGCTGCAGTAAATATTTCATTATACTTTAAAACAATTGGCAGACTAATACCAACGTCAACCGCTTGTACCTCCGGTTCAATGGGAATTGGATATGCCTATGAGGCAATTAAAAACGGTTATGAAACCATTATGATTGCAGGTGGCGGAGACGAGATGCACCCGACAGAAATTGCAATATTTGATACTCTTTATGCTACAAGCCAAAAAAATGATACACCGAAACTTTCACCATCCCCGTTTGACAAAAATCGTGATGGGCTTGTTCTTGGAGAAGGAGCAGGAACATTAATTTTAGAAGAATACGAACATGCAAAAGCTCGTGGGGCGCATATTTATGCTGAAATTATCGGATTTGGAACAAGCACGGATGGGACACATATTACAAATCCTAATCGAAAAACCATGGGTAGAGCTCTTGATTTGGCACTAAAATGTGCCAACATTTCTCCTGATAAAATAGGATATATAAACGCACACGGAACTGCAACAATTCAGGGAGATATTGCAGAAACAAATGCAACAGAAGAAATATTTAGACGAAAAGTTCCGACAAGCTCAACAAAAAGTTATACAGGACACACGCTTGGCGCTTGCGGAGCAATTGAAGCAATTTTAAGCATTGAAATGATGAATCGCGGTTGGTTCCACCCAACATTAAACTTAAACGAAATTGACGCAGAATGCGGAAATTTAGATTATATACAAGGTCAAGGCAGAGAACTAAAAACCAACTATATCATGTCTAACAACTTTGCTTTTGGTGGAATTAATACATCATTGATATTTAAAAAAGTTTAATTCATTTAATATATTAATTTTTATGTTATAATAATACTTATGATTACAACAGATAAATTAACCGTTAAATTCGGTTCTCAAACACTATTCGAAAATGTTAGTATTAAATTTACCCCGGGGAATTGCTATGGAGTAATAGGTGCAAACGGAGCAGGCAAAAGTACTTTATTAAGAGTGCTTTCAGGCGAAATTGAACCGACTTCGGGAGAAATTCATATATCAAAAGGTCAACGTATAGCTGTTTTACGCCAAGACCATTTTGCTTTCGATAACTACAAAGTTATAGACACGGTAATAATGGGGCATAAAAAACTTTATGATATTATGCAAGAACGAGATGCATTGTATGCAAAACCTGATTTTAATGATGAAGATGGGATAAAAGTTGCCCACTTGGAAGAAGAATTTGCAGAACTTGACGGATGGCAAGCTGAAGCCATGGCAGCATCTTTGCTTTCTGATTTAGGAATTTCTGATGAAATGCATTATGAATTAATGTCAGAACTATCAGGTAGCGAAAAAGTTCGAGTATTACTTGCACAAGCCCTGTTTGGAAATCCTGATATTTTATTATTAGATGAACCTACAAACCATTTGGATTTAAATACAATTGCGTGGCTTGAAGAATTTTTGATTAATTTTCCAAATCTTGTCATTGTTGTCTCACACGACAGAAAATTTCTTGACAACGTTTGTACGCACATGGCTGATATTGATTATAAAAATATCCAGCTTTATACCGGAAACTATTCGTTTTGGTCACAAGCAAGCCAATTAATTAAAAAGCAAAAAGAAGAACAAAATAAAAAAACTGAAGAAAAAATGGAAGAATTAAAAGCATTTATTGCACGTTTTAGCGCAAATGCCTCTAAAGCAAAACAGGCAACTTCCAGAAAAAACATGTTAGATAAATTGTCTTTAGAAGAAATTAAACCATCATCAAGGCAATATCCGAGAATTCGATTTACTTATAATAAAATCCCCGGAAAAGATGTTTTGCAAGTTAAAAACTTGTACAAAACAGTTGATGGAGAACTCCTTATTAAAAATTTAAATTTTGAAATTAATCAAGGAGAAAAGGTTGCATTTATTGCTAGAGACCCTTTCATTATTACAAATCTTTTTGATATTTTAGAGGATAAAGTAAAACCTGACAGTGGAGAAGTAACTTGGGGTGTAACTGCAACTCATTCATATTTCCCAAAAGATAACAATTTTTATTTTGAAAACAACAAAACTATTATGGAATGGCTTGCGGACTATTCACCGGATCAACATGTTAACTTTTTACGCGGATATTTGGGAAGAATGCTATTTTCAGGAGAAGACGCAGACAAAAAAGTCAATGTCTTGTCAGGTGGTGAAAAAGTAAGATGTTTGTTTGCCAAAATGATGATTGCGGAATCAAACGTAATGATTTTTGATGAGCCGACAAACCATCTGGATTTGGAAAGCATTACAGCACTAAATAATGCCTTAATTGATTTCCCCGGAACAATTTTATTTACATCCCAAGATTATCAATTAATCCAAACTGTTGCTGATAGAATTATAGAAATTTCTCCAAAGGGTTATATAAACATGCGTAACAAGTATGATGATTATTTGAAAAACCCTGTAGTTATAAAAAAACGAGAAGAAATGTACAATAAATAAATTTATACAGATAAACAAAAGGCACAGAGTTTAAATTTAGCTCCGTGCCTTTTTTGATTGCCTTTATCCGCTTTATATAAAATTTTCGGATTTTCATTACCGGCAATCCATACGTATCTAACCGCTATTTGCAGGAATAATACAGATAAACTTTATCTGCATCGAATTCAGAACATAAACGTGCACCTGTTTCCGCTTCTTTTACCCAAAGAAACGGTATGTTCCCCTGCAAGCGTCATATCCGCATAATCCGGTTTTAAGATACGAGTTACATTATTATATTACAATTTTTGTAAAATACTTTCATTATACTTTCTGATAATTTATTACCCCATTAAACTAAACTTTTGTACAATATAAATTTTTTGCTTTCTTGTAATAATTTTTTTTAAAGGAGATAAACATGGCAGTAAAATTACTTGTTTTTGATTTTAGAGAAAGTGAAAAAGATTTTTTTCGCACACATGAACTTGAAAACTTTGATATTACGTTCTTTACAGAAAGTTTAAATGAAGAAACTATTAAAAATTTAAGTTCTGAAACACTGAATACCACTGCAGTAATAAGTGTTTTTATTGATTCAGAAATTACTGAAAACGTTATAAATTCATTTAAAAATCTTAGAATTATTTCAACACGCTCAACCGGAATTGATCATATTAATAAAAAGGCTGCAGATGCCAAAAATATTGCAATAGTAAATGTTGAGGGTTACGGCTCGCGACCTGTTGCTCAGTACACAATAGGTTTAATTATAGCTTTAGTTAGACAAATAATACCGGCATCAAATTATCTAAAATCAGAAAACAGAGTCTGTCAAAGTTTTGTAGGTCGAGATATCTCAAAATTTACAATCGGGATTGTAGGAACAGGAAGCATTGGAGTTAGCGTTGCAAAACTTGCATTAGCTTTTGGAATGAAAGTTTTGGCGTACGATATAGTTGAAAAAAGAGAATTCGCAGAAAAATATAATATTACATACGTAGATTTTAATACACTATTAAGAGAAGCAGATATAGTTTCAATACATACTCCATACAATGGCGAAAATAAAGATATGTTTGCATTCGAACAATTCAGCATAATGAAAAATACTGCCTACTTAATCAATACTTCTCGAGGTGAAATAGTTAATATTAAAGATTTATATAATGCTATTAATAAAGGTGCGATAAAAGGTGCTGCTCTTGATGTTGTTACCTGTGAATTTTATAATTTTAAATGCTCTAACCTTACACAAAATTTGCATAACAATTTTGATTGCATAGAAGAAGCTAATATCTTAAAAGAATTTACTAAAAATCCAAATGTTATAGTAACTCCTCATATTGCGTATGAGACACAGGATACTATAGATTACATACTTGAAGTTACATTTATTGCAATAGCAGACATAATCAAAGGCGGAAACTCCTACAGGGTAAATTAAATTTTTCTTAACACCTGCGCAGAAATAACTCCACATAAAAAATCTTTACGACATTTAAACTTAAAGCCTTTACTTTCAAAATCTTTTATCAATTCATTTGGTAGAGGAAACTCTTGTTTGGAATTTATTAAGTATTTATAAGCCTGAGGATTATTTGTAAAAAATTTAACCATAACAGGAGTTATCAAATCATATATTTTACTTGCAACATTTTTTTGTCCGAAGTCCAAATGTAAAAATTCTCCATTAGGTTTTAAAACTCTATAAACTTCTTCAACAGCTTTCTCGGCATTCAATATATTACGCAACCCAAACCCCATAACAACATAATCAAACATACTATCCTCAAAAGGTAGTTTGGTTGCATCCCCTTGCAAAAAATTAATTTTAGAATATTTCTTTTTTGCAATAGCAAGCATTTTTTCAGAAAAATCTATCCCCGTAACTTGTGCATTCGGCTGGATTTTTTTTATAATTCTTGACAAATCTCCGGTTCCGCAACAAATATCTAATACGAGTTCATGCGGTTTTATATCAAGCAATTTTACAGAAAAATGTTTTACATAATTCTGTGTACCAAACGACATTAAGTTATTTACAAAGTCATATTTGTCTGCAATCAAATTAAACATATTCTTAATATTAGCCGGAGTTTTATCAAATGTCATAAATTGTTACCTTTTTGCTTAAATTCAATCTTAACATATAATAAAGTTATGAACATAGCTTTTATTCCAATAGATAACAGACCCGTCTGCTATACCCTTCCGGAGCAGATTTGTGCAATAGATAATAATATAAATCTTTTTATACCTGAAAGAGAAATTTTAGGCTCACTAACAAAATACGCCGATGTACACGCTATTTTCAATTGGCTCGAAAACCTTCCTAAAGTAGATGCAATTGTAATGTGTCTTGATACAGTTGCTTATGGCGGATTAATATCCTCAAGAAGATGCCCTGACTCCTTTGAAGATATCAAAAAGCGTGTAGAAAAATTAAAATCCATTTTAGAAAAAAAAGAAGCCAAAATCTACGCATTTTCAAGCATAATGAGAATTTCAAATAACAACATAAACGAAGAAGAAAAAGAATATTGGAATAAATGGGGCAAAAAGATTTTCGATTATTCGTATCAAACACACAAACTTGGTACGGAAAGCTGCATCGCAAACATAATTCCATCCGAAATTCTTGACGATTACATAGCAACTCGAAAAAGAAACTTTGAAATTAATAAAATTTATCTCGAATATCAAAAACAAGGACTCTTTGAAACTCTGGTTTTCTCAAAAGACGATTGCTCCGAATACGGCTTTAATGTCCAAGAAGCTCACGCTTTAGAAAAACTTGGTGGGTTTGTAAAAACAGGAGCAGACGAAATTCCTCTAACTCTGCTTGCAAGAGCTGCTAATCAATTCAAAAGCAATAAAACAATCAAAATAGCTCCAATTTTCCTTGC
The DNA here is from genome assembly GCA_934718275.1 of uncultured Candidatus Melainabacteria bacterium. Taxonomy (GTDB): domain Bacteria; phylum Cyanobacteriota; class Vampirovibrionia; order Gastranaerophilales; family Gastranaerophilaceae; genus Stercorousia. Next base: position 120,369 of record CAKUZD010000004.1, on the reverse strand, counting down.
TCCAAAATATAAAAATTTAATATCTAATTATGAAGATGTTTCAATTGAAAAATCCGTAAACGGACAACTTGAACTTGCAGGATGCAAAATTTGTAAACCAAATGATGCAGACATGCTACTATATATCAACAATTTTGAAACCCATCAGGGAGAAATTGTAATGAAAGTTCCAACAAAACCATTCTCTGACAAATGGCAAAAACCGGACAAACCGTACATTGTTGCAGACGTTAGATACGCAAATGGAGCAGATAATGCCTTTGTAAAACAATTGTTTGAGATAGGTTTTGATGAAAATTTTTATGGTTACTCAGCTTGGAATACTTCCGCAAACTCTCTAGGAAGCTTAATTTGTGGAGCAATTATAAGTTGGTTAGCGCAAAAAAACTCAACTTTTAATAAAACAAATTTTTCTAAACTTCAAACCATACGATTTCTTGATGATTGGGCTTATCAAGCAAATGTTCGCCAAGAATTAGACAAACCTGACGAACTTCTTACTAAAGAAAAAATGAAAAATTATGAGGCAAAAGTATTTAATGCTATTGAATGCAAATTTGAAAATATAAATTATAAATTCCCATGGAACAGATTATTTGAGGTAGAAATTTGCATATAACAGAATTAATATTTTTAAGCTTTGCACTAGGGATAGATTGCCTCGTTGTCTCTTTTTCACAAGGTTTAATTTTCACCAAAAACAAAACAAAAAACTCACTCGCCTTAGCTTTTACAGTGGGACTTGCACAAAGTATAATGCCCCTAATAGGATACATTGGCATTGGATTTTTAAGCAAATATATTGAAACATACAGCAAGTGGTTGGTGTTTGCAATTTTCTTAGCCTTAGGACTTAAATTTATCTATGAATCTTTTCAAGAAAAAGAAAAAACTGTCTGCTGCATCGGTTTAAAATGCCTTATAGGCCTTGGAATTGCCACTAGTATTGATGCTATGGCTGCAGGCATAAGTTTAAAATTGACAAACGCACATCTTTTAATTTCAATTACCATGATAGGTCTTGCATCATTTTTTATGTCGATTTGTGGTTTTTGGCTAGGAAATTCATTCAAAAAACTACCATCAAAATATCTTGAAATCTTTGGGGGAATAATACTTATTATATTAGCAATTAAAGCTGTTTTAGTATAAAAAAGCAACTTTTCTTTATTTTTTTAACTAGCATGCCCAAAATAAGCATGGGAAAAGGATTTTTTACAATTCTTAACAACGTGATAAATCATGTAATCATGCTCATGCCATGGGTTTTCATGGTTTAAAATCTCAAAACCATGTCATAGTGCATTCTTTAGCATGATTGACTTTTGAAAATCGGCTATATAGCCACTATTTCGGGGATTGTTACAAATTTTAATATTCACATGTCCCGCCCTTGAAATAATTTCCTTATTTTTTATAATATTAATAGAGAGGTGAAACACATCTCTGATGGGGATTTTGACGGTTTTTCGTCACGGTTGCCATGCTTGGGTAAGAGATATATAATTGGAGATTTTATAAATTGTTTAGAAGTAGGGATATGGGCAGAGCTGTTGCAGTAAGAAGATGGACACCTACAGCTCTTGAATGTTATAAAAGAGGGTGTAATTGTGAAGGATGTTTCTATAGGGACTTCTTTAGCGGTTCTTCTCAAAAATGTCAAATGAAGGCCTCCGTACTTGAATTGGTACGCGTAATAGGTACACCAAATGTTGAGTTACAGCAATTTATTATAGAAGACTAAATATTTTTTGAATATAGCTTGAAATAGTCTATTTGATGTAAATAAGGGCTTTAAAAATCAAACTATATGTGTTATAATATACAAGCAGTATGTTATATGGAGGTTCAACATGCACATTTATGTAAACGGAAGAAACATTGAAATCACAGATGCAATAAAAGCTTATGTGAAAGAAAAATTCGGTAAAGTTGCTACACATTACGACCAAATCCAAGGTATTGATGTAGTGCTTTCAGTTATCAAAAATCCATCTGCTTCCGGCAAACACGTTGCAGAAGTTAGCTGCAAAATGGCTACAGGTGTAGTTCGTTGTGAAGAAGCTGCTGATTCTATGTACGAAAGTATAGATTTATTAGCTGACAAATTAGCAAGACAAGTTCAAAAATTTAAAGACAAAAGCATTGGTTCAGATAAATCTTCTATCAGAACAGAAGCTGGCGTTGAAGAACCTGCTGAAGCTGAATAGGTTTTTGAAAAAACAATTAAAAAAAGAGCGGCCTAATACAGACGCTCTTTTTTATTGTCTTTTTTTGTTTTATAATAAGATTATGATTAATAATAAAAAAGTAGTTATAATAATGCCCGCATATAATGCGGAAAAAACCTTAAAACAGACTTATGATGAAATATACAAAGATTTTGTAGATGAAGTAATCCTTGTTGATGACAACTCTCAAGATAATACAAAATTAGTTTCCAAAGAACTAAATATAACAACAATTGTACACAAAGAAAACAAGGGATATGGTGGCAATCAAAAATCATGTTACAAAGCAGCTTTAAAAGCAGGAGCAGATATTGTTGTAATGCTACATCCTGATTACCAATACACCCCAAAATTAATTCCTGCAATTGTGTGTATGATGGCATTTGGACAATATGATGCGGTTTTAGCATCTAGAATGCTCGGAAACTCAGCTTTAAAAGGCGGCATGCCAATGTATAAATTTATTTCAAATAAATTTTTAACAGCATTTGAAAATATTTTTACAGGCGAAAAGTTATCGGAATATCATACCGGATTTAGAGGTTTTACAAGAGAAGTTTTAGAAAAACTTCCACTTGCAGAATGTGATGATGATTTTATTTTTGATAACGAAATGCTTGCCCTGCTATTTTATAACAACTTTAAAATAGGAGAAGTCTCTTGTCCTACAAAATATTTCAAAGAAGCATCTTCTATAAACTTTTTACGCTCTTGCAAATATGGTTTAGGCGTTCTTGCTGTAAGTTTAAAATATAGACTTGCTAAAATGGGATTAAAAACAAAAATATTTAAACCTAACGCAAAAAAATTGGATTTATCTGCTGAAATAGAGTACTATTTTAAATAACTTAAATTTTCACACAAATCAAGAACAAAAAAACAGACCTAGAAATAGGTCTGTTTTTCATTAATCCTTTTTGTTTAAATTCTTAAATACGACTGATTAAAAAGTACCTGCAGGTTTCTTTTGAGCAGTAGCACCAGGAATTGATTGCCAATTTGCTGCCATAATTTTCTTGAATGATTTTAATGCAGTATCTTCAAGTTCGCCAAGTTCTTCGGCTTCCATAATCAATTCTCTCAATGGAAGAAGTGCTCTTTGGTCTCTAAGTACACCCAACGCAGCTGCAGCACCAGCTCTAACCAATTCATTTTCACTGCGATTTTTCATAACATCAATCAATGCAGGAACTGCTTTTGTATCATTTAATTTACCCAATGAAGTTACAGCGTAAATTCTTACGTTAACCCATTCGTCATACAACATATTAATAACTTTATCAACAGCTTTTTTGTTACCGATTTCACCCAATGCACGAGTTGCATCGCATCTTACGTTAACTTTTTCGTGATCTAATGATGCAATCAAAGCATCTGTTGCAACATCACCAATTTCAATTAATGCATCTGTTGCTGTAATACAAACTTGAGGATTTTCATCATTTAATGCTTCAACAAGAGGCTCAACAACAATTTCGCCACCCAAACGACCTAACGCACGAGCTGCACGAACTCTAACGTCTACGTTTCTATCTTCTCGCAAAGATTCAATCAAGTGAGTTGTTGCTTTAGAATCACCTAACTCACCCAATGCACGAGCTGCATACAACCTAACAGAGCCGTTTTTATCATGTTTCAAAACATCAATTAATGGTTCAACTGCTTTAGAATCGCCCATTTCACCAAGAATACGAGCTGCATTATATCTAACTTTTTCAGAATTGCTTGTTCTCAAATCTACTAATAATTCTTCAAAAGATTTTTTTACTTGTTTTTTCTTGCTGTTCACACTAATTGTCATTAAGTTTTTCCTCCGACACAATATCTTACTTTCTACACATTACTCATTTATAAAAAATTTCGTGAATAAAATATTGCCTTTTTTACCTACTTATATTAACTTTTATTAACCTTATTTTTATGTCTCTAAAAAGTGCAGTCACGAGTTAAAATTTTTCTTTAAGGGTAAAACTAACACTTTATATTCTTAATATAACATATTTTTTATTATTTGTCTTACATAAGAGTAAAAAATATAAAAATACTAATGTTTGTTTATTTAATAATTAGTGTCTTTCAATTATAATAATACTATTTTTGTAACAAAAATTTATGTTTATTACTCACCACGGATAGTAATAATAAACTCACTACCCTTGCCAACCTCACTATTTACAATAATTTCACCATTATGCTTTTCTATTATCTTTGAACTTATTGCTAAACCTAACCCTGTTCCGACACCAATTCCTTTTGTTGTAAAACCTGCGGAAAATATCTTACTGAGCTGATTTGGGGGAATTCCTTTTCCGGTATCTTTTATACTTACAACCAACTTTTTATTTTCATATTTAGTTGTAATCGTAATCTTACCATTACCTTCAATCGCTTGGCATGCGTTAATTAAAATATTCGTAAACACTTGATTGAGCATGTTTGGAAAACATTTAATAATGGGGATTTCGCCATATTTCCTAATTATTTCTATTCGATTTTTTGTTTCATGTCGAATTAGTTCTAACGTCAAATCTAACTCTTTATTAATATCGGCTTCTTGAAGTTCTGCTTCATCCAGTCTAACAAATTTTTTCAAAGAAGTAACTATATTACTGATACGATTTACCGCCTCTTTATCTATCTCATTTATGTCGGTAAGCATCTCTTTCAAATCAGCGTCTTTTATTGCCCCAAGCAGCTTTGCAACTATTCCATTGTTCGATTTTATTGATGCAACGGGAGTATTAATTTCATGAGCAACACCTGCTACAAGCTGTCCTAATGAAGCCATTTTTTCTGAATTTATCAGTTGGAGTTGAGTTTCTTTCAATTCTTTTAAAGTCGTTTTCAATTCTTTTACGGTTTGAATATTTTTCTGATAAAGTTCAGCACGCGCAATTGCGTTTGACAATTGAGACGAAATTGCATCTAAAATTTCTATTTCTTCTGCAAGTTCTCGTTTTTGATAACTAAGTAAAACTATGACTCCCATTAGGTTTTGCACATGATATACAGGAATTATTATTCTTAATACCGGTTCTTTAAACGGCTTTGCCCCCAGATACTCTATCAAAGAATTTGAAACCGCAATCTCTCTCATATCAATAGTTTTTATTGTTTTTTCATCAAAACTTATTTGAGAAAAATTTTTCGATTTCTTTTCACCATAAACTTCTTGAATACTAAAAACATTTTTATCTGCCTTAGCATAATAAGCTTTATATGCACTAAACATAATTGCCAACTCTTTTAATGCTGATTGTATAATTTGAGAGATATCAATACTTTTTCTAATATTATTGGAAACTTTGTTTATCAGTGCAATTCGTATAGCTTGACTCTGAGCTTTTTGCTTGATTTTTTGCAAATCTTCATTTTCTTCAAGCAAAGAATTTACTTTTTCTTTTAATTTTTTATTTTCCTCATAAACATCATCAAGTTTATTTTGGGCACTAACATCAGTAAAAAATATTATTGTGTAACTTCCTTTTTTAACTGCTTGCAAATCATAATAATAAATTCTATTCAGTTCAGATTGATAAGAAATTCGCGCAAAAAAATTTTCTTTAGAAGTTACGGCATGGTAGATGGGAGAATAGATTTCAATATTTTCAGAATTTAAAGGACAAATATCAAAACTTGAATGATGAGAAAGTTTTTTGATATTCGTAAAGTCTTTAAACCATCTTTTGAAAGTATGGTTCCTATAAACAACTTCCTGCTTTTTATTCAAAATTATGACAGCATCCCTAAACTGCCGAAAGAAATCAAACTTTTTCATACATTTATTATATTTCATTTAATAAAACTGGGCAATTTGTAAAACATGCTCCAAAATATTGTTAAATAAGAAAGGCAAAAAAATGAACAAATACGTAAAACTTGGCAAAATAATAAAACATTACAGAAACAAACGAAATCTTGACATAAAAACAATGGCGCAAAAATTAAACATTTCAACAAAACGTTTGCAAGATATTGAAAACGGTAAAGTTACATATACGTTTACAACTCTTGAAAAAATTGCCAGTATTTTAGAAGTAACTTTACCGGATTTATTAAATTTTAGCCAAAATTAAAAACAAATTATATTAAAAACTTTCCGTTTTCATATATCAATTTACCATCTGCAAAAATCTGACCACCATTTTTCATGTTTTTAATCATATCCCAATGCAAACCGGAAATATTTTTTCCACCCGTTTCAGGATAAGATGCACCAACAGCCATGTGGATTGAACCACCGATTTTTTCATCAAAAAGGATGTTACCTGTTACTTCTTGAATTTCTTCATTCGTTCCAATAGCAATTTCACCAATACCCTTTGAGCCATCATCCATGTTAAACATCGCTTCAAGATAATCTTTACCGGTTGCGGCATCAAATTTTACAATTTTACCGTTCTCAATCCATAAATGAACCTTAGTAGCTGAGTTTCCTCGATAATTTTGAGGAAAATCAAAATAAATTTCACCATTAATATCATCTTCGACAGGAGATGTAAAAACTTCTCCGTCAGGGTAATTATTTATACCTGAACAACTAATCCATTTTCGCCCTTCCACGCCAAACGTAATATCTGTTTTTTCACCAACAATTCGAACATGTTTTACTCCATTCAGATAATTTGCCCATTTAGTTTGTTTTTCATCAAGTTCACGAAGTTTTGCCACCGGGTCATCTAAATCAAGGTAGCAAGATTTAAACAAAAATTCCGAATACTCATCAAAAGACATTTTAGCCTCTTGCGCAAGTGCATGGGTCGGAACATCTGCAATAACCCAACTAGCCTCTCCTTTTGCAGCTCTATCCATTAGAGTTTTTGACAAACCTTGAGAAGCTTTTGAACGTCTTGCAAGTTTACTCAAATCTGCTCTTGCCATATTTTTAGTATTCATAGGAGCCCCAATTGAGATAAACTTGTTAACCGTTTCATATTCAAGTTTAATCATAGGGTCAATATAATCAAGTTGTTCATTGTCCGCATATTTTATAAAAATATCGGAAAAATCTTCAAAAGATGTACGCAAAATAGGATGTGCACCTTTTTGAATAACTCTTTTATAAACCGCCTTAACCAAATCTTTCGCATAAATACTTGTGGCTCTAATTTGAACCAAATCACCTTTTTGCACACTTGTTGAATAATCAACCAAAACTTCTGCATATTTATCCCAAATTGTTTTTTGCATTTTTTACCTCGATTTAAAAGTGAAAGGTGAAAAGTGAAACGTGAAAGGTGAGAAGTCCTTTACAGTGCTACGCACCAAAGTTGTTATTGAGCGAAGCGAACAAAATGGTCTTTTCACTTTTCACTTTTCACGTTTCACATACTAACTATTCCAACGATTCATGGCCGCTTTTGTGTGATTTCAAAAGTACACCACGTTTTGATGTTTGAATAAATTCAATCATTTTCTCAATATATTCATTCATCGGAATTTCTGCCTTAATTTTTTCAATAGCTTGAGTTGTATTATAATCTTCAGAAATTAAAAGTTTAAAAGCTTCATTTGTAGCAGTTCTAACCTCTTGAGAAACCCCACGGCGTTTCATCGCAATTACGTTAAGTCCGCGTGGAACAGGAGGGCGACCTTCCCCTTTTGAGTAAGGCAAAATATCTTGACGAGAAGCTGAAAAACCACTGATAATAGCCATGTCGCCAATTCTAATATTCTGATGGAACACACTCATACCACCAACAAATGCACCAAAACCAACATGGACGTGACCACCCAAAGTTACAAGGTTTGCCAAAATAACTTCGTCAGATAACACACAGTTGTGAGCAACGTGAGAGCCAACCATCAACAAACACTTTTTACCAATTCTGGTTGTAAAATCACCGCAAGCTGCACCTCTATGAACAGTAACATTTTCTTTAATAATTGTACCATCACCTATAACAACTTTTGTTTCTTCTCCTTTATAACCCAAATCTTGCGGTTCAGAACCAATTGTTGCAAACGGAGAAATTGTACAATCATCACCAATTTCGGCAAACTCAATATGAGCATTTGAAATAACTCTTGTCCTATGTCCGATTGTTACATTTTCACCAATAACTACGTAAGGTCCGATAATTGCATCATCTGCAATTTTAGCCGTTGGGTGAATAATTGCGGTTTTATCTATCATCTTCTTCTCCTTTTATCTAAACTATAAATATAATTATAGTACAAATTACAAGGTATAACAATATTTTTATATTATTTTAATATTAAAAAAGACACGAAAACAATCGTGTCTTTTTGTTATAATTTATTCTAAAGTTTATTTAAAAGCGAAAGTCATATCTGCTTCTACACAAACTTTTCCATCAACTTTACCAATACCGTGAGCTTTGCAAACAGGACCTTTAATTTTTTGAACTTCGATTTCCATTTCAAATTTGTCTCCAGGGCGAACAATATTTTTAAATCTAACACCGTCAACTCCGGCATATAAAGTTAATCTTCCTTTGTACTCAGGCATTGTCATCAAAATAGGTGCAGAACACTGAGCCATAGCTTCCAGTTGCAATACCCCTGGCATAATAGGATTGTTAGGGAAATGACCTTGGAAAAATTGCTCATTCATTGTCATATTTTTATACCCTTTTGCATATTTACCCGGAACACATTCTGTAATTCTATCTACAAGTAAAAATGGGTAACGGTGCGGAATCATTTCCATAATTTGCATTGTATCAAATTGCAATACTTGTTGTTCTTCTGTCATATTTTTCTCCTTTTTTTATGAAGTGAAAAGTGAAAAGTGAGAAGTGAAAAGGCCGTTTCATTCGCTTCGCTCATTAAAAAATTTTTGTGCGATAGCACCTAAATGGACATTTCACGTTTCACTTTTCACTTCTCACTCCCTATTTACTTTCAATTAATTTCTCTTTCAACATCTTTGCCACTTTCACGTGAACGGCGTGTCCTGCCTCTTTTACTAAAATCTGACATTTTAGATTTAACGGATTTACACCTGTCAAATACAAATCACCAATTAAATCCAAAATTTTGTGTTTAACAGGTTCATTTTCACTGCGCAAATCAGATGTAAAACCAATATCTTTCAAACCTAAAGTATTTTCGAGAGTTACACCCTGCGCAAAACCAAGCATTTGAAATTTTTTCAAATCCTTGTAAAAACCAAAAGTTCTTGCCTCAATAATTTCTTGTTTTGCTTTAGGATTATATGCTTCCCAACGTCTTGTCAAGTCAGGGTGATTATAATTAACGGCATAAGAAATATAAAGTTCATCTGAAGGTAAAATCACCAAACTTGTTTTTCCATTCAAGTAATAAATCGGTTCAGAAACAGTGTACTTTTGAGGTTTAAAAAGAAGCGGTTTTTCTATACCGGCTTTTTCAAACAAATTAACCCATTGTTTTGAACTTCCATCAAGAGCCGGAACTTCTTCTTCATCCATATATATGTCTAAACTGTCAATCCCGCAAAAAGCAAGCGCCGCAGTTAAATGTTCAGTTAACATAGCTTTTGCCTTTTTATTGCCCAAAACAACACAATGGTCTGTAGCTAATACATTATCTGCCGTAGCTACAAATGGCTCATTGTCTTTTACAAAATATCTGATTTTTCCTTCTTTAGATGGTATAAATTTCACCGTACAAGGCTTATTTTTCATTAAACCGTTACCGGTAATTTGCGTTTCGTGTTTTAAAGTAATCATGATAATTGATTAAGTGAAAAGTGAAATGTGAGAAATGAAAAGTCCGTTACGGCACTACACAACTAAAGCTATAATTGGGCGAAGCAAACCAAACAGTCTTTTCCCGTTTTCACTCCTCACTTTTCACTATATTTTATTCCTTTCCGATATTATCCTCAAATTCTTTTAACAACGGTTCATATTTTCTGAACTTAGCAAAGATATCTTGAGCATCTTTCATTGTTTTCAACTGCTTAATAAAATCTTTTCTTGGCATAGCAGGAATACCAACAATAATTGATTTTTCAGGGAATGATTTTGTAACGCCTGCTTTTGCAGTTACAATTGAATCAGAACCTATTTCAATATGGTCAGCAAGCCCGGCTTGTCCTGCAATTACAACTCTGTCCCCAATTACACAACTTCCGGCAATACCTACTTGAGAAACAATTAGACAACCTTCACCAACTCTGCAGTTATGACCAATCATTACAAGGTCATCAATTTTTGTATTATCGCCAATTGTTGTATTTTCAATTGTTCCCCTGTCAATGGTAGTATTTGCGCCAATTTCAACATTATTACCAATTACAACAGCTCCAATTGAAGGAATTTTAAAGATTACATGTTTTGCATTTGCTTCTTTAATTTCACCATCTTTTCTAGCTTGTTCAATATTGTCAGGATTTTCTGTCACAAAACTGAAACCATCAGCCCCTAAAGAAACTCCATGGTGCAAAATAACATCATTACCAACTTGAACTCTATCACCAATATTTACTCCTGCGTGGAAGAAACAATTTTTACCAATTTTTGCTCCACCGCCAATATAGGAATTAGCAGCAATTTTAGTTCCATCTCCAATAACAGCATCATGAGAAATAACAACATTAGGTCCAATTTCAACATTTTCACCTAACTTTGCGGTAGGGTCAATAACTGCAGAAGGATGAACTCCCTTGTAAACAACCGGTGCTACATAGAAAAGATTTAACAGTTTCATCATAGCAAGACGCGGTCTTTCAACTTCAATCGTTGTAAACCCGTCAATTTGAACTCCCAATGGAACTAATGCAGCCTTAGCTTTTGATTTTGCCAAGTTTGCAATTTCTTCTTCACCCAACGCAAGAGCTAAAGTGTTTTCATCAGACAACAAAGGGGGAGCAATTTGAGAAATTTTTGCATCTTCAACCTTTGTTAACATACCACCTACGATATGTGTAATTTCTTCTAATGTGAATGTTGGCATTTTTATATTCTCCTTTTTTATTTGTATTTATATCTAAGAAATGTATGTTTCAATAGTTATCTTAAATTATGCAGCTATTTCGAGTTATTGACTGGATTCTTTCGCTATCGCTCAGAATGACTGTCTTAATTAAATTTTTGTCATTGTGAGGTTCTCCTGAACCGAAACAATCCAGCTTATTGAATTATTTCGTCATACAAGTCAACCCAATTCGGATTATTTGTTTCTATTAATTCTAGCTTTTTCTTTCTTGACGAATTTTTCAATTTCTTTTCTCTTTCTATAGCTTTTTCAATATCTTCATAAATTTCATAATATCCTAATTTATCTACTCCATATTTTTTAGTAAAACCTTCAACAAATTTATTTTTATGTTCATATATACGTTTTATTAAATTTGATGTTACCCCTACATACAGTGTTCCATTTCGTTGACTAAATAAAATATATACATATCCACTCATATTTATTTCCTTATAAGCTGGATTCTTTCGCTATCACTCAGAATGACAAAAGCTCAACCATTCATTTTACTAATAACATTCGTTGTTGATTTTCCTTCTACAAATTTTATAAACTCAACTCGTGTGCCATTTTTGCGCATAATATCCGCTTCCGGCAACGTTTCCATTGTATAATCTGCACCTTTTGTATAAACATCAGGCTTTATCAGGTCTAAAAGATCACGCGGACTATCCTCATCAAATAGTACCACATAGTCAACACATTTCAAAGCACTTAACAATTCAGCCCTGTCATTTTCAGTATTAATCGGCCTTGTCGGGCCTTTAATACTTTTCACGGACTTATCAGAATTTAGTAAAACTATTGAATAATCTGCAAACGCCTTTGTCGCTTCCAAATATCTGACATGTCCGACATGAAGAATATCAAAGCAACCATTTGTACAAACTACAGTTTTCCCTGAATTGTGAATAATATTTACTAATACTCTTATATCTTCTCTTTTAACTAACATATCCCTATTCCCTTAGTAAAATTTTATCAAAAACAATTATAAAATTGGTCAAAAGTTACCGTTTGTTAAGCATAAAAGCCCAAGTTTCCTTGAGCTTTTACAAAATTTTAAGCATTTATATCAAACTTTTTCTCTTTTACAACAAGAGCTTTTGGATTTACAAAACCTTTCAAATGTTTTTGAATTTTCCTTAACGCTCTTGCCGGTCTGTCACTATTATAGAATGATTCTCCTGAAACCAATCTTTCTTTTATCAAAACCCCGGCACTTTCATTTGACGGGCGACTATAAACATAATTTTGAAAACCACTAATCAATGGGCTAATTGTAAGTTTTTTTATTTCCATTAATAAAGCTCCATTTCTATTACTTTTTGGCAAATTCTAACAGTATTAAGAGCAGCACCAATTCTTAAATTATCAGCTACACACCATAATGAAATACCATTTTTAAATGCCAAATTTTTTCTTATTCTTCCGACAAAAACAGGATCAACTCCGGACGCATCGTAAGTTGTCGGGTATTCCATTTTTTCAGGATTGTCAATAACTGTAACACCAAATGAGTTTTCTAAAATTTTCCCGACTTCACTAGGAGAAATCTCATTTTCAAACTCAATATCAACAGCTTCGGAATGTCCGTTATAAACAGGTACTCGAGCAGCAGTGCAAGAAATAGGTAAATCTTCAGGAAGGTGTAAAATTTTTCTTGTTTCGTTTACAACCTTCATCTCCTCTTTTGTATAACCATTTTCACAGAATACGTCAATTTGTGGAATTACGTTGAATGCAATCGGTTTATTGAATTTTTTATTTTCAAAATCTTTTCCGGCAAGCCTTGCTTCTGTATTTTCCGTAAGTTCATTAATTGCGGCAAGTCCTGCACCTGATACGGCTTGATAAGTAGAAACAATCAAACGTTTCATAGGATTTTTGTCAATTAACGGTTTTAAAACTAACATCAATTGAGATGTAGAACAATTTGGATTTGCAATAATCCCTTTATGTTTACGCAAATCTTCATCATTAACATACGCAATTACCAATGGAACATCCTTTTCCATTCTAAATGCTGACGAATTATCAATTAAAACCCCACCACGTTTAACAATTTCAGGAGCAAATTTTTGAGAAGTAGAACCTCCTGCCGATGCTAAAACAATATTCACACCATCAAAACTCTCGGGCTTTGCTTCTTCAACGGTGTAGGTTTTTCCTTGAAATTCAAGTTTTGTTCCTGCAGACTTTGCGCTTGAAAGAAATTTTATTTCATTAAAATCAATCTTCAATTCATCAATAATCTTAGTAATTTCTCTGCCTACAACACCTGTTGCACCTAAAATTGCAATATTTGGTTTTCTCATTTTTACCCCTTATTCATACTAATACAAGTAGTATTATAGCACAATATAAATAAAAATATAAAATGTGTTTTTATATTTTTTATGATTTACAAAAAAACTCCAAAGTATTTAACTTTGGAGTTTTCAATTTTTATATAATTTGAATTCTATTATTCTTCTGTTTCTGTTGAAGCAGTAGCAACTTTTTGTGATTTATCAACTCCAACTTTTCCTAAAATTTGAGGGAGTTCAATTCCTGCTTGACCTGCCAAATCATGCATAGCAGGTAAAGCTTTTATTAAATCACGCATAAAGTTTGCAGTAGTGCTACCTTCTTTTGAGCCTGCACCACCGTCCCAAACTGTAATCTTATCAAATTTAATATTTTTGATTGCTTCAACTTGTTTTCCAACAATATCTTCTATCTTTTCAATCATCAAGAAACTTGTAGCAATTTCAGGTTTATTGTTGCTAATTTTAACAAGTTCTTCGTAACCTTTTGCCTTAGCTTCCAATACTGCCTTAACACCTTCCGCTTCTGCAAAATATTTTGCTTTAATCGCATCAGCTTCACCAAAGGCAATACGTCTTTGTCTTTCAGCTTCTGCATCTGCTTCAACTTGAATTTTCAATTTTTCAACTTCTTGCTTTGCAAGTTCTTCTTTTTTAAGTCTTGCTTCTTCTTGTTCTTTTTGCGCCAAAAGTACGTCTCTTTGAGCATTTGCTTTTGCAACTTCACCTTCTTTAAATGCACTCGCTTGTTTTACGGCAAGTTGAGCATTGTATTCTGCGATACTTGCTTTTGAAACGTTTTCACCTTCGACTGCTTGAGCCTCAAGAGTAGCTGTTTGAATACGTTGTTCTTTCAATGCACTTGTTTTACCAATTGCAGTTTGTGCTAATTGTTCTGCAACTTGTACTTCTTTAACTTTATTTGCTTCAGCCTCACCGATTACTGCAGAAGAATTAATGTTAGCTGTTTGAACACGCTGTTCTTTTTCTGCATTTGTTTTACCGATAAGAGTTTGGGCTGTTTGTTCTGCAACTTGAACTTCTTTATCTTTATTTGCCTCAGCTTCACCAACCGCACCAAGCTTTTCTTGTTGAGCAACTTCAACCTTAGCTTTGTTAATTGCTTCTGCAGCAGCCTTTTTACCAATTGCATCAATATAGCCTGATTCATCGGTAATATCTTTAATATTTACGTTAATTATCTCAAGACCGATTTTATTAAGCTCAGTATTAACATTCGCATTAATTTGTTCAAGAAATTTTTCTCTGTCTTGATTAATTTCTTCAATCGTAAGAGTTGCAATAGCCAAACGCAATTGCCCCAAAATAATATCACTCGCCTGAGTAATAATATCTATTTTAGACAAACCTAAAAGACGTTCGGCAGCATTTATCATAATTGTTTCATCCGTAGAAATACCAAATGTAAAAGTTGCCGGAACTGCTACACGAATATTACCTTTTGACAATGCGCCTCTGAGGTCAATATCTGTAGTCATAGGTTCTAATGATAAAACACCATAATCCTGAATTAATGGGATTATAAATGTTCCACCACCATGAACACATTTTGCAGTTTCGTTGCCCCCGGTTTTACCGTAAACTACGATAATTTTGTTTGAAGGGCATCTTTTGTATTGATTGGCAATAAAAATTACAATGGCAATTAAAATTATTACCGGTACAACAATAAGCCCCATTAATGCGGGATTTAAAAACATGTTTTCTCCTTTCAATTTCTTGTTATGTAAATTGTGTTATTTTCTACTTTTTCAATCTTTATAGATTCAAACGCTTTAATTTCTTCGTCAGAAGCATTAATAGCATTAACAACTTTCAATTGTTTATTTATTTCAATTTCTATCTGTCCTCCTGATTTAGCATTAAAGTTAGTATATGCTCTACCTGTTTCCCCAACATAATCAATAAGATTAACCTTTACTTTTTTGTCCAATTTTTTCACACAAAACATTAAATATGCAGACAAAAACATAAACATAATACCTGTTATTACCGCAATAATAATAGACATTATACTTGACAAATTCCATTGGGTTAAAGCAGCAAGTCCGAGCCAACCAAAACCCATTAAAAATGCCAAAATCGATTCTATTGTTAAAAAATTAAACGAAATATCCGTTTCACAAGCTGTTGTAAAATCAGCAGAAACCTCTGTATCTCCGCCACAAACAGAAAAGATAATAAGTTTCAAAAGGTAAAATATGGTTGAAGCAAATGCAACAATCAAATACCCGCTTTGTAAATGTGAAGTTGTAAACATAAAAAAACTCCTTTCACAAAAATTTTATTGTGAAAAGAGTTTTTTCAAATCATTCAATAATATTAAATTTACATTATATTATCAAGTCCATAAACAAAATCATTATGCTCAAATACATGTTTTACAGCGAGCAAAACACCTTGCATATAACATTTTCTGTCCATAGAATCATGTCTGATAGTCATAATCTGTCCTGATGCTCCAAAAATAACTTCTTGAGAAGCAATATATCCAGGCATTCTTACAGAATGAATATGAATATTGGAATAAGAATTTCCACCTCTTGCACCTTCAATAGTTTCTGTTTCAGGGCAATTATTTTTAGTAAAATCATCTTTTACCTCTGCCATCATAGCAGCAGTTTTTATAGAAGTTCCGGACGGAGCATCTTTCTTTTGGTTATGATGAAGTTCAATAATTTCAGCATTATCAAAATATTTGGATGCCTGTTTTGCAAACATCATCATTAAAACAGCACCTGTAGAAAAGTTTGGTGCAATTAAACATCCTGTATTTTTTTCTTCGGAAAGTTGTTTCAATTCTTCAATTTCACTATCTTTTAGACCGGTTGTTCCTATAACTATTTTTATTCCGTTATTAAGACAATATTTAGCATTCTCAAAAATAGATTTTGGCTGTGTAAAATCAACTAATATGTCAATATCTTCAACCCTGTGTGCATCTGCAATAGAATGGTACATCCCATCACTTGCTATATCTATTTTCGCAATAAGTTCTGTCTCAGGGCATTCCTCTACAGCAAGACAAACTTCTTTTCCCATCTTGCCCATAGCTCCACATACTGCAACTTTTATCATAATTACTCTCCTTATTTATCTTAACTGTTGCTTTAATTCTAACATGAAAATTTCTGTGGTATGATTATTGGTGTAAGAAGAAGTTTAAAGCTTGTTTCTTACAATTTATTTTATTTATATAAGGAGAGAACAATGGCAGATGCAAAATTATTAGCAGCAATCGAAAGATCAGACACTGAACAATTACAAATTTCAATTAGCGAATATAAGGGAAAAAGCTATTTGAATATGAGAATATTTTACACAACAGATGAAGGCCAAACTTGGCTTCCAACTAAAAAAGGTGTAACTTTTACTCCTGAACAAATTGACTTATTAGAAGAAGCAATTCAAGAAGCTAAAAAAGAATTTATGGAAGAAGAATAAACACTTGTGAGAAGTGAAAGAATATTTTATCTTTCACTTCTCATTCTAAATTTCTCATCATTAAAAAAAACATGCAAACAAACCTTTTCGAACAACAACAAAAATATGCCTCCGCTCTTGTTAATATTAAAGGACTTGGAGTAAAGACTTTCAGCTATCTGATACCTGACGATATGAAAGACAAAATTCAAATTGGTCAGGCTATTCTTGTACCATTCGGCAGACAAGGACTTATTAATGCTTTTTGTGTCGGTTTTTCAGATTATTTATCCGGAGATTTTAAAGTAAAAAAAATCAGCAAAATTCTTGATGAAACCCCACTGTTTTCAATAGATTACCTAAAACTTTTAGAATGGGTTGCAAATTATTACTGTTGCGATTTAGTCACTGTTTTAAACGCAGCTATTCCTATGAAATTAATAGAAAAAGCTTCAAAGACAGAAACACTCATTGAATTTGAAAAATATGACGGAGCAACAAAACGCCAAATTGAAATTTTAAAACTCCTTGAAAAATCAGGAAAAATGCCATTGATATTGTTTGAAAAATACGCCAAAACAACACGCGCAACAATAAAAAAACTTGAAACTTTAGGTTGTATAAAATTATATCAAGAAGAACTATACAGAAACCCACTTGATATCCTGCAAATCACTCAAAGAGAACCTCTATTTGAATTGTCAGGAGACCAAAAAAAAGTTTACGAAGGGATAAAAAACAAAATATCCACCCCTCACCCTAACCCTCTCCCACAAGGGGCGAGGGAAAGTACATCAAATGCAACACATTTTTATACAAAACAAGCTTTAGAATATTCAAGAGAATTACGCCAAAACTCAACAGATGTTGAAAAAATCTTGTGGTACTATTTACGAAATAACCAATTAAACGGTTATAAATTCAGACGACAAGAAGCAATAGATAAATATATAGTTGATTTTGTCTGTTTTGAGAAAAAACTAATAGTTGAATTAGACGGTGGACAGCATAACGAAAACGATAATATTACTAAAGATAACCAAAGAACAAAATTTTTAGAAAATAATAATTTTAAAATTTTAAGATTTTGGAATAATGAAATTATAGAAAACATTGAAAATGTACTAAATAAAATTTATGAAACTTTAGAAAACATATCTGCCCCCTCGCCCCTTGTGGGAGAGGGCAGGGTGAGGGGTGAAACCCAAACCGACAATCACCCTGAAATACTTCTACACGGAGTTACTGCATCAGGCAAAACAGAAGTTTATTTCAAACTTATTGACGATACAATTAAAGCCGGTAAAAATGTCTTATTTCTAGCTCCGGAAATTGCTTTGGCTTCTCAATTAACAAAACGTCTTGCAAAAAAATTTGGAACGGAAGATGTTGCAATTTGGCACAGCAGCATTTCTGATGGCGAACGCTATGACGTTTGGCAAAAATTATATAAAAACGAAATTAAAATACTTGCAGGTGCTCGTTCTGCCGTTTTTGCGCCATTAAAAAACATTGGTTTAATAATTATAGATGAAGAACATGAAGGAGCATATAAACAGACAACTCCGACACCTCGTTATGATGCAAGGGTTGTTGCAAGAAAGTTGGCAGAATTCCACAATTGTCCATTATTATTAGGTTCTGCAACTCCGGATATCTCAACTTACTACAGAGCAGTAAATTCAGGAAATCTTTTTGAACTAAAAAAACGATATAATGATGCAAAAGTTCCGCCTGTTTTGGTTATAAATATGCAAGAATACGGACGTGCAGCTTACAGAAGTGTAATATCAAAACCTATGCAGACAGAAATTAAAGAGACTATTGAACAAGGGAAACAAGTTATTTTATTAATTAATCGCAGAGGTTTTTCTACCTATACACAATGCCAAGCCTGCGGACACGTTATTGAATGCCCTAATTGCGCAATACCTATGATATGGCACTCAAAAGACCAAATGCTAAAATGTCATTACTGCAATCATACGGAATACTTTCCTGACACCTGTCCTGAATGCGGGTCTGATGCTTTTAAAAACAGTGGAACAGGAACACAAAAAATAGAACAATATATAAAAGAACTTTTTCCTGAAAACAATGTTGAACGAATAGACAGTGATATTTTGGTCAGAAAAGGCGAACATATAAGACTTTTAGAAAAATTCCAACGAGGAGATATTGATATTCTTATCGGAACTCAAATGATTGCAAAAGGCTTAGATAACCCAAACGTAACTTTAGTTGGTGTAATTTCCGCAGATGCAAGCTTTAATCTACCCGATTTTAGAGCCTCTGAAAGAGGATTTCAACTCTTAACCCAAGTTGCGGGTAGAGCAGGCAGAGGTGAATTTGCCGGAAAAGTTCTTTTTCAAACCTATAACCCTGATTTTTACGCATTAGAAAGTGCAAAATCTCAAAATTATGGAGAATTCTATACCGCAGAAATTGCTGCTAGAGAAGAATTTGATTATCCGCCTTTCAGTCAAATAATTAGATTAATTTTAAGTTCACAAAACGGTTTTAGAGCTGAAAAATCGGCTCAGGAAATTGCGATGAGATTAAGTTTAATGGTGGAAAAATTCGGAATATCCGAAAGAATAGAAGTTTTAGGCCCTACTCCATGCGTAATAGAAAGGATTAATAGCCAATATCGCTTCCAAATTCTTATAAAAAATAAAATGAGTGAAAAAGGACATCAATTTATTTCCGGTTTTATGAACAAAATAATTATGCCAAAAGACATAAAACTTGCAATTGATGTAGACCCTTTGGATATTTTATAACTATTTACAACTATGAGCTTTATCCCATCCGAGTTTTTCAGGACAATGCAAATAGTCCATATTTTCGTTATACAAAAGCCAAGCCGTACAACCTCGACCTTGAGCCCCTCCCACACATCCATTTTCAAAAGAAGAATTGCTATCTTTACGCTCTAACTGTGTTCCGGTTGGAACTATTTTATCTTTTGTCACATGAAACGAAAAAACATCGCGCCCATGCATATTAGGCAGTTTTTTGCCATTTATATCAATTCTAATTACCCCACAAATATCATTAATTTGCCCCGAACTTGCCCCGCAAACAGGAGAAGTAACCAAACTTAAAATAGCAGTTCCATCAGACAAAACCGCCTTTGAATAATATTTAGCAGTCGCATGCGAAAAAGAAATTCCGGCTACCGAATTTGTATTACTCCAACAAACATTTGGTTTACTTCCACAATATTCATTTATTTGTAAATACGGTTTAAGATAATACAAAATGTTTTCTTCATCAATTTCACTAACCATATCAAACGAAACTAACCCCCAAGTTTCAGGAGACCCATTTTCTTGTAAAGCAGAAGCATAAGCTTGTGAAATTGTTGAATATGCCTTTTTTACTCTACTAACAGTCTCTTTTTCTTTATAATTTTGAATTAACGATGGCATAGTCAAAGCTGCCACAACACCAATAATTCCAAGCGTAATTAAGACTTCCGCAAGAGTAAAAGCGTGATGTTTAAATAAAAAGGGAGTAGTGAAACGTGAAAAGAACATATCATTAAAGCTATTTTTGTTCATATTACCAATACATGCCGTTGCGCACTTTTTGTGCAATACATTATAAATATTGTTTAATTGCTCGCGACAAAATAATTCTTGAAAATTAAATAAATCTTTCATAACCAACTTCCATGTAAACAAATATTTCCAATTTATACATCTATACTTGTAATTATAACATGTATGAATATCATTTACAACCCTTTACCTATAAATTGATAAAATGTCTTTATGATTAAAAACAGACTTTCAATAATCTTAGGCGAACAAAGAATGAGAGTTTCAGAACTTTCAAAACTAACCGGAATTAGCCAAAATGCTTTAAACAAAATTTACCACAACAAAACTAAGGGAATAGACTTTGACACCCTTAACAAACTTTGCAACGCTTTAGAGAGAAATTCTCAAGAAATATTTGAATTTATACCGGATTAAAAGTTGTAAAATGTAAAAAATAAAAACATAACACTTGAAAAATAAAAAAAAAAAAGTTAAAATGAAAATACAAGCAAGGGTGGCGCTAACACCCTTACTCGCAATCCTAATAAAGGATTTTGATTGTAAGAACTATTGCAAATATTAGCAGTAGTTCTTTTTCGCTGATTTCAACTAACATTTTAACCTCCTTTCGTTTAGTTGAAATGCTCGTTAAAACCTTTTGCCTGTATTCTCTTTTTAATGTACTTTATTAATATATTCTTTTGTTTTTTCACGAATTTGTTTGTCGACTTCAAAAATCTCATCAATTGTCGGATTTTTGATAACTTTATGTTCATCACACATTTTTTTAGTTATTTCGTAAATATTATATAGCTTAATTCTGCCATCCAAAAATGCAAACACAGCTTCTTCATTAGCAGCATTCAAACATACAGTTGCAGTACCACCGATTTTACCCATTTCATAAGCCAATTTAACTGTTGGAAATTTTTCATAATCAGGCTTTTCAAAATCTAAATGAGCAATTTCAGCAAAACTAAAACTTTTTGATTTTATCCCCTCAAAACGTTCAGGATAAGTAATTGCATATTGGATAGGAATATGCATACTAGGCAAACCAAGCTGAGCAATTACACTACCATCAACATATTCAATTGCAGAGTGAACAATACTTTGCGGGTGAACAACAACATCAATTTTTTCGTAATCAAAACCAAAAAGATGGTGAGCTTCAATAATTTCTAATCCTTTATTCATCAATGTTGCACTGTCCACAGTAATTTTTTTACCCATGTTCCATCTTGGATGTGCAAGAGCCTGTTCTACTGTTGCATTTTTCATATCTTCTACGGTTTTATGTAGAAACGGTCCACCTGATGCGGTTATAATAAGTTTATCAACCTGCTTAATATCCTTTATACATTGGTGGATTGCACAGTGCTCACTATCAACCGGAACAATTTTAACTCCATATTTTTTAGCCTCTGCCATGACAATATCTCCCGCCATAACAAGAGTTTCTTTATTTGCCAATGCAATATCTATACCATTTCTAATTGCTGTCAATGTTGGTCTTAAACCAATTTTACCGGAACAAGCAACAAGAATTATATCATTTTCCTTATCTGAACAAATCTTTTCCAAACCTTCTGAACCGTGAAAGACTTCGTATACATTCTCCTCATCATTTTGGGTTATGGATAATGGTGCATTGTGACATATATATTTAGGTTTAAATTTTTCTGCTTGTTTTTTTAACAATTCAACATTACGCCCTCCCGCAAGAGCAATAATTTCAAATTTATCTTGAAGTTTTTCAATAACTTCTAAAGCTTGTGTTCCAATTGAACCTGTTGAACCTATTATACTAATTTTCTTCTTCTTATTTTCCATAATTTTTCTATCTTTTTCTTTTTAAAAATATATCGCAACAATTTTTATAAATAAATAGGTGAACAAGTCATTTCGCTCATTTCGTTCGATTTTTTATTTTTGTACGCTAAAACGCTTGTAACGAACTTATTTGCTTATAGTCTTAATTCACCTATATATTTAGATTTATTTATGCACTTCTGAGTATGGTTTACTTTCATTTACATAAGCAGTAACCTGTTTCAATGCAGGCTTAAAGGCATTTACAGTAGAATTTCCACCTAAACAACCGCCTGTACAAGCCATAACTTCTATCAAGTTACCCAAATCACAAGCACCATTCTTGGCATATTTCTTTAAATCTCTTACTGATTGTTTGTTTAAACCATCTATAACAACAGGTTTAACTTCAACATCATCAGGGATAAGAGCTTGAACAGCTTTTGCAACACCACCTGTTACACAGTAATTTCTTGCTTCAGCAGATGCTTTAGCCTTAAATTCACTGTCCTTACATTCAGCAACTTGAATACCTTTTGCAATCATCCATGCTCCAACTTCTTCATAATTGATTACGTAATCAACATTGTTATTATTTAAGGCTTCGCGTTTTTTAGCAACACAAGGACTGAAGAAAACAGTCACTGCATCAGGATTTTCTTTCTTAACGATTTCTGCCGTATAATACATTGGAGTTTTTGTATCAGAGCGGAATGGTTTCATTTCAGGAACATGTTTATCTACTAACTCATTGTAACCTGCACAACAAGAAGTAGTCATAAATTTTTCACCTTTTTCCATTCTTTCAATAAATTCTACTGATTCATTTTTACTTGTAATATCCGCACCTTGAGCAACTTCATAAACATCAGCGAAACCAAGTTCCATAATAGCTTCTTTTAACTGAGTTGCAGTACAAGGCAATTGACCAACCATAGCAGGAGCAATCATCGCAATAACATTCTTGCCTGCTTTAATATTTTTTAAAACATCAATAATTTGGCTTTTTTCATGAACAGCTCCAAACGGGCAAGCTGATGCACATTTACCACAAGAAATACATTTATCAAAATCAATCCTTGCATGACCTTCTTCATCTTTTGCAATAGCGCCTACAGGGCAGGCATTTTCACAAGGAACAATAATTCTTTGAATTGCTTGATAAGGACAAACTTGAGCACACATTCCGCAATTCTTACATTTTTCCGGATCAATATGTGATTTCCCGTCATGAACAGAAATTGCACCAAATTTACAAGTACTTTCACAAGGCCTTGCAACACAACCTTGACACAAATCCGTTACATAAATTCTTGAAGGCACACAACCTTTACAAGCTGTTGTAAGAACTGTCAAAGGATGTTCTTCCGGTCTTTCTCTTTTTTCTGCATTTTTTGCAACTTCCGAAAGAAGTGTACTGTCATCTGTTTCTTCAATAGAAGCACCCAATCCCGCAATTGCTCTATCTCTAAGAACTGCTCTTTCTTTGTAAATACAACATCTGTATGGAACTTCACTTCCTTTTGGACGCATATCGTAAGGAATTAACCTTGTATTTTCTTCAAAATTATCACTTAAATAAGCTTTTATTAATCTCACCAAAATTTCTTTTTTTAAGTGAGCTGTTTGTTTAGGGGTATTTACTGCCATAATTTTCTTTCACACCTCATAGCTACTACACATATTTAAATTATGGCATAAACATGAAATTTTTCAAAATAAGAAAAAATAAAAATTTAACAAACAAAATAATAATGCTATCAAATAAACATAATAGCATTATTATTCAACAATCTATAAAATACTAAATATTTTCATATACATTGGATTTTATGAATGAAAGATTTTACTGTAACTTTACTAATCTTTCATCAATTGCTTTAAACACTTTTTCAACAGTTGCTTCTTTTACGACTTCATCATCAACTTTAACATAAGGAGCTTTAGAAAATTCCCAATCAATTGAACATAAACCTAAACATGGAACACCTGAAACTTCAACCTTGTCTCCATATTTTTTAGGCACTGATTCTACAAGTTCTTGCAAGTTGGATGACCCCATTACAAAACAAGTTGTTCCTAAACAAACTTTTACACTAATTTTTTTGTCCATTTTTTACCCTTTCTGCTAACTTATCTAATAACTTTAATAGGAATTCTTATCAATTATATTTCTACATGTACTGTATGTTTACTTTTTTAAAATACTTATCCTGTAATACGCTTGCCATTTTTTTAATAATATTTTTTCTGATTTCTATTTCTATTGGCAAGGCAGGATCATAATGTGCCTGATTTAATTTTGCGCCTACCATAAATAAGATGCAATCGCTATCCAACAAAAATTCTACCAATTTTCCTGCCGCATTGTCAATATCTGAAATACCTGTTTCCAAATATTCCAATGTTTTTGTTAGAGTTAAAATCCCCTCAGTAACTAAATCAACTCCTTTCATGTATGAACAAGACGGAAGTTTCCCGATACTTATTGTCGTATCCATAGTTATAGGTCTATTTAATTCTCTAGAAATTAAATTAGCAGTAGTACCGCCGGCAATAGCTTTTTTACCTTTAAAATCATCAAAAATTTTTGCATACTCCAAATCTTTTTCCTGATGATAAGGCGGCCCCGTAAATACAAGCGCCTCTCTCGGCTCTCTAAAATACAAAACACAAGCCGAAATATCGTCTTTTGGAAGTCTGTCAATTTCAATGTTCCGAGCCTGATTAACTATATACTGCGCAAATTCTGTACTGGAAATATCCGGGTTTTCTTTTAATTTATCTTGTAAAAGAATAATTAGCCCATCACGCCTTAATCCAAGTTTTAATCGGCCCCCCCCCAAACCTGCTTGAGTAACGCCATCAGAACAAAAAACTATCCTATCTCCCTGTTCTAATTTTATTTTATAAACTTTTAAACACCTGTTTTTAAAAGTTTTTGATGGAATAGACTTGTATTCAGGTTGCAAAACTTCCCCATTTCTAATCCATATAAATTGAGGATTACCCTCCTCAACGATTTTCGCATTTCCTTCATCGTCAACTTCTATAGCAGAAAATGTAGAATAACTTATTTTTCTAACCTTACAAACAGGTAGCGAATTCATAATAATTTCAGCAGCTTTGCTAATTTGAATTTGAGCTCCCTCAATAAATTTTAAAAGCATGGTTGCAGTCATACAAGAAAGAATATTTGCCTTAATTCCGCTTCCCAAACCATCTGATAAAACAGCAATAAGTTTTGCCTCATCAGGATATCTTTTTGAGATGAAGTAATCCCCATAAGCATTTTGATTATATTTTTTCATCTGGCTGCAATCAATATCAATAAACATGTAGTTCCCTTTTGAGTTGAGTAAACCAATTAACTTACTCACTCTCCTTATCAAAATCTTCTGCAATAGAGCTCAAGAGTGTCTCCGTCTCAACCATGTGTTCACCAAGCAAACAAGCAATTTCTTGAACAATTGATATATTTTTTGAAATTACCTCATGGGCTTTTTGTGAAATTTTTTCTCGGTTAGTTTCCGCCTTTGTTACATCAGTAATTACAGCACCAACAATCTCATTTTCTTCAATAGTAAATGCTGAAATATCCAATAATCTGTTACCTGAATGATAACGTTCTTTATGCAAGTCTTTACCTGTTTTCAGTATTGTTTTAAAAATATCCGCAAAATCAACAATTCTATCAATTGCAGCCCCTGCTAATCCGTCAGGGCGAGATTTGAAAACATCATACATATCTCCGGAAAACATTCTCATAAAACTATCATTTGCTTCAAGTATATTCAAGTTGTTATCTACCATAACAACTGCAGCCGGCATACATCTAATCATAGCTGCCGCTTTTCTTACAGCAATTTTTCGCATATATGATACACACATAGAAGTCTCTGCATCACCATCCAACAAAGCCTTTGCTAAATCTCTACAAGTAGCATAACCGCAACCGCCACAATTCAATTCATCATCAACGGAATGTTTACCTATTTTTTTCAATGTTGTCAAAATTTCTTCAAGTGAATAATCGGATTTTACTACTTTTTTAGGTTCTATTTTATATTCAACAACAACTTTCGGTTCAGCAGGTATTTTATCCCGCCTCTTTTCTTTAGCAAGAATATCTGAAACCATATTAATTCCGGCTTTATTCGATGAAATTCCCGGGCCGTTTACACAACCGCCATCACATGCCAAAGCTTCTATAAATATCGTTTTGTCTAATTTCGCAACATTTAAATTTTTCAAAGCCCGCTTTAAAGAATTCACACCACATATTTCTAAAAGTTGAACATTGTCACAAATTCCTGATTTTCTAATAGTTTGGTTCATGCCTCCATCTATTGGATAAAGCGTACCTTCATAAGCGGAATTTGGTACAAATTTGAAACGACTGTCTTTTGCTATTTTAGAAATATCTATAATTTCATCATTAATCCACAACCTTAACTCATCAAATGTTAAAGCAACGTCAAACAAGCCGGAATATATAACTTCATTTTTTTTACCTATACAAGGTCCTACAAAAACCACAGAAATGTCATCCCCATAAGTTTCTTTAAGCATCTTAGCATGTGTCATTAACGGAGAACCTATAGGAGTAATATACTGAGTAAATTCAGGCAAATAATGCTTAATAAAATCAACTATTACGGGACAAGCACTAGAAATAAACAACCCTTTATCAGCACTATTTAAAATTTGAGCCGTCTTTATAGAAACTTCTTGCGCCCCAAGAGCAGTTTCCGAAACATCCTTAAACCCAAGTTGTTTTAATAAAGCTATCATTTTTTCCGCAGAATTTTCAAATGAAGCACGCCAAGACGGAGCCAAAGAAACGTAAACATCTTTTTTCGCATTAATAAGATTTTTTACCTTATCAATATCATTTCTAACCCTTTTTGCATTAGACGGACACGCTTTCACACAGTTTCCGCAAGCAATACAACGTTCAGGAATAACCGATGCATGCCCGTTTTCAATTTTAATTGCTTTAACGGGGCATTCTCGAATACATTTGTAACAATCGTGACACTCGTTTGTCAAAGTATAAACAGGATATTGACTATTCATTTTGGTTACTCCATCAGGTGCTTTTACCGCTTTTGTCAACAAAGATAACGACAAAAATCTTTTATCGACAAATTTTTAAATCAGCCTAGCTAATATTTCTTCAAGTTTTTGTTCCGTAACATTGTTGTACTCAACCCCGTTAATAATAACATTTGGGCCTTTTTCGCATTTATTCTCGCATCTCATTCCTGCTAAATCAATAATAGCTTCAAGTCCATGTGTTTTAATAAAACTTTCAATTAAAGCTAAATTTTGTTGATTTCCTCTAGCAAAACAAGAGCTACCCATACATACAGTTATATTTATTTTAGCCATAACTTCCTCGTAAATTTATTATAACATATTTACAGAAAAAATGGGAGAGATTTAGACAAAACTTTTTACATTACAATACGTAAAATACTTTATATAAATAAATTCCCAATAAATCATAAAAAGAAATTGATATAATATTTCTTTATAATCAATTGCAATAAATCGAAAATTTTTATAAAATTATAAAATACAAAAGGGATTAAATATGACAGAAAAACGTATCTTAATAGTTGATGACGATGATGAAATCAGAGAGTTACTTGAATTTGATGTAAAAGCAAGCGGTTATTTTGTTGACACGGCAAAAGACGGACTTGAAGGTCTGAATAAAGCTCTAAACAATTCTTACGACTTAATTTTGCTTGATGTAATGATGCCTAAAATGAATGGTTTTGACGTTTGCAAAAACATTCGTCAAGCAAAGCTTGCTATACCCATTTTAATGCTTACAGCCAAAGGAACAATTGACGACAAAACGGAAGGTTTCGATTGCGGCGCTGATGATTACCTTGTAAAACCGTTTGATGTACAAGAAGTTCTACTAAGAATACGAGTTTTATTAAGAAGAAATCAAATTGAGGACAAAACCGTAATGTCTGATGAAGTGTTGAATGCAGGTGATATTCAAATTTTTCCGGAAACACTTGAAACAGTTGTTGTAAATAAAAAAGCAAAACTTACTCCAACAGAATTTGAAATCTTATATTGTTTAATGCAACATTTCAATACACCGGTAACACTCGCAACTTTGTTAGATGAAGTTTGGGGGTATGATAGCGATGAAGATGTTAGAATGTTAAGAGTGCACGTTGGTGGTTTAAGAAACAAAATTGAACCTGACACAAAACATCCAAAATATCTTCATACAGTGACAAACGTAGGTTACAAGTTAACTCCGTTCGGAGAGGAATAATGTTTGAAAAACATCTTAAAATTGTTGAACAAATTGCTGTAGTATTTGTTTTTGCAGTAATTGTACCAATGTCTATAAGTGGCTTTATTATCAATAATATTAACCAACAATCAATGCGCCACCAGCTCAGAGAAGCAGCTGTTTTGATTGCTAATATGGTTTCCGATGAAATTGATTTTTTTAACAAAACTGTATCAAGCAATCTTGAACAAGTTGTTTTTTCCCTAAAATATTTTAAAACTCCTGCGGCACAAAATGCCTACCTTAGAGAAGTTACAAAATCCCTGCCTGATTGCGAAAAACTAGAAATTGTAACCGAAAAAGATTTAAAAATTATTCACGAAAAAAATAAAAAGAATAAAAAGGCAACAGTTCCGGTAAAAATAAACGATAATGAATACCTTGTTGCAACATACAAACTTGATGCTATCAAAGATGAATTATTCAGATCATTAGCAGATGATAAACGTCAAATTTATGTTTTAACAAATGACGGTGATTTGATTGCGGAACATAATTATACAGATGAAGCTTATAAAAAAACTATTTCTCTTTTGCCTAAAAAACTGAAAAAAAATGAACCTATGATTTTTGGAGACATAAAAAACCAACCGCTCATATATGTCTCAAAAGAAGAACCTAAAATTACAATTATCGTAAACACAACAGAAAAAATCACAAGAAAGGCAATCACAAATAATAGTTTAAAAATCATTTTGTCCTGCCTTTTGGCCACATTAACCATAATTTTTGTAGTCGGATTGTATACATACTATTTATACATAAACATAAGACAATTATTCAAAGGAATTATTGCAATTTCTAAAGGAAATTATGAACGTCAAATAAGGCTTTTAACAACCGCATTTACTCCCCACGAAATAATATTTTTAGCATTTGAGTTCAATAGAATGGCAACAGAAATTCATAAATCTTACATTCAATTAAAGAAAAATAACATTGAACTTAAACAACTAAATGAATTTCGCTCAAATTTGATTGATACAGTGAGTCATGAACTCAGAACTCCGTTAACAAGTATTCAAGGATACACCTCTCGACTAATGCGGCAAGATATAATCATTGACGAAGAAACGAGACAAAAATCCCTCAGAATAATCAAAGAACAATCAGAAAGATTAAAACGTTTAATAGAAGATTTGCTAACAATTCCTGATATAGAAGGTATGCGTTTGAGGACAAAAGTAGAACAAGTTTGGTTGCCGGAAGTTTTGGAAGAAGCCAAAATTTTAATTAAAAATAAATCTCAAAAAGAAATCATATTCAATATTAGCGAAGATTTTCCATTAATAGATGCGGACAAAGACAGACTAATTCAAGTTTTTGTAAATCTTCTTGAAAATGCAGCAAAATACGCAAATGAAAATTCTAATATCATAGTGGATGCTTATACAAAAGAAGATAAAGCTAAAATTTTTATTAAAAATGAATGCAAAATTATTCCATCGGAAAAATTAAATAAATTATTCGAAAAATTTATAAGACTTGACGACAACACAACACGCACAACGAGGGGAACAGGATTAGGCTTGTTCATTGTAAAAGGTCTTGTTGAAGCTATGAATGGAGAAATTAAACTTCATAGTGACGAAAATTGCGGTTTTTGCGTTGAATTAACCTTAAATTTATCAAATGCAGTTGAGGTTATATAATGAAACGCGCAATCAAACTTGCAAATCAAGCAATAGGAGAAATTCCGGTTGGAGCAATAATTGTCAAAAACGGAGAAATAATTGCAGAAACATTTAACCAAAAAGAATTTTTAAATGACGTAACAGCACACGCAGAAATTTTAGCAATTAGGGAAGCCGAAAAAAAACTGGGAACTTGGCGTCTTGATAACTGTGAAATGTATGTTACACTAGAGCCTTGTCCAATGTGTGCATGGGCAATAATCAACTCTAGAATAAATACTGTATATTTCGGTTCTTATGACCACAATTACGGAGCACTGGGAAGCGTAATCGATTTAAGAAAACTTGCTAACTCAAAATTAAAAGTTTATAGTGGAATACTCGAAGAAGAATGTAATGCAATTTTAAAAAACTTTTTTGAAAAAAAAAGAAAAATGAAATAAAAAAAATTATTAGTTAATTACCTCTAACTATTTTATCTTTTTATGCTAAAATATCACTGTAAACACAAAGAAAGAGGTTAATATGTTAACAAAAAATTCTAACGTTACTGTTAAATTTACAGGGGTAGATTTTGGAGAATATTCTCCGAAAGTAAGTGAATTTGTTAAAGAATTTTCTTCAAGAGCTAACCAAAAAGGACAGTTTTTGAATTGGGTAAATTTACCTGAAAATCAAGCAAAAAGAGTTGATGAAATTTATGAATTGGCAAGCAAATTAAAAGCACAAACCGGAGCTAAAAAACTTAGCGTAATGGGTATTGGTGGTTCAAAACACACTGTTGAACACATGTTATCAATCAACGGCTTAAATGTAAAACATGATACAATCGAATTCTATTCAGATGTTGATTCTGCAAGCTTAGAAAGATTTTTATACAGATTAGGTAATGATGTTCTTTCATCAAATTACTTAATTGCTTCTAAATCAGGTTCTACATTTGAAACAAAAGACGGATTTTTAAGAGTTCTTGCTATGATTACAGATGCATACAAAGCTCAAGGAAAATCTCAAGAAGAAGCAGAAAAACTTGCTCATAAACACTTTATTGCAGTTACTGACGGCAACGCTGAAAAAAGTGAATTAAGAAGAACTTCTAACGAACAAGGTTGGTTAGGTGATTTGTTTATTCATGACGATGTTGGTGGTCGTTTTTCTGCATTTGATGACCACGCTTTATTCACTCTTGCTTATGCAGGAATGAAAAAAGAGGATATGGTAACAATGTTGAATGCTGCACAAGAAATTTCTTCTGAAGCTTTAACATCTGATTTAAGCGTTAATGATGCTTTAAAAGAAGGTATTTTTTGGGCTCACGCAAAAATGAATAATATCTTAACATCAGTTCATCAATATATGGGTTCAATTTTTGAAAACACTGTATATTGGCATGCTCAAATGCAAAATGAATCAGTAAAAGATACTTTAAAACAAGTTGCAAAAGTTCCTGATGCTATGCACCACTCAGCAGAAGCTCATTTCAATCCTGCTAATAACTTTGCATTTGCATTAACTGTTCCTCAAGATAATGGCGTATGCAGAGAAAATGCTGAAAGCTATATTGAAGCTTTAACAAAATCTTATGAAGTAACAGGTGCATTCTTCTTAGAAACAGCTCAAACTCAAGGTATGGGATTAACTCCGGCTGCTGCAGGTGCTTTAACTCAATTAAGAGCATTCGCTACAGTTTATCAAGAAATCGTTGAAAAAGTTATGGGAAATAAAGAATTTCCTGAAGTTTTGGACAGCGTTCTTCAACCACACGTAGAATTTTATAAAAAGAATTTAAAAGGTGGAGTTGTTGTACCGGGAAGAATTTCTAAATAAGTAAACAGCTTAAAAACAGGGGATTTTATCCCCTGTTTTTTTAATATTATAAATAGAATAAAAACACTTATGCCAACAAATTTTGATTTTTTAAAAAAAGTTGATAAAAATTTATTTGAAATAATATCAGAAGCCGAAAAACTTTATCGTGATGAATATTTCGAACAATGCATGGTGCAAACACGCCGTTTTGGAGAACATGTTTGCAAAAAAGTTTTGGGTAAAAACAGAACAACAGAAGAAACATTTGATGAAATGCTTGCAACATTAAATGATTGTTCTTCCGGCAATATTGAAGAAAAAGAATTTATAAATGATTTATATTACCTAAAAAAACATGGTAATAATGCAGTACACTCAGGTTCTGTAAAAAAAGACGGAATGGAAACGTTAGAATGCCTAAAAAGAGCTTTTGAAGTCGCTATAAGCTATTGTATATACAATCACAAAGCTGATGCAAAAATTATGAAACTTTGCTATGATACAGAGCTTTTAGTAACAGGAGAAAAAACGAAAAAGCTGTCCGACAGATACAAAGAGGCCAAAACAAAATATGCGGATACAGAAATTGTTAAGCACCCTAAAAAAACATCAACTAACAAATCAACCGCAACAAAGCTTTCCAAAACAACTAATTCAAAGAAAAAAAATAAAACAAAAAAACAATCATCAGTAATGGTCTGTAAATCACAAAAAAGCTTTCCAATATTTTGGACTTTAGTCGGAATAACTTGCATAATTTCTTTCTTGATACTTTTAGTATTGTTTGTATCCATAAAATAGAAAAAATGTCTATATTTAGTTTTGTACCAAGTAAAACCTATTTAATTACTTCAATTGTATCGTAATCAACTAAATAAGGTAAATGTTCTTCCGTAATCAATTCCCCCGGAAGTAAAACCGCAATCCCCGGAGGACATTCCGCAATTACTTCTGCAGAAATTCTACCTACTGCATGAGATTTTGAAATTGTTTCTTTATGAGAATAATAAGCCTCCCTTAAAGTCATTTTTATAATAGGAGTCAGCATAGGCATGTGTTTTTTCTTTTCAAGATAACAAATGTCTGAATAGTTTGTATTATCAATTTTTTGCAAACATTTAACTAAATATTGCATA
This sequence comes from uncultured Candidatus Melainabacteria bacterium, assembly GCA_934718275.1. Taxonomy (GTDB): domain Bacteria; phylum Cyanobacteriota; class Vampirovibrionia; order Gastranaerophilales; family Gastranaerophilaceae; genus Stercorousia. The sequence continues at coordinate 87,190 of CAKUZD010000004.1, read as the reverse complement.
TCATTTCTTGTGTTTCCAATATTAGACAGAATTAAAAGCCCTGCATCAGAAGCACTTTCAACTTCAATATTAAAATCAATTTCCAAGATAGATTCAAGTCGTTTTCCTGATAACCTGTCATCTCTGATAAACACCTTAGTAATATCTGTTTTATAACCAAAATCAGGCTGCAAATGATGAATATGCACAAGCTTATCAATTTCTTTACGAAGATATTTAGCATTTTGTACAGCCCTTTCAAGCTGTTTTCTTCCACGCGAACTATCCAAATTTGCACGCGCTGCATCGAGACTTGCCAAAAGCATTAAAGACGGGCTTGTTGTATGTAATAATTTCAAAGCTTTTTCCACAGCATCAACATCAAGTTTAGAATTTTCTGAAATATGGAGCATTGAACTCTGACTCATACTTCCACCGGTTTTGTGTAGCGAATGGACAACAGCGTCTGCACCAAGTTTTAGAGCAGTTGTTGGAAGATGATTATTAAAATTCCACAAACAAGCATGGGCCTCATCAACAATTAACGGGACATTATACTTATTACAAATTTCAGCAATTGATTTAATATCAGATACAACACCTTCATAAGTCGGATTAGTTATCCAAACCATACCGGCTTCGGGATTATTTTTCAGCATTTCTTCAACGGATTCCGGAGTTACGTTACCCCAAATTCCCCATTCGCTAAATCTTTTTGGAATTAACCAAATCGGTTCAGCACCTGAAATTATCATGCCTGTAAGTATCGAACGGTGACAATTTCTGTTAACAATAATTTTTTCACCTTTTTTAGTCAAGCCCATAGCAAGAGCGAGATTTCCTGCTGTTGAACCATTTAGTAAAAAGAAAGTTCTTTTAGCTCCAAAAGCTTTAGCTGCCAACTCTTGAGCTTCTTTTATAGGTCCGGTTGCAGGATGAAGTGTTCCAAGCCCGTCAAACTCATCAGTTGTATCAATTGACAAAGCTTTTGCACCAATAAGTTTTTTAAATTCCGGCAAAGAGCCATTTCCTTTAGTATGACCAGGAATATGGAACTGGTATGTAGGATTTTCATAAGCTTTTTTTAATGCTTCTACAATCGGGGCTTTAATCTTTATTTTTTTATCTTGTTGATTAATCATTTTTAAATTTTTGGAGCTTTTTTTATTTCTTGTTACATTTGTCATAATTATTAATATACACTAAAAAAAATTTTTTTTGCATATATTTTATGCTACATTAATATTTGTGAACAGGATTTTTGGTATTATATTAGTTTTGCTGTTTATGCTATCTGCAAATACCGCAGAAGCAAAGCTTTTTGCCTCCAAAAAAGTTGAAACTGATTATGTAAATGACTTTGACGAAACCAAAATCATAGACCCTATTCCGGAAAAATTTAAATCGCCGGATGTTCCTGATGTTCCTCAAGAAGACATTTTGTTAGAAGGTGGTGCAACTACTGCAAAAGACGGTGAAAATACCAATCAACAAGAAAATGTAGATGTAACCGAAATTGATGATGAACTTCCTGAAAATACTGACCAAATGGACAAAACAGAAGATAGTGATTTTAAAAAAAAGAACGAGTCACTAAAACGAATTTTTGAAATTGATAATAATATTGAAGCTGAATTTTCCCTATTTGACAATTTTAATTTGGACAAAAATAAAGACGGGAAAATTGATGAAAATACTCTGTTAGGCAAAATTATAAAACGTGACATTGTTAGAACTGATGTTCCATCGTATCTTTTAAAACCGGAACTAACATTCAATCCGCAAAAAGGTATTATTTCAAAAGTCCAATATTATGGAGCATTTCAAGGAGATTTAACATCCCTATTTAATGATAATGATTATGATACAAGTTATGACGTTGGCTTTTTGCAATTTGGTGCCATAGGGAAATTTAGGGGAGTAAAAAATGATTTTAAAATTTTATTTAATCCCAAACCTGCAAATGGTAGAAGTTATATGCAAAACTTTATAGCGGATGCATATATCATAAATAGCAGTATTCCACACCATAAAATAGTTGTCGGATACTCAAGAAACCAAATTGGCAAAGAAGGCGGCTCCAGTTCTTATATTTTACCATTTGTTATGCGTTCACAAATTGCAAGGAACTTTGGCTCTACTAGAGCGCTTGGAGTCAGGATTATTGGCGATTACCCATTGATTAACTATAATGTGGCTTTCAATTCTTCTGACAGATATTTTCATACACCTTTTGCAGGACCTGAATTCACGGGATGGGTTGATTTTAAGCCATTAGGTAAAACTGACGGACGTTACGGAAATTTTGTTTTTGGTGGAGGCATAAATGCCGGACATAACAAAACAACATACACAGTGGGCTCGTTCTATGTCGGATACAAATACAAAAGGCTTTGGACAAATTTTGAATACGGAATAGCTGATGGTTATAACGGTACAAGGGTTAGTACAGACAAAGCGTTGGGATTTAATTATACAGTGGGATACAAAATTCATCCACGAGTACAATTAATTGCACGTTATGACCAATTCGATCCTAATAGAGATATCCCGAACAATATAAGGAGAGAATATTCTGCAGGCATAAATTATTTTATAAAAGGTCAAGCTATTCGTTTAATTCTAAATTACGTATTCTGTGATAACCAAAATACTACAGATAGTCACAGAATAATTTTAGGAACACAATTGTTATTGTAAAATTTATTTAGTTTTTGATTTTCTTTTTTAAATAATCAAATCATATCCAAGAATATCACAAATTGCTTTTAAATTTATCCGTTAAGATTTTAAATTAAAGCAAACTTTTATTCTTCAATCCATTTTTTAGGATCAAAACGCAAATCTTTCACGTTCATTTTCAAAGATTTTAAATATGGTTCGAATTTAACAAGAAGTTGATATTTCCTCAATGTTAATTCTTGCGCAACAATTGCATTTTCACATGCAACAACCATAACACCGCCACCCATCATAGAATAAGGTTTTGAACGTTTAGCAAATTTTTCACCAACTACTTTGTTCCAAAATTTATACAGGTTACTTCTAGTAATTGCTTTTTTTATCTCTTTTTTTTCAAGCAATACTTCTACAAGCGACTCAGTTGTGACAAAATCCGTATATAAAACTTTTTTCAAAACTATTTCCCTAACACTCTTGTTTTACACTAAAACTTTTTTGTGCTAACATCAAAGAATGGATTATTCTAAATTAAATGATATCATAAAATTATCCAAAAATATATTGATAGTTTCACACGTAAACCCTGACGGTGATACTTTAGGTTCAATGTGCGGGCTGTATTCGGCAATTCTGAAAAACCATAAGAAAAAATGTGATATGATGGCTATTTCCAAAATTCCGGACGTTTATTCATATATCCCGCATATACAAGATGTGAAAAATATAGAAGAATTCGATAAGTCGAGAGAATACGACCTTGTAATCAATGTTGATGTTGCGGCAATTGATAGAATTTGCGATGCCAAAATCCTTTTTGATAAAGCAAAATTCACGGTTAATATTGACCATCACAAAACTAATATTGCGTATGGAAAATTAAATTTTATAAATTCTGATGCAAGCTCAACCGGAGAAGTTTTGTTTTATTGCTTTAATCAAATGAATTGGGAAATTAACCTTGACACAGCAATCTGCCTTTATACCGCACTTTTAACCGATACAGGCTCATTCAGGTTTGACAATACTAAACCTTCAACTTTTGAGGCTGCAGCAAAACTTGTGGAAATCGGAGTAAATCCATCTGATATTTATAAAAAGGTATATGAATCCGACTCTAAAACGCTTGTTATGTTCCAAGCACATTGTATTGGGAAAGCCAAATTTCTTGAAAAAGATAAAATTGCATACACAACCGTTTATAAAAAAGATATGGAGCAATTTTCTGCCGGAGATGATTGCATGGAAGGCTTAACCGAAAAGCTACGCGCAATAGTAACAACCAGAATTGCCTTTGTGGCAAAAGAAATGAAATCCGGAGGAACAAAGATTTCTATGCGCAGCAAATTTGCTGATGTTGCCCAAATTTGTGAAATATTTAACGGTGGTGGACATAAATATGCTGCAGGCTGTACCATAAAAGCCCCTGTTGAAGATGCAGTAAAAAAAATATTAGCAGAAATAAAAAAACTTAAACAACTATAAAACGAGAGAAAAATGGATTTTAAGATTTTTGTAAGAGGTATAAAAAGATTAATAATATCTGTTATAAAGAACGATTTCTACGGAATGGCTGCAGAAATGGGCTTTATGATGGTTATTGGAATTTTCCCTTTTATGTTATTTTTGACAGCCGTTTTTGGTTGGATGGGAAACAAAGCTTTAATGGAACCTATTTTAAAATTTCTCGCAACATTTATGCCTGAACAAGCGATGGATTTGATTTTAACTGTCTTATCAGAAGCTATGATTTTTTCCCACGGCAAATTAATGGCAATAATGGGTTTTTGTGTAACAATGTTCCTATCCATGAACGGAATTGCGGTTGTTTTGAAAGGTTTAAACAGAGCATATAAAGTTCATGAAACCAGAAATCTAATCTACACAAGAGCTTTATCATTATTAATGGTTTTTGTAGACACAATGGTAATGTTTTTAAGTATAAACTTAATCGTATTTGGTAAAGCCATTGTTAATTTGATGGTTAACCATTTTCACATGTCATCAGCAGTTGCATTTACACTATTAACCTTACGTTGGCCAATAGCATTTGCAGCTCTTTATTTTATGGCATTTTTAAGTTACTATATTTTACCGGACTTGAAAGGGAATGAAAAATTTAAACGAAAAAGCGCAATTCCAGGAACTTGGTTCTTCACTATATTTTGGTTAGTTGGCTCATGGGGATTTTCAATTTATGTAAACAATTTAAGAACTTACAACATGGTTTACGGCACAATCGGGGCTTTTGCCGTTTTAATGGTTTGGTTGTATTACACATCAGTTCTAATCCTAATCGGTGGAGAAATAAATTCGCAAGTCTACAATCAATTAGAACGCAAAGCACAAGAAATTCGTGATGATTTTGCAAAACTGCCGTTATGGCAAAGACTCGCTTCCGCAGTAAAAAAAACTGACAAAAAAGACTTTGAAGAATAAAATCGCTTTAGCATACAAACATTTTTTCTGTTGACAATTTATCCGCAAATTTATATAATAGCTTTATGGCTAAGATAATTAAAGTACAAAAAGGAACAAAAGACATTTTACCTCAAGAAGTTGAACAATGGCATAAACTTGAGAAAAACGCTCTTGAAATATTTACCCGTTACGGATATAAGGAAATAAGAACTCCAATTTTTGAAGCAACAGAACTTTTTGCTCGTGGTGTTGGAGATACAACAGACATCGTTAATAAAGAAATGTACACTTTTGAAAAGAGTGACCGTTCTTTAACATTAAGACCTGAAAACACTGCAGGTGTGGTGCGTTCGTTTATTGAAAACGGAATGGCAAGGCTTTCTGCTCCGGTTAAGCTTTGGTATAAAGGACCAATGTTTCGTTATGAGCGCCCTCAAGCAGGCAGACAAAGGCAATTTCATCAAGTTGGGGTTGAAATGTTTGGAATAAAAGAACCAACCGCTGATGCAGAAGCTATTTTGCTTGCAGTAGATTATCTTAAATCACTTGGACTTAATGATTTGGAAGTTGAAATTAATTCCTTGGGTTGTCCAAAATGTCGAGAAGAATACAAAAGTAAAATAAAAGAAGTTTTAAAGCCTGAATTTGAAAACCTATGCGAAGATTGCCAAAATCGTTACGAAAAAAATCCATTGAGACTTCTTGATTGCAAAGTTGACTCTTGTAAAGAAATTTTTGCAAAACCTGAAATTCAAAAAATAATTCAATCTGATTTTATATGCGAAGAATGCGCAAATCACTACAAAACATTGAAATTATACCTTGACAAACTAAATGTTCCTTACGTAGAAAATAAATTACTCGTAAGAGGTTTAGACTATTATAACAGAACTGTTTTCGAAATAAAATCAAATAATTTGGGTTCTCAAAATGCAGTTTGTGGTGGCGGTCGCTATGATAGTTTGGTTCGTAACCTTGGTGGCGAAGATACACCAGCTGTTGGGTGGGCTATGGGAATGGAAAGATTAAATTCCCTGTTGCCTGAAATTGAGCCTGAAAAACTTGATGGTTACATAGTTTCTAACTCACCGACAGATGCCTTTATTCTTGCTCAGGAATTACGAGCTGAAGGTTTGACGGTTGAATTCGATTTAGCTAATAAAAAATTCTCAAAACAATTAGAAAAAGCTTCTAAAATTGCAAAATACGCACTAATTTTAGGCGAAGACGAAATAAAATCAAATAAAATTTCTGTAAAAGACCTTTCTACATCGAAACAGGTTACATTAAACAGAAACGAAGTTGTACACTCTATCAAACCTTAATCAGGAGTAAAAAATGAGTATAAATTCAGTTGATGAAGTAATTAGCAAGTTATGCAAAGCCTTAGACCGAGTATTTAAAGATTTCAAAGGAATGTATCTGTTTGGAACGTTCTTAGATGGGAAAATACATGATGGAGAGGATATTGAACTTGCTGCAATTTTTGAAACTGAGGACAAATCCAAAAGAGAACAAATTTGGCCTATAATTGGCAAAATCGAAACAGAACTGGATGTATGCATTGATTTGTACCCGTACACACCTGAAAGCTTTAAACAAGACGAAGAAATATATGAAGAAGTTATGGCTGAAGGTATTTTTTATAATAATAAAGGACAAAAAGTTTAACAAAGTTTTATAAGTAGTTAGTAAAAAAAGAAAGGCGGCATTACGAAAAACGTAAGCTGTAGTGAAAAAATGAGTCAAATTACAATTCGTTCAGACAGAAAAGATGATTACACATTCTACTACAAAGGGGATGAAGTAACTTTAGGTGCCGGAAAAATTATTAGTATCGCAACAGGATTGGATGATGTTGTTCTTCCAACTTGCGCTATGAAAATTATCAACAACCTAATTGTAATCAAAGAAGATGTAAAACATAAACATCACGATGATAATGAAGAAAAATAAGATTTTACTTAAAATTTAATATCAACAAAATGGCTGAATTAGTAATTCAGCCATTTTTATATCGAAAAAACAGTAACTTATACACAAACACAAATTTTGCTACTTGATAAAATCAGAAAAATATGTTAAAATCCACTTAAAGTTGACAATATTAGAAGGATAGCTTTATGAAAAATATAGTTGTTTATACAGATAAAAACGAATCAAAATTGGCAGATGTTTTAGCTCAAATTGATGATGCTAATGTAAGAATTGAAAATGCCGAAAACCTTAAAGAATATGAAATGCTTAATCCGGGATTAATTGTGATTGAAAGTGTTCCAAATGTAAAAGATGTATTAATGACAACTAAATTTAAAGCTCCGACATTGTTTATTGGAGATATTTTCAAAGGAACTACAGTTCGAGCAATTATTTTCGATTTTATCAAAACTCCAATTGATAATATTGAACTTATTATCAGAGCAAATGCACTTTTGAAATACAAAGAACTTCGCGACAAGTTAAAAATCGTATCTACAACTGATGAATTAACAGGTTTGCATAACAGAAAATACATGCAAGAACGTATGGAACAGGAAATTTCTCGCGCAAGAAGATATGGCACAAAACTTTCTTGTTTGTTATTTGATTTAGACTTTTTCAAAGTTGTAAATGATATCTATGGTTATGAATGGGGCGATGTTTTACTTCGCTCTATTGCCGACAAATTAAAACAATTAATCAGAAAAGAAGATATTTTAACCCGCTATGGAGATGAAGAATTTTTACTAATCCTTCCAAATACATCAGAAGAAAATGCATTTTTGTTTGCTGAAAGGTTTAGACGCGACATTGAAAAAATGGAATTTATTCCTGCCGGCGAAGAAGAAAGACACCCAATCACAATTTCCGGTGGTATTGCAACATATCCTTGTATTGAAGATACAGAAGAAGATGCAAATACTATTATTCGATATGCAGAACATGCTTTATACAATGCTAAAAAGCGCGGAAAAAATAAAATTGTTCAATTCTCTCAAATCAATTTGGGTGAATAAATTAATAATCTTAACTACTTTAGCAAACTTTCAGGAGAAACTTCAAATACTTCAACCTGAGAATAGTCAGTAGGCAATACAAAAACTATTGAGTTTGCTGTTGCTTTTTTGTCCATTTGCATAAATTCAACCATTTTTTTCATGTTAAATTTTGGAATTTCTCGAAAATTATATTTTTTTATGATGTCTTCCGCCAAAAATTTATAATTTTTGTCTATCAAATTTTGTTTTAATGCTAAATTAAATGCAAATTTTATACCTTCAACAACAGCTTCACCATGAGTATATTTTTTATATTTTGTAATCTTTTCGATTGCATGTCCATAAGTATGTCCAAAATTTAAAATTCGCCTCAATCCACTTTCTTTTTCATCTTTTTGAACAACAGAAATTTTTAATCTGACACAAATTTCAATCAACTGAGCAAGAACTTTTTCTTTGCGTTCCAAAATTTGCTCATATTTCTCTGATATAAAATTAGTTAGATGAAGTTCATCGTCACATTTACAACTTTTTTCAATAAACGAATATTTTACAACCTCTCCCATGCCTGTCTTAAATTGTCTATCATCAAGGGTTTTCAAGAATTTCGGATTAATTAACACAATCTTTGGTTGATAAAATGCTCCAACAAGATTTTTTCCAAATTTAGTATCAATTGCAGTTTTGCCACCAACAGAACTATCAACACAAGCAAGCAAAGTTGTTGGAATTTGAATAAAATCAATCCCTCTCATATATGTTGCGGCTGCAAACCCTGCCATATCACCAACAACCCCACCCCCAATTGCAACAATTGCATCTTTTCTTGTTAGCTTCATTTTCAATGCACAATTCAAAATCTTCTCATAATTTTTAAAATTCTTTTCTTTCTCGCCATCTTTCAAGACAAATTTATTTTCCTTAGGAATACCAAGAATTTTCCCATATAACCTGTCAACCTTTTCTGAAATAACCACAAGATATTTCTGACCTTTTACTGTAGCAAGAATTTTCTGAGCAAATACAGAAATTTCTTCACTCTCAATCAAAATCGGATAAATTTTTTGTTCAGAATTTATTTTTACAAAAAGACTAACCATTTAGTGCTCCAAGAATTTCTTTCACCACATCATAGGGACTTTTCCCTGTTGTATCAACTGTAATATCCGCTTTTTCATAATTTTTTGAGCGTAATTGCATAATACCCGAAATTTTCTCAACCGAAAAATTCTTTTTTAATAATGGTCGTTTCCTACCAATTGCATTTGTATAACTTATATCAGTTCCCAAAACCTCAGTCATTATACGATTATAAATTTCTTGAGGAGTAGCTTTAAGGTAAATTACATGTGAAGTATCAAGCATCAACCTCCTGTTTTCAAGACTCTCAAATGCTCCTCCCCCAACGGATATAATAGCTTTTTCACCATTACAAAATTGTTTTACTTTTTCGGTTTCCAACATTCTAAAAAAAGCTTCACCATGTTTCAAAAAAATCTCTGATATTTTTTTTTGTGTACTTTTTTCAATTTCGGCATCAATATCTATATATTTGTAACTTGGCAGTTCTCTACTCAATTCACTACCGATTGTAGTTTTTCCACAACCCATCATACCAATCAATATAATATTCTTTTTCATGTTTTTTATTTTACTATAAACCTTTTAATTTTGTACATAGCATTGATTTGAATAATTCTTCTTTGTCGTGGGCTGTGTAAGGTTTTCTTTTTATTCATACCTACTTATATATTAAAACCCCAAAACCGACTTTTTTACTTTGTCCAGTTTTAGGGTTTCAATTAATTCTCCGTCTTTTTTTATTATTTATAACTGTATTTAGTATATTGCAATTGATTGCCCATTCGTCATTTTACTCAATATTTCGACTGCTTTTTTCAACTGTAAATCATTTTTATTTTTTACATCTTCTTCTGTTAGCTTAACTACTACGTCAGGAGTAATACCCTTTTTGTTAATATCTGTTCCATTTGGAGTCAAATATTTTTGAATTGTGATATTTATACCTGCATCATAAGGTAATTTATTAATTTCTTGGACTAATCCTTTTCCAAATGACTGTTCTCCAATAATTACAGCCCTGTGATTATCTTTCATAGCCCCTGAGAAGATTTCTGAAGCAGAAGCAGACCCTTTATTAATCAATACAACTACAGGTTTCTTGGTATAAACTCCGGAAGAAGCTCTTTGAGTTTCTTTATAACCGTCTCTATCTACCGTACTTACAATCGTACCTCCGTCAAGAAACATGTCCGAAATATAAATCGCATTCGTTAAAAGTCCACCCGGATTTGACCTTAAGTCAACTATAAAACCTTTTTTATCTCTATTATTATTCAAAATATTACCAAATTCTGTAGCTGCATTTCTGCTAATAAATGAGCTCAACCTTATGTAACAGAAATCATTAGGAATTTTCATATCTGTTGGCAATTTTTGAGATATTGATTTTATCTCTATTTCAGCACGTGTAATTGTATAAGCTTTTGGTGCTACATCTTTGCGTTTTACAAGTAAAGTAACCTGCGTTCCTTCTTTTCCTCTAATTTTATCTGCGGCCTTGTCTACAGTAATACCTTTTGTACTAACCCCATCAATTTCCAAAATTTCATCATCTGCTTGAAGTCCGGCTCTTTCTGCAGGAGTATCTTCAATCGGAGCAATAACCATTAATTTCCCGTCTTTCACACCTATCTGAATACCGATACCCTTCAATGACCCTTTAATAGAACTTGTTTCATCCGCAAATTCTTTAGGATCTAAAAATTTTGTATATGGATCATTCAAACTCGCAACCATTGTATTTATCGCAACATAAGCATCTTCATTTGTATGAATTTGATTATCATACTTGTGACGCCATTTAGCCCAATTTTGCTGATTATTTGATTGGTCAACAAATTTACTGTTAATCAATCTCCAAACATTATCATACAAATCTACAGGACTATATGCAAATACATTATCTCTAATAACCCAACCTGATAAAAGCAAAAATGCTCCCAAAAATATAATACTTTTCTTCATAATATTTCTCATTCTTTGATATTTCCTCCAAATACTCTTAACCTTTTTGTTGCACAACTTATTTATTAAGATGTTGTTTTAATAAAAAAGTTTCCTAATTTGCAATTTTTGAGCATTAAAAGTTTTTGATTTTATAATACCATAATTATTCAAAAAAAGGAACTTTTCATTATGTATTCAGACTATTTTTATCGCAATTAACAACTAAATAGGTTAATAAATCCAAGCGCCCTATAATTTCCGTATAACTCTCAAGCGTAATATCTAAATTATTTTTTACTGATTGTCTTGTAATATCTATTGTTTTAATAATCTCTTGTTTTAGCTGCAAATTTAACATATCTTTCTCCTTTTACTTATTTTATAGAAAAATTATAAATAATAAAAATTATAAATCAAGACAAAAACGGAAATAATATTAAAATTTGTTTAACCAAAAAAAATTTTATTTTATTTGTTATTAACTCCATACCCAAACATAGCAAAATCATACTTAATTGGGTCTGCAGCATCAAATTCTTTCAAATTTTCAGTAATTTCAATTACTGATTTAAAATCATTTGATTTTCTTGTCAAAAGCCCCATCTCCCTCGACAATCTGGCAACATGCGTATCAAGCGGAATAAGAAGTTCTGATGGTTTCATAAAACTCCAAATACCTAAATCAACCGGTCCTTTTCGTATCATCCATCGCAAAAACATGCACATGCGTTTCATCGCACCACCGTTTTTGGGATTAGGAATCATAAAATATGCGCCTTGACCTGCTTTTTCAGAAAACATTGAGTAAAAGTAATCTGTAATTGGAACAAAATTTATGTAATTTTCATTCCCATTTTTGTTCTCATAACCGTATTTAAATAAATCTTCTAATCCACCATCATTTTTATAAAGATTGGAGATAATATTAAAAATTTCACAAAAATCTTCTGTTGTCCCAAAACGATAATTAAAACTACCTAATAATTCAGGTTCAAAATTGGTAATAAAATTTAATGGCTCATTTTGCATCAAATCAAACAACTCATTCAATTTTTTAATAAAAACTTTTCTATTACCATAAGCAAGCAAAGAAGCTATAAAACCCGCAATTTCACAATCTTTTTTGTTATTAACAAACCTATGTGGAAATTGAACAGGATCATCTTTTATAAAATCAACTGTTTCGTATTCCTTAACCAATTTATTTATTTCTATTTTAGTAATCATAGCAAGAGCCTAGCATATTTTAACACGCAGTGCAAGCTTTAAAAAATCTATTTTAAAGTTAAAATCCGCCATATTTCTTGACCTATTGCATATTTTCAAAAAAAAGTGTATAATAAAAGGAGCTAAAGGAATTTTGCAAAAGGTTTCTTTAAAGTACCATTTAAAACTAGGAGAAGACAAATGTACCAAGATGAAAAACTTGTATGTGAAGATTGCGGCGCAGAATTCATCTTCACTGCAGGTGAACAAGAATTTTATGCTGAAAAAGGTTTGGTAAACAAACCAAAAAGATGTCCGGAATGCAGGAAAAATCGCAGAAACAACAACAGAAGAAAAAGAAGAATGTATGATGCTGTTTGTTCAAAATGTGGTGCTCAAACGCAAGTTCCGTTCAAACCTATTCCAGGCAAAGAAGTCTATTGCAAAGATTGCTTTACAAAAGAACACGAAAATGCTGAAGGTTAAGAATAACTTATTATAAACTTTTAAACATTTAAAGCAGACCGAAAAATTAATTTTCGGTCTGTCTTTTTTTTAAACGCCAATGCAGCTATTTAAATATTCTATTGTGCTTATTTTTTCATCATAAAGATATTTTATAAAATTCAAATATGCCGCATTATAAGATGTAATAACAAGATTTATTTCAAAACCATCCGTACAAAACGGTTCGTAATCATAAACCACATAACTATTGTATTTACTTTTCCATTCTTTTTTTTCTATACGACTATTATTTTCTTCTACAATATCTTCAAGCCAAGCAAGAATATCTTTATTTACATTTTTCATTTCCAAACGATTGTATTTACCGCAATCATGGCAATCATTTCCCATTAGCATGATAATCACTCCACAAATATGTTATATGTAGATTTTAAAACTTTTTTCACTCAAAATAATCCCCTTTAGGTATAAGTATAAAATAGTAAAATGTGGGAATTTTTTAAGATTATAATTTGCTTATAAAAAACATAAATATAATTCATAAATATAATTGTTGCATTACTCACACAATATATTTATGCTAAAATCAACTTATGGAACAGGATATTTTATCTATAAAAATTAAACCGATGGAAAAATCCGATATTGATTCCGTTATTTCTATTGAAGAAAAAGTTTACGGACCTCACCATTGGTCAAAAGACTCTTTTTTAGGTGAATTGTCTAACGATTTAGCCAAATATTTCAGCGTTTTTGATGAAACAGGAAACCTAATTGCATATTGCGGTTGTTGGCAAATATTAGAAGAAGCCCACATTACCAATATAGCAGTAAGTCCTGATTTCAGACAGAAACATATTGGAGAAACAATGTTAATAACCATTATTAATGAATGTTATAAAAATATGGCAAAATATATTACACTTGAAGTCAGAGTTGGAAATAAACCGGCAATAGCCCTATACGAAAAATACGGTTTCAAATCCCTTGGAACAAGAAAGGGATATTATCAAGATAATAATGAAGATGCCTTAATAATGTGGACAGAAAATATTTTTTACGATAAATTTAAAATAGGATATGAAAAAAATATCGCTGTTTTGAAGGGGAAAATAAATATTTTATGACTAACACTGCCGAACCAAAAATTAGAGTTGTAAAAAAACAGGTTGAAGGAATAAGATTATCGTTTGGAAGTTTACTTCTTGTTTTATGTTGTACTTTTTTGATGATTTTAGCAACATTTACACAATTCAATGTTAATCATTTTATAATCCCTTCCGGATTGTTCTCCGGCCAACAACTGAGTGTTCACGATTTTATTCATACATATAAACTTATACCACAAGTACCTGTAATAATGTTTATTGGGGCATTTTTGGGTAGAAAGTTCGGAATTACAAGCATTTTACTATATATCTTACTGGGTCTTTTCGTAATTCCTGTTTTTGCTCTTGGCGGAGGACCAAAATATGTTTTTGAGTATAGTTTTGGTTATATATTAGCATATATTCCGGCAGTATTTTTTGCAGGTTCAATTTTAAAAAGTGGTTTTTCAAACAGAAACATTATACATGCCGCTTTAGTAGGCGTTTTAACAATTCATATTATTGGAATTCTTTATATGTTGTTTATTGCCGGATTAAAACATGATGGCGGCACATTTATGGGTGGATGGATTTACTCTCAAAGTGGAATAAAAATACTGTATGACTTTTTATTCAGCTTTGCTGCTATTTTTATTGCCAAATATGCAAAAATTATTTTATGGTTTTTCATGTAAACTGCAAAGCTAAATTTATAAATATTAAGAGGGGTATATAAAATGAAAATTCAGGGGATTAATTACTACAATAATTTATCATTCGGTTCAAACAGACGTAAATTTGATGTACAAGGACATATCGGAACAATGTATGATAATGGACAAAAAATTACGTATAATTCCCAAAATATTATTGATACAGTAGCTCCAAACAATGTCACAAAAGTCCTTGTAAGCTCTCTTTCAGGTCTGAATGCACAAGGTGTAGACACTTTTTGTTCAGAAACCGATGCAGCAAGCGAAATTAAATCAATGCCAAACAATTCAAATGTAAAGCTATACCCGTTATTATCATGCCAACCGGGAATTACACAAGACACTTCTGTTGCAGAACAACTCCTTGAAGAAAACAAATTTTATGGCTTGAAATTCCATCCCTCAAACACAAATCAACCAATTAAAGATAATTTTGAAATTTACTCAAAATATGTATCACTTGCAGAAAAAAAAGGGCTTCCATGCGTATTCCATTCTGTTAACGATGGAAAATCTAACCCGACCGAAATTATAAAACTAGCAGAAAATCACCCTAAACATCCTTTTGTACTATACCATATTAATCTTGCCGCACAACCGGAACAGATGTTAAAAACCATTGATGACATCTCAAATTCCATAAATTCAGGAAAATCAAATTTATTTGTAGACATATCATGGCTGACAAATTTGTGGGACAATGCAGAACAAAATAAAAATACAATAAAATATGCATTAGAAAAACTTGGGGCAGATAGGATTTTATTTGGTTCTGACACCCCAATTACAGAAATGGGCGACAAAAATAATTATGGAAAATTTGCAGATTTTGTAGAAAACACAGTAAACGAATTTTATAAAGACAAGCCTAAAGAGGCAGATACTGCTTTAAACAAAATATTTTACGACAACGCAGAAGAACTTTTTATTAACAAAAATTGGTTTAAACCTGCTATAGAAAAACAAGCTTCTAAAACAAAAGCAATTTTAATCGGAGCAGGTATCGCTGCTGTTGCAATTGCGGCTATTGCTCTAAAATGTTTTAATAAGGGAGAAAAACCTGTTAAAGACACTCCTTCACACGTAAATAAGAACAATACAAAATAATTATTTATAAAAACAAGCACAACAATGCCCAAATCTGATTTCTTCAAGATTTGGTACTTTGTGTGTACAAATCTCACCACATTTATTACACCTTGGATGAAACCTACAACCGGAAATTTCTTGTAATATTGATGGAGGTTGTCCTTGAATTGTTTCTAATTTGGCATTTATATTAGATGGCAAAGAACGCAATAGAGCCTGTGTATATGGATGTTTCGGGTTTGCAAAAAATTCTGCTGAAGGTGCTTTTTCTACAATTCGCCCGGCATACATTACCGAAACGTCATCAGCATTTTCTCCAACAAGTGCTAAATCATGCGTAATTAGCAATATTGAAGTATCTCTTTCTTTTTGAATTTCTTTTAACAGTCTCATTATTTGAGCCTGAATTGTAACATCTAAAGCCGTTGTCGGTTCATCTGCAATAATAATTTCGGCATTACAACACAACGCCATGGCTATAATTGCGCGTTGCTTCATTCCACCGGAAAACTCGTGAGGATAAGCCTTCATCCTCTCTTTTGCACATGGAATTTGTACAACTTCAAGCGCCTCTATTGCTTTTTTATAAGCATCTTCTCCTTTTAAGTTTTGATGAATTTTAATTACTTCTAACAACTGATTTCCTATTGTAAACAACGGATTTAAAGATGTCATAGGGTCTTGCGGAATTAGAGCAATTTTAGCCCCTCTTACTTTTTGCATTTGTTTTATCGGAACAGCTAACAGGTTTTTACCATTATAAATTATTTCTCCACCGGTTATTTGAGCAGTTTTAGGTAAAAGCCTAAGTATACTCATTGAACTAATAGACTTTCCACATCCGGATTCTCCGACAAGAGCTAACATTTTCCCTTTTTCTAAATCAAAAGAAACATCAAACAAAGCTTGACGAAACCCGCATTCACAATTAAAACCTAAATTCAAATTTTTCACTTCTAATATCGCCATAAACTTATAATACATCATAGTTTACAATATGTGAATAGTCATGTTGGAGATGTTTTGTAAACAAATATTAAGCAATACTTAAAAGACTCATGTTCTACTATTTATAAATGTTTTCAGGATTTAAGCGCCCTAAAACTCCATGCTGACATGCAATTTTCGGAATTAAAAATTTTTTATATCAATACAGGGGATAAAAATAAATTTAATTTTCTTTTTCACGAGGGAAATTGAAAGGGGAAACAGAATGAGTATTAACAATGTATCTAATTTTTTCGGCAAAGATTATGCCGCTGAATTTAAAGACAAATGGGACACTCAAATTTCAGAAAATCAAAAACAATTATCTAAAATGGGCGTAAGTATACCAATTGGCCAAACAGTAGCTAAGAAACCTGAAACATTAACAGGTTTGGAAATTGAAAAATCTAATGTTACAGCAGAACATATTGACAGAAAACTTACCTCTGATGAAGCAGTGAAAAAAGCTGAAACAGAAGCTCAAAAAGCATTCTCAACATACGGCACTGAAAACGGAGACAACGTAACAGAAGAAGATGCTCAAAAAATGGCGAAAAAGTACGTAGAAAATGAACAACATAAAGAAAATGTTCAAGGAACTCAAGTATTTTTAGACAAAAAAGAATATAAAGCAGCAGAAAAAGAACGTAAAGCTAATTATAAAGAAATGTATAACCAATACAGAGAAGATGGTTATACCAAAAAAGAAGCTAAGCAAAGAGCAAAAGCTCAAATGGTTGAAAACGAATACATTAGCAGTAGAAAAACTCGTAAATTTATTGAAAACAATAGAAGTTCTTTCTATGACGAAAACGGAAAATTTTCAAGTGACAAATTTAAACAAAAAGCTATAGAATACGCAAACATCAATACAAATGAAGATGAAACAACAAATTACCACTTAAGCTTAAAAGAAAGACGTGCAGCTGCACAACAAGAAGGCGTAAGTGCCAATGTAATCAAAAATATTGCTAAAACATCAAATCTTGATTATGAAAAAGACAACACAAACCTTTACCGCGGAACAGCAATTGGTGGAGCAACAGTAATAGGATTTGGAATTGGCAGCTTGTTTACAGCTTCAAGTTCAGCAGCGGCAGCAGCTAGTGCAAGTTCAACAGCCGGAGCAGCAACAGGTTCTACAGCAGCTAGTGGAGCAGCAGCTTCAGCATCAAGTGCAGCAGCAGCGGCATCCGTAAATGGCGGTTTAATTGGTGGAGCAGCAGGAACTGCCAGTGGAACAGCAGTTTCAGGCTTCTTAAAAGACAATGGTAAAATTGAAGACAGAGTTTATGCTCCGGGCGCTCCTCAAGAACAAAGAAAACCAAAACCATCTCCTGAAAATGACTTAATACCTCCAAAAGCTCCTAACGATGCGCCAAACAAAGAAGTTCCACCTGTAGAAGTCGTAAAAAAACCTTGCCCGAAAGAAGAATGGGAATCTCCTTATTGCGACCATAAAGTAAGAAAAGGACAAGATTGGTCAACAGTAATTCTTGGAAAAGTAACTGTTAACGGCAAAAAACCTCAAGGGAATGTTTTGAAAGCATTAATTCACGCAGAAAAACTAAAACATGGAGTTACTAACTTCAAATTGAATACAATGCCTTCTACAATGAGACTATATACCGATTTTTCAGATTTACTCGAAAATGAAGAATATATGAAAAAATGCCCGGAATTGAAATACTTAAAAGATGCAAACATTAGTGTTGATTGCAACGGAAAAGCAGCAAGTAAAAAATCAGGGAAACCAAAAATTCGTTATACCAAATTTACAGGCGCAGCAGTCGCAACAAATAGATACAAACAATCTTGTGAGGATTTAGTTCCAATAAGATACTAAAATAAAAACATTTAAATTGAAAAACATAAAAGACCTTCTATAACAAGAAGGTCTTTGTGTTTGATGTTTTATTTAAGCTTATTTTTCTTGACTGAAAGATTTCAGCACGTACAATAAAACTTGTATATAACCGAAGGGAGTATAGAAAATGTTGGATCGTATACAAGTAACAAAAGAAGTAGAAGAAATGTGCTGCGTTAAACGTGGCGTTAAAGGCGAGCCTGCTCCTATCCCTCAAGAAGGTGATTGGACAAAAGTTAAAGAAATCAAACAGATTTCAGGCTTGACTCACGGTTGTGGTTGTTGTGCTCCACAACAAGGTACTTGCAAATTAACTCTTAATGTTAAAGATGGTATCATTCAAGAAGCACTTGTTGAAACAATTGGTTGTTCAGGTATGACTCACTCTGCAGCTATGGCAGGTGAAATCCTTCCTGGAAAAACTCTTTTAGAAGCTCTTAACACAGACTTGGTTTGTGATGCTATCAACGTAGCTATGAGAGAATTGTTCTTACAAATCGTTTATGGTAGAACTCAAACAGCATTCTCTGATAACGGATTGCCTGTTGGTGCAGGTCTTGAAGATTTAGGTAAAGGTTTGAGATCTCAAGTTGGTACTATTTACTCTACAAAACAAAAAGGACCAAGATACTTAGAATTAGCTGAAGGTTATGTTCTTGAATTAGGACTTGACAAAAATGATGAAATCATCGGTTATAAATTTGTTCACATGGGCAAATTTATGGACGCAGTTAAAAAAGGAATGGATCCAAAAGAAGCTCTTGAAAAATTCACTAGCACATACGGCAGATTTGCTGAAGCTGTTAAGAAAATTGACCCAAGAGTTGACTAGTTACTTTCCCCATCCTCATTATTTCAGAAAAAATATTTCTTACATGAGTGACAAGGGGGATTAGAACGTATTTAATTAAAAATAATTAAGAGGAAAATAAAATGACAGTAAAATTTGAAGGACAAGACAGACGTCAAGCTAAATTGAGCAAAGTTTTACCTGAATACGGCTTCAAATCTTTAGAAGAAGCTCAAGAACTTTGTAAATCAAACGGTATTGATGTTGAAGCAATTGTTAAAGGAATTCAGCCTATCGCATTTGATAATGCTGTTTGGGCTTATACATTGGGTGCAGCTATTGCACTAAAAAAACAAGCTGCAACTGCTGCTGATGCAGCAAGCTTGATTGGTGAAGGCTTGCAAGCATTCTGCGTACCAGGTTCAGTAGGTGATACAAGAAAAGTTGGTATCGGTCATGGTAACTTGGCTGCTATGCTTTTGAGAGAAGAAACTAAATGTTTCTGTTTCTTAGCTGGTCACGAATCTTTCGCTGCTGCTGAAGGTGCTATCGGTATCGCTAGAAATGCTAACAAAGTTAGAAAAAATCCTTTAAGAGTTATCTTGAACGGCTTAGGAAAAGATGCTGCTTATGTAATTTCAAGAATTAACGGATTTACTTCTGTTGAAACTCAATATAATTACAAAACAGGCGAATTAAAAGTTGTTAAAGAAACAAGATTCTCTGAAGGAGAAAGAGGCGAAATCAGATGTTATGGTGCTGATGATGTTTCTGAAGGTGTTGCTATTATGATTAGTGAAGGCGTTGATGTATCTATTACAGGTAACTCAACTAACCCAACTCGTTTCCAACACCCTGTAGCAGGTACTTACAAAAAATGGTGCTGGGAAAATGATAGAAAATACTTCTCAGTAGCATCAGGTGGTGGTACAGGAAGAACATTACACCCTGATAACGTTGCTGCAGGCCCTGCATCTTACGGTATGACAGATACTATGGGTAGAATGCACGGTGATGCTCAATTTGCCGGTTCTTCATCAGTTCCTGCTCACGTAGAAATGATGGGAATTATCGGTATGGGTAACAACCCTATGGTTGGTGCAACTGTTGCTGTTGCAGTAGCTGTTGACCAAGCACTTCGCAAATAATTATAATTATTGTTGAAGATTATATAAATTTAAAAATCGGATTTCTATTTTTTAGAAGTCCGATTTTTTACTAGTCAGCATTAAAAATGCGGCATTTTAAATTTATAGCAAGCAAAAAGACCCACTTTATAAAAAGCAGGTCTTTCAGAGTTATTTATGAAAAATACCTTATTTTTCGTCTAAAGCAGCAACCCCAGGTAATACTTTTCCTTCAATAAATTCAAGAGAAGCACCACCACCTGTTGATACGTGAGTGAAATCTTCTGCCTTAAAGTATTTTTTAGCGGCAGATACAGAGTCACCACCACCGATTACAGAAACTGCACCGGCTTTAGTTGCATCAACAATAGCTTGCAATACTGCTTTTGTACCTTCTGCAAATTTAGGATTTTCAAATGCGCCAACAGGTCCATTCATCAAAATTGTTTTTGAATTTTTGATTACTTCTGCAAATGCTTTTTGGCTGTCAGGACCAGCGTCTACACCTTCAAATCCATCAGGAATTTCGTTGATTGAAACAACTTTGTTTGTCCCATTTCCTGAGAAATCATCAGCCGCAAGAACATCTGTTGCCATTACAATTTTTACGCCTTTATCAGCAGCTTTCTTTTCGATAGCTTTTGCAACATCCATTTGGTCATCTTCGCAAATTGAGTTACCGATTTTACCACCGTTAGCTTTTACGAAAGTATAAGCCATACCGCCACCGATAATTAAATTATCAACTTTGTCGATTAAGTTTTCTAAAACACCGATTTTAGAAGAAACTTTAGCACCGCCAACTACAGCAGTAAATGGGCGAGTTGGATTATCCAAAGCTTGTGATAAGCATCTGATTTCTTTTTCCATTAACAAACCTGCAACAGCCGGTTTTAAAATGTGAGCAACTTTAGCAGTTGAAGTATGTTTTCTGTGAGCTGCACCGAAAGCATCATTTACGTAGAAATCGCCAAGTTTAGCAAGTTCTTCAGCAAATGTCATATCATCATCTTTTGCTTCTTCAGCTTTGTAGAAACGAATATTTTCCAACAAAGCAACCTGACCATCTTTCAATGCTTCTAATTCTTTATCAGCACCTTCGCCAACAGGTGATTTTACAAACAATACATCTTCACCCAATACTTTTGACATATATTTAGCAACAGGTTCAAGTGAAAATTCAGTTTTCCATTCTCCTTTTGGTCTGCCCAAATGAGCCATAAGAATAATTTTAGCTCCTTTTTCTTTCAAAGCATTAATTGTAGGAACAATAGCCTGAATTCTTGTGTCATCTGTTACGTTGTGATTTTCGTCAAGAGGCACGTTAACGTCAACTCTAACAAGAGCACGTTTCCCTTTTACGTCACCTAAATCATTAATTGATTTTTTCATATTTTCTCTCCTTTGTGAATTGAACAAATTTAATTTTCAATTCATTCATGTATTCGCAAGAATATCATACAAAAAACATGAAATTAATCCAAGTAACCAATTAAAAAATTTATTTAACAAATAATAATCTAACTGTAAAAAAAAAGAAGAAAGGATTACCATGAAAAAACAACTTGTAGTATCAACGCTCGCAATAGTAATATCTTTTATTGCAGGCTATTCTGTAAATAATATTGCAATTTCAAAGACTCAATCAGAATATAAAATAGCAACTGTTGATATTCAAAAAGTCGTTGCAAATTCAACAGACATAAAAAAACTAAAAACCGAACAAGATAGTCAAATTCAAAAAATGCAATCAACAATAGAAAAAGCTAGAACAGAGATTGCAAAAGAAAAAGATCCAGCCAAAATTTCACAATTGGAAGAAAAATACAGAAACGAAATCAACAATCAAAAATTAGCCCTAGACACCTCATATAACACAAAAGTTAAGGCCATAGACAGTAAAATAAAAACTGCGGTTGTAGAGAAAGCGCGTTCTATGAACTACAACATTGTTTTACCCAAAAACACTGTTTTATTCGGAGGAGACGATATAACAGAACAAGTTTCAGCTATTATACAATAAACTATTTTCTAAAAATATGAATCATGACAGGACTAGATCCCTTTTCATGGTTGTCTCGCCAATCTTGGCGTGTAATTTGTTGCTGATAAATTCCTCGTTTATACTGCTCGTTATAAAAAAGTTGATTACGCTTTAATTCAGCATAACACTCTCTTTGTCCGATGTAGTTAAGTGCACCACACTTAACTAAAGTTGCTTGAAACTCTTTACGCCTGTTTGCCCAATAATTATATATCTCCTGAGTAGATTTTGAGCCATCCGGCAAAAACCATTTAATCTCTTTATATTCAGCATTTTCTAAACCGGCAGGGCAAAAATCTGTCCACATAGGGGGAATTATATCTGTACCAAAAGCAACTCCCAAAAAATTTGTAAGTATAACAATTAAAATTACTATATTTGTAAATCCCTTTTTTAATACCATATAATCCTAATTCCTTACACTAATATAATAAAAGATTAAAAATTAATCAAGTTTTTAAATTTAATAATACACCAAAACTTAAAAAGCGGACTAAGAAAATCTTAATCCGCTTTTTAAAAATAAATTAATCTTATGCATTAACTAATTGCTTAGCTCTTTCAAGTTGTAAAGTACAAGTTGTAACATCACAAACACAAGATGGGCCAAAGTATTGGATTGCTCCAGGGAATAAATATCTATCATTTAATGCCCAATCTTCTCTGTTTTCTTCCAATTGCTTGAATACAGGGCCATCAAGTTTTACAAGTGCTTTTTGGATAACAGGTTTCATTTCACCGTGACGTTTTTCCATGTTCATCATCATTGTAAGCGGAATACCGCCTGCAATCCATTCAGAAGCAGGAGCTGTCAAGTTTCTAACTGATGATAAATAACCTGTCAAACCAAAGCTAATCAATGCAAATGCATTAAAGCCTAATGAATAGCAATAATCAGCATCAAAGTTTGAAGGGAATGCACATCTGCCTTCATATCCGAAGAAGTGAGATTGAGCATTGAATTTGCCAATAAATTCACCTTGAGATTTCAACTCATCTAATCTGGTAGAAATCATTTCAATTAAAAGCTTTTCAGTTTCAATTTTTGAAACTTGAACATTACCATGTGGGTCACGATCAGCCAATAATTGACCTTTAATTAAAACAGGAAGTGATGCATAAACTTTTGCATTATTTTCATCAAGTCTGTTTTCAACAATATCAAATTTGTCACGAATTGTAGTTGCGTTAACAAAATCAGTATCATTTTCCAAAGATGCCATAATATCGTTCAAGTTTGCAATCATAGATTTCATTTCAGGAATGAATTCAATCAAACCTTCCGGAATTACAGCAATACCAAAATTTTTACCCATATCGGCACGTTTAACAATAATGTCACACATATAGTTAATTATGCTTTCAAGAGACATTTTCTTTTCTTCAACTTCTTCTGAAATCAAAGTAATGTTTGGTTGGGTTTGCAAAGCAGCTTCCAAAGCAACATGAGAAGCACTTCTACCCATAATTTTTACAAAATGCCAATATTTTTTAGCTGAATTTGCGTCACGTTCAATGTTTCCGATAAGTTCAGCATAAGTTTTTGTAGCAGTATCAAAACCGAAAGAAATTTCAATTTGATTATTTTTCAAGTCACCATCAATTGTTTTAGGGCAACCAATAACTTGAATTCCTGCATTATGTTTAACAAACCATTCAGCCAAAAGTGCTGCGTTTGTATTTGAATCATCTCCACCAATAATTACAACAGCAGAAATATTCAATTTTTTGCATACTGCAAGCGATTTTTCAAATTGTTCTTCTGTTTCAAGTTTAGTTCTACCTGAGCCGATAATATCAAATCCGCCAGTATTTCTGTATGCGTTAATAAATTTGTCATCAAATTCTACATATTTGCCATCAATAATACCTGATGGGCCACCCAAAAATCCATATAATTTATTAGAAGAATTTGCTTGTTTCAATGCATCATACAAGCCGGCAATTACGTTATGTCCACCGGGAGCTTGACCGCCTGAAAGAATTACACCAACATTTCTAACTCCTGCTTCTTTAGACATTGTTGAATGTTTGAAAGTTACAACAGGTTTGCCATAAGTGTTTTTAAATAATTCTTGAATTTGTTCTTGATCTCTAACTGATTGAGTTGCAGAACCTTCTGCCAATTCCAAGCTATTAATGCCTTCTGCAAGACTAGCCGGAAGTTTTGGTTGATACTTCAATCTTTCGATTTGTAAAGGTGAAAGTTTTTCCATATTTTTCTTCCTTATATTTAGTAATACTTTTTACAGTAATAGTTTACTATAAAAAAAGAAAAAATGAAAAAACAACGCTTTCTACATAATTAAAAAACCTTTTAGATATCTAACTTTCAAATATTTTTGTTGCCCTTGGCAAAATTCCCAAACAATAAGAAATTGTAATTCCATAATTTGTAATAGGAACATTCGTCTGATTTGCTATTAATATACGAGATAAGACCTCTTTTCGATTTGTCATACAAGCTCCACAATGTATAACTAATTTATAATCCTTTAAATCAGGAAAATCATGCCCTGCATAATTGTGTATTACAAGATTCTTACCTGTTTTTTTACGCAAAAGATTAGGGATTTTTACCCTTCCGATATCATCCTCTATAGCGTGATGCGTACAACTCTCAAGGATTAAAACCATATCACCGTCTTTTAAATTATCAATTGCTTCAGCTCCTTTTACAAACTCTTTCAAATCACCCTTCAATCTTGCAAAAAGAATTGAAAAAGATGTCAAAGGAATATTTTCGGGAACAATTTTCGAAACTTGACGAAATGCCTGACTATCTGTAATAACAAGAGCCGGAGGAGTATTTAAATTTGCTAATGCATCTTTTAGTTCACTTTCTTTAACAACAAAACTCAAACAATCATTGTCCAACAAATCCCGCAAAGTCTGAACTTGCGGTAAAATAATTCTTCCCTTTGGAGCTTCTTTATCAATCGGAATTACTAAAATAACAATGCTTTTCGGAGGAATTAAATCTCCTACAATTTTGGGAGAATTTATAATATCTTCCGGAAGAAGCTTTACTAAAGCTTCTTTAAACTTATAAATCAACTTGTCATCAGTTTTTGCAGAAGTACAAATTATGTTAGAATTATCTTCTATAACGGCTGTACAATCTTGCTCAGCAACTAAATCACATTTGTTCAAAACAATTAAATAAGGAATTTTTAACTCATTTAATTTTTTTATTAATTCTTTTTCATAATCTCCAAGAAAATTATTTTTTTCAACGGTTTGCTCAAACGCGATAGCACTAAAATCACAAACAATTACAGCAACATCAATACGATTGAGAATTTTCATCGTTTTTTCAACACGTTTTTTTCCCAACTCTGTCGTATCATCCAAACCTGCAGTATCCAGAAAAGTAACAGGTCCAACAGGCAACAATTCCATTGATTTTTCAACAACATCTGTCGTAGTCCCAGCAATATCTGAAACTATAGAAATTTCTTGATTGGTTATCCTATTTAATAACGAAGATTTTCCGACATTTGTTCTACCAAAAACTCCAATATGTAAACGCATTGATTTTAGTGTTTTCATTATATATCCGTTCTTTCTTTGTTTAATATAATGCACAAAAGGCTGCCCATAAGAGACAGCCTTTTGTATAGAATTTTAATTCGCTTAAAATTAACCTCTGATACCCAATTTTTTAATTAATTCTCTATATTCATCAAGATTTTGGGATTTCAAATAAGAAAGTAATCTCTTTCTTTTACCTACCATCATCAAAAGACCTCTTTTTGTAGCAAAATCTTTTTGATTAGATTTTAGGTGTTCAGTAAGTTCAGAGATTTTTTTGCTCATCATAGCAACTTGAACAGCTGTAGAACCGGTATCTTTTTCATTTTTACCGTAAGCTTTTACTATTTCTTGCTTGTTTTTTAAGTTCATTTTAATTTTCCTTTACTTGTTGAGTGATTATTGGCGTAAGCACTCTACAAGTTGCATGATAATATATTAAAGAAAAAATTGCAAGCATGAAAATAAAAATATGTTACGGTTTCTAAACAAGCCTGTGTGTTATATAATTTGCTGTTTGTAATGCTGCTATATATTCAGTATAAGCTTCATTTGCAGAATTTGCAGCCTTATTATAAACACCTTGGTCAAACAATGAATTGTTCAACTTCATTGTATTTTGCAAATCATTTTTATTTGAAACCTGATATTTCTCCATCAAACTTGTATTGATAGAAGTTTGTTGACCAAGCAAAGCTTTATATTGAGCTTCAAGTTCTTCATAATTTGCAATTGCAGCTTCAGACTGTGTTTCATGCTTTTTGTAGGCAGCCATTCTCTGTTCATAAAAAGCATTTGCAGAATCAAATTTTGCAAAAGTAAATGCAGATTGACTTTTCAATGCATTCGTAAAATATCTGTTGTATGACATTACATTCTTTAGCGGACTTTTATTAAAGTCGCTTTCAGTCATTATAGTATTCGAAACTTGATTTACTTCGCCCATAATTATCCTCTCTTATATATAAAAAGTATCTACGCTTTCAATAATTGTCATTTTGTAACAATTTATTAAGAGAACAATTTCAAATTTATGGAAAAATATATCAAACACTTGTTGATAAAGAAGGCGCAATATTTATAAATTGACGAACCAAATCACTATCCCAAAGTTTTCCTGCACCATCTTTCAGAATTTCGCAAGCTTTTTCAACACTCATACCTTTTCTGTAAGGTCTGTCAGAAACCAAAGCATGATAAGTATCCGCAACAGCGACAATCTTTGCAGCTAAAGGAATTTCATCCCCTTTCAAATGTTCGGGATAACCGCTTCCGTCAATATGTTCATGGTGATATTTCACAATTGGGATTAAATCTCTCAAAGCGTCATTCGGAGCAAGCACTTTTTCTGCACCAATTACGGGGTGTTGCTTCATAATTTCCCACTCATCATCTTCTAATTTTCCAGGCTTTTTCAAAACATTTTCAGGAATACCAATTTTCCCAACATCATGGAGCAACGCACCTAATTTAATTCTTTGAACTTCATCTTCAGGAAGATTTATCGCACGAGCAAGAGCTTCCGAGTATCTGGATACAGAAGTAGAATGACCTTTTGTATAAGGATCTTTAGCATCAATTGCACCGGCAAGAGAATTTGCAAGTTCCATCAAGTGATTTTGAGAAACGATTTGTTCATTATTGAATTTATGAACAAGTTCTTCTTCAAAATTTACTCCTAATTGAGAGTGACGCTTTGCAATAACTTCAGCATAAGAATGAAGTGCATCATCATCCCAAAAATTAAAATCTGAAGAACTTACAATTGCAGACATCCCTTCTTTATAACCCTTTGCTTGAGAAATATACATAGCCTGTTCTGCAAGAATTAACAACTTTTCTTGGTCACGACTACATTCAGGGAATGTTGCAATACCTACCGAAACCTTTACAGGACCGACATCATCAACAAAACAACATGACAGACAATAAGTAATATATTCAGCTAAATACTTAGCATCAGGAGTATTTGTGTCAGGCAAAATTATCGCGATTTCATCACCACCATAACGCCCTGCTTTGTCATTACTTCTTATATTTTGTTTAACCTTTTCTGCTAAAAGTTTAATGACTTCATCCCCTTTAGCATGCCCGAGTTCTCTGTTTATTTTAGAAATATTATTTACATCAAGCATGATTATAGAAAGATTAGAATTATTTTCTTCTGCCCGCGCAAGCTCTGATGACAAAACTTCTTGAAATCCTCTATGAGTATAGAGTCCGGTTAATGTGTCAGTATTTGCGTACTTATTAGTCTGTTCAAGAAGTTCTACATTATCCATAAATAATGCACAATAATTTGCAATAAATGAAAATAACCCGATATGGTTTTCGATATTGTCTTTTCCAATTACCATAACCCCTTTACATCCGCTAACAGAAAGTAAAGGCAATATTAATGTTGGAGATTGCTGCACATAAGGAATATTCAAAAATTTACTGCTTTCACAAACTATAGGCGAGCAATTTTTAAAACATTCTACAACAGGGTTTGTGTCATCCGATAAAAATAATTTTGATGTATAGGTGCTTCCCATTGAATTAAAAAGCTTTACATTAATACATTTTGATTTTTCATGAAAAGCTCCAAAAGCAGTAAATACATTATTCAATTTCTCCATAAACAAATTATGAACAGCACTAAATAAGTCATATACCGTTTTCTTTTTACACAATGTATTATTTAAGTTATTTACAAGTTCGGCGTAATCAATAACTCTATGGGAACTTGCATTAGAATTTCCCATGTAACCTGCATACATTCTATTTGACGTTTTATTGGTATTAAAATTATTGATACGCGCAACAATATCTGATGTTTCCGAAGATATTGGGTTAGAAACTCTCTTTACTTCTTTTTTTTCAACCTTAACAGGTTGTTTTATTGCAGGTTTTTTAAGTGAATTTAACTGTTTCGACAATGGATTTGAAACAGTCTTTCCACTTTTTATAGGCGACTTCGCCACTGATTTTTCTGAAATTTTTTCTTTATTTTCGTTCAAAATCTACACCTACACACACAATTTCTATAAAACTTATGATAAACTATTTTTGCTTGATATGGCATTTGAGTTTACATTACTTAAACTATTTTATTACAATTTCACCTAAAAACAATACGCCATATAGATGGCAATAATTACCATTTACAAAATAGTACACAATAAAAGTTTAATCGAATTTCCTACTACATTAGTAGTATAACATATTTTATTCTGTTTGTGGGCTTTTTAGCAATTTTATTTACAAAGATTAATATACTTGTTTATATATTTTTCACAAAAACTCATAAAAGATACTTGACAAAATATTCTTTTTCATATATTGTTAGCCTAGCCTAACAATATATGAGGAATTTATGAAAGTTCAAACTATTTGCAAATATGTTGATCAACCAATAGTTTTAAACAAATTGGATAAGAAAATGCCAACTTTATTAATTGGAGCAGGTTGTATTTTTGGAATTACAAATTCATTAAAAAATACAAACAAAGATAAAAATAAAATTAAGCAAAAATTCAAACAAAATTCAATAATAATTACTAGCACAATTGGAGCTTCTTTACTTGGAACAAGAGGGTTAAAAATCAAAAATAAAAAGATTTTTAGCGGGCTAATGGAAAGAACAAGCTTATCAGATTTGCAAAAGAAACAAACTCTTGCAGTCAATAAATATTTAAAAAATGTAAGAGTAACAGATAAAGAAATATTAAACTCTCTAAATACTGCTAAACAAAAAGAACTTTCACCAAAACAAATAGATATATTAACAGACAAACTTCCTACATCTCCTGCGAAAAACAAACTTTTCGAGGTAATTTTACCGGAAAAGAAAAATTTAAATTCAAAGGAGATTTTTTCTGAAATTAAACGTCTCTCGCTTTTGGGCTTAATTCCGGTTGTTGGAGGCGTAACAGGTGGAATTGTTGCAGATAAAATTATAAATAACAAAAAATCTGACAATTTTCACAAAAAAAGAATTGCCAATAAAATTAAAGAAGGATTATATCAATATCTTGCAAACATTTTTCTTTGTAATGTCGGAGCAGGAACTGCTCTATTTATTTCCGAGAGATTAGAAAAAGCAAAAAAAATTAAACCATTAACACCTACAAAAAAATTAGCGGTTATTTTGTCAGGAATTACTGCCACCGGCATAGTTGGAGGAAGTTATATTGCAAACTACGTTAGCAAAAAGTGTATAGACCCGTTGTTTGGAGAAAAAAAGACAAAAAAATTATACAGTGAACGAACTCCTGAGGCGCTCGATATTGCCTTACATGCAGACGATATTGCAACAGCAGGAATTTTATCCGGTTTTAAATGGATTGAACCTGCACTCCCATTTATGTATTTTATTTCCGGATATAGAGCAGGAATAGGCTATAGAAACGGAAAACATAATACGGAAAATAAATAAATTTATACAATCACACAAATTTTCTACACACCTTCTTATAAAAAAGAGCCTCTATTTTTGTAGAGGCTCAATAATATTTTGCGGTTATTAAAATTAACCGATTACAGGTGCAACAAATGTTCTTGTTGCTAAGTCTTTATCAAGCATCAATAATGCTTTTTTATCATCTCCGATAAGTCTTAATGTTGCCAAAACATTTCCAACATTATCTTCTTCTTCAACTTGTTCTTTCAAGTACCAATTTAAGAACGACATAGCAGCACGATCTTTTGTTTCTTCTGCAACATCCATCAATTTATTAATTAATGATGTAACAAGTTCTTCATGAGTTAAAATATGTTCAAAAACTTCTAAAGGGCTATTCCAATCTATTTCAGGTTTTTCAATTGTATCTAATTCAACTTTACCACCTCTTTGATTTAAGTAATCAAACATCCCCATAGCATGAGCATGTTCTTCTTGAATTTGAACTGTCATCCAATTTACAAAACCTTTTAAATTTAATCTTTCAAAATAAGCCTGCATTGAAAGATACAAGTATTCAGAATATAATTCTCTATTAATTTGAAAATTAAATGCCTTTTCCAATTTTTCGTTAATCATTTCTTTCTCCTTTTCAACTACCTATTTTTTACAAATTCAGTCTAGCATTAAAATATTACAAGTAAACTTTAAAATAAAAATTTATAACCAATTTAGGGAATGAAAATATTTATATATTAATTTATTTATAAATTTGTTATGAATTCCACAAATAATTTATTAAAAGCTTTTGATGAAACAATTAATTTGAAAAAAGATAAATTTAGTGAATATATTGCATTCCATGGAATAGGAGGAGCTTATAACAAAAGATGGCTTGGAAACATAGTCCCTGCAGACTTATTAAAACTTTCTGTTAAAAAAGCTATTGAAATTATTGTTACTTTGTCAGAAAGCGGGAATTTCTATGAAAAATTTCCCGATAAAATTGAAACACCGAATTATGGGGACAAATGGGGGCGACTTGCAAATTATATAGAAATAAACAATAGAGCAATCGCAACAATGGATAATGGTTGCACATGTAGTGGAATTTTGAGTTGCATCAAACTTTTACCGGCAATTCCACCTTCTGCAAAAAGTTTTGCAAATTGTATAATCTTATCTCAAATTTGGCAAAATATTTATGGTGATGCCTATGAAAAAGGGCCGTTTAAAGAAAACTCACTTTATGGAATAAGACTTAACACAAGTTACAGCAATAATATTATAGATTACTCAATTATTGAAAAAATATCAGCAGAAGAACAATTAAAAGCGTTTGTAGATTTAGCACATTTTAGAGGAATAAAAGTCGGATTTAGAAATGTTATTTCAGCAGATCAAATAAAAATTGCACGACCATATTCAAATGATGAAACCTTCAATTGGCACAACCAAGAACATGTTGAAATTTATATAAATGAATGCGTAAAACTTATGAATTTAGGTTTTGAATGTATGTTTATAGATTCTGCAAAACATATTGGCGGATATGATATGCAGAATTATACAGGAGTTGGAGCTTTACCAAATTACCATCAAATACAATATATCTTAAACGAAATAAGATTTCGTTCGGGCAAAACCAATATAAGCTTTGTAGGCGAAAAAAGTTCAAATGACTTCGAAAGATACAGACTAATGGGGCTAAATGCCGGCACTGATTACATTACCGGCGACAACTTTAACGCCGTAAAAAATTTATCAGAGAAATTGAAGTACCAAAGAGATTACGCCCCCGGTGTAGAAATTTCAAATGATAATAACGAAGGTGGTTTATCTTATGAACAAATCTTAAATCGAATAAAAACAGCGCTATTCGGATACAATTTAGCGAGTGATAAATTACCAAGTTTTATGCAAATGGGAGATTTATTCCCTTTAAGATACGATACAACAACACACCGTTTAATGATGACAAATCCATCATTTTCAGCAGATGGAAGTGCTTTAAGTCATTATGAAAATTTATTTGCGAAACATGATGGCAAAAATTACAACAAACAAGCAGGCGAGCTTTTTGCTTGGGCTTTAAACAATTAGATAAAAACTCATTACAAAGAAGCCCAATAACGCCATAAATATTTTATACAGATAAAATGAAAGGAGAAAAAAATGACATTTAATCCGCTTAAAGAAAAAGGAATTTCCTTAGATAAACAACTCAGAAGCTGGCATGATATAGTAAAAAGACCTTTTAATAAATATGATGTTAATTGCTATTCAAGAACACGCCAAATTTTAATGAATGGAATTGAAATTGAGGCTTGGGGATTTAAACACCATTTTGCAAGGAGTTGCCAAGATTACAACGACAGAAACCTTATTGCATTAATGAGCAGAATTGAGGATATGCAACAAACAACCGTAAATTGGATGACTCCGGCTTGTCAAACAGTATTAGAAACAACTCTAGGGTATGAACAAGTAGCAGTAGACCTTACTGCTTG
This sequence comes from uncultured Candidatus Melainabacteria bacterium, assembly GCA_934718275.1. Lineage (GTDB taxonomy): Bacteria > Cyanobacteriota > Vampirovibrionia > Gastranaerophilales > Gastranaerophilaceae > Stercorousia. Next base: position 54,296 of record CAKUZD010000004.1, on the reverse strand, counting down.
GCTTGCACAAAATGAACCTGATGAATATGTAAAAGAAACATTTAACTTTGGTTTGCTGGAAGACTTTGACCATCTTTACAGATACAGTCAATGGGCATATTTGATTGACGGAATTAATCCTGATAATATATTACAAAACCAAACTGATGTTATAATAGGTCGCCCAACCCAATATCATCACAATGATAACGGAATAAGACTTCGTAAATCTTATGATAAAAATACAGCCTCTCCACAAACTAAAGTAAATATATACACCCTTCTTTCAGGAGAACAACAAACACACAATTTTTATGCAGAACATGGTATGATGTATGCAAATGATGATTTAAGAAAAGTTTACGGAGAAATTTGTGATGTTGAAGAAGAACACGTTACAATGTACGAAAGCTTGATAGACCCTTGCGAAACACCTTATGAAAAACTACTCTTACACGAATTTACAGAAGTTTGCACATACTACAATTGTTACATTGACGAAGAAAATGATAAATTAAAATTAATTTGGGAAGAATTTCTTGCATTTGAACTTGCTCACTTAAATATTGCAGCGGAACTTTTGAAAAAATATGAAAACCGAGAACCCGAAGAAATTATTGGAAATAAAGTTGTACTTCCATGTCATTTTGAAAGTCAAAAAGATTACATTACAAATGTTCTTGAAAACGAAGTTGATAAAAGACTAAATGGGAAATTGGACATGGGTTATACAACGGTTGAAGAACTTTCTGACGATTGGGCAAGCTACAAAGCTCAAAACTATATGAATAACAAAGGAGCTCCTTCTGAAAAAACTATACACCATATAAAAAATACAATAGGAACAGATATTGTCACCGCTAAAAGTAAATTAAGAAACAAAGAACCTGAATTGTTGAAACGAGCATTAGAAAAAAAATCCAAAGCTCCGGATACCGTTTCGGTCGAAGAATATGAAAAAATGATAAAAGTAACTCAACCGGAATTTTAAATATACAAACCAAAGGACTGATTTTATCAGTCCTTTGGTTTTAATCTATATTAAACTTACTAATCCTGTTGAATGATCAAAATGACAATTAGCTATACTAACCTTACCCTCTTTGACTGCTTCGTTTATAATTACAGAATGCTTCCTTAAATAATCTTCTACCCATCTTGTATGCTCTTGTGCAAAAAAGTTATGACAAGAAATTTCTTCTTTATGATTTAGCACCGGATAAACACATTTAAGGATTGACGAGAAATCTTTCATAGGTTCAGGATAATGTTCCTTGGCGTACTTCATAACCCCACAATCATCATGCCCCAATAATATAACCAAAGGAACACCTAACTTTTTAACCGCGTACTCAACACTTTCAACAACATTTGGCCCTGTAGTCATTCCCGCAACTCGAACAACAAAAAGTTCCCCTATACCACAATCAAAAATAATCTCCGGCACTACACGCGAATCAGAACAAGTCAAAACACAAGCGTAAGGCTCTTGATGAAATGCATACTTTTGTAAAGTTTCTAGCGACATATTTTTAGTTGTCGGAGTTCCATTTACAAAATTCTTATTTCCATCTAATAATTTTTTTAATTCTTTTTCAGCTCTTTCTATCATAAAAACGATTATAAAGTATAAAGTAAATAAAATCAAGTTTGCTACTCTACGCTTTTAATAAACATATTTTATGATATAATAGAGCTATGATTGATAGATATTCACGTGAAGAAATGAAAAAAATTTGGGATTTAAATTCCAAATTCCAATACTATTTAAATGTAGAAATTGCCGTTGCAGAAGCCTATGCAGATTTGGGTATTTTCCCAAAGGAAGATGTCGCAGAATTAAAAACAAAAGCCAAATTCAATATAGAAAGAATAGATGAAATTGAAGCCGAAGTAAAGCACGATGTAATCGCCTTTTTAACCTGCGTAAACGAAAGTCTTGGAGAATTGGCAAAATATATGCACGTAGGAATGACAAGTTCCGATGTAATAGACACTGCCTTTGCTTTACAAATACAAGACAGCGGAAAAATTATTATTCAGGATTTAGATGAAACTATACAATCCATGAAAGAATTAGCTCAAAAACATAAAAACACTGTTTGTATCGGTCGTTCACACGGCATACACGCAGAGATTATGACGTTTGGAATTAAAATTTGCAGTTGGATTGATATTTTAGAACGCCAACGTGCAAACTTTATTCATGCACTTGATGAAATCCGTGTTGGACAAATTTCAGGCCCTGTTGGAACTTATAGCAATATTCCACCGGAAGTTGAAGCACTAACTTGCAAAAAACTGAACTTAGTACCTGCTAGAATTTCTACTCAAATTATCGCAAGAGACTACCATGCATACTTTATGCAATCATTAGCATTAATTGCCGGCGTGATAGAACAATTTGCAACAGAAATTCGACATTTACAACGTACCGAAGTTTTGGAAGTTGAAGAAGGTTTTGCAAAAAAACAAAAAGGTTCTTCTGCTATGCCACATAAAAAAAATCCTGTACTTTCAGAAAATTTATGTGGACTTGCCCGTGTAGTCAGAGCAAATTCCATAGTAGCACTGGAAAACATTCCTCTTTGGCACGAAAGAGATATTTCTCACAGTTCTGCCGAACGAATTATTTTTCCGGATAGTCTTACTTTAATTGATTTTATGCTAAACAGATTTAATGGGATTGTGAAAAATCTTGTTGTTCATGAAAAAAATATGTTAAAAAACACTAATAAATTTGGTGGAATTGTTTATTCACAAAAAGTTTTGTTAAAACTGATTGAAAAAGGTTTAACGAGAGAAGAAGCCTATCGCTTGGTACAAAGAAATGCCCTTGATGCATTTGAAAACGATGGAGATTTTAGAATAAACCTATTGAATGATAAAGATATAGAAAAACTATTAACACCTATGGAAATTGATGAAATTTTCAATAAAGACGATTTTCTAAAGAACGTAAACCAAATTTATTCAAGAATTTTAGGTTAAAATATGATAAAAAATGTAATTTTCGATTTAGACGGAACACTTTTAAACACTTTACAAGACTTGAAAGACAGTACAAATTACGCATTAGAACAATTTGGATTTCCCAAACATTCAATTGAAGAAATCCGCCAATTTGTCGGAGATGGGGTTAGAAAATTAATAGAAAGAGCCGTTCCGGAAAATTGTAGTACAGAAACGACAGAAAAATGTCTTTCAATTTTCAAACAACATTATGCAGAAAACATGTACAACCATACTAAACCCTATAATGGTATCTTAGAGATACTGACCAAACTAAAAAGTCAAGGGGTGAAAATAGGCGTTGTATCTAACAAATTCGATTTTGCGGTAAAAGAATTATGCAAAAAATATTTTGACAATTTAATAGATATTGCAATCGGGCAAGCAGACGATGTACCCAAAAAACCTGCACCAGATGGGGTTTTTAAGGCTATGAAAGAACTCGATGCAACAAATAATGATAGCATATATATCGGAGATTCCGAAGTTGATGTTGCGACAGCTAAAAATTCAAACCTGCCTTGTATCGGTGTAACTTGGGGATTTCGCGACAAAAAAGATTTAGAAGGAGCTGAATATATTATAAATTCTCCATCTGAATTAATCCCAACAATCAGGAGAATATAAAATGGAAAAACTATCTGTTAGTCTTGAAGACTACATTGAAGAAATTTATATTCAAATTCTAAAAAATGGAAATGCAAAAGTTACGGAAATTGCAAATAAATTGAATGTAAAAAAAGCCTCAGTAACAGGTGCATTAAATGTATTATCTGAAAAAAAACTTATAAATTACGCACCTTATTCGCCAATTACATTAACTCAAAAAGGTGAAGATATTGCCAAAAATATTTTGACAAAACATGAAAATATCGCATCTTTTTTTGTAAACGTCTTGGGTGCTGATAAAAAAGAAGCTGTAGAAATTGCCTGCAAAATGGAACATATAGTTTCTGAAAAAATCTTCAACAATATGATAAAACTAACAGATTTCATTAACCAAAATGCAAAAGTAGAAATTAAAAATTTATATGATTAATAAAAACGAGAAAAATCTTATTTTATTTTCCATTTTTCTTGAAGTCTGTTTAACCTTCCGGTACTCTGCAAATTTTCAATTATGTAATTTATTTTTGCATTTAATCTTGCTGAAGCCTCGTCTTTTCTAAAAACAACCGCATAAGGTTCTTTTGAATATCGTTTCGACAAAAGTTTTACAGATTTATCATTTGTAGAAAAGCCTAAAAGAATAGTATCATCAGCCACAATCCCATCTGCTTTTCCTGCTTTTAAAGCATTATATGCATCATTATATGTTTTATACCCGATAACAATTACTTCAGGAACATTTGAACGTAGATTTTTTTCACTCGTTGAGCCAAAAACTATAATTAATCTTTTACCTTCAAAATCTCTTAACGAAGCTGCTTTGCTTGAATTTTTAACTAATATAGCTTGTCCCGCAATATAATATGGAGTTGAAAAGTTCAAAAATTGTTGTCTTTGCTCAGTGATAGACATTGTTGCAATAAGACAATCAACTTCACCGGAATTAAGTTTCATAATCCTGTTAGAAGCTGTCACGGGAACAAATTCTACCTTCTTTTCACTACCCAATAGCCCTTTAGCAATATACCTTGCAAGGTCAATGTCATAACCTATAATATTGCCATCTTTATCATTAAATCCAAACGGCGGAGTATCATTACGAACACCAACAATAATTTTGTCACGTTCAACAATTGCCGAAAAATCATCTTTAACAACAGCTTTCTTCCCGCAACCACAACATAACAAACATAATAAAAATAATGCTAAAACAATCTTTTTCATAATTTAATTTTACTATAAAACCCTATTCAAGGCAATTTTATTCTAAAACACGTATATTACTTATCTGGCCTCTTTCAAAATTACTATAGTTTCTTCAATTTCGGTTTTTAAATAATCTAATTGTTGATTAATTGTATTTTCATTATACAAATAACCTGCCCCTGTATATGCTAAATAAGGTTTATATTTTTCAGCTTCTTGTCTTAATGTCGCTACAGATTTTGCATGATTACCCAATTCTTGCAACTTTTTAAATGAAACAAAATTAATCTCCGGCTTCCCTTCATATTCATTTTGCATATATTCAACTGTTTGAGTAAAGAAAAAAACCTTTGCATTAAATTTTTGTACATCCATTTTATTTTCAATACACAATAACAAGTTTTCAAGCTGCGGAATAACATCTGAATTCAACTCATTTATGTAAGGAGACCTCTTATCTTCTTTAAGAATAATATTTACAAACGCAGGGTTGTCTCTCGGAACAGGTTTAATTTCCTGTGATGAATTGAAATTTTTAGAGTCCTCAAAAACAGGTTTTGACTTTTTGGGCTCATTAGTCTTAAAGTTTTTGGAAACATCCGGCAAAGTTCCTTTGTACCCCCTACCTTCAGCTTGTACCTCAATATTGGAAGTATCAATTTTTGACTGTTCTTTTTTCTTCCACCCCCAAGCAAAACAACTTGTAGAACTGAGTATTAAGGCTAATGACAAAACCAAAAACTTTTTCATACAATAATTATAATAATTTTAACGAAAAAGTCATCATTTGTTTAATTTAATTTTAACACCTAACAAATGTATCTATATACCATTAAAAAATTTTATAAATTAAAGAATATATAATCGAAGAAATAATCATACAAGCCGGAATTGTTACAACCCAAGCTATTACGATATTACCAACAATTCTCCATTTTACTGCATGAGCATGGAATGTTGACCCAACACCCATAATCGCAGTGGAAATTACATGTGTCGTACTCAATGGAATACCAAAATGCGATGCTGTCAAAATTAAACCCGCAGCAGAAGTCTCAGCAGCAAAACCGTGGATAGGTTTAAGTTTAATAATTTTATGCCCCATTGTTTTGATAATTTTCCAACCACCATTCATTGTACCGGCAGCCATAGTCAATGCACAAGCAATAATAACGTACAAAGGAATTTCAAAACCACCTGTAGGATCAGGTTTTAAAACTCCACCTGCTAATAATGCCAAAGTAATTATACCCATTGTTTTCTGTGCATCATTAGAACCATGGCTCAATGCCATTAAACCTGATGACAAAAGTTGTAATTTTCGAAACTGCTTGTTAACAGTATTTGGAGTTTCCCTTAAAACAATAACAACCCAAGCTATCAAAAGCATTAATGCAAAACCTACGCAAAAACCTAACATAGGTGATGTAAACATCGGGATAATAACTTTATCCATTAACGTATGGATATGAACAACCCCCGTACCGGCCTTTACAATAGCAGCCCCCAAAAGTCCTCCGATAAGAGCATGAGAAGAACTTGAAGGGAGTCCGAGCCACCAAGTAAATAAATTCCAAATTACCGCAGCTAATAAAGCACAGAAAATTACCGTCAACGTAATCATATCAGCATTAACAATTCCGGAACCAATGGTTTTGGCAACGTGTGTACCTGTTAACGCTCCAATAAACTCTAAACTTGCTCCAAACAATACTGCCTGTTTTGGGGATAATACTTTTGTAGACACTACTGTCGCAATTGCATTTGCACAATCATGAAATCCGTTAATAAACTCAAAAGCAAGTGCTACGATTATTACAGCTATTAATATTAAAATTGTTATCATTGATTTTTATTTTTATCCTTAATTCTTTTTTATAAATATCGCAACCTTAAAAAGATTAACGAAAAATCTAAATAGCAATTATGATTGTTTCAAAACAACATTCAGAATTGTATCTGTAACATAGAAACAAGCATCAAAGGCATTTTCAATTTCTTTATACATATCTCTTAATTTTATAACCTCAAGAGCTTCGTATTTACCTGAGAAAAGATTTCCCATAGCACGGCGATGAATTTCATCACCATGAGCTTCAATTTCTTTCATTTCTATATTCAACTTTGTAATTTTTTCTACATCAGAAACTTTTTTAAACAGTTTCACTATTTCAGCAAGTTTATCAGTAGCCTGAACTAAAGTTAAAGCCTGTTCTTTCATTTCTTCGGTGTAATCGTTTAATCTGTACACTTCCAAATTCAAGCAGGCTTTTACAATTTTTTTAGTAATTTTATTTAGTTGTACTGCAATTGTCTGAATATCTTCTCTTTCAATTGGAGTAATAAAGCTTTTATTTAACTGTTTTAAAACGGCTTTATACGAAAGTTTACCTTTCTTTTTATATTTCAAAGCTTTCTCTTTATATTCATCAGTTAATTTGTCATGCATAATCTTGTCATATAATCTGGCAGTTTTTTGGCAAATCTCTGCACTATCCTGAAAATATGTAAAGAACATTTTGTCCTCAGGTGGCATAATGTATGACATCAAGTTAAATTTTGGCATATTTACCTTCCTTTGTTAATACCGTGTATTTAATTATATACACATGCCAAGCATACTTTAAACAAAAAACTTTTAAAATAGTATCGTAACAATTTGTAATTTATTGTTTAACATATTAAAAAGAAATCCGATATCTTTTTTTAAGACACCGGATTTCCTCAGACAACGAACAATTTGTACTGTGTTTATTAAACTATCAGGTTAACTAAATTTTATTTTAATCACCCGATTGTTTTTACTCATTACATCCGAAAGCAATAGTAATGTGTTCTCTTGGGTTAACTGCGGAGATTTTATATCCACGAGGGTCAACAAGGTAAGCAAATTCGTCGCCTGTAGTTTGGAATAATCCCATTGTACCTGAAAGTGCTGTTCTTGTTACGTCAACAGGAGCTTTAACAGTTTCCCACAAGCCGTCACCCAAGTTACGTGCAGCAGCTCCGAATTGACCTTGGAATGCGTGTCCTAGCATATAACCCGCATCATTTGAAACATTTTCTACGGCATTACCAAGATTTGTAACAACACCACCGACAGTTCTACCTGCCACACCAACTAAAGAACCTGCCAATGTAAACGGCATTTCAACCAATCTTGCGACAGGGTTGACCTGTTTTGATTTGTTAACTTGTGCTTGTAAAATTTGTTTAGGCAATTTTGTCTTGCAATCACCATTTTTAATATCCGTAAATGATAGTTTTAAAGCACCTTTATCACAGCCTGATGGCCTGATAACTTCTACCACTTGACCTGTTACGGTTGAACCGCAAGGGTAAGTTACACCATTAATTGTAACATCTTCAAGGGTATTGGCTCTAAAATATTGACCTACGTGAGAAGATTTTGCAGTTAATTGGTCAATCATTTTAACTTTCAATGTAGGGATTTTTACAATTTCTTCATTTTCAACAAAAGCATTTTTGTTTACAGGGCAAGCAGGGCAGATATTATTTGCAGTTTTAGGATTCGTATCATAACCCAATGCTACACGCACTGTTTGCATCATTGAGGCAACTTCTGCACGAGAAGCTTCTTTATTAGGCATAATCATATTTGGATTAGGCATATCTTTCAAAGCTCCATTTTCAAGTGATTTTGCAACCGGAATTCTTGCCCAATTTGGAATAGACCCGCCATCTGCATATTTACTCAAGATTTCATCAGCCTTGCATTGGTCTATATCGCAAGTCATACCTTTAGCAATAGTAGCAAGAGCTTCTACTCTGGTTACAGGGTGATTTGGTCTAAAGTTGCCATCAGGATAACCCTTTAACAAATCTTCATCAACTGCTTTTGCAATTGCAGGGTTAGCCCAATTACTTCGAGGAACGTCTTTAAACAAACCTTCTCTAGGCATTTCGCACTTGTCCAAATTGAAACCTTTAACCAAAATCGTTGCGAATTCTGCTCGGGAAATATTTCTGTTTGGTTTGAAATATCCGTCAGGATAACCGACAACTACGTCATTAATAGCAAGTTTGTCGATATCACATGCAGCCCAAAAACCGTTAGGAACATCAGGGAATTGACAACCGCCTAAATTTGCAGCAGCACCGGTTGTCTGCATTATTTGATTGGGTATTTCATAAGGAACGAATGATTTTTTCACTGCATCAATTGAATTTGTTGACTGAAAATCAATAGGACAGTTGTTTCCGTCCATAAGACGTTCATTTCTTTCAATTGGAATACCGTTATGGCGCGTAGGTGCTTCATTTAAGCAAGGCATTTGAGTTGCGGCACCTGTAATTTGCCCGTCAGTTGCAACTGTTGTACCGTTAATAGCTGATGATAAAGCTCTTGCGGTGGCTGCATGCGGAGTATCTGTTGAAAAGATTGAGTTTGCAGGTTGGCCTACGTAATTGTTTGTACCGTAAATTGCATTAGGATAACCATAAACCTGTTTCATGTCTTTTCTGTCAGGCTTGCCTGTTTGAGGACAAATTGCGCAGGCCGGATCTGCAGGTTTGTCACAACTAATTTCATCAGGACATCCGCAGTCAGATTTTTTCTGTTTTTCACATGGGTCACATGGTTTTGCTTCCTGTTTTTTGCAATCGCAATCAGGCATAGCTTTTTTACATTTTGAACATGTGTTAGGTTTAACCGTTTCACATGGGCATGCAGGGCCTGTTACAACAGGTAGCGGTTCTGCGCAAGGTGCCGGTTTCTCAGGGGTTGCGCAAGGACAAGCCGCAATAGCTTGATTCAAGGAACACGTTGCTATTCCAACGGCAATTGCAGCTGCCACAGTAAGTTTTTTAATTGTCATTTTTACCTCCTTGTGTAATGAATTTTTTATAAAAAATTCACGAAAAAATATTTTTTAAAAAACCATATTAGATTATGTACTTTACCGATGGTTATAAACATTACCGTAAGAGGTTATTCTGTTGGGCTATTTGCAATTAAAAAAGGAACCTGTAAAGATTTTATACTTTAACATGTTGCATATTTTAATAAAAATGGGTATAATGAGAATATTATAAGGAATGAAAGAGTAAATCAATTAATTAATATTCCATATAGAAAGGATAGTTAATGCAACGTACACACGGAAGTATGTCAGCCTTCACATTGGCTGAAATGATGATTGTAATGCTTATTATCAGTATAGTTTTGGCAGCTATGGCTCCGGTAATGACTACAAGAAACAAGGTAGATAATTCTTCTCCTTGGCATTGGGTTACTTCAAACCCTTCGGATGCTTACTTTGGTCCGGGACAAGCCATGAGAGCATTCATTGGCCAATCGGAAGCAACGCAAACTGCGGCAGGAGCAGATATTGATTTTGCTAAATTGATTATTAACACTGCAGGTTCTTCTCTTAGCCATATATTATTTAAATCAAATGCCAACATTTTAGGCGAATTGTATATGAGTAAAGATGGCACCCACGGTTCAAGTATAGTACTTGGCAACCGCCGTAGTCCTGCTGCAGCAATCGGGAATGAGAACATTAATATCGGTTGGAATAACTGGCCGAATGGTGATTTAACAGGTGCAAGTAATATTACAATCGGCGATGAATCTATGCAATCATTAACATCCGGCGGTCACAATATCGGCTTGGGAACAACATTGAGCGCCGTATCAACAGGTGAACACAATATCGGTATTGGTGACGATTCAATGGTTGCAATTACCGGAAGTGGCAACATTGGAATTGGTGGTAGCGCAAACGCTGCAGCTACAAGTGTCTCCAAAACAATTGCTATTGGTTCAAATGCTGTAGCGAATGGGAATGGAGCAATTGCAATAGGTGGAGCTTTAACCAATGCAGAAAACCATGGCGAAACGGCGAATGCAGCACAAGCTAGAGTATTTAAATCTATTGCAATAGGCAGTGGTGCAACAAGCGGCTCTGAAAGTGGTGCTGGAAATGACTCAATTGCTATTGGTTCAAATGCTAATGCTAATACTACTGATGGTAGTGGCACTAGAGGACTTGCAATTGGTGTCAGCTCAACTGCAAACGCTGACAATGCAGTGTCTATAGGTTCCAGTGCAAATTCTAGTGCTAGTAACACAGTATCTATAGGAAAAGGAACTACTTCTAGCGCTAATAATGCAATAGCAATTGGTGTCAGTTCAAGTGCGTCAGCAGGGTCGGGTATTGCAATCGGTAATACCTCACAAGCGTCAGGAACATCAGGGATTGCTATTGGAGAAAACGCAACTGCATCAGGTAGTGCAGATGTAGTAATTGGCAAAGGAGCTAAAACTGCAGGTGACGACACACATGGTGAAAATGTTGCTATTGGTTATTTGACAATGGGCAATAATAGTGACACAGCAGTTGATAACGTTGCTATTGGGACAGAAGCTTTAAGGAATGTAACAACAGGCTCTACTAACTTGGCAATAGGTTATAGAGCAGCAATTAATACAACAAATGGGATTGGTAATATTTCCTTGGGAACTACAAGTATGTATAATACTACTACGGGTTCATATAATGTTGCAATTGGAGTAGGAGCTTTACACTCAAATACAACAGGAAGTACTAACACAGCTATCGGCTATGGAGCCTGCTATGATGTAAAAGGTTCAAATAAGACTTGTATTGGTTCTTATTCTGGTCCAACATCTTCTAGTGATTGGGCTAGCGAAAGTGATAATACAGAACACGTATTTATTGGTAGTCAATCAAAATTTAACGGTGGTTCTGCTGTTTTAGAAGTAATGAATTCTAGAAACCAATTAAAGTTTGATGGAACCAAAAAAAGATTTACTCAGACTGGAGTTATTATTAATGGGAATTTAATTGTTAAAGGTGTTATTATAACTAGAGGTGCAGATAATGGAGGACCTTCCGGAGATTATTTTACAGGTTATACTGACAGAGTTTCTGCGTTGGGTATTACCGGAGAGAAAAATTTCAGAAAAGCAATGTTATATAACACTGATGAATTGTATAGAACTCTCAACGCTGACGGAGCCTTTTCAAATGGTGATAGTACGCACTACTCTGACCGCCGCTTAAAATATGTCGGAAAAGAAAATACTTCAGGACTAGAAAAAATCCGTCAATTGAAAGTATTTAATTATACATTCAAGAAAGACACAACAAAAGAACCGCACGTTGGCGTAATTGCACAGGATTTGCAGAAAGTATTTCCTGATGCAGTAAAAAAAGGTACAGACGGATTTTTAAGCATTCGTATGGAAGATATGTTCTATGCAGTAATCAATGCGATTAAGGAACTTGATGCAAAATATCAAGCTCAAGAAAAACGTATTAATGACACTGAAAAACGTATTAAAGAATCTGAACAACGCATTAATGACTTAGAAAAACGTATTAAATTATTAGAAACAAAAGTAAAATAATAATACTTTTCAACATAATAATCCGGATACAAAAAATTTGTATCCGGATTTTGTTTAAGTTTTGATAACTTTCGTTATACTTTCTTCTATTCTTCTACCAACACTCTATCAAGACAAGCTTTCGGTGAATATTGCCATTCGCGGAAAGTTATACGCTTTACCTTAAACCCTGAACGTTCAATAATTGCTTGTTTTTTCATGTTAGAAATATGCGATTTCACTTTATCTTCAACACCATCTATTTCTACTACAAATTTATCATCCACCAACAAATCAACGCTTAGCCCCGCAATATCAGCACCTGCAACTACTTTATGATCAAGTTCTCTGATTTTTTCGGCAACTTCTCGCTCAAAAGAATTTTTATAAATATTTTCATCAATTTCTCCTGATAATAAAGCTTCTTTTTTATCTTGATAATTTTGCAGATAAGAAACATAGTTTCTGAAATGCCCATCAGGCAATTCTCTAGGGTTGCGAGACACAAAATTTATAACCTTATTTCTGCCACGAGTAATTGCAACATTGAAAAGATTAGCTTTTTGCATAAACATTAAACTTTGTGTATAACTATTGTCTGCAACTGCCCAAGAAATCATCATTATATCGCGTTCATCACCTTGAAACGTATGTGCTGTACCAATTTCAATTTGATGTTTCTTTATCATATAGTCTGACAAAACTTTTGAAACAGAAATTTTTAGTTGTTCAACTTGGGCTCTGAACGGAGAAATTATTCCAACAGAGACTGGATTGTCAGGATTTTTGCGTTCATCCTCAATAATTATTTCATGTAACCTTTTTACCAGAGCTTCAATTTCCGGCAAATTTCTTGTTGCATCAAAATCAACCTTCCCATCAATAACTTCGACTAACTCAAGAACTTCTTCAGCCGGTTTGTCTTTTCTCATGACGCGAATTCTATCATTATAAAACTCATGGTTAGAAAAATTGATAATTGGAGGAAGGCTCCTAAAATGTTCATCCAACATAACAGAATTCATTGAATAATAATCTGCCAAATCAAACATTGAATTTGTCCTAAATCTCCACATTAATTGGTATTTATCAGGAATTCCGTATTGACTTAAAAAAGATTGTTCTTTAGCCTTTTCTAAGAATGAAAGGTGTGGAAGTTGTTTGTCATCACCAACAATTACTGCTCGTTTTGCTCTGAATAGTATAGGAAAACAACTTGCAATATCGCATTGAGATGCCTCATCAATAATTGCAACATCAAACATTCCCGGTTTTAAAGGTAGGGAATCTGAAACTGCATAAGTTGTTACACACCAGCAAGGAAAAGCCTCCAATAGAGGTCTAAAATCTTCTTCTTCCAATATATTTGTCTGAAGGCGTTTTCTATTTGTAACAAGTGATTTTGAATGAACTTTTAATCTTCTGCGTTTGTTTTCGTCACGAAGAAGTTCCTTTAATGCTTCACGGCGTTTGTTTTTTAAGATATTTGTCGCAAGTGATTTTTGTTTGCGTTTCATTGTTCGAATTTGTTCAGAAAGCATGTGCAAATTCCCTGTTTTTTGGATATCTGCTTCAATTTTTCTTAAAGTCCATTCCATATTTGCAAACTCTAATTCTTGCTTAAGCTTTCCGATTGTCTCATAATTTACATCAAAATCCTTTAAGTTAAGAATTTTTTTCAATTGTCCTAAGCTTGTAAAGTTTGCTATTTTTGAAATAAAACCCACTTTTTCTAAATTGTGTTCAAGAACTTTGATTATTCCTGCAACCATATCAATTTCACCTTTTTTTAGGCTTTTTTTGATAAATTCTTTCTTCCCTAATATTTTTTCTTGTTCTTCAACTTCTTCAAATTTATCATGCCAGTTTTTTTCCAATTTAATAATTGTTTCTGACTTGTTTTCCATATTTTTAAGCATATCGAGGTGGTCTTTCATATCTTTTGTGTCGACAAGCAAGATATCCTCAACATCTTCATCAAGCTCAGAATTGTTTTGGGCAAGTAAATTATTAAGTTCTTCACTCAATTGTCTTTGATAGTTCAAACGCCCCGCACGCAAAGCCATATGACTTGCACCTAAATCATTTAATCTTTCTGCTACAACATCAACCGCCTTGTCCATACGAGAAGCGACAAGAACAGTTTTTCCATTTGCAACAAGGTGCGCAACAAGATTAACAATTGTTTGAGACTTCCCTGTTCCTGGAGGGCCTTGAACTGCAACAAATTTACTATTATCAATATTTTTAACAACTTGTAATTGACTATCACTCAAGGATAATGGAGTTATCGGATAAAAATCCGTAATTTTGTTCATATCCTTCATCGGAACAGATTTTTCTTTACTTTGAGAATATTCCTCATTAATTATACTCAAAGCAGTTTCTCTATAAATTCCTGACGGTTTTTCAGCAATTTGAGTTAACTCGTGTAAAACTCCGGCAGTAACAGATGGGCGTTTAGTTAAAATTATTGCACTTTGCGGAGTTACAGCTATTTTTTCAAGCTTAACTTTTTGCTTTGCCTGTTCAGTTTCTTCTTCTTCGATTATTTCGTCTAAATTTTCACCATCAATTTTTTCTTTATAAAAATCTTTTGATTTAGAAACATTGTCATCCTCTTTGTAATCATCAATATTTGTAGCAATTTCTATCTCCGGCACAAGAGATTTTAGTGTTGTCAAAAATATATCTAATTTTTCTTGTGTAATAGGCAAATCAGGAACTACATCTAAAATACCTTCTAATAACAAATCAACTTCATCCTCATCATCATTTTTACGCATAAGGGCTGCAAGTGCACCTGTATTCAATGACAATACCTCATCCAGCGGAAAACAGTTTATATTAACTCCATTACGCTCTAATTTACATGGCATGTACAGAAGCGGAGTTAAAAATTCGTTTTGTCTTTTACTTTTCGAACTTTTACCCACAAGAAAAAGATAACCATAAATTAAATATTTATCTTTTTGCCCCAAATCACTTTGAATCATTAATTCTGTTAACTTTGGATTACTACCTTCAAGTGAAATAAATTCTGCACCTGACGAGAAAAGTTGTTCTTCACCTTTTAAGAAAATCCATTTGTTATCTTTATCGCCTTTTAAGTTCCTAAAAGTTGAACTTTTAACTTCTTCTCTTACGCAATCGTGAAGATACTGACTTAATTTTTTTATAAAACTGTTATTAAATGCTGAATTTATTGCTCGTGAAGCTTCTTGTAGCATATAAAATCTCCTTTTGAAGTTGATGTATTTAAAAGTGAGTAGTTCATATAGGTAAACACCTATTGAAACGAAGCAAACGGAAATAACCATTCCCTATTCACTTTTACTCTATTTTACGCTAAAATAGCAATTATGAACATCATCAAGATAAATGATACTTCTAACAAATTATTTTATATCGGTGGCGTTGTCAGGGATGAACTTCTTGGCAAGGACTCAATTGATGTAGATATCACTTACGTTGGAAACGCGATAGAATATTGTTCAAAATTTGGTGAAATTGTTCAAGAAAACCCTGATTTTGGAACCGTTAGAGTAGCAATTTCCTCTAAACAATCACCTTTTAATACAAATTCCGAGGGTAATACAGTTGGTAATGCAATAATTGACTTTGCTTCCACACGTTCTGAAAGTTACCCCCAAAAAGGACATCTCCCTGTAGTTAATAAAATAGGTTGTTCTTTAAAAGAAGATGTTTTGCGCCGAGATTTTACGATTAATGCACTTGCAAAATCCGTCACGACAGGTGAAATTGTTGATTATGTTGGAGGATTAGAGGACTTAAAAAACAAAAAATTAAGAGTTTTGCATGATAAAAGCTTTATTGATGACCCTACACGAATTATAAGAGGGCTTAAATTTTCTGTACGTTTTGGTTTTGAATTGGAAGAACATACTAAAAAATTGCAAGAAGAATATTTATCAAATATAAATTATGATATGAGTTATAAAAGGATTAAAAAAGAGTTGATAGAAACTTTTTCATTAAACTCACAGGTTGCTTTTGAAAAATTTATCAACCAAAAAATTTACAAATTAATAACTCCTAATAATGTAAAAATTCCACCAATTAATATTGAAAAATTAATAAAAAAGTATTGCCTCACCCTTCATAACCCTGTCTTAAATTTATGGCTTATTTATGTTGGAATTATTGGTGATTTGTCACGATTACCTTTGACAAAAATCGAACAAAAAATTATTGATGATATACCAAAAGATATTTTAAAAACAGATTTTGAGTTATATAAAACATTTGAAAACACAAGAATTGAAACTGTTTTGCTCTACGCCATTCTAAAAGATGAAAAAAGCGCAAAACACTATCTTGATGACTTGAAGAATATAAAAATTTCAATAAGCGGAAAAGATTTACAAAATCTTGGAATTAAACCTTCTCCTAAATATCAGGAAATTTTTGATGAAGTTTTAAAAGCGAAATTAAAAAATCCGCAAATTACTAAACAAGAAGAATTGAAAATTGTTAAAAATCTGTTAAATTGTTAATTAAAATAGCAATTATCCCAACTAAAATGTTTTTATACATATAAGGTTATGGTGTGTATATGACAATTGGTGCGTTAAATAGTTATGGTAATATTCAGCAGTATCCCTGTACGGGTAAGAATAATCTGCAAAAAATAAATCAAAAACCGAAACCCAAGAAAAAGGAATGGTCAACACGAAAAAAAATAACTACCGGACTTGCCTTGACTGCATTTTCTGCAGCATTTGGAATTCCATTATACTTAGCAATTAAAAAACCTAATAGTGCAAAAGGCAAAGCGTTGGATGTTACAAGTGAAATTGTCGAAGATATTGGACTTTGCCTTATTGTCTAAATCTTGTTTATTTTTTCAACATTTTCTTTAACGTATTGTCTAACCGCGGGAGTTATAAGCAAATCAGGTTCTGATGCCGTAAATTCATCCAAAACGGTTATGCCTCTTTTTATATTTCCGTTTTCTATATACAAAATTCCAAGCATCACTTTATTCAAAGCATTTCCGCCTTTACTATATTCTGCTATTTTGGAATTTACTAACCCAAGTTTTTTATAACATTTTGCAAGATTTTGGTAGTATTGCAAGTTTAAACTATATTGTCGAATAGCATCCTCATAAGGCTGTTGCGCCATATTAGGGTAGCCTATAGCCATGTAGGCGTCTCCTATATTTTTGTAATAAACAGCAGTAGCTTGGGTATTCGGATTAAGACTTATTGCAATTTTAAATTCCTGAATTGCCGCATAATAACAATGTTCTTCCATGTACCTAAGCCCCATGTTATTATGAAGAAATGCATTTTTGGTTGCATCAATAACGTTCACTTCCGGTCTTTTATATCCGGATGTGAAAAAAGTTAAAGCTATTAATGATATTAGTAATATTTTTTTCATAGAATTTCATCAAAAGCAGATAAAAACATTCAATTCACTTGGCTCAAAAAGTTTGGAGTAATAATTCTAATTATTCAAATTATAATCCACCATTCACTTACAATTCAATTTCCATACCTTCTTGAGCAAGAATTAAACTGTCATCTTTATAATGTTCTTTAATGGAATTTAATTTATTGTCATCATAATTAGGATCAAAGTGGAAGAAAACAAGTTTTTCCGCCCCTGCCTGATTTTTTGCCTCTACTGCCATATCAAATGTCGAATGTCCATAACCTTGTTTTGGAGAATAAGTATCCAAATAATCCTCCATTGTATACTGCGCATCATGAATTAACAAGTTACAACCTCTTGCAAAACTTGCAAGCTTTTTATCTCCTCCAGGATAACTTTCTTTGTCTGTCGCATATACTAAAGTTTTATCTTTATATGATATTTTAAAAATTAAAACTCCTTCTTGAGGGTGAGCATAAGAACGGTAACAAGTAATTAAAACATCCTCTCCTTCAACTTTTGCATCCTTTTCAGTTTCAATTCTTTTAATTATCGGAGCTTCACCATGCCTTAAAATTATACCCTCTGTTTCATTTAAATCTTTAATATTCAAATTTCCGGCAATATCTCCCAAATCTAGTGGAAATGACTTCCCAAAAAGCAACTCTGAAAGTTCATCCGCAAGACTTTCATTATAATTTACATTCCCATAAACGTTAATTTGCGAAGATGGAATATGCAGCGGTCTAAAAAATGTAAAACCCTGCAAATGGTCTTGATGAATATGAGAAATTAAAACAGTTGCTTTCATTGAAGTTCTTTCACTCGGAGTTAAACCGGATGAAATATATTTACCTAATAATTCATTCCCAAGATTGATTAAACCTGTTCCTGCATCAAGGATTATTAAATGCCCATTGACATTCACTTCTACACAAGATGTATTACCACCGTATTGCAAAAAGTCTTTATTTGCAATTGGATAACTACCTCTTACTCCTCTAAATTTAACTTTAAATTCGCTCATATTTTTTATCCTCTCTGATTTGGATTATTAATTATTTCGTATCAATAAGACCTCACGCTAATCATCAAATTTTTATTATTTTTTCTCGATTGTAATTGTTGCGTTTTTATCTTTTTCTTCTCCGGTGTAAATAGTTGTCCCAAAAACTAATAATTTGGCAAGTTTTTGAACATTTTTTAAATTTGTTTCTTTGTTTTGTATATTTATAACAACTCTATTTTTATAATTTGTCACCGTTATCATTCTGAAAGCATTCGGATAAGACACCATTGATGGACAACTTACATACAAAATGTTGTCCCTCTTAGTAACTTTTGCTCCATGATAATGCCCTTGGAAAATTGCAATCGGATTTTTGTATTTATTAAGGATTTCTTGCATCTTATCAGCATCTAATAGCCTGTGATTTGGGCTATTATACGGCTCTAAAACAGGAACATGCATGAAAATAAGTACAGTATCTTTTTTGGAATTTGCCAACTCATTATCAAGCCATTTAAGTTGTTCAGCCCCGATTTGTCCGTTAGAAGTAAGCCTATCACGAATTATTGTGTCCAAAACTATTGCCTTGTAACCTTTTTGCGGAACAAAAGAATAATATGATTTTTCAAATCTGAAATTTTTATTATAATTGTTTACTAAATCCATGTATACTCTTGGGGTCAAATAACCGCCATACATTGTGTCATGATTGCCAAATGCAAAATACCACGGAATATTTAATTTTTCTGTATGAGGCAAAAATGCACTTAATTCTTTCTCAAACGGTTTATCAATTTGGTCTCCTGTAAACATAACAAATGAAACGTTTGGAGTGTTATTAATTTGTTCTATCGCATCATCCAAAAGTCTTGGAGACTCTCCAATCATTTTGTATGTTGTATTATTACTGCCTGTATAAAAATGTGCATCACTTACTTGTGCAAATTTTAAACTTGTTGTACTGCTGTAACTTTGTAGCCCAAATAACATTACACCGGCAAGTAATATTGATATTGACCAATTTTTAATTCTTGTCATTAATGATTCCTTTTTTATAACTTTTCTTTTTTTATATTTATATCTTTGAGTCATTATTACTGTTTATCCAATACTGATTTTATATCATTATATGTTGAATTTAGCATTTTGTCGTCATCAGAGAGTATGATTGCTTTATCAATGTTTAGCAAAGCACTTGTTAAATTGTTTTGTGCATAATCGCATAATCCTAAAAATTTGTATACCTCTGCTGTTTGTATATTTCGTGAAAGAAGATTTAATTTTTCTCTAGCTGTATCATAATCCCCTTTATAATAAAGGATTTTTGCTTCAATTAATAAATATGCAATATTTTCTTCGATTTCCAATGCTTGCTTAATATCATTTTCTGCTTCTACAATATAATTCATATTCATATTAGCATCTGCCCGAAGTGCATAAGCAATATCAGATGATTTGTTATAACTTATGTACTTGTTTAGTGTACTTATTGTATTTTTATAATCATTTATGCCTGAATAACATTGAGCTAATCCAAGATAACTTTGCGAATAATCAGGTTTAAGAGTTATCGCTTTTTGGTAATAATTCATAGCACTTTTGTAATCATCATTATCCCGATAAAACTGCGCTAACAAAAACATTGACCAAAAATCTCCGGTAGCATTCGATAATGTTGATATGAATTTATTTTTTTCTCCAAGATTTTTGTACTGTTGAGCTTGTTGTATATTTTTATCGTTATACGTTAAATACGACTTTGCATTTGGATTAGTCACTCTAATGAGTGTATTTTTTAAATCTTTTGCATCAGAATTATTTGGTTCTATTTGAAGAATTTTGTCAACATAAATTATTGCATCACTGTATTTACCATAGGTTGCATAATCCGCTGCAATATCAAAATAATCTTCTGTTATTTCACTTGCGCAAACAGAAAGACATGGAAATATTAAACACATCAAAATAAACTTCTTCATAACGGAATTATAACACAATTTCGTATAAATGTATGATAAAATTAAAGGTTTTACAAATTTTTCCGTTATAATAAACACTATGTATAAAAGTTTTTTTGTAAACCCATTTGAAAAAAAATCAGATAAAGACCCTATGGCTCCAAGCTATATTAAACCAGACGGAACT
Organism: uncultured Candidatus Melainabacteria bacterium; assembly: GCA_934718275.1. Lineage (GTDB taxonomy): Bacteria > Cyanobacteriota > Vampirovibrionia > Gastranaerophilales > Gastranaerophilaceae > Stercorousia. Next base: position 33,555 of record CAKUZD010000004.1, on the reverse strand, counting down.
CAGGTTATAGAAAAAGAAGAAATAACCGGAAAAACGGTTTATGAAAAATGTCCTGATGGGGCTTTAATTTTTAGAAGTTACAATAAGGAAGGAAAATTATGGCTCGATTTTGCCAGAAATTTGAACTTTGAAATCGGACATCGTTACGATGAAGATGGCAAAATGATTTACAAATACGACTCTGTTTATGACGAAAAAAATGTTTTGGCGCTTAAAAATGAATATGACATCGAATACCATGACAATGGCAAAAAAAAGCTTGAAGTAGTTACATCATTCCCTAATAACACCACAACTTATATGCAATATGACGAAAACGAAAAGCGCATTGAAAAGATTGTAGAACGCGGAACCGTAAAAACATATTATGATGAAAATGATAAACCGATAAAACGAGAAATTGACAGGGGTTCCGGTGGAATTATTACAGAAGATTTAAGAAATAAGTAGAGTTTTTAAGGCAATAGGGCGTTAAGACAATAAGGTTAAGTGAAAAGTGAGAAGTGAAACGTGAAAAGACCTTATCGGATAAGTTACTTTCTTTCATATCTCCAACACTTATAATCTTTCCCCTCGCCCCTTGTGGGAGAGGGCAGGGTGAGGGGTTCAAATCAGTATTGATAGACTCTGAATCAAGTTCAGCCCCTCTCTCGTATGCGTAATTCGCGTTGCTCAAACGCCTACTCTCTCTCCCCATGGGGGCGAGAGGACAATAATTTTCGTCATTCTGAGCGAAGCAAAAAATCTCTTAAAAACATTTTCACAACCATACGATGTCTCGATTCTGCCATATTTGATTGCATTTTATTCTTTATCTAAGACTTTTATCAAATGCCAACCAAATTGTGTGTAAACAGGATTTGAAACTTGCCCTACCGGTGTTGCAAATGCTGCTTTTTCAAATTCTTTAACCATCTGACCATGCCCAAAATATCCTAAATCGCCACCATTTCTACCTGACGGACAAAGTGAATAAGCTCTTGCATAAGCCTCAAAACTCCCGCCATTATCAATTTCACGTTTAATTTGTTGAGCCTCAGCTGCAGATTTAACTAAAATATGCTCTGCATGAACACGAGTATATTCTTCTGCTGATACAACACCTGTTAAAAGCAATACCATAATTAACAATTTACAAATATTTTTTATCATATTTTTATCCTACTTTGTTTTTATATTTTTGTCTATTACTCAGCTAACTTAACCATGTTACGCCCTGAATTCTTTGCTTCATAGAGAGCATTGTCTGCTTTGGCAAACATTTCCCATGCATCTTTGTTGCCATTGTTAGAACATATTCCGACACTAACAGAAGTTTTAATTTCTCGCCCGCCAAATGATAATTTTAAATTTTCAATGGTGCTTCTCAATCTTTCAAGAGGAATTAAAGCATTTATGCCGGTTGTTTCGGTTAAAATAACAGCAAATTCTTCTCCTCCATACCTTGACACAAAATCTGTTTGTCTAAAATTATTTATCATACTATATGCCACTTCTCTCAAAACATAGTCTCCACAAAGATGACCATAAGTATCATTTATTTTTTTGAAAAAATCAATATCAATAATTGCAACACTTAACGGACTTTTATATCGCACAGAACGAGCGAATTCTCTTTCAAAATTATATTCAAAGCACCTGCGATTAGAAAGCCTTGTGAGGGTATCTGTTTCGGATAAATGTTTTGTTTGAGTATACATAAAATTAATTTTTTTTATAACATCTGTTTTATTGTCATCAGGAATATCAAAACCTCTGATAATATCCTGTATATTCTCCTGAATTTTGTCTAAAACATCAGAAGGAATTTCAAAATCCATAATATTTTTTAAACTTGTATTTTCCATAGCTAAAATTATCATATCAGAAATATTGAACATAATCCATTTTTTTGATAAAATTAATCCGAATTATGGAATTAACAATTAAAGAAATATTTAACAGATATTCAAAAGATACTTCTCATCCGCTTGAAGTTCAAAGAATTGCGGTAATGCTTTTTGAAGAAGCTGACAAAAAGATTTTTAAAATGTCTTTAAAAGAATTGGAATATTTGAAAGCTGCAGCTCTTTTGCATGACATAGGATATTCAATAGAACCCAAAGGGCATAACAAACATTCAATGCATTTAATTATACAGAATGGTCTTGATGGCTTTAGTAAAAATGAAACTAAAATTGTCGGCTGTATTGCAAGATATCATAGAGGAAGTTTACCTGACAAGAATGAGCATGAATTTTATAATACATTAGATAAGCATGAACGAAAAATCGTAAAACGTTTGGGTGGCATTTTAAAACTTGCAGACGGACTTGATAAACAACACAAACAAATTATTAATAACATTAAAATAGATTTTGACTTTGAAAATAGTATTGCAAAAATTTTCCTTTTCACTAATGGACAAGAACTTGATATTTCTGCAGCAATCAGAAAACGAGATTTGCTCGAAATCGGTTTTAAATGCCAAAGTTTAATATTAGTAAAATAACTTTAAAAAGTGTAAATTTTTATTAACAAAACCCCAAATTTTGTAACATTTCTTCATGAAAAATACTTTATATAAGTAAGGAAACAAATGGGGTTTACGAAATAAAAACGTAAGTTAAAGGTGAAAAAAATGTCATTCGATGTAAATGTTTTGAGTACAAAACCAGTTATCAAAGCGGCAGCATCTATGCAAAATGACGGCGGTGGCGGTAATCTTGGTTACATGGCTCAAGGGGAAAAACAGGAAAAACAAGAAAGAAAATATCTTGATGAAAGTATCTTTTTAAAAGATGAAAAACCGGATATTTTTACATTCGACAAAGAACCGGAAATGCCGGAAGAAGAATCTTTCGTTGAAAAAATACTTGATCTAATAAAAAAACTTTTTACTAAAAAATATTAAAAAAGTCTTTACAATAAAAATTTATGGGTTTAGTATTAAGTGTAGAATATACACTACCCCATGATTTTTTGGAAGGACTTTATTATGAAAATAGGATTTAAACCACAAACTTTAGTAGCAAATATTGCAAGTGAAACATTTACCGACAATGGAAAAACTCTTAACAGGATTATTGAAATCCCCGGAAAAGCAGGTAAATCCGGAAAAGTTTTAGATATTACATATAGACAAGGTGACTTTATTCCAACTCAATGGTATGTATCAAATTATAACCTATTTAACAGAGATGGAAAAAATATTGTAAGAAAGACACTTAAAACTAATAAAGCACACTCTAATGAAATTCATTCTGTTGTAACAACTTACGGAACAAATGGCTATGGAAAAGAAGTTACAATTGATGTTTCAAACGGAGAAGTTACCAAAAGCTCTAAACATATTAAAATTTAAACATTCTTATAAATTTAAACTGTTGCAAAAGAGTTCCGGTTTATGTTATCATTTTCTCTATGGAAAAGAAAATTAAAATCGGACTTATCGGATTGGGCACTGTAGGCTCAGGAGTGTTTAAAACACTAAAAGAATTTAAAAATGTTGAAGTTGCTGCTATTGCAGTTCGCAACATTAACAAAAAACGTAATATTGAAGGATTGGATAACTCAATTATCACAGATGATGCATATAAAATAGTTAACAATCCGGATATTGAAATTGTTGTGGAACTTGTAGGCGGTTTAAATCCGGCATTTGATTTAATTACAACAGCACTTAAAAATGGGAAACATATTGTAACTGCAAACAAAGAACTTCTTGCAAAACGTGGAGAAGAACTTTTTAAAATTGCAGAGGAAAATAATAGAGTAATTCTGTATGAAGCAGCTATTGCTGGCGGAATTCCTATTATTATGCCAATAAAAACAATTCTTGCCGGCAACAAAATTAATCGTATAGAAGCCATAGTTAATGGCACAACAAATTACATTTTAACAAAAATGGATGTACAAGGTGCTTCTTATGAAAATGTTCTAAAAGAAGCACAGGAACTCGGTTATGCAGAAGCTGATCCGACAGGAGATGTTGAAGGGTATGATGCCGCGTATAAAATCGCAACTCTTGCTTCAATTACATTCCAACAACGCATAAAAATTGAAAACGTTTATAGAGAAGGAATTACAAAAATCCGAGCACAAGATATGCACGCTGCAAACGATTTAGGATATAAAATTAAATTGATTGCATCTGCATATATGGATGAAAAAGGCCAAGCAGATGTTAGAGTTCACCCGATGCTTGTTTCAAAAAACTCAACTCTTGCACACATTGATTATGTAACCAATGCAGTATCTTTAAGCGGCCATCCGGTTGGAAACATTACTCTCTCAGGCCCCGGTGCAGGAGAATTTCCTACAGCAAGTTCTGTTGTTGGTGACATTTTAGCAATTGCTGCAGAAATTGGAAAATCTGATTATATTCTCCCAATGATGAGATGTAAACATTCTGAAAATGCGAAAATGAAAAATATTGCCGATACAATAAACAAGTATTATATTTCAATAAATGCCAAAAACAATAAAGGTGTAATCGGAAAAATTGGAACGATTTGTGCAGAAAACGATATAAGCCTTGCCAGTATTGTTCAACGTTGTGTATCTGATGATAACACAGCAGATATTACCGTAATTACCGAACTTGTTCAAGAGAAAAATATGCAAAATGCAATAAAACTTATTGAACAAGACGGAAACAAAGTCAATAGCTTAATTCGAGTTCAAGTATAAATTTTCGAAGGGTTGAAAAATTCACTAACATAAGTTATAATAAAAATATCGGGGCGGTAGCTCCAACTACCGTAACCTGTTTAAGAAATCGAAGTGACGTCTATCTGTTGGGATAGGCGTTACTTTTTTATTATGTATAAAATCAAAAATAATATTATTAATGTTAAATTGATATTTTCCATAATTGACCTCCTTTCATTAGAGCAATCGACTGAAATCGAAGTATAATGTTGTGCCGGTGCTCTTGTGAAAATACAGGTTAGCCCCTTGATATTTTAATTTTCAATGTTCTCGTGTAATAATAATACCGAAACAAGCAAAATGCAATATTATTAATATTTTAAAACTTTGTCAAAAACTGTTTGTCTGTGTTATTATTAATCAAAAGAATGAAGGGAAAAATTATGTACTATCAAGGTTTAATTAATACATTTAGAGAATATTTACCGGTATCGGATAAAACTCCGGTTGTAACACTTAATGAAGGAAACACTCCTTTGATTAAAGCAGATAATTTAGCAAAAAAGATTGGAATTGATGCTGAAATTTATCTAAAATATGAAGGTTGCAACCCTACAGGCAGTTTTAAAGACCGTGGAATGACCATGGCTGTTTCTAAAGCAAAAGAAGCAGGTTCTGATGCTATTATCTGTGCTTCAACAGGAAATACTTCCGCATCAGCTGCAGCTTATGGTGCAAGAGCAGGCATGAAAACTTTTGTATTAATTCCTGATGGCTATATTGCTCTAGGTAAACTTTCACAAGCTATGATGTATGGAGCAGAAATTATAGCAATCCAAGGAAATTTTGATGAAGCACTGGAAATGGTTCGCAAAATTTCTGATAACTACCCAATAACCCTTGTAAATTCAGTTAACCCATATAGAATTGAAGGACAAAAAACCGGAGCATTTGAAATATGTAATGCTTTAGGACAAGCTCCTGATTATCATTTTATTCCGGTTGGAAATGCCGGCAATATAACTGCATATTGGAAAGGTTATACAGAATGGCACAAATTAGGCAAAATTAAACAATTACCTAAAATGATGGGCTTTGAAGCTGAAGGTGCTGCTGCTATTGTTAAAGGAGAAAGAATTTATAAACCGGAAACTCTTGCTACAGCAATCCGTATCGGAAATCCTGCAAGTTGGCAAAAAGCAGAAGCTGCACGAGATGAAAGTAACGGTATGATTAATTTTGTTACTGATGAAGAAATTGTAAAAGCATATAAATTAATTGCCTCAACTGAAGGAGTATTTGCTGAACCGGCAAGTGCTGCATCTGTGGCAGGATTAATAAAAGTAAAAGACCAAGTTAAATCAGGTTCCAAAATTGTTTGTATTTTGACAGGAAACGGCTTGAAAGACCCTGATAATGCTATTGAACATTCAAATGCAGGAGTTAAAAAAGCTGCTGCAAATATGAACGAAATTTTAAAAGTAATGGGTGTTTAGTTTATCGCTTGCCTCCAATAAAAATAAAGGCAAGCTAAACTAATACAATAGAGTTTTTATCAGCTTTTTTGAAGAAAGATAGACAATATCTTTAAATTTGTTATGCTATAATATTCGTACAAAAAGTTGTAGGTACATTATGATTACTGATATGACAAAAGGAAGCCCCATAAGGCATATATTGCTTTTTTCAGTTCCTCTTTTAATTGGGAATATTTTTCAACAATTATACAATATAGCTGACTTAGTTATTGTTGGCAGAACACTTGGGGTAGATGCTTTTGCTGCAGTCGGAGCTGTTGCACCACTATTCTTTTTAGTTACTTTTGTAATAATAGGCTTAACCGGCGGCTTTGCTGTTATTACCGGACAAAGATACGGAGCAAAAGATTTTGATGGAGTGAAAAATTCAGTAATTATTTCAACTGTTTTAAGCGTAATAGTGACTCTTGTATTCTCATGTCTTTGTTATTTCTTAATGAATCCTATTTTACATTGGATGAATGTACCGGCAAATATTTATAATAATGCTTATTGGTATGTTCAAATTATTACGATTGGCTTGCTTGCCACAACATTATATAACCTTTTGGCAAGCATAATTCGAGCTTTAGGCGATAGTAAAACTCCATTGTACTTTTTAATGATTGCTTCAGTCATAAATATTATTCTTGCTCTAATTTTTATTCAATGTTTACACATGGGAGTTCCGGGGTCTGCAATTGCCGTAATACTTTCTCAAGGAATTTCTTTTATTCTTTGTTTAATTTTTATCAAATATAAATTTTCCATTTTACACCTGCGCAAAAAAGATTTTGAACTATGTAAACGTAATTTTTGGCAATCTGCCCTGGAACATTTAAGGGTTGGAATTCCAATGGCATTACAATTCTCTATAATCGGTGCAGGAATTCTCATTATACAAAGTGTGTGCAACACATTTGGCTCAAATGTTATCGCTGCATTAACGGCAGCACTAAGAATTGAACAAATTGCAACACTGCCAATGATGTCATTCGGTGTTGCATTAGCAACTTATGTTGCACAAAATTATGGAGCTAAAAAATTCAAAAGAATTCGACTCGGAGTAATAAAAACTTCTACGATAAATATTGTATTAAGCGTACTAATGGCATGTGTAATGCGTTTATGGGGAACTGATATTATAGGAGCATTTATTGGAACAACAACAAGAGACATTATAAATATTGCCCACAAATATCTTTTAATAAGCACCATTTTTTATTTCTTCTTAGGACAAATTTTTATTTACAGAAATGCTTTACAAGGCATGGGAGAAACAATATTTCCAACACTTGCTTGTATCGCAGAACTTGTCATGAGAGCTTTTGCAGCCATTTATTTAGCAATAAAATTTGGTTATATTGGAATATTTTACGCTGGACCTATTGCTTGGGTAAGCGCTTCTACCGTATTATTTATAGGCTATTTGTATAGCATAAAACATATACTTTATGTTACAAGAAACAAAATACATGAAAAACTTAAAAATAACTGATTATACAAACTTGAATTCTCTTTACAAGCCTATTTAACCCGTGCTAGTATTAGCTTATGCTAGATTTGTATGTAACAGGCACAGACGAAACTTCCGATAAAATCTTTGTAACTGCCGGTTTGGGAGCTACAATGAATTGCCTTGGATACTCTACCGGAATTTATAAGCCTGTAGCAACAGGAGCAGTTATGCTTAACGGTTTTATGCAATCCCCCGATATTGCATTTATAAAGTATACAGATCCTTATTTAAAAATATATAATTCTTATCTTTTAAAAGCGCAAAATTCTCCATTATTGGCGGCAGCAGCAGAAAACATAATTATAGAAAGAAATAATATCTTAAAAGACTTTCAAAATATACAAGATGTAAATGAATGCTTAATTGTTGATGGAGTTTCAGGACTCGGGTCTCCGTTAAGCAAAAATTTTTTGGAAGAAGATATGATAAAAAGTCTTGATTTACCATTGTTAATGGTTGTTTCTGCGCAAAATTCTTCATTAAATAATATAATACTTTCAATAAATCATGCCAACGAGACCGGAATTAAAATTAGAGGAGCAATTTTAAGTAATTACCCACAAAACTGCGAAGATGTAAACATAAAATTAATGCCACGTATAATAGAAGAATATACAGGAGTAAAAATTCTTGGAATACTTCCTGCTTTTGACAAAAATATAAACCCTAATGATTTAATAAGTGAAATCCTTAATGGAGTGGATATTGAAGGTATATTTCAAGTCAGGATTGCTAAACTTCAAATGTAACAAAACCGTAATAATATATACTTTTTATATAAAAATTAGTCAATTTTTTATTTACAAACTTTTTTATTAAAATAGAGGTATAATAATTTTATGGACAAAAAAGAATTTATTGTAATTGAAAATAAGACCAAATCGGATGAAAAAACAATTGAAAAAAAGGTTTCTCATCAAACAAATCCTATTGCTAAAAAATTTCTCGAATTCCATAAAGAAAACCTTGGCAAATTTAACGTGAAAGACTTATTTAGAAAATAAATTCTTCTATATTTTTGATAATGCTTTACTTAAACTCTTTTTTTTACTACCATAACCGGTATGTATCAAATTAAAAATCAAATTTACTTGGACATGACCAAAAATCAGAAATCTGCTCTGTGTAATTTTTTGCGTGCCTTAGTAAAAAAATCACCGGAACTTTCTGTAGAAGATGTTTTGAACAAATTTTTAGAAGATGAAAAATATTATTTTGAAATAAACAATCCACACTTCGAATTTTTACAAGATTATCTTGATGATGAAAAATTTTTACAAGATACAAAACTTTTGTTAAAAGAATGTCGAAAATATTATGACTACAAAAAAAAACAAGAACCGATAATTCAAGCACAAAAGGAGTATGAAAAGAAAAAACGCGCTTTTTTACGAGAAGTAAAAATGTCAAAAGAAACACCAACTAAAAAACAATTGTACTACTATGACAGATTATGCAAAAAATACAATTTAGAAAAACAGGAACTAACCTCAAAACTACAAGCACGAGACGAAATAGACAGGATTATAAATGAATATTCAAGAGATTTTGAAAATATTGACTGATAGCGGAATTGAACCAAATGAAGCAAGTGTAGAAGTAAAGATGCTTTTAGAACATTTTGCAAATTATGGTGCAAAAGATATTATTATGGGAAACAAGCTGACACAAGAAAAATTAAAACTTGTAAAAGAAAAGGCAGAAATTCGTGCAAAGACACATCAGCCAATTCAACATATAATCGGATTTGCAAATTTTATGGGCGAAACGTTTATCGTAAACCCTTCTGTACTCATTCCCAGAGATGAAACAGAACTTCTTGTAAGAAAAGCTATAGAAATAATCAATCAAAATAAATTTAAAATGGCCCTTGATGTAGGAACAGGCTCAGGATGTATTGCTTGTATGGTTGCAAAGTATACTGATTGTCAAATAATCGGACTTGATATATCTTCCGATGCTTTGAATACAGCACTTGACAACGCTTCAAGATTAAATCTCTTTAATAAAGCAATTTTTAGAAAATCAGATATTTTTTCTAACGTTAAATCAGGAGAAAGCTTTGATATCATTATTTCAAATCCACCTTATATTCCTCCATCAGAAAAAGAAAAAATTCAAACAGAAGTCAAATTTGATCCGGAATTAGCTCTTTATACGAAAGACGAAAAAGGATTAGAATTCTATGAAAAAATTACGGCTAATGCCCCAAAAATACTCAATAACGGTGGATACCTGCTATTTGAACTTGGAATAAATCAGTCAACATTTGTAAAACAAATAATGGAACAAAATGGTTTTTCAAATATTGAAATTATAAAAGACCTTGCCGGCATTGACAGAGTAATTCTCGGGAAAAGAGGTTAATACAAAAGTTTTTTAATAAGAATTCCATATATATTATGCTTTCTTTTCCCCTTTTAATAAAAACATAAAAGGTATCAATACAAAACAACAAATTGCAAAAACTTTGAATGTTGTCATATACGCACATAAAACTGATTGTTGTATTAATTGATTATAAAGCAATTTAGCTGCCATGTATGTTGAATTTAGCATATCTCCGGCTTGGTTTATAAAAGCTCCTGCATACGTACTTAATCTGTCTGAAAATTGAGGATTTAATTCTGTTGCATACTTAACAAGTCCGTTTTGGTGAACTTGTGAAAATCTTGAAATCATTGTTGCAACAAGAGAAGTACCTATCGCACCACCAATTGTTTTCAATAAATTTTGAAGTCCTGACGCATTTGTCATTTGGTCGTTCCTAAGCGTAATACAAGATAAAGTTGTAATTGGCATAAATGAAAATACTAAACCAATACCAAATATCATATTAGGAATTGCAATATTCATAGGGTTGATTTGCAAATTCAAACCACCTAACATCCATCCGCCTAAACCAAGGCAGAATAATCCAACAAGTCCATAAGTTCTATATTTAAGTCTACCGCCCAATGTTCCGAAGATTAATAAAGCAGTTAAAGAACCTAAACCTCTCGGCATAATAGCAAGTCCACTTAAAAAAGAATCATATCCGAGCATTCCTTGCAACATTTGTGGTAACATCGCCAAAGAACCTAACATTACCGCATTTATCAAAACTAGCATACAAGTTCCGAATAAATAATTAGAATCTTTCAAAACATTAAGCTGTACAATCGGATATTTGTCTCGAATCTGAGAAATAAAAAATAATACGCAACCTGTAACTGCAACCAAACTGAACCAACATACCCATGGTGCATTAAACCAATCTGCATCATTACCTTTATCAAACACTATTTGCAACGGAATTAGCCATATACAAAGCCATAAAAAGCCCATTTTATCAAGTTTTATATTTTTCTGTTTAGAAGCATAAGGAGGATCTTCCAAAAATCTTTTTGCCATAGCAATACAAGCAAAACCAACAGGTACATTTATAAAGAAAATGTACGGCCAAGACCAGTTTTCCGTAATATATCCACCCATAACCGGCCCAATAATAGGCGCAATAATTACAACAAGCCCAAAAACAGCCATAGCCCTGTTTCTAGCCTCACCTTTAAAACTTTCCATACAAACAGCTTGAGCCATAGGCATTAGACAACCACCGCCAAAACCCTGTAAAGCCCTTGCAATAACAATCATAACAATAGAATTTGCTATCCCGCACAAAAAGGATGCAATAGTAAATACAAACACACCAAGCATAAAGAAATTTTTTCTACCCATAAGCTTACACAAAAAATCAATCATAGGGATAACAATACTGCTTGCCATCAAGTAACTTGTTAAAACCCAAATAGATTCTTGCGAACTAACGGAAAAAGTTCCTGCAATATGCGGCAAAGCTACGTTTGCGACAGTTTCATCCAATGCATACATAAACGTTGCAACCATTACCGGCATAATTATAAACCATGGGTTGTTCTTAGGAACCCATTCTTGTGTCTGTTCTATTGTTTCTGACATTTTTTGTAAATCCTTTTATATAAAATGAAAAGTAAGACGTGAAAATACCTTTTCGTTCGCTACGCTCAATAATAACTTTTATGCGTTAACACTTATATGAACTTCTCTCTTTTCACGTCTCACTTTTCGCTAAAATACTATTTTACTTTAACTTTTGGTACAACTGACATACCCGGAACGATGTTATATTTATTTGTATCTATTTTTTCAGTAAATACAATTTTTACAGGAATTCTTTGTACAATTTTTACGAAAGAACCAACTGCATTTTCAGGTGGGAACAAACTTGATTTAGCACCTGATGCCCTTTGAATACTATCAATTTTACCTTTGAATACGTGATCAGGATATGTATCAATTTTTATATCAACTTCCTGACCAACCTTCATATTACGTAATTGATTTTCTTTATAATTTGCTACAACCCAAACATTTTCAGGAACAATTACAAATAAAGGTGTTCCAACATTAACATACATACCTTTTTCAACTTTTCTTGAAGAAACTGTACCTGTTTGCGGTGCATATATATTTGTATAAGAAAGATTTAATTTTGCTTTATCTCTCTGAGCTTTAATTTCTTTCAAATCAGCATCAGCAACTTTATTTCCACCTTGTGACAACAAAGCTTCTTCTGATTGAGTCAAATTAGCTTGAGCAGTTTCATATTTTGCTTGAGCAGCATCAAGAGTTTGCTTTGAAACTGCACCTTGAGCGTACAAGTTTTTATATCTGTCTAAATCTTTTTTAGCAACATCAATATTGGTCTGCATAGCTTTGAAGTTTGCTTTTGCATTTTTTTGGTTTAGTAAAGTTTTTTCATATTTTGCTTCTGCTTGTGCAAGTGCAATCTCATAATCAGCAGGATCAATCTTTGCAACTAAATCCCCTTCTTTTACTTTTTGGTTATCAGTTACGTAAGATTCGATAATTTGCCCACTAACACGAGGAGCAACCTGAACTGTTGTAGTTTCTACATAAGCATCATCAGTAGATTGATAAATCATAGAATCATGTATTATATAACCTGCTGCAGCCGCAACTATTAACCCTACACCAATTAAAATAAACCTTTTAAACGGTTTATGTTCATTTTTTACTTCTTCTTGCTGATTTTCTTCAACATTCTTATTCTGTTCTTCCATTCTTACCTCTTTATTTTTTCTGTATAAATTATATATTAGTTTCTACAATTTTTTCTAATTCTAACCTAAAAGCCCTCAAAATATCTCTAACTTTGTCAACATCCTCCGGCGGTAGTTTTTTGGTAACTCCACTCAGGTATGCTTTTATTTTAACATTGACTTCATTAAGTTCTTTTAAGCCATTTTCCGTAATTCCAAGCTTCTTAACCAATCTGTTCTTTTTGGTATCAATAAATCGTGTAATAAATCCCTTTTGTTCCAATTCATTTAAAATTCTACCGGTATTTGCTCTATCTTTCAGAATAAGTTTTGCTAAATCTCTTTGACAAATTCCTGCATTAACAGAAACAGTATCAAGTGCAATATATTCGTCTAATGAAATACTAATATCAAGCTTATTAAACAATTGATTTGTTAACATTTTCATCAATCTTGATGTTTGTTCAAGCTCATAATGTATACTGTCTGTGTAATGTCCAATGCAATCTGACACGAGTTTTCCTTTATTTTTCAAATTTGTTTTATTATTTCAATTTATGTTGTAAAAAAAATATGTTGCATTTACAACAATATTATGCTAACATAGGATTATTAAAAATGCAAGTAGATTTTTTAAAAGAAATTAATAAGGATAAAAATTAAATGAAAAAGATTATAACAACAGCATTATTAGCAAGTATGTTAAGCATGACAATCATGCCTGCACTTGCAGTAACCGAAAAAAGTACAACAACCCCAAAACAATTTAAAAGCATGGTTACTAAAAACAAAAAGAACCAACAATCTGATGACTACAAATTTGCTTATGTAAATATGAATTGGTGGGGAAATTTTAATGATGATTTATTAAATAGTTATATAGAAAAGGCTATTGTTAATAATTACGACCTTAAAATGGCAACAATAAATGTTGAAGAATATTACCAAAATGTAAAACTTCAATTTGCAAATGAATTACCTTCTGCCGTTGCAGGAGTTGGCCCGGGAGTATTTAAAGCCCCAGGCTCAACAAAAACACAAGCTGCATTTGGTTTGCCGGTAATTGTTCAATATGAAGCCGATATTTTCTTAAAAAATCATAACAAAACAAAAGCTGTGAAAAAATTGTATGAAGGTTCAAAACTTGATGAACGAGCAGCATATATTTCCGTAGCTTCTGCCGTTGGTTCAACTTATTTTAACATTGTAAACCTTGATAAAATGATTTCACTTCAAGAAGAAATCGTTAAAATAAGACAAGAAATTTACAACCTTATGCTTGCAAGAAACAAAGAAGGTTTAACATCAACATCCGACACAATAAAAGCAAACAAAGCATTGGTTCAAGGTCAAACAGACTTAATTGAATTAAAGAAAAACAGAGAAAAAATGCTACACCAATTTTGCGTTCTTATTGGCGAAAGTCCGGAAAATGCAAATACAATTAAAAGAAATTCTCTTGATAGCATGAATTATCAATTGGCAATTCCATCCCAAATACCATCCGAAATTATCACACAAAGACCGGACTATATGAGAGCAGAATTAATGGTTGAAAAAGCCGGACTTGACGTAAAAATAGCAAAAAAAGAATTTTTACCATCTATAAACATTCTTGGTGGTGCTTTGTTTAATGCTAATGATATAGGTAGTTTGTTCACAACCAAAAACATGCTCCTTGGTTTCGGTGGCGGTTTAATGACTCCGTTATTCCAAGGTGGTTCATTAATTGCAAACTTAAGACTAAAAAAAGAAACTTATGAAAGAATCTTGCAAGACTACTACAAAACAAACTTAACCGCTATTCAGGAAGTAAATGATGCATTGGTAGCATCAAGATTAGATAAAGACAAAATGGCACAAACAACAAAACAATATAACTTAGAAAAATCTGACTATAAATATAATGAAAAGAAATTTAATCAGGGAACAATTTCTAAACTTGACTTAATTCAATATAAAGAAAATTTATTAACAATTGAAAAACTTGTTGCTCAACAAAAAATTGAATGCATGACTGATGCAATCAGTTTATATAAAGCCACAGGAAGTAAACCTTATGACTATGTAAACTAAAAATCACATATAATCATCACCTCTTTACTTTAAATATTTTAAAGTAATACGCCGACAAAGCTCACTATTGTCGGCTTTTTATTATTAATTATCATCATTCTGAGCAAAGCGAAGAATCTACCAAACATTTCACACCAACCACGTGATATTTCAGCTCTGCCTCAACATGATTAGGTTTATTTAAAATGATTAATAAATAAATTTTATATAAAAACATATCTTTACGTGTTGACAAATGTTAAAATTTGTGATATAAAGAGTGTGGGGTAAATGTATATTTATAAGTCTTGTCAAACAACGAGACTTTTTTTTTCGAAAATAGTTACTATTATCAAATTTTATAAGCGTTTTATATGACGTCTTTACTATAAATTTGCGTGCAATACATCTAAAAAATAATTTGTAAACATAATGTAACAAACCGTTCTTTTTATTAAAGTTTTTGATAAGAAAATCCGAAATAAAAATTACTGATAGTGCAATAGTTAATCGGAGGTAAAATTTTAAATGAAGTCAAAAACTGAGAATGTTATAGTCCTAGACTGTAACACAGTTGCCAATGGCATTATGAGAGATATCAGTGACATTGACAAAATGGAGAAGATGCTTAGTAGCGAATTAAGCTCTGAGGATTTGTTTAGAATTGATTGCGCAATTCTTTCTTCTCTCAAAAACACAACAGATTTCTCACGAGACTTGTTACAACAGTTAGAACAAAACACATTTGAACAAGTACATTCAGAAAAAGTTGTCTCAAAATCATTAGACAAACAACTGGCTGAAATCCAACAAAACGCAATTATTGACATTACAACCCCACTGCAAAGCTTATTTGACGAAATGACACCATTTGTTACAGAAGCATTTGCATAATTTGAAGGAGTAGATTAGAAAGATGAAAGATTTGAAAGATTTGAACCCTTTGGAAATAGACTTTTCCAAAATTATCACAATTGAAAACGTTACTGAAAACATTATGCTTTCAGAAGAATTGTTAGAAAAATACAAAATAGAAATTGATGAAAGCAAAATTGAACAAATTATTGCTGAAATACCTGAAGAACACAGACACACTCTTACATTTGAAGATAAACTTGAATACATTAGAAAAATACTTTCCTATGATGTTTCAAAACCAATTAAAAATTTATTTGATGATGTAATATGTTTTGTATCTAAATTATAATTTGTAAATAAATTTATCTTAAAAACCTTCTCCCATTTTTATGGAAGAAGGTTTTTAAACGACTACTTTTCTATCAAATAAAAATCTTTTGGTAATTCATTTTCTACAAGTTTTATCAGGCTTGAAACCGGAATACCCAACGCTTCACTAATAGTCCATATTGAGATAAGTTTTGGTTCGCTTACTCCGTTTTCAATTCTGCTAAGTAAAGATTTTTGTATATCAAATTCATCTGCAAAAAGTCTTAAAGATTTGTTTTTCTTTTCACTAAAATTTTTTATTTTTTATCTTTATCTGAACGTTCTCTAACTGAAATTTTGATAGGAGTTCCAAAAAAACCAAAAGCTTCACGCAATTTATTTTCGATATAGCGCTTATAATGATCTTTCATCAAGTCAACGTTATTTGCAAAAATCACAATATGCGGAGGTTGTACACCTGTTTGAGTTACATACATAATTTTTAAGCGTTTTCCTTTTGAAGAAGCAGGAGGATTTAGCATATAAGCTTCTTTTATAACTTTATTTAATAAACCTGTTGAAATGCGTTTTGTACATTCTGCATAAACACTTTCTGCTTCAACAAATATTGTGTTTAGTCTTTGTTTTGTCACTGCAGAGATATAAATTTTTGGTGCGTATTCTAAGAATGGAATATCATTTGCAAGTTTTTTATTGTATTGATTGATAGTATTTGATTTTTTATCTTCTATCAAATCCCACTTGTTAATGGCGATAATCAAACCTTTTCCGGCTTCTGTTATTATAGATGCAATTTTTTTATCTTGGTCTGAAATACCTTGTGTTGCATCAATTACTAAAAGAGCAACATCACAATCTCTAATAGAACGTATCGCCCTATCAACAGCAAATTTTTCAACACCCCAATCAACTTTAGACTTTTTGCGAATTCCGGCAGTATCGACAATAACGAATTCTCTATCTTTATATTTAATTGAGCTATCTATACTATCACGAGTTGTTCCTGATACATCAGAAACAATTACTCTTTTTTCATTTAGCAAAGCGTTTACTATAGATGATTTTCCGGCATTTGGTCTGCCAACAATTGCAATTCTTATAGTATTATCTTCTTCTTGTTCAATTTCTCTTGAAAAATCTTCCGTAACCAAATCAAGTAAGTCTCCAACTCCACCCGAACCGTGAAGCGCTGATATTCCGATAGGTTCTCCAATTGCAAGAGAATAAAAATCATTCACCATTAATAATGACTCTTTATTATCAGACTTATTAACGGCAAGAAAAACCGGTTTTCCCGATTGTCTTAAAATATTTGCAATATCATAATCAACAGGATTAACACCTTCTTTTCCATCCACGATAAAAATAATTTTGTCAGCTTCTTCACAAGCAATTTTAGCCTGGTCAAAAATCGACAACATAATCTCATCTTCGTCTCCGGGAATAATTCCTCCTGTGTCGATTACAGTAAACAATTTGTTTTGCCATTCAACATCAAAATAAATTCTATCACGCGTAACTCCCGGCAAATCGTCTACGATGGAGTTTCTTGTACCTATCAAACGATTAACGAAAGTTGATTTTCCGACATTCGGACGTCCTACTATTGCAACAATTGGTTTTTTCATAGATTAAATTATAACATAAAAATACCGTGAATTAAAAAAGTAATTTTTTACTGTTTTTGGGTGGTTATGATATAATTATAAAAAAATACCCGTTTGCAGGAAGTTTTTCTTTTTGGAGTGCAATCACCAGGGGAATATTCGAAAAAGAAAAGTTTGCTTTTAATATTTATGAGGGAAAAATTATGGATTTAGTATCAAATTACGGCATGATTATATCCGGAGCAATTCTTTTGGTTGCGTATATTTTCATAGCCAGTGAAAAAATTCAAAAGTCTGTTGTGGCTCTCGTTGGAGCTTCTTTGACAATGCTTTTAGGACTTTTACCGTTTCACGGTTCAGTTAATCCGCAAACAGAAACTTATATTCGTTCTGTTTTTGATTATATTGAATTTGAAGTAATATTTTTGCTTATTGGAATGATGATTATTGTTCATATTGCAAGTCGAAGTGGTGTTTTCAAATGGATGGCAATAGAAATTTTGAAAGCTACAAAAGGGCATCCGAAAACAGTTCTTTTTGCATTAGCTGCATTTACGGCTATTGCATCTGCTTTTTTAGATAATGTAACCACTGTTGTTCTTGTTATGCCCGTAACCTTTGTTATAGCAAGAGAGTTTGAATGCGACCCTGTTCCATTTTTAATCACAGAGGTCTTAGCATCAAATATTGGTGGTACGGCTACTCTTATTGGCGACCCGCCGAATATTATTATCGCAGCAAAGGCAGGATTAAGTTTTATGGATTTTGTAAACGAATTAACTGTTGTTGTTTTAACTATTTTTGTTGTATGTATTGGAATTTTAGTTTTTATGTTCAGAAAATCTCTAAAAGCAACAAAAGAAAAAATGGAACATATTGCAAATTTAGACAATTCCAAAACAATCACTCACAAAAAATTAATGATTCGTTCAATGATTACTCTCGTACTTGTTATTACAGGTTTTGTAACTCATGATATTACACATATTCCTGCGTATGTATTTGCTGTTGCAGGAGCTTCATTTTTGTTGTTATTTGAAAAACCAAAAGAAATTTATAGAGATGTAGAATGGCTTACAATATTCTTTTTTGTCGGTTTATTTATAATAATTGGCGGATTTGAGGCTAATGGTGGTATAAGCTTTTTGGCAGATAAATTAATTCAACTTACACATGGTAGCTTATCATTTGCAACAATGTTAATTTTATGGGGTTCAGGCATACTGTCAGGAATTATTGATAATATTCCGTACACAGCAACAATGGCTCCGTTAATTGCACAATTACAACACACTTTGCCTTATGCAGGAACAGGACATCATCCTTTATGGTGGGCTTTATCATTAGGTGCTTGCTTAGGCGGAAATCTTACAATAATAGGTGCTGCCGCAAATGTCATTGTTAGTGAAACTGCGCATGCAAAAGGACATTCTATTTCATTTATGAGATTTATGAAATATGGAGCTCTTGTTACGGTAATATCTTTGACAATAAGTTCTATTTACCTATATTTCAAATATTTGCATTAAAATACTTAAAACCATTTTATTAGTGGGCGAATTTCTCCACATTCCAAATTATATGGTTCAGCTTCAGGACTTTTGAGGATAGTATCTATCCTCAATCGTTCTGTGATTGGGTTATCCAAAAATACAGCTCCGGTTTCTCTATCAAAAACAGATACATAATTCAGTCCTTTATTTACACAATATGGAAGCCTTATTCTGTTTTCAATTTCATCATACCAAGCTAATCCGTGTATTCTACAAACAATTCCTCTGTATTTGTATAAACAACATTTTTTATCAATCAAAAAAGGACATTTGTACATTTTTGGTTGTTCTCGCATTAGCCGTTTAATTTCTTCTTTGATTATATGTTTTGTCTCAAATGGAAGATTTACAAAACCTGACATTAAATATTCAAGTTCCAATCTCGAGAACGGATATTCTCCAACTTCGCAACAAGAAGAACAGCCCTCTTTGCATTTTATAAATTCGCACTGTTCTTCAAAATATTTTTCAAGTTTTGGGTCTAAAATTTCTTCTAAAAATTTTTCGTATCTTTTTAGCATTAGTGAACCTTAACAAGCAAGTGTTTTCTACCTTCTAATATCACATCAAAATTCAATTTTTCATCAATTTCTTGATATTGTTTTTTTCGAATAATTACATAGACATTTTTATCATCAAGAATTTTTTCAAATTTTGCCATTTCTTCTTTATCGTCTAAAGATACAAACAAAACATTTCTGTTATCCATATCTGTTGGTATACCATAATAGTAAACAACAGAATATTTTCTCGCATCATTAAGAACAACAACTTTTTTGCCATTCTCTTGTGAATATTTAGCAAAACGCATCAAATCATTTTGTCCAAATTGGTAATCCATATTATAAAATAATTTTGTTCCAAAAGCAGATGTTACCAAAATAAATAAAACGTAACATGCAAAAACACCTTTTGGAGAATTTTTTATTGCACAAAATACACTTGATATCCCAAATGACAAAACAAGAATAATACTAAACCATTTAACCATTAGTATATCTGAATATATTTGAGCAGGCAATACAAATTGAGCAAAACAAGCCAAAATTCCTGCTACTATAAAAATTCCACCTAAAATATAAACAGTAATGTTTATAGGTTTTTGGTATTTGTTATTAAAAATATAATCTTCCCATACAAAACCAATTATGCAAGCAGTAAAGAAATAAACAGGCAGAATATATGTAATCAATTTAGTACTTGATGATGAAAAGAACAACATTGTTACAAAAAATGCAATTGTATTAAAAAACAGGTATTTTTGAGAATTAGACATCTCTGCAACACTGAATTTTTTAAAGTTCTTTAGAGCTTTTAGTTTTGTAAATCCTACAGCTAATACTGAAAAAATCCATGGAACAAGTCCCCATAATACTGTTAAAAAGTAAAAATAGAAAGGCTGTTCTCTCCCAATTTCGTTAGAGTTAAAAAATCTTTCAATATGATGTTTAATTATATATTCATGGAAAAATAACGGATCATGTATTTTGAACATTATTAAATGCCAAGGTAAAACGATTAAAAAGAATAACAAAAATCCGACTAAAAAATATTGAGGTTTAAAAATTTGTTTGAATGTTTTATTTGCAATTGTAACAAAAAACATTACCGCAAACGGAACAACAAATCCCGGAATTCCTTTAGCCATTACAGCTAAACCTGAAAAAATATAAAATAACCACCACATATATTTTTTATTTTTATCTTGAACAAATTGTGTTAAAAATCCAAACATTACTGAAAATCCGACACAAGTCGTTACGACAATATCAAGTATTGCAAATTTTGCAAGCATAACAAATTCTAAAGTTGTTGCAAGTATAAGAGCCGAAATTACCCCATATCTTCTGGATACAACTTTTTTACCGGTAAAATATAATAATAAAGTTGAAAGAGTTCCATATAAAGCTACCGGAAATCTTGCCGTAAATTCTGTAACTTTTCCAAAAATAGCAAAAGAAAGACATTCTCCCCAAAAATATAAAGGAGGTTTTTCAAAGAAAAATTCTCCGTTCAGATATAATGTCAAATAATCTTTAAAATGAAACATGTCTCTAGCCATAGAAACATATCTTGTTTCGTCAACATCCATCAAAGGATAGTTTCCGATATTAAAAAAGAAAATAAAATAACATATTACAAGCAAACCTAAAAATGTAAATAAGTCACCATGTTTTTTTATATAAGCAAAAAATTTTTCCATAGAATTCTCCCTTTTTTCAACTGTATAATTTTACCATAAATATTATTAGAGAATTCTTATTATAAAAATAAGCACAAAAAAGCCTCAGATTTATCAAAACCCAAGGCTTTTTTATTTTTTACTTATTTCTAAACATTATTCTTTAGTAAATTCTGCATCAATTACATCATCATCATTTTTCTTATCTTCTGTTGATGAAGAAGCATTTTCAGAACTTGCAGTTGATTGTTCTTCTTTTTGAACAGCTTCATAAGCTTTTTGAGAAATACTGAATACTGTTT
Source organism: uncultured Candidatus Melainabacteria bacterium (assembly GCA_934718275.1). Lineage (GTDB taxonomy): Bacteria > Cyanobacteriota > Vampirovibrionia > Gastranaerophilales > Gastranaerophilaceae > Stercorousia. Next base: position 11,919 of record CAKUZD010000004.1, on the reverse strand, counting down.
GTTGCAATTCATCAGATAATTTCTTCAATTCTTCTGCAGGTTTGTTTTCATCCAATGCTTTTTGTAATGCTGCTTTTTGTTCGTCTAATTTAGATTTGTCAGCTGCGTCAATTTTACCTTCAAAATCTTTAACAACTCTATCAGCAGAACTGATTAAGCTTGATGCATTATTTTTAATTTCAGCTTCTTCTTTTTTCTTCTTGTCTTCTTGAGCATTAGCTTCTGCTTCTTTAACCATTTTGTCAATATCTTGTTCAGACAAGTTAGAAGAATTTGTAATTGTTATTTTTTGTTCTTTATTTGTAGCTTTATCTTTAGCTGAAACATTTACGATACCGTTTGCATCTATATCAAATGTAACTTCAATTTGAGGAATACCACGCATAGCAGGTGCAATACCATCAAGTTTAAACATACCTAATGATTTGTTATCACGAGCCATAGGTCTTTCACCTTGAAGAACATGAATGTCTACTGCTGTTTGATTATTTTCTGCAGTTGAGAACACTTGGGATTTAGAAACCGGAATTGTAGTGTTTCTTTGAACTAAAGGAGTCATAACGCCACCTAATGTTTCAATACCCAATGTCAACGGAGTTACATCAAGTAGAACAATATCTTTTACCTCTCCGGCAAGAACACCTGCTTGAATTGCAGCACCAACCGCAACAACTTCATCAGGGTTTACTGATTGGTTAGGTTCTTTTCCTGTGTATTCTTTAACCAATTGTTGAACTGCAGGGATACGTGTTGAACCACCAACAAGAACTACTTCATTAATATCGCTATTTGTAATACCTGCATCTTTTAATGCTGTTTCTACAGGAACTTTACATCTGTTCAAAAGGTCACGACACAAATCTTCAAATTTAGCTCTTGTTAAATTCAAATCTAAGTGTTTAGGACCATTTGCATCTGCTGTAATGAATGGTAAGTTAATATTTGTTTCCATAACTGATGACAATTCACATTTAGCTTTTTCTGCAGCTTCTTTAACACGTTGCATAGCTTGTTTGTCACCTTTAAGGTCAATACCTTCTTGTTTTTTGAATTCTTCGCAAATCCAATCCATAACTTTTTGGTCAAAGTCATCACCACCTAAGTGTGTATCACCTGATGTAGATAGAACTTCGTGAACACCATCACCTATTTCAAGAATAGATACATCAAATGTACCACCACCTAAGTCAAATACAAGAACTTTTTCTGACTTATCTTTTTCAAGACCGTAAGCCAAAGCTGCTGCTGTCGGTTCGTTTACGATACGTAGAACATCTAAACCTGCGATTTTACCGGCATCTTTAGTTGCTTGTCTTTGAGCATCATTAAAGTATGCAGGAACAGTGATTACTGCAGATGTAACTTTTTCTCCCAAGTAGTTAGAAGCATCATCAGCCAATTTTCTTAAAATCATAGCTGAAATTTCTTGTGGAGTGTAATCCTTTCCATCAATATTTACTTTATAATCTTCGCCCATGTGTCTTTTAATAGAAGCGATTGTTTTATCCGGATTAAGAATAGCTTGACGTTTAGCTAATTGTCCAACTAATTTTTCACCTGTTTTCGAAAAACCAACGATAGAAGGGGTTGTACGAGAACCTTCTGCGTTAGCAATAACTGTAGGTTTACCACCTTCCATAACAGCTACAACTGAGTTTGTAGTACCTAAGTCAATACCAATTGTTTTTGCCATAATTTAATTATCTCCTTTTCATTTATTTCTCTTTAACTATATACGTTATAACATTGATTTTTGAGAATATAAAAAAAATAAACAAAAAATTAATATTTTAAATTTTTCACTTTTTGAATAATAGGGAATTTTTTCCAATTTAGGCGAAACCAAAACATAACATAGTTTGGGAAAGTGTTTATAAAATTCTTCGCTTCGCCCACAATAACTATTTTTATAATCCTTTACTATCCTTCTCCGCATCATCCGTTTATAGCAAAATAAACTTCTTTCAATCTTTTTTTACTTATATGAGTATATAATTGAGTTGTAGAAACATCACTATGCCCTAAAAGTTCCTGAACAACTCTTAAATCGGCTCCATTTTCAAGTAAATGCGTTGCAAATGTATGGCGTAGTGTGTGCGGAGAAATCGCTTTGTGCAATTTTTTGCCCTGTTCATGTACAAATGTATAAACTTCCTGACGTGTAACCTGTTTTCCCTTATCATTTATTAGTAATTGTTTTGTTTTAAGATTATATTTCTGAATATTATAATCTCGTTCGGGTAAATATTCTTTGATTGCTTTTATTGCTTTTTTCCCAAGGGGTACAATCCTATCTTTAGAACCTTTTCCGGTACATTGAAGATATTTTCCGCTAAAATCGTAATCATTTATTTTAAGATTTACAAGTTCCGAAACTCTTAAACCACAACCATACAATAATTCTATAATCATTTTATGTAGTTTACTCAAATTTTGATTTAGTATAGAATTTATTTCTTCAATTGTCATAACCTTTGGAAGTTTTTGCGGAATTTTGGGCTGTTCTAAAGTTAAAGTCGGATTTGATTTAGTTTTTTCATTTGCACAAGCCCATTTGAAAAATCCGCGCAAAGAGGCAATTTTTCGCATAATACTTGTTGGTGAATATTTTTTTTCATGCAAATTTCTAACATAAGAATTTATTTGAGTTCGTTGAATTTGTTCTATATCAATATCATTACAAAACTCAAAAAAACTTTCCAAATCTCTCTCATAGGCCTCGAGAGTGTTTTCGCTCAAGCCTTTTTCTATTTCAAGAAAATCCAAATATTCTGACAAAATTTGCACATTCATACTAACTTATACTACTACATATTCAGTATAATGACATTCAACGTTTATATGATATAATTAGAATGAACAAATTAGGAATTAAAATCGTTATATGAATGTGTAGTACTAAAGAGGAAATCAAAATGAAAAAAATATTATCTATATTAATTATTTTTACAATGTTTTTAATGACAGGTTTACAAGCTTTTGCAGAAACAGCTCAAGATGCATTAAATTTTTTCCACAGTTATGTTAACGCTGCAAATTCTTACAGTCCGACAGTTGCAACAATGTATTCACCAAATGCAAAAATTATCAGACAAGTTATAAAACCAAACGGTCAATTGGTAAATGTCAGCACAAATACTGCAACTTATATCAAACAGATGAAAATAGGACAAGCAGGGGCTAAAATGAGGGGTTATAAAAATACTTATACAGACATAAAAGTAACTTCTCTTGGTAATGGTTCTTATAAAGTAAGTTCTTTGAGACAACCTAAAGGCGAAACATATAAGCTTAAAACATATATGATAGTTAAGAAAATAAATGGAAAATGGCAGATTACAGAAGAATTAATGCAAACTAAAGAACAAATCTTCTTGAGATACGCGAAATAAAAAAACAATAGAATATTGAATAAATGAACAAATATAGATTTTTAACAGCAGGCGAAAGCCACGGGAAATGTTTAACAGCAATAATAGAAGGAATTCCTGCTGGATTTGAAATAGATATTGATTTTATAAATTCTGAACTTAAAAGGCGACAAGGCGGTTACGGTCGTGGTGGCAGAATGAAAATAGAATCAGATACTGTAGAAATCACATCAGGTGTCAGATTTGGAAAAACTTTAGGTTCTCCAATAACTTTAGTTATTCAAAACAAAGATTTTGAAAATTGGCAAAAAATTATGAGTACTAATCCGGCAGATTTTACGGAAGAAAAATCTTTTTCAAAATATCGCCCGGGGCATGCGGATTACGCAGGAAGTATAAAATATAATCAAACAGATTTAAGAAATATTTTAGAACGCTCAAGCGCCAGAAAAACAGCTATTGAAGTTGCTGTCGGTGCAATCGCAAAACAAATGCTGAAAAAATTCGGCATAAATTGTACATCAAAAATTATTCAAATCGGAAACGGAAAAACAGAAGAAGAATTTCATAATGAAATAGATAAAGCTAAAGAGGCAGGAGATACTCTTGGCGGTAAATTTGAAGTAATATTTAAAAATTTACCTGTTGGACTTGGTTCTTATGTTCATTGGGATAGAATGTTGGATGGCAAAATTGCTCAAGCAGTAATGAGTATTCCTGCCATAAAATCTGTTTCGATAGGCAATTATAACGCTTATAAAATGTTTGGCAGTGAATATCATGATCAAATGTATTCAGAAGATGGAAAAATTATTCGCAAAACCAATAATGCAGGCGGAATTGAAGGCGGAATGACAAATGGAGAACCGATAGTAGTTACAGCCATAATGAAACCTATTCCGACATTAAGAAAACCGCTTAATACTGTTGATGCTAAAACGTTGGAACAAACAGAGGCTCACTTTGAACGTTCTGATACTTGTGCCGTGGAAGCTTGTTCTGTTGTTGCAGAAAATAGAATTGCATGCGTTTTAATTGATGAAATACTTATGAAGTTTGGTGGCGACAGTTTTGACGAAATTTTAAACAGAATATAATTTAAAACTAACCATAATTACCCTCATTAAAAATAACAGTACCACTTGAAAAGTAAAATAATTTATGACAAAATTGCATGAAAACTTTACTAATGGTATAGGAGAGATAATTATGTCAACATTTATTGAAGATGTTTATGCAAGACAGATACTTGATTCAAGAGGAAATCCAACTGTTGAAGTGGATGTAAAACTTACTAATGGAATAAAAGGTAGAGCTGCAGTTCCATCGGGAGCTTCTACCGGAATTTTTGAAGCACTGGAACTTCGTGATGGCGACAAATCAAAATATATGGGCAAAAGTGTCCAAAAAGCTGTTGATAATGTAAACAACATTATTGCCCCTGAGCTTATTGGAGAAAAAGCTTCTCACCAAAAAGAAATTGATACATTCATGATTGATATGGATGGAACAGAAAATAAATCAAAACTTGGTGCTAATGCTATTTTAGGAGTATCACTTGCCGTTGCAAAAGCTGCCGCAAAAGCTTATGATATGGCATTATACAGATATTTAGGCGGAATTAATGCATTAACACTTCCGGTTCCAATGATGAATATTATAAATGGTGGAGCTCACGCTGATAACAACATTGATTTTCAAGAGTTTATGATTGCACCTGTAGGTGCAGAAAGTTTCTCTCACGCAATAGAAATGGGTTGTAACGTTTTCCATACATTAAAAAATGTTCTCAAAAATAAAGGGATGGCAACATCTGTAGGAGATGAAGGCGGTTTTGCTCCAAACCTAAAATCAAATGCAGAAGGAATTGAAGTAATTCTTGAAGCTATTGATAGAGCCGGATATGACACAAACCAAATAAAAATTTGTCTTGATGTTGCATCTTCAGAATTTTATGAAGATGGAAAATATAATCTTAAAGGTGAAGGAAAATCTTTTAACAATACAGAAATGGCTGATTTTCTATCAGAATGGGTAAAAAAATATCCTATTATTTCTATAGAAGATGGTATGGCTGAACAAGATTGGAACGGATGGGAAATGTTAACCCAACAAGTTGGTTCTCGTTGTCAACTTGTTGGGGATGACTTGTTCGTAACTAATACACGCAGACTTGCAGATGGAATTAAAAGAAAAGTTGCTAACTCTATTTTGATTAAAGTAAACCAAATCGGAACATTGTCAGAAACTCTAGATGCTATCTCAATGGCACATGCCGCAGGTTACACTACTATAATTTCCCATCGTTCCGGAGAAACAGAAGATACATTTATAGCCGATTTAGCAGTTGCTGTAAATAGTGGTCAAATCAAAACAGGCTCTGCTTCTCGCTCGGATAGAATGGCAAAATATAATCAACTGTTAAGAATAGAACAAAAACTTGGTTCTGCTGCAAAATATCTTGGTATTCAAGCCTTCAACGGACAAAAATAATTAATTTGTTTAAAACAAATAAATATATTAAAAATTAAAATAAAGAGGTGAAAGTATGAAAAAACAAATAGCAAGCTTACTTATTGTATCAATACTTGCTTTTTCACAGGCTGCAATTGCCGAAAATATAACCGACAATGATGTTAAAGCACCGGTATGGGAAGAATACGTACCTAAAAAATATCAAAACCCAAGACAATTTCCAAGCAGAGGTAAAAATATTGCAGAATTAACAGTTGGTATTGTTTTGACAGATTTATTGATTACCGCACCTGTAGGTATTCCAATGATTTGTCACTCAACTACAAAAATGAAAAACCAAGGTTGGTACGAAAAAAAATTAATATTTGAAAATGGCTTAAAAGAAGCTGAAACCATATCTAATCCGGAACAAAAACAATTATATTATGACAAATTGTTAAAACAATGTAAAATGACAAATAAAAAACATGAAAAACAAATGAAAAAAATTCAAAAAGAACAAAAAAAACTTGCTAAAAAACAAAAATAAAAATTTAAAATTAAAAGAGGGATTATTCCCTCTTTTTTTATAACAACAAATAAATACATATCTTTAAGGATATACTTTTTTTTGCTATGATTAATTTGAGAAATATAAAAAGGAACAAATAAAATGAAAATAAATAGCATTAATACGTATACCCCGATAAACACTAACCAAAACAATACCCCATCTTTTAACGGAAAAATAATTGTTAAAGGAAAACATTGGAATGATGCTCTATTGGAAGCTTTTGAAAAATCTGAAGGAATTAAACAATTAGCATCAGGTGAAAAAGACGTAATTGGAAGATTAAAAACGAAATACGCTTCTGAGCGAGATTATAACCATTTTTCAGGACAAACTCTTTACAAATTAAATGTAGAAATGAGAAGTCCAAAACCTTCTTTTAAAGAAAAAGTTAAAAGTTTTTTTGGTATATCCCAAAAAACATACTTAACCCGTCATTACCATTCTGAAGTAGGATTAAAGGATATAATTCACAATTTTCATATTAATTATTTGACAAATTGTATTAAAAAAAAGTAATAAAAAATTTGATTTTTTCCTAAAACATTAGAATACCTGAATTTTTTCTAAAAATATGTTATAATATAAATGTTGTTTATATTTTTTGGAATAAATTATGATTAATTATGACGGTTTGTTGGAAAAAATACCAAGAATAAGAAAAATCCTTGATGACGGTTCAAATAGTATTCTTTACCATTATACAAAACCCGAAAAATTATTAAGTATATTAGAATCCGGTACTATTAGATTTTCTAATGCTCTTTATCTTAACGATAAAGAAGAAGTAACATATTCTTATAAACTTATTTTTAAATTGATTGATGAAATGCCTGAACTCAATCAAACCCTATTTTCAAAAATTAAAGAACATTTTTATAATAAATATACAAATATTATTAACGGTTCTAATGATTTTGGCTATAAACACGAATATTACACTATTTCATTTTCAACAGATGGAGACAATTTAACCCTTTGGAATAACTACGCAAAAGGTCAAAAATACACAGGATATAATATCGGTTTTTGTAAAAAAGATTTGATTGCGGATATGGAAAAAATAGGATTTAATTCTGTATATGGCAATATAATTTATGAAAAGAAAAAACAAATTACCGTTCTAAAACTTATATTTGAAAAGTGGAATAAACTTTATGAAAAAGCAATAAAAAGCGTAAAAAATAAAGGAAAACGACTTGATATTACGATTGAATTAATTGATATTCTAAGTATCATAAGTCTATTTTTCAAAAACCCGCATTTTAAAGACGAAAAAGAATATAGAATAATTTTTATTAACAATACAGGAACAAATTTTGCAAAACAAACCAAAATTTGTGAAAAAAATGGTTTGTTTATTCCATATATTGAATACAAATTCTTAAAAAAAACGGTTAATTGTATAAATATCGGGCCAACACTAGATGAAAGTATCTTTTTTACAAGCACTTGTAGAATGCTTGCAAACTTTGGTTATGAACGAAAAACGGTTAATCGTTCAAAAATACCACTAAGGTACTAAAAAAAATTGAAACTACGGTTTTTTACGAAATAATCCGGTAAATTTTTTCCATCCGTTACTAAAGAATTTACCAACATTCTTAAAACCTTTTACAACAAAAGATTTTGCAGATTTTAAACTAATTTTATTAAATTGTTTTTTAACCCAAGAACTGATTGATTTAAATTTATAACACCCAAATGCCAGAGTTCCGACTGTTAGCAAACCGAAAGCCCATTTTTTCCACGCAGGAAGTTTTGGGGAATTATCTTTATCAATTTGTTGTGGCTTGAATTCATCAATACTAGGTTGCTGAAGATTTGTAATTGTTGGCGGTTGTCCGTTAAAAGGATTTGGATGTGCAGGATTACCAACATACCTTGGATTTTGTCCCATTATATATGAAGCGGCATCAAAATCTATAACACCGTTTTGCGCTAACATATCTAAATTACCTGCCCAATTGCAAGACATAACATAACCCTTTTTTATTCTACCTTATTTATTTAAAGTTATTTTCTTGTTAAAAATTGCTTTTTATATGTTTATTTGTTAAATTTTGTAATATGAAAAATTTTATTGTTGAAAACAAATTATTTTTATCACTCTTAATTCTTTTATTAATATTATGCATTGGAACACTATTCATAACCACAGGTCATTACTCAGGAATTTTAATAGATTATGGCAGAGAAGTTTATTATCCACAAGAAATTTTGAACGGAAAAGTCTTATATAAAGATTTATTTAATATTTATGGACCTCTTTCTTATCAAATAAATGCAATTCTATATAAAATCTTTGGCGCAAAACTTTCAACACTTTACGGAGCAGGTATAATTTGTTCTTTATTAACTGTCAGCGGAATTTATCTTGTTGCTCAAAAATTTTTATCTGAATTTTTAAGTTTTGCGATAGGAATTTTTACAATTGTTATCGGAATTACAACAACAGGAGTTTTTAATTTACATTTTCCTTATTCTTGGGCAGTAGTTTACGGTTTGATTGCTTTTTTGTACTCGCTGTATTTTTTAGTAAAATTCAATGAAAACAAAGATTTAAAAAACCTTTATGTAAGTTCTTTCCTTGCCGGAATTTGTATTACATGCAAATATGATTTTTTGTTTTACGCATTTATAATTTTATTCTTTATAATTAAATCAAAAAATTGGAAAGCATTGTTATGTTTTACTTTCATACCTATTTTAAGTTTTGGAACTTTATTTATACAAGGATTGAATATAATTGACTTATTAAATTCATTATTAACAACATCTCAAATGGCTAAAACTAAGACACTAACATATTTTTACCAAAATAGCGGAATATATTTTCATCCAAAAGTTTTATTAATGAATTTAATTTGTTTTGCTAAAACCGGAATTCCTTTTGCAGCAATACTTTCCGGAACATATTTGTTACCAAAAAATAAAAAATTAGCTTTTACCATATCTTCAATCGGTTGGATTTCACTTTTTTATCTTTTTGATGTAAAATTAGCATTTACATTTTTACCAATCTTGTTATTTGTATTATTGATATACTCATTAATAAAACAACACTCTGCACAAGAAAAAAATTGGGATATAATCATTTTGGCAACATCTGTACTGGCAATCTGCGCAAAAGTTTTTTGGGCAATACTTTTGGGCAGTTATGGAAATTATTATGTTTCAATTGCATTAGTTGCAGTATTTGCAATACTTTTTAATTATTTGCCTAAAAAATTGGAAAATACAACAACAATTATTGTAATTTTTATAAGTTTGCTAACATTTTTAACAAATTCTATGACAAAATCATCGAACAATTACAAAATTTCAACACCAAAAGGCGCAATATATACAAATAAAGCTTATGCAGAAAGTTCAAACCTATTAATTGAATTTTTAAACAAACAAACTACAAAAAATGATAAAGTAGTTATTTTTCCTGAAGGAATGATTATAAACTTTCTCGCAGATAGAAAATCAGATAATTTTTATAATTCTCTTTTACCACTATATATTGAGACTTTTGGAGAAAACAAAATTATTGAACATTTTCAAAAAAACAAACCTGAATACATAATTTTCAACAATCTTGATATGAAAGATTATTATTTTAAATACATTTGTCAAGACTATGCTTTTGGTTTTTGTGAATTTATACAAAACAATTACAGTTTAGAATACACTATTGATACAGGATTTAGGTATTTAATATTCAAACGAAAATAATTTTTATGCTAAAATATAGAAAAAAATGGAGAAAATATGGAAAAATATTATTTAACAACAGCAATTGACTACGTAAACGGAGCTCCACACATCGGACACGCTTACGAAAAAATATTATCTGATATTATTACAAGACACTACACTCAACGTTGTGATGACGTTTATATGCTTACAGGAACAGATGAACACGGTATTAAAATTCAAAAAACTGCAGCAGCTAAAGGAATTTCGCCAAAACAACTTTGCGATGAAAATTCTCAAAAATTCAAAGATGCTTGGAAAGCCTTAGATATAAACTATTCACAGTTTATTAGAACAACAGATGAAGAACACAAAAAAATTGTTCAACACATATTTGAAAAACTTTTGGAAAAAGGAGATATTTACAAAAATTCTTATGAAGGACTTTATTGTACAGGCTGTGAATGTTTTTTAAATCCAAAAGATTTAACAGAAGACGGACTTTGTCCTGACCACCTAAAAAAACCGGAAGTTGTTAAAGAGGAAAATTATTTCTTTAAACTAACAAAATACAAAGATGCAATTATTAAATACATAAAAGAGCATCCTGATTTTATTTTACCTGAATTTAGAGCAAACGAGGTTTTAAACCAATTAGAAGATATTCAAGATATTTCAGTATCCCGTGCAAAATCAAATGTTCAATGGGGTATTGATGTATTATCTGATTCGGAACAATCTATTTATGTATGGATTGATGCACTTTCAAATTATATCACCGCATTAGGCTATGATACAGAAACTCAATCCGAGAAATTCAAAAAATATTGGCCTTGTGATGTTCATGTTATAGGAAAAGATATTCTTAAATTCCACAGTATTTACTGGCCTGCTTTTTTGATGGCACTTGATTTGCCGTTACCAAAACATATTTTTGCTCACGGTTGGATTACAATTGACGAATCTAAAATGTCAAAATCATTAGGAAACGTAATCTCTCCTACATCTGTTTTAGAAACTTTTAATTTGGAATATCCTGATGCATTCAGATATTATATGGCTTCATCAGCTCCTTGCGGACGTGACGGAAATTATTCCGATGACGATTTTAAAGAAAAAGTTAATGCACATCTTGCAAACAGTATGGGAAATCTTTTAAACAGAACTCTTTCTATGCTAGTAAAATACTTTGACGGAGAAGTTAAACCTGAATTTAAATCAGAAAATCCTTTAGCTAAAAAAGCATTAGGAACAGTTCAAATTGTAAAAAATCATTTTGATAATTTTGAAATTTCAGAAGCAGCTTTGGCAATAAACTCATTAGTTGATATGACTAACAAATATGTTCAAGATAACGCTCCTTGGACACTTGCAAAAGAAGAAAAAATGACAGAATGCGGACAAGTATTGGTCAATGTTCTTGATATTATGTGCATAATAGCAGCATTAATTTATCCATATTGCCCAAATATTGCTTCTGATATGGCAAAACAACTATCATTTGATTTAAAAACCAAATTAGATGATTTGACAGTTGATAACATTAAATGTGGTAAACTTATTGAAAAAGAAGATATTAAACCTGTATTTTTAAGAGTTGATTCTGAATTAGCAGACAAATCTACTAAAAAAGCATAGATTATAAAAAAGTTAATAAGACTTTAAGGCAATAGGGCAATAAGATTAATAGTCATTGTGAGCGAACGCAAAACAATCCAGCTGATTGGTTTCAACATTGGCGGGATGAGTTATCCAGCCTTATATGCATAGATTATAAAAAAGTTAATAAGACTTTAAGGCAATAGGGCAATAAGATTAATAGTCATTGTGAGCGAACGC